>NZ_MSDU01000041.1 GCF_001936625.1 Domibacillus antri | reverse complement strand
GAAAGACAATGGAAGGGCTATTGACAATGGCGATCGCCAGCGAGCGCGACATCGCTGAGCCGCATAGGCCACAAATGCATCAAGCCATCGAATGGGCAGGCTTCAGTACAGCCATTCTCATCAGCCCGATTATGGAAATGAAACAGCACATCCGGCAATAAATTTTTAAAAAAACAGCCAAGCAGCTGGTTGATGTATGGAAATATTTCTGAGTAAGCCGATTTGAAAATAGTTATTAATCCGGCTGCAAAACCATAAAAAGACCAAAGACCAGCTGCTTTTTCAGGTTTTGATTGAGAAAAAAACGAAAAAACACTATTTACTGTTTTTTACATGCGGAAAGTCAGATACAAAAAAAGCCTGCAGGCATCGCCTTCAAAATGAAGACTTTGTCTACAAGCTGAAACACCTATAATAGGTGTTTTTCGGGTCTCGTATTTTTGATTTACTTAAATAGTGCTCAGATTGCTGACGTAATAATCCCACACTTTTTGTATATTCTTTTTTTGCCAAATAAATTCCTTTGTACTTCGGACTTCTTCTTCATCCAGAGAGTGGGCATCCCCCATCTGGCTCGCCATGTACTGCCTGCAAGCATTTTCCTCTAAAAAGATACTTCGTACGAACGTCTCCATTATATTATCACCGGTGACAACAGCTCCGTGGGCCTTCAACAATATAACCTGATGCTCAGATAATTGATCAGTCAGTTCATTTGCAATGTCTGTGCTGCTGATAGACTGAGATTTAGGAAAGACCGGAATTTCCCCGAGCACAGCTCCTTGAATAATAACAGGACGAAGCGGGACATTGGCTATTGTAAACAAAGTCGACCAACGGGGATGAGTGTGGACAATCGCTTGAATATCATTTCTCCGTTTATAAATCTCTGTATGTAGCGGATATTCGTTTGGAGGGGTTCCATTGCCCTCTATTATCTCCCCATTTAAATCGATTGTGATTATGTCATACTCGGTTACCGTTTTCCTGCTCGCAGCTGCGGCGTTAATAAATATATATTCAGTCTCCGGCACTCTAACGCTAAAATGACCGTTAAAATCAATATGTTGTTCTTTTTCCAGCATACGAATCGCTGTGGCAAGCTGCTGTTTTAATGTAAGCAAAGATTGGTTTTGCACATGTACTCCCCTGCCTCTGTGTATTTTTATCCTAAGGCGATTAAACCTGCCCCCACCATTGCGGTAATAGAAGCAATGATAACTGTTTTCGTAATATTTTCCTGTGTTTTAAACACGATAGAAGACAAAAATAAAGTAAAGATCACATCGGTTGACGCAATAACAGCCACTCTGGATACACCGCTATGTGTTAATGCGGCAAAATATAAAATTTGGCCAAAAGATGTGGCAATTCCTGCGCCAAACAGCCAGGGACGAAAACTCGAAAAAGTGGCCTGAATCGACTGCCTGTATCGTTTCTGGAATAATGAAAGAATCAAAAACACAAGAATGCCGACAATGGCGCCTACGGTTGTTCCCAAGTAAGGGTCCGGTATCTCTTCCAGTCCTTCTTTTCTGACCACATACCCGACTGCATATGCCAGAGCAGAAATAATTCCATATATATATCCGAAACTGGCGAACGTTTTTACTTTCATCAACCATGTATTATGCCGACTGTTTTTCTCATCCCGATCCGTCATTTGAGATGTTTTATCATTTGTTTCACGCATGAACATTTTGTTTTTTTGAGCTATGAGGACAGATTCCAACATGAGAACAGCTGAACTTCCGAATATTAATACAATTCCGAGAGTGATCCACAAATTTAACGATTCCTGTAAAAAGATCAGTCCTAATAAAACCGCAAAGAAAGGATTCAAACGTTTAATGGCAGAGGCTCTGACAGAACCTAAATGCTGGATGGATGTAAACAAAAGCGTTCGTCCGATAAAGGCCGTCAGAATACCGGCTAACACAAACCACCAGATCCCTTCATTATTAAGCGGTGTCCACCCTTGAAAAATTCCTCTGCCAACAACAATCATCCCTGCAAGAAATAACGTGATTAAAACGGATAAAAAAGCCCCGTTATCTTTCGCATCCTCCTTTGTCCCTTTCTTTACCATTACATTCGCACAAGCAAAAGAGAAAGCGGCCAATAAAGCAAATAATTCCCCCATGATTTTTTACCGTTACCAAACTTGAATAATACTAGCCGATTCTACCGCTTCCCACAGTGTTTTCACCTCAAATCCATCCCGCTCAGCTTCCGCCCACGCATCGTCCACAGGTCTTAAGCCGATCACAACCGAAATTTCCTGTTCGCGCAGCAAACGAGCATATTCCTGTCCTTCACTGCTGTACCCTAAAATAGCGATTGTTTTCCCGTATAAATAGTCTGGAATGTGTAACTGTTTTGATGGCATCATGTATCATTACCTCCCTTTAAAAATGAATGAATGTATTATCATGCAAAACGTATTACGATTATTTTACAAAGTAAAAAGAAATAAAAGTAAATCCTGTTCTTTTATATAGAACAAGAATCTCATTTTTTAAAAAAGACCTTTGCGGCCGTTACTCCGCAAAGGTCCATTCACCCATCCCGCCTGATTATTCGGCATAAAATCTTTCATCTACCAATTGATCGATCGTAATATCTTTATCAGAAACCTTTGCTGCTTTTACGGTATCGATCGCCCATTCGACACCTTCTCTGTCCATTTTTCCTTTATCCGCTAATGCCGGAAGAACAAATTCAAAAGATTTTTCAGCATCTGCTCTGCTCATTTGCATATTATCCATAACAATGTCGATTACTTCTCCCCGATTGGTTTCGTCTTTAACAAACTCAACCGCATCGGAATGTGCGGACATAAAAGCGTAAACAACTTCTGGCTTTGTTTTAATTAAATCTCCATTAGCAGAAATCATGTTGTGATTATACGTTTTTAATTGGTCCCTCATCAAAAATCGTTTAAGTCCCAATTCATCTGCCTTCAAGTCCGTTGGTGGACTTAAAATCGTTACCGCTGCCTGGCCTTGCTGAAGTGCCTTAAGCCGTTCAGCATTATCTCCAGCGTTAATAATTCTAACATCATTATTTGGTTCTAATCCGTTTGCTTGTAACCAATATTCCAACTGAATATTAGTCCCATTTCCTGTTACCATCCCGGCGGCATTCTCTCCTTTTAAATCACTGATTTCTTGAATATCCTTCGTGACGTATATGGAATACATGGATTGGTTATCCAATGTACCAATAATTTTTACATTGGCTCCTTCTGCTACTCCTGTAATAACAGATTCCGGTAGAGAAGAAATGAGTTGAAAGTCGCCTGTTTGCAGGCCCCTTAGCGCAAGGACACCGCCTTGAACGTACGTAAATTTGACATCCAAGTTATATTTTTCATAATAACCTTTTTTTTCGGCCACAAGAAAAGGGATATAACTCATGTTTTGCTTTGAAGGTAAACCGACATGCACTTCTTCTGTTTCATCGGGCATTTTTTTGACTGTATTATTACTAGCTTCATTGTCCCCAGTCGTAATATCCTCTTTTTGAGCACAGCCCATAAGGCCGATTAGAATGACGGAAAATAAAGCGATTACAAAACCTTTAAATGACAGATAACTCTTCAGAAAGCCCATTGTTTAAACCTCCCACTTTCAGCAAGCTGTTGTTGAAATAGTCACACATCAGGCTCTATCACTTGGCTGTATGTCACTGTTATGGTTACGAAAGAGTTTGTTCCATCCATTTCAGAATGTCAGCCAATTTTAACACGTCGCCATATTTCATATGAATATCCATTAAGCTGATTTTATGAGATATTTGACTTCGGTCACCTACACACTCCTCTGGAACGACCACTTTATAATTATATGAAAATGCATCCACAACGCTGGCACGAACACAGCCGCTCGTTGTTAAACCGGTAATAATTAAGCTGTCAATCCCATGGAAAATGAGCATATCAACAAGACTCGTTCCAAAAAATGCGCTCGGTCTTCTTTTCTGAAGAACCACTTCATTTGCAAATGGTGTAATTTGTTCAACAATTGTATTTTCTTCCTCTGTCTTTTGCTCCCCCCCTTTCCACAATCCAATTCCAGACGGGTGTGATTCGGAAAAAGGAATTGTGAAAAATATAGGAATATTTTTCTTTCTTGCTTTCTGTAAAAGGTGAGACGTAGCTTCAACAGCTGGATATCCTGTTTCTGAATGGCCAAGACGAAACTTGCTGTCGGTAAATCCATATGTCATATCAACAATTAATAATGCCGGTACTTTACCAAAATCTCTTGTTCCGCCCATATTTGATTTCAAGAACCTTTTTTTGTCCTCTTCATCCAATACATCATCCCAAATCGCCACCGATTTCACCTCTTTCTTGTGATAAAAAAGCTCTTTTTTACAGCAATCTATACACTTCAAGGACGTATAACAGTCGTTTAAAAAACATTTTGTTTAATACTTCGCATGCATATCTTCTTTTAGTCCTTCTCTCCAGTCGACCCCTTTTGGCAGGAATTGATCACATGCCCGCGCATTGCGGTATGTTTCCGGATCCACACCCTTTAGCTGACGGCCTAATTCGATATCTTTCGTAGCTTCCAGTAACAATTGACGGGCAGCAATGATGGCCAGATCAGCCGTTCCCAGACGCTCTTTCGTACGATCCGGAAATGGCTTTTCCATCGTTTCCTGGAGAGCGTAATCCTGCGTATTAATCCCTAAAATTCCTGTAAACGTTTTCGTGCGCTGCAGTTCACGGTCGATCATGAAATCGTTTGAAGGATTTCGTTTAAGACGGTATCCGGGCAGCATATCATCCGGTCCGCGCCCAAAAAGAATTTCCTGCTGCATAGAAAATTCAGGATCTAAAGCAATCGACGGGTCACTTGTGTATTTAAAATTCCATACCCAAACGCTTTCATCATCAATTGGCACCCAAATGTGTCCCCGGATTGTCGGATAATCTTCACGGCTTCCATCATGCCATTTCATCATTTGTCCGCGCATTTGCTGGGACGGCATGATGAACTGATAAGCACGAATGTAGTTCCCATCTTCTTTTAAGTCCCGAATCCCTACATATTTAAACCCGTAATCCGTTTTATCGACTTCCAGTTTCGGGTTTGTCGCGCGGCTTCTCATTGAGTTTTTATCTTGAATATTATTATTGTGGGCAAATGATGAATGTGATGTATCAATGCCTCCTTCAAGTGCCTGTAACCAATTGCAGCCTTCATATGTTTTGGAAACTTGAAAATGGGTATCCGGCGCTCTTAACCATTCATAATCCGGATAGCTCGGCTGCTCCTCTTTTGGTCCCATATATACCCAAACAATACCGGACTTCTCCCAAGTTGGATAAGCGGCAATCGCCACTTTATGTTTAAAACGGCTCTCTTCCGGCTCATTCGGCATATCGACACATTGACCTTCCCTGTCAAACTTCCATCCGTGATAGACACATCTAATGCCGCATTCTTCATTACGTCCCCAGAACAGCTGCGCCCGGCGATGCGGACAATAAGCGTCCAAAATGGCTACTTTCCCTTCTGAATCGCGGAATGCCACGAGCTCTTCCCCAAGCAATTTCACTCTAACTGGCGGTCCGTCTTTTTCAGGAACCTCCTCTGTCAATAAAGCCGGAATCCAATATCGTCTGAATACTTCACCCATCGGCGTTCCCGCATCCGTGCGGCACAGCTTTTCATTATCCTCTTTCTTTAACATAGCTCCCACTCCTTCTTCTACTATTTCATTATATTTTTTTCATGGTTTAAGTATAAAATGGTCGTGATGAATGTAGGTTGTTAAGTTCTCGTATACGGCACATCATTTAAAAACATTTTATTTTTTTTGCATAGAATGTACTATTACTAAAAGTGATTTTACTAGAAAAAGACAGCAAGAAAGAGGCAGCGCACTGCACTGCCTCTCCCTTTTATCGTTCCCGCCAAGGTGCCAGTTTTTTCTCAAAAATCTTTAACAGTTCCGTCAATAAGACGGACAGCACCATCAGGACGACTACATAAGCTAAATATTCAGCCGTTTGGAACAGTTCAGAAGCGTGTCTGATCGCATATCCAATTCCAATATTCCCCGCAAGCATTTCCGCGACAACAACAGCGATCAATGCCCGGCCTATTGCTAAGCGTAAACCTGTAATGATAAACGGTATAGCGGAAGGAAAAATGACTTCTTTAAACATTTGACGTTCACTTGCCCCGTAAGAACGGGCTGCTTTTATTAATGATACATCCGTCATTTTCACTCCGGCCATTGTATTGATGAGGATAGGAAAGATGGATAAAGCAAAAACCATCATGACTTTTGAAAGCGTCTCCAAGCCAAACCATAAAACGAACAATGGCGTTAAGGCAATCATCGGCGTCGTATACAGCGCTGTAACAAATGGATCAAATGCAAGTTCAAGTTTTTTCCAATAACCCATCATTAACCCGATCGGAATGCCGATGAGTGCCATAGCAAACCCAAAACCTACTTCCATCCCACTTATTGCAAGGTGTTTAAAGACTTCACCTGATGCGAAAAATCCTTGCGCTTCAATAAATATTCGGCTCGGCCAGCTGAACATGAACGGATCAATCAGATTTAATTGTCCGCATAATTCCCAAACAGCTAAAATAATGGCTAGTGTGACAGCGGGATAAGAAATACTCTGCGGAATCTTCTTTCCCTTTTTTATTGACGATGATGCAACATTGATTGTTCCTGACGCTTCTGCTTTTTCCATTACGCTTCCCCCTTCCGATATTGTCGTCTAACTTCACCTTTGAGGTGATCCCAAATGACTTGCTTATACTCTTGATATTCAGGCAATGCTTTCGTTTCCAACGTTCTTGGGTACGGAATATCAATCTTTACCTCTTCTACAATTTGTCCCGGACGAACCGACATTAAGAAAATGCGTGTTGATAAAAATACAGCTTCATCAATCGAGTGGGTAATAAAAATAACCGTCTTCTTCTCATGAAGCATAATTTTCAGAACTTCTTCCTGCATAATTTCCCGTGTTTGTTCGTCTATTGCTGAAAAAGGCTCATCCATTAAGAGAACTTTCGGTTCGACCGCAAATCCACGGGCGATTCCGACACGCTGTTTCATCCCGCCCGAAAGCTGATGAGGATATTTTTGTTCAAATCCCTCCAGCCCGACAAGCTTAATATAGTGCATCACTTTTTCACGTATTTCGCGATCCGGCTTCCCTTCTAACCGCAATCCGAAAGCGACATTTTGATAGACCGTCTGCCACGGCATTAAAGCGAAATCCTGAAATACCATAGCCCGGTCTCCATCCGGACCATGCACAGGGGAACCGTTTACAAAAATCCGCCCGGATGACGGTTCAAGCAAGCCGTCCAGCGTATGAAGCAATGTACTTTTTCCGCAGCCGCTGGGACCGATAATAGAAATAAATTCCCCTTCATGAATCTCACCGGAAACATTTTTCAATGCATGAACCTGATTCGGCTGTCCTTCGTTATAAATGACATTCAGAGAATCAAATTGCAGAATCGGTGTCTTTGTTTTTACCAATGTTTCAGTCATTGAACTCACCTCTATCAGAATAAATGGTCTAGCGATTTCTTAATTTGCAGCAGTCAAATTCTCGATTAATTGATCTGTTGTCACATCTTCTTTCAGCATACCTGTTTCTTTCGTTGTATCAATTGCCCACTGTACACCGTCTACATTGATCGCTGCATTATCGGCCAACGACGGCAGGACAAAGTCAAACGATACTTCCGCATCTGCTTGTTCCATTTGCAGTTCTTCCATAATCAGCTGGACCATTTCATCACGATTTTCCGGTTTTTTTGCGTATTCTGTCGCCTCACCTACTGCGGCGATAAATCCTTTGGCAGCTTCAGTCTGGTTTTTCAAAAAGTCACCATTCGCCATCAGCATATTATGATTATATGTTTTCAATTCATCACGCATTAAAGCTAATTTTTTCATGCCGGATGCTTCTGCTTTTAAATCGGTCGGCTGACTTAAAATTGTTAATTTTGCCTGACCTGTAAGTAATGCCTGAAGGCGCGTGGAGTTTTCTCCGGCTTCGATAATACGTACATCTTTGTCAGGCTCTAATCCATTGTTTTTCAGCCACCAGCGCAACTGAATATCCGTGCCATTCCCTGTACGGTTCGTTGCGACCACCTGACCTTTTAAATCCTCGGGACTTTTAATATCGGGTGTACTGTAAATACTGTACATCGACTGATCATCTAATGTTCCAATCATTTTAACATCGGCACCTTGTGCAACACCGGTAATGACGGACTCCGGTAAACTGGATATGACTTGAAAATCACCCGTCTGCAGTCCACGCAGCGCAGTTACACCACCTTGAACTTTAGAAAATGAAACATCCACATTATGATTTTGAAAAAATCCCTTTTTATTTGCGACAAATAGCGGCAAATAGCTGGCATTTGAAGATGGAAGGCCCATTTTAATGGTTGTGCTTCCTCCATCCCCGGAAACTTCTTTTACTTCTTTCTCCGACTCAGTGCTTGTTGCACCGCAGCCGTTTAATACTGTCATTAAAATAAGAAAAAAAGCAGCGATACTTGGCATAACACCTTTTTTTGATCCGTTCTTCATATGCCTATCCCCTCTCGATCTCTTTCTAAAAATAATGTCAAGCTTTCCACTAAAGACCTTTCAAAACAAGAACAAATAAGTAAACGCTTACAAATGAAGTTTGATTATACCGGATTATTTTTACCCTAATACACATCAAAAAATCTGAATTTTCATAATTGATTTTTACTTTATCATAAAACGATAAAATCAGCAGAACATTATTCTTTTATCTGCAACAACATCAAAAAAATGTGATTTTTGTGACTTTTTACCTTCTTGCAAGTAAATCTTTTAAAACTCAACAAGCATATTTCATTATGTGATAAAACTGCCTATCTCCAAACTGACCGCCCCCTTTAATTTTGAATTTTCTAATTTGTTAATTATCTTCTCACACACAATGATGAAAAAAACATCTTCGTTCTTTCATGCAGAACGTTTTTTATTTTTTTTATAATTTTTTCAATCGAATAAAAAAACAAGCGGCATTTACCCCTTGTTTCAAGAAATTCGTTAGTTAAATAAAAATAAATTTTTGCTTTAGTATCCCATTCCCAGCCGTTCTGTAATCAGACGGCTGCAATTTCTCATTTCTTTTACATATTGCTGAACATGGTCGGGATGAAATTGAAATTTTGAACCTGTTACGCTTATTGCAGCAATCATTTTTCCCATATCATTTTGCACCGGGATGGCCACAGATGAGATTCCATCCCTGAGCTCTTCTCTTGTAATCGAGTATCCCTTTTGTTTAATATCCAAAATTTGCTTCTTTAATTGCACAGGCGACGTAACAGTTTTATCCGTATAAGCATGTAAGCAGCCGGCAACGACCCGGTCAATTTCTTGCTCGTTTTGCGCAGCGAGCAGCATTTTTCCGATTGCCGTACAATGACTTGGCGCTCTATCCCCTATTTTGGATACCGTTCCATTATCTTCATCATGAACACGCTTACACAAATAAACAATCTCGCCCTTATCATAAACAGCCAGCCGGACGACTTTACGAAGAGAAAGCGCCAGTTTGTCCAAAATTGGGAGGGCAATCCGTCTAAGTTCCATTGAATGATAGACAGTGAAACCTAATTCAAATGCAGCCAGCCCTAAATGATATTTTTGTGTTTCTTTGTTTTGCGCTACTAAATTGGATTCATTTAACGTCTTCATCAGCCGGTATACCGTACTTTTCGCCAATCCCAGCCGAACACTCAGCTCGCTTATCCCTAACTCAGGTTCTGATAATGAAAATGTTTGCAAAATGCGGATCGCATTATGAACGGAAGATAAAACTTCTGCTTTCTGTGCCATAAAAAACCCCCCCATAAATCATATAAAAATTACTCAATAAAATTCAGATTTTAGTCATAATTCAAATTTAACAGAAAAATCCTTCTGTTTCAATATGATGGTATTTTATTCCACTATACTTTAAAAGCTGCTGCATTGATAAATTATTCCGATTATTTCGTATAAAAGAACAGACAGGTTGTAAAGAAGGGTTTTCATTTTAAAATTATTATATATAAGACAATTTATTTTAGGGGGCTTAAAACATGACGAAATTCACTTGGGTAGATCAGGATACATGTATCGCTTGCGGTGCATGCGGAGCAGCTGCTCCAGACATTTTTGACTATAATGATGAAGGGATTGCCTATGTTGTCTTGGATGATAACCAAGGCTCTGCGGAGGTTCCGGATGAATTGCTGGATGATTTGGATGAAGCATTTGAAGGATGTCCTACTGAATCGATTAAAATAGCTGATCAGTCTTTCTCGGAAGACATAAAAATTAGTTGATATTAAACCTGAACATAAACGAGCTGTGCCACTGATGCAGGGGGCGCAGCTCGTTTCTTTTTTCCAATGAATTTCATTTATCTTTTTCTGCTCATTCTTTTTTCATTTACTAAAGGCGTCTATTCCCCGATTTTTTCAGCAAGCACTCCTTCACTTTCTGTTACCGGCTCCGATTCTATTTTACTCATACGGGTAAAATAGGCACCTAAGAGAAGAATACATCCACTCACCCAAAAAATAGCTGAAACACCCGCTGCCCTGCCAACTGCACCAAAGAAAAAGGGAGAGACAAATTGGGAAAACCGGTTAAAAGTTAAACGCATTCCCAACACTTCGCCTTGCTTCTCCAGGGGGCTTATGTTCATCGCATACGTGAGACTAAGCGGTTGACCAAGTCCTAATCCGATCCCTAAAAAAACAGCAACGATACCAAATATGACAGGAAGCGAGGTTAACTGAATACAGATAAAAGAGAGCCCGCTGATCACTAATGTGGCCGTTAAAACCTCTCCCCTCCCAAAAATCTGTACAAGACGAAACTGAATGATCCGGACGACAATAGAGGCAGCCGCCACGAGTGACAGAACAACGCCAATGCTGCTCGCATTCATGCCAACTTGTGTCCCTAAAACAGGAAAGTAAGCAACAAATAAATCTTTTGAATATAATACCAGCCCGCTGATAATAAGTGCTTTACGAAGATTAGCATGTTTCAGCATCTTCCAGGATGAGGATCGATCCACCTTTTCTCTCCTCCCGGCTGCGGCACTTTTCCAAAAATTTTTCGGCACGAGCAAACAGCTTGCCAACGGCAAAAGGACACAAATAGCGGCCATCGCGAATGTAAAACGAAAGCCCATGTATTCATAGCCAAATCCGCTTGCCATAGGTCCAATGAATTCTCCTGCCGATCCGGTAAGACTAAACATTGTAATTAATTGATCGCGGTTTCCGGGCAGGTTTCCCACGGTTTTTTGTAATGATACCAGTACACAAATTTGACAAAATCCCATTAATAACTGAGAAAAAAAGAGAGCGCCTACGACCGGCAGCATAATGGGCACGACAATAGAAAGCAGCATCCCGATACTGCCAAGCAAGCACATATGCCTTGCCCCATAAACATCCAGCCATTTCCCAGCCTTTACAGCTAAAAGCATCGGAAAGAAAGCATACGCGGACACTAAAAAGCCAATCGTCGCCACTGAAGCTCCCTGTGAATCAGCAAATAAAGAGACGATCGGCCGTGTTCCCTGTACGGCGATTGAAAATAGCGTTTGCATGAGTAAAAAGTATGAAAGTACCACATAAACCCCTTTCTCCCCATTGAACAAGGATAAAAGATAACAAGCTTCAACACCTGTGGTATCGAAGCCTGTCACTTTCCTTTATACACCTTTTTTAACGGTGTTCAATTGTTATAAAAAACACTATTTTGATACCTTGCGTTCTGACGAATCAACAGCTACTTGATGAGACAAGTAGATTTCTTTACGTTCTCTGGCAGATTCCAGAACAGCCTGGCAAACTTCTAAATTCGCTTTACCCCATCTTCCGTCATGAATAGGCGGCTTGCCATGAACAACTGCCTCATACAGTTCAGCCACCATTACGTCGCGGCCTGTCTCATTAGGAAGCTGAATCTCGTATTTCTCATTTTCTCCATAAACGTATAATCCGTTTGGAGACTGACGAATATCCCCTCGTTCACAGCTGACAACCGTCAATCCGAAAAATGGCTGATGATGTTTTTCTTCCGAGTAGTTTTTTGATTGATTTCCCCCGTACCCTTTTTGACTTTTTAATTCCCTTTCCTCATCACTGTTTTTCAACTGTTGAATCGCTTTTCGGGAAGCGGCGTATCCCTGGGCCCTTTTTGACGGACCTCCTTCACCGATGCCGAAAGTAAGCTCTGTTGTAAGAAAATGATCATATCCATTATAAACCGCTGTAGCTACAGTCCCATTTTCAAACTCCAGAAAAGCCGCATGAGCTCCTTCTGTCGGACGGGATTCATCCCATCTGCCGGTCATAGCGCGTACACTTCTGAGCATTCCGCCGCCAATATACCGGATAATATCAAACTGATGCGAGCCTTGACGGTACGTTACACCGCCACCTAACGCCGTGTCCAGTTCCTCCGGCGTTCTGAAACGATACATCCAATCATTAAAATACCAGTTGTTTATCATTTTGACATTTCCGAGCGTTCCTTCATTAATGATTTCTCTTATTTTTCGAATCGGCGGCTCAAAACTAAACGAATGTCCAACGATCAGATGAATGCCGGCACGATCAGCCGCTTGAATCAGCATGTCTGCTTCTTCCACAGAAACCGCCAACGGTTTTTCAACAATGATATGTTTTTTATAATGGGTGGCGATTTGCACATGCTTTACATGAAGTTCAGTCGGGCTGGCTATGTACACCGCATCTACCTGTTCACTTCGGCATAAGTCCTCGACACTCAAATGGTACTCCGCTTGATAATCACGCGCAAACTTCTCCAGCCGCTCTTTATTTCGCCCGCTCGCAGCTGTTACCCTTACATTCGGATGTTTGGCGATGCTGGGCAGGAGCGCACTTCCCGCATTTCCAAGACCAACAATGCCAATTCGAAGCTGAAGAGAGTTCGTATGGGAATTTGTCATCATTTCACTCCTTAATTATTTATGGAATGGTGCTCATTCGATCAATTTTTCATTTCGCAATACGGAATATATTCCACTATGTGGATTAAAAAAATTATAGCATCGCTCTTATAGATTTTCAATATTTTAATTAATATAAATTTTTCGAAAATAAAGAAAGCACACTAAGTCTCCTTTTGAGTAGTGTGCTTTCTTTAAAAATCAATATATGACGTTCACATAATGTCCAGCTTTGGGTAATGACTTTTTACATCACTGTTCCCCATCGCTTCTGTTATTTTATACGCTGTATACATAACCTGCTGAATAATAAAAGGAGTTCTCTCTTCCGACAATCGATGGATCGGACCCGCCGCTGTCACACCGCCTATTAACTTACCCGCATGGTTAAATATTGGTGAAGCGATGGCAAACGATCCTTTAAGACGGTCATCAACAGAAATAACATAACCCTGACCGCGAATAACATCCAGCTCTTTTTCCAATACGTCCATCTCAACCGGCAGTTGATTTTTATTGTGTGCATCCTCCAAAATACGACAGCGCTCCGTTTCCTCCAGATGAGCAAGCAAAATTTTGCCCGAAGCACCTACCCATAATGCATTACGCTGCCCTACCTTTACAATATTCCGTATCTGCTCAGAACTTTCCACCATTTCAATACAAACCCTTTGGTCTGCTTCAATAATATTCAGGTCAATGGTTTCGGATAATTCATCACACAATCTTTTCATAAAGGGTAAGGCCGTATCTCTAAGAGACATATTTCCTGCCACCACTGCCCCTAAATTAAATAATTTGAACCCTAGACTGTATTTTTGAGTTAATTCGTCCTGCTTAATGTAGCCGCATCGCGCCAATGTCGATAATAGACGATAAATCGTACTTTTTGAAAGACTTGTTTGGGCTGCTAATTCACCTAATGTCTGTTGAGGCTTTTCTAACGTAAAGCACTCCATAATCCTTAATGCTCTTTCTACAGATTGTACTGTTTGCGCTGATTCTTTCATCGATGCCCCCTGATTCTTAGCCCTAACTATCCTCTGCAAGTTCTAAATCTGGATACTTATTTTCAGACTTTTTATTACTTTGTATCTTACCATGTGTAAATGATTTCTCAAAGTGCTCTGCACTTTGTTATCCGTAAAGAGTAAATTCCATTTCCATCGATCTACATTCTTTCTATAAATCCAATTGCCTTGTTTTAAATAATAAAAAAAGATCCCGGGTTAATAACGAGATCATTTTACTGCGTTCATAAAATTAGCTTTTATAACAGGATGATTATTTTTTTAGAACATTAGCTTTTCAAACCATTACATAAAATAATAGATTTCAAATCCTACTACAAAGACAAGATAGATGAATAAAGCAACAGAAGCTGAGTATAAAATAGTCATTTTCCAAGTTTCTTTGGAGATCCATTTTAAATAAAGGATCATCGAAATTAGAATACCCCAAATCATACTCGTAAAATAGACTAGGGTGATAAACAATATCATCCAACCTATAAAAAAGTACCTTTTTTTCACTAATTCTTTCGTTTCAATTTCATCCTCTTCTTGAGCTGCTGCACTATCACTGAGGCTGAATTCTTCCTTTTTTTCTTGTCTTTTGCTATTAATATTTATTTTTTCTCTTATAGTCGGAAATAAATCATAGATCATTTGCCACCCGGAAAACAGGACTAAACAAAAACTCATGATTTTCGGTATTAAAGCTATATCATCTCTTAAGTCAAGCGTAGCGCTAAAAATGAGAAGCCCAAATAGAAAAATCGCAATGGAGAATACGTTATTTTCATTTATACGAATCATGCTGCCAGTTCTCCTTTCATTTGATTCTTCTGCTTCATCTTTTTAATAAAATGCCAAATAAGGGATGCAATCGTCAGCACGACTAGTGTGAGGGCGATCGGTCTTGTGACAAACCCTTCTGGACCAAACGTCGCCATCGTTTGATGATAGGAAGACTCCATCAGCTTGCCGAGCACTAATGCAATAATTAAGGCAATTCTTGAATAACCGTATTTCATCATATAGTAACCAATAAGACCGAACAGTAACGCAACCATTATATCGCCGAATTTTCCATCCGTTCCGTAAGCACCTACCAAGGATACCGTTATAATCGCAGGAGCCATAATGGAGCCGCGGATTTTTGTGACAAAAACAAGCTTAGGTCCTAACAGCAAACCAAAAAACATGGCAACAAATTTACCCACAATAGCTGCAGCAATTAAAAAATAAGTAATGTCCAGATTATTCGTAAGCATGTCGGGTCCAGGAGTCAGTCCATGAATCATAAGCCCGCCGATCAACACGGCCATCGAGGCTCCACCAGGAATACCAAATGCTAATGTCGGCAAAAGATTGCCGCCTTCTTTTGAATCGTTAGCCGCTTCAACAGCTATGACTCCCTCAATGGCACCTTTACCAAATTTCTCTTTATCTTTTGCCATCTGCACGGCCGTTCCATAAGCCATAAAACTGGCTACAGTACCACCAACCCCGGGAATCATCCCCAGATAAATGCCGATAAAACACGAACGTAAGAATAACCAAAAATTTTGAAAAACTGATTTTATACCTTGCCAGGTCCCTCCTTTATTCACTTGAACATCGTGAGCTATAGCTTTATTTTGAGAAAACAAGGAGAATGCTTCCGTAATCCCAAACATACCAATAATCACGGCAAGAAGTGGAATCCCATCCCATAGATAGTCCATTCCAAATGTAAAACGATCTGAACCCATAATCGGATCAGTTCCAATATAAGCAAACATCAAACCGATTAAACCCGAAATTATTCCTTTGAACAGACTTCCTGTCGTAACTACCGCAATAATGGTTAAACCGAAAATCGCTAACATAAAAAATTCCGGATAAGAAAAAGCAAGAATAAGCTTTCTGGCAACAGGGATCATTAAATCCAATACGAGCAAACCAATCAGACCGCCAAGGGCGGAAGCAACCATTGCCGCAGCAATAGCCATGCCGGCTTTCCCTTTTTTAGCAAGTGGAAATCCATCAAATGCCGTTGCGGCATTTGATGCGTCTCCTGGTGTGTTAATAAGAATGGACGTTAGCGAACCGCCAAAATTGCTTGATCCATAAGCGGAAATAAGTAACACAATAGCTTGCTCCGGTGTTAAACTAAATGTAAGAGGGATCAGAAGTGCCATCGCTATACTTCCTCCAAGGCCCGGCAATATCCCAATGATTAAACCGTATAACACTCCGGCAACCAAGAAAAGCATCATATCCAGTTGAAGGACATTCCCTAATTGCGATAAAAATCCCATGATTCCACCTCCTGCTGATTGTCCATATTTCCTTTATTCACCTTTTTCGAAAAGATTTTTCACAATATTAGTATATTGAGCGTAATCCTCCAATAACTTTTCCACTCGTTCTTCTGTTTCATCCGCATTCAGGTAACTTGGTGTGCGATCCATTTTTTCAAGAACTTTATGAAACTCAGGATCATCCATCGCTTTTTGGATAGCCTCTTCTAACGTAGAACTTACATCCTCAGGCAAGCCAGGAGGTGCACCGATCATCTTATACGTATCAAAGATTTCGTTAAATTCAGGATATCCTAATTCAGATGGAATTGGTGCATCCGGGTATTTCGGATTTCGCTCTGTACCGAACCAAATTGCCGGTTTTAAATCTCCTGATTCAATATATTTTTGTTGGCTTTCATATGAACCAAAAAGAATATCAGCATCTCCTCTTATAACGGATAAAACGGCTTCGCTTGTCGCTTCATGATTCAACGGCTCCCACTTGACACCCATCTCAGTCAAGCTGATTGCACCAACGATGGAGTCATTAGAAGCAAGCCCTCTTGTAGAAACGATATATTTCGGTTTTTCTTGTTTCAAAATACTTTCTGCAGTATTCGAGCCTTTCCCTTGCACTGATCCTACATTGTTATCAACAGCAACCGTGCCCAACCATGAAACTTCTTTTAAATCGAATGAATCAGGACGTGCCAGCTGAGTGGGAGCAAGCCCGTTCACATCATAAAGTCCGATCGTATAACCATCTGGTTTAGCCTTTTGGATATGGCTTGTTGCTATGACTCCACCGGCACCTGGCATGTTTCGAACCGTTACATTTACTTTATTAGGTAAATGTTTTTCAATAAATGGAGCGATTGCTTGAGCCCATTCATTGAAACCTCCACCCGGCTTATATCCCACTACTAACTCAATATTTTTTTCAGGATATGAGCTGGCCGAGTCTACTTTTGCAGGAGAGCTTTGTGAAGAGCAGCCGGCAGTTGTCAGTCCTAATGTTAAAACCAACAATCCATTGATTAGTAATTTACCCGTTTTATTACGCATACGCTTTCCTCCTTGAGTTCATTTTTTATCCTTACTAGATCAAAATCTGTCAATTTTGGGCTTTTGATTGAAATTCAAGTGCGGGCTGCATCCAGAAACCGCTTTCAAAAAAGTCTACTTTTCTCTAAAGTCACTTCTTAAAATTAACTCACCCAAAATCTTCTTCTCCTTCTTCAAGCTCCATCGTTGTGATTTGTTTCATTTCAGCCAATTCCCAGCGGTAACCGCAAGCGTGACACCAGCAAAAGTAAACGGATTGTTCTGCCCTCCAATATTCCACAATAAAACTGCGCGGATCCTTCATGGAATGACCGCAATGATTACAAAAATGAACGGAAGAGGACCAGGGAGCTCCTCCCTCATCTTTTTGGACGAGGGAGGAATCGGCCGCAAGAACTTTTTGTACTTGCACGTGATTGCTCATGTTATTTGACCCCCACCTTGCCAAATAACTCCACAACATCATCAATTATAGGTGAGAATCGAGTTTGGAACCTTTTGAATACGCTTTCAAAACCATCACTGAAATGATGCTTTTTTCGTTCCAAAGGCAGGACGATGATCTGATTATCCGCTTCGTCTCGTATTGTTCCGATCGGATCTTCCCCGCGCTCAACTTTTTCGATTTCCTTTTTAAGCATTTGGCGATAATAAATGATCCCTTTATCGGTTGTGCCAAGTCGTTCATCCATTCGATCCGCCACAGACCCCTGTGTAATCCAGCACATAATGTCCTGTCCATCAATGTAATCCGTCATAAATTCACCATCTTCATCCTGGTATGGCACTTTATACAATGGAATCTCTTTTAAATGTTCTGGAATTTCCACATCTGGACCAGGAGCATAGGCCATGTACCATACATGCCATGTAGTTTCATCATCGATCGGTACTCTGATCTGGAATTGATAAGAGCCTAATCCACCGCTGCCGACAGCAAGCATGAATGGAAAGACAACCGGGTGTCCGATGCGCCAATCATCACTTTCCTCCGACTGGCCTTCCAGGAGCCGGCGTTTCACAATTCCGTACTCAAATGCATCAAAAGCAATTTTGTTATGCTTTCGCTGGAAAGCGACTTCTTGTGTTTCTCCCTTTAAACCTGTTACGTATGCGTGATAATGTCCATGCAGCCATTCCGTATGGATAGGATCCAGCGAGTTCTCCATAATTTGCAGCCAGTTGCAAGGAAGAACCGCATTCCCAATCATGCGAACGGCATTATCAACGACAAATCCGTCAAATCGCGGGAGCAATGGTGCCGGTTCTGGTCCCATATAGGCAAAGATCAGTCCGCCCATTTCTTGAACCGGATAGGCTTTTGTTTTAATTCGATCTTTAAATGTACTTGTCTCCGGCTCATTTGGCTGTTCTGTGCATTGTCCGTGCTGATTGAAACACCATCCATGGTATTGACAGCGCAATCCATCTTTTTCCGGCATTCCGTATACAAGAGACACTTTTCGATGCGGGCATTTCTCGTTGATCAAGCCAAGATTGCCCGAAAGATCCCGGTAAAGAACCAAATCTTCACATAAAATTCTGACCTTCTTTGTCGCTTTATTCTCCAGTTCACTTGCTGCGGCTACCGGAATCCAATATCGGCGTAAAAGATTTCCCATCGGTGTTCCTGGTCCCACGCTTGTTAACAATTGGTTTTGCTCCTGACTCATCATAATGTTTTGTCCCTCCTACTGTTATCAAATAAACGGCTGTTTTTGATTCATTTTAATCATGTGATAATCGATATATGATCAGCGAAGCAGCTCTTCCCGGATACCATCTTCTATACCGGTTAAAGCCCCTTCCTTCATGGCTTTTTCTTCATGATACGTCCATACTTTTTGAATAATACTTGGCTGCCAGGCCGTGTCTCTCGTACGCACCAGATTTTCTCCGTTCAGTACCCTGATGTCCCGTCCCAAAAGCATGGCGTCATACTGTTTTTTTGCATTTTCTTCTAAGAAGACCGATTTGGCAAAAGCAGCTTTTACACTTTCCCCGACGATAACGGTTCCATGATGCCTTAGCTGAATAGTGACTTCATTTCCAAGCAATTCAGCTAACTCAGCGCCCATTTCTGCTGTATTCACTAAGCTGGATTTTTCGTACATTGGCACTTTATCCACAAATGACCCGATTCCAAAAACTGGCTTCATGGCTACATCTGCAATTCCAAGCACCGTTTGGTAATGCGGATGGTTATGAATTACACTGAAAACATCACTTCGCCTTTTAAAGATTTCTGTATGAATATGGTATTCACTTGGCGGCTCTGAATCCCCCTCGATCAGCTTGCCATCCAAATCGCACATCACGATATCAGCTGCTGTTACTGAAGCTCTGCTGGCCTTCCGGGAGTTGATGAAAAATCGGTCCGTACCAGGAATTCGATAACTGACATGTCCATTCATATCCAGAAGATCAATTTTTTCTAACATTCGCACTGCTTTAGCCACTTCAAGCTTAAAAGCTTTTTCATCCACTTTGCTCATCATAGGCCCTCCTGTTTTATTGACTGGTTCTTATTGGTTAACCATTAAACCGTGTTTAACGTTCTTCTGAAAAAATTAAAAAGTCCGTAAAAAAATGATGCATCCAGATTTTATACATTCCCCCAATGAGCATTTCGGTTTAGTGAATGTTTTGGGTTCAAGATCTTGCCAATGATTCATAAACCGAACGCTTAAATAAAATCTTTTTATTTTTCACGATACGGAACATGTGCCGTATTGTGGTTTTTATTATACTCCCCATAAAACAGTAAATCAATACTGAATATAAAATATTTTCAGAATATACAGTTTATAAATGAATCAATCTTGTTTGCGTCCTACTAAAAATAGGCCTTCTTCGGTATTTTTTTAAAAGTAAAAAGAAAAATTTTTAAAATTCCTCACTAAAAAGCACCCTTCAAAATATCGATTTAGTTAATCACTAATGCGATAAGGGTGCTTTCCTGTCATGCATAGAGTAGGTCTCCCCACAATACATTTAACTATCTTTTATGACCATGGTGATACAGTGACTAAAAGCGGAGAGGGTTCACCTTCTCCTCCTGCTGTCTTTAATGCCTGGTCCACTTGTTCAAGACCATAATTGTGTGAATGCATTTTGTGAAGAGGGAACCTTCGAGACGCAATACACTCAGCAGCCATTTTTACCGATTGATAACTATGCCCGCGGACTCCTTTTACAGTCAAGGTTTTCTGAATGATTAAATCACTGTTAAACATAGGGATTTCCTGATATTTATAAGCACCGAGAATCACCATTCCGCCTTTTTTGACGATCTCCAGCGAAGAGGTGATCGGAGCTGTCCCGCCCGACGTAACATCCAAGACAATATCAGCCATTTTGCCGCCGGTGATTTCTTCAATACGTGAAACCAGATCTTCAGCCTGAATATTAATAATATGATCAACACCGAGTTCACGGGCCAGCTCCAAGCGGCGCAGACTTGTCGTGCGGCCTGTAACAATGACTTCTGCACCGGCCGCTTTTGCCGCTAAAGCACACGCCAGCCCTTGCTGTCCTGGACCTTGAATGACGACGACCTTTCCTGGCCGCGCGTTTCCTTCAATGATCATCCATTCAAATCCATTGGATAATGGCAATGTCAAAGCAGCTTCCACAGCCGGAACATGATCCGGCATTTTATGCACGACGGAATTCGGATGAAGATACAAAAATTGGCTGAATCCTCCCCATAAAGAAGGCTTCAATGAATCTGGAGTCGCTCCATAACGGATGCCTCCTGCACGGGGATCGGTCTCCAAGCAGGCACGGTAATTCCCCGTTCGGCAATGTTCACATTGACCACACGGAATGTATTCCTCCAAAACAACACGGTCACCTTTTTGGACGCCCCATTTTTTTGCTGCCGCGGCTCCTATTTTTTCAATATGGCCGACAATATGATGGCCTAATATCCGCGGCTCCTGGTCTTTTTGGTAATAAGAGACATCTGTTCCACAGACGCCTACTATTTCCACCCGTAAAATCCCTTCTTCAGATGATAAATTCGGCATGTCAAATTCGTGCAGTTCCGTTTGTCTTTCACCCACCGCAACCGCTGACAATACTTTTTGCCCCAATCCGATCCCTCCCTCGTCATGTTTTTCTGCTCTTAAATGAGCGTGTATTCTTCCAAAGTAGACGCAGCAAATAAATCTTCCACTCTTAATTGGTTTTTGATCATACCCTGCTCGTAAGAATATGTAACCGCTGCCTCTAACGTTTTACGGTTTTTTTCTAATCCGTACGGCCAGAAATCCTCACCCATCAGCTTTTTCGTATTTTCCAATTCAGATACAAACCATGGCAAGGTTACTTTCAGTGCCGCTGTCTGATTAAAGCCATCATATACCTTTTGTTTCGCTTCTTTAAAAGCCTGATATAAATTGGCTGCTACCCACGGATGTTCCTCCAAAATTTCATCCTTGATCGCAACCACATGCATAATTGGAAAAATACCCGTCCGCTCGTAATAATCCTTTTCAACAGATACATAATCCGGGAACAGCCGCTGTACATTTGTCGATCCGTTTAAAAAGCAAGAAGGAGCGCGCGGAGCGATCAACGCATCGATTTCTCCCGATTCAAGCATTTGATTTAAGGTCTGGTCATTATTAATTGGTTGAATATTGATTTCAGGCGGCAGTGACAGCTTGATTTTCTCCACTCGTCCCGGCTCTTCTTGTCCGCCGGTTAACCAATTCATTTCTTTCGGATGAACACCGTAATCATGATGTAAAATACCGCGGATCCACAGACAAGCAGTCAATTGATATTCCGGAATCCCGACACGTTTTCCCCGCAGGTCTGCTGCTTCTTTAATGCCGGAATTTTTATTAATATAAATACCGGAGTGGCGGAAAAAGCGCGACATAAATACAGGAATCGCCGTGAAGTTTGGATATCCCCGATCTTTGGCAATTAAATAGGAAGAAAGTGATAATTCAGAAATATCAAACTCCTGATAACGCATCATTCTCCAAAATGTTTCTTCAACAGGCATATTCAACCAGTTAAGATCAATTCCTTTTGCTTGAACACTTCCATTTGTTAAAGCTTGAATACGATCATAATCCCAACAGCCAAAGCTCAAATTTAATTTTGTCACCGATATTCATCCTCTCTTTTAAACAAGTAATAGCAGGAAGTTGCTTATTTTTTATTATGACCTGATTTTTTTATTCACGAAACTGTCTGTTCTTTCATATGGCACAAATTTCATCTTTTTTATTACTTTTTTGATTTTTCAGACAACAAATTTTTATGGGGCAAAATCCAAAAAGCTTTACGGCCAGTCACTGTTACTAACCTGCCGCACAGCTTCTATTAAAACTCTTTTCAGTTCATCAAACTTCTTTATACTCTTTTCCGTCACTTTCATGGGCGATAACGATTATTGAACTTTAAATTTACCAATAAGAAGTTGTAATTCTTCCGCCATATTCGCTAAAGAAGATGATGAAAGAGAGATTTCTTCCATTGAAGCAAGTTGCTCTTCCGTTGCGGCCGAGACCTCCTGTGTGCCCGCCGCGGTGAGTTCTGTCAATTCGGCCATTTCTGTAACAGACCGAACCATTTGCTCTGTTCCAGCGGACATTTGCTGAACGGCAGATGAGATTTCTTGAATTTGACCGGCAACCTCACTGACGGAATGTTGTATTTGTCCAAATGAAGCGCCTGCCGTTTCAACCACCCCAATGCCTTCTACGACTTCTTTCGTTGCATTTTCCATGGATATTACCGCTTTTTCTGTTTCATCTTGAATCGCCGCGACCAATTGCGAGATTTGCTGTGCGGATTCAGAAGATTGTTCCGCTAACTTGCGAACTTCATCTGCTACTACAGCAAATCCTTTCCCATGTTCTCCCGCTCTTGCCGCTTCGATTGCAGCATTTAATGCTAATAGATTGGTTTGTGCGGAAATACCGGTAATCACTTCGATGATCTGTCCAATTTCCTTCGAACGTCTTCCAAGGGAAGAAATCACCTCTCCTAAACGATGAACTGTATTGTTAATGGAATTCATCTGATCGACAGCCGTTTGAATCGATTGATTTCCTTCTCCAGCTTTATCTAATGCCTTTGCTGCGGTATGGGAAACTTGCTGGGAATTTTCCGAAATTTGCTTGATTCCAATCGACATTTCATTGACCGTCCGGGAGGTTTCTTCTGCGCTGCGGGCCTGATTTTCTGTTCCGGCAGCCACTTGCTGCATCGTGGATGAAATTTGTTCAGTCGCCTTACTGGTTTGTTCTGCATTTGCTGATAATTGCTCGGAAGCTGCCGCGACTTGCTCCGCATTTAGTCCAACTTGCTGAATTAATCTCCTTATATTCATCGCCATTTGATGGAATGAATCAGACAGCTCCCCAATTTCATCTTTATTTTTTATATTAAGTTTTTGTGATGCGAGATCGCCGGACGCTATTCTTTTTGCCTCATTTGATATGGATTTAATCGGGTTAGAGATGAGCCGGCTCATATAAAAGGCAATAAATAACGCAGCGAAAACAGAAATCAGTCCTAATCCTAATATCCAGTTTTTAGTCGTTTTAACTTGTTGAGACGTATCCTCTTTTCCCTCAACTAGTGAAGCCTGGATCACGTCCGTAATTTCTTTTGCTTTACTGCTGAACCTGCCTGTAATTTCACTGTCCTGCGGCAATAACGCCTCATATTCAGCGGTCTTATTTTGTTTCTTTAATTTAAAAAGACCGCCAACGTAGTCAGCATACTCCTTTTCTAATTCGTTTAATTCTTGTAAATTCTGTTTGGTTTCAGGTAAAATGAGGATTTTTTCAAATTCAGCGCTTTGCTGCTCATATTTATCACGTGACTTATAAAATTTATCGAAAGCGCTCTCATCACCTAGCAAATAATCCCGTGCAAAAACTTGTTCTCTTTTTATTTCCAGAACTAAGTCTTTTATCATCACCACTTTTGCCGCCCTGTCATTGATTAACTCTGAGTAAGTGGAATCAACTGAACTGATTTGATGATAACTCAGTGCCACAGTGGCGATTAAAATAAATAAAACTGTAAAAAATCCGGTAAATAATTTTCTGCTAATAGTATATTTCACAATTGCTTCGCTCCTAAATTTCAAATTGACTAATTTCTTTGCTTATTTCAGTATCTTTATCATATTGTCCTCTGTAATTAAAACGCTTACATGAATTCGACGATTTTTTTGATATTACTCAATTAGTCAAATTCTGCAGCCTGCCTGTCTTTTTCAACATCACTTCCTGAATTGTAATTTAGTGCTAGTGGATATCATCCAGCTGAATTAATTGACATATCCCTCCGTTTAACAAGTATTCTAACTCAATATTATGCAGTTCCTTTTACCTGTATTTTAGTCAATATGATGCCATTCACCTATTATAATCGTTCGTCAAATTACGACAAAAATTTCTGGCGCCAGGATCGCAGCTTTTTTTAGCAATAATTGGATTTAAAAATCCTATTTTTTTACTTATGTAAGTATGACTGTAGCTTAGGTACGGATGAAAGTTCTTACTATTTTCATTATTTAGCCCCATGGAATCATGTAATCGCAATGATAAAAGACAGCACACCTCTTCAGAAAGTGACTTCCTCGGAAGATGTCGCGGATGCCGTGCTATTTTTCGCTTCCCCGTGGAGCCGAGCCGTGACCGGTCAAAATTTGATTGTTGATGGCGGTTTAGTAATGAATTAAGTTTTTTTAAGAAAGGGATGTCTCAAAAGTTCATTGAGACATCCCTTTCTTCATTTTTATAGCCGGATTTTCTGATTTTGGGCCGGTTTTCTTGCACTTATGGCCGGATTCTCAATGAATTCGGCCTTCAGAAACAGAATCCGGCTCTAATATCGACAAATCGGCTTAAATAGGGCAGAATCTGGCCTTCCATCCGCACTCATAGGAAAATCCTATCTTTTGAATTTATGAAAGGTTGTATTTCCTTATATGATTGCGGCTCTTTATCCCTTAACTTTTATTCTTCCGTTCCACTCGTAAAGATAGCAGTTGGTGTTTGGCGCGGTGTGACCAGAACCGGCCACCAAAACGGGGCGCCCCGCCATCCCTTATTCGGATCGGCTGAACCTTCCTGGCTCGTTAAGATAAGCACAGGATTTTTATCCGCGATTCGTTTAGCTGTGTTAAATTCATTATTAATTCCAGATGACGTATCAGGTGCGTCCTCAAACCGGCCGGTCCTTTGCCTGACTCGGGATATGTTCCTGTTTTTCCGCACGATGCACCATACTTTTTCCGGCTCCTGACCCGGTATACTTTTTGACAAATATTCGAGACTGGAAAAAAATGCGTTCACGTCCCATGGTTTACCGGCTTCCGGGTCAAATGTGTCCTGAATTTTTTCAATAATGACGGCTGCGTCTTTTAAGTCAATCAATACAGGTTCTCTTCCGCTCACCAGTTTATCAAGAAGCTGATCGATTTCCTGAACCTGAACGGTTTTGGAGATATAGGATTTATATCCTGTTTGGAAACCGACAGGCAAAAGCCGCTTAAATGGTTTAAGTGTTGTCACTTTTGAAAGAACAATTTTATTCGGTGAACACGGAATGAGCTGATTCCCTGCATCTTTTTGAATAAATACAACGCCTTGATCGTTACTCTTTTCAATCGCATGGCGTAATGCGGTATCAAATTCATGAATCGTGTTCATGACATTATAAATTTCTTCCGTAGTATAAAATCGGGTGACAGCCAGGTCTTCCAGCTGACGATATCCGAACATGCGCGAATGCTGTAAAACGGTATCCTGCTGGTATGTTTTTGGATGGCGTCCATAGTAAAAGCCGATCAAGTTCCCTATCGTAATGCCACGGTCGAGAATTTGTCCGCCAATGAAAATATTGAGCGGCGCTCGCAGCTTGAGCTGACCTGATTCGTCTAAAAGCGCAGACATTTCTTTTTCGGAGTTCACTTTTGTAATCAATAAATGATCTTTTCCGATTGCCTGAATCACCTCATATTTTACTTCCTCAAATCCAGGCACATACGATTCAAGTTTCAAAAGAGAGTTCTTTATGTTGTCATACGCTTCTTGTATAAGATCCGTCATCAAAATCGGATCATTCGCTAGTAGAATGGACAGCCGTCGTTTCATTTCCTGAACCACGACTTCCTGCCATTCATGAGCGGATTTTGTTTGAGACGTATGAATCACAAAGCTGTATTTTTTCAATCGCTCGCCATTTCGTTCATGCTTCATTCGGCGTATCATACCGCCAGTTATAAAATTGAGGACCGCTGATCGCAATGAATGAATTTTCCTGTTCGTTAACACGTCTTCGATTTTTAACCGGCGCCGATCCGGTTTTTTTAACACAAGGAGTTCGTCTGAAGAAATCGGTTCGTACAGCAAGGAGGCAATGGTGTCCTTCTTTTCGCTTTCATCAAAATAATAGTCCCCCCCAATATATTCCGCTGGAACCGGAACAAGTTCTGTAAATACCGGTTTGATTGGCTGAAAAACAGCGCCTTTTAATTTTATATGTTCCGGCTGCAAATAAAGAGAATAGGGCGTCGCTGTGACCTGCAAAAAATCACACTGGTTGAGACGGCTGCGTATCTCATCGATTTCTCCGGCAAGCACATTCATTTCATAGATTTCATTCTTCGTTTTCGAGAAGCCGATGCTGGCAAAATCCGCTTCATCATCTATGAATAACACACGTTTTTCGGCAAGTTCCGGATATGTCTCAAACAGTGCTTTTTTAAGCCGGTGTAAATTATGCTTTTCTTTTTTTACAACGAGAATCATTTTTCTGCTCAAGTTCATATTGAATGAGGTTATCCGGCAGTGTCATAATGTCAAAAATCTGTCCATCATCATTCTGCATGAACCATTTAAAATCTGCTTTCAGCCGCTCCAATGTTTGCTGAGCAAGGGCTTTTGTTCCTTTTGTCAAAATGATTGCAGCATCATATCCGTTGTCAAACGCGAGGGCCGTCACACCGATAAAAGTACGTGTTTTCCCACTTTGAATTTTTCCAAGCAGCATTCCCGGTCGGCTTACATTGGTATGATGATTCATTAATTTTTGGACGGTGCCCTCTATACACGCTTTCGATTCAGCCGAGTATTGATTAGCCCTGTCCAATTCTGTGTAAAACGGTCCGTTACAGGTAAGCCTAGTCATAGATGTCATCCTTTTTTACAAATTATCGAGATTCATTATCTCATAAGAAAGGACGTTTTGGATGTTATTTATTTTTCTTCCATTTTACAGCCTCTTCATTTGATAAAACTTTCAATGACAAACTCAATCAACCTTATGATGTATAAAACACCTTTACACAGTATTGGGAAAATACAAGCAGAAACGGGGTTTTCTGTTTTAAAATAATTTAAAACTCTTCCATGTTATTTGTCCGTTTCCAAAAGGACAATACGCGCATCTACTAAAGTACATATACTTGGAGGTGAAAGAAAATGCATCGTCATGTCAGACCTGTTATGTGCCCGCCAAAATGTGTCGTCCGCGATTACTATACAACCCGGGAGGTTCCATTCATTCATCCGATTATCAATATTAATCGTCAAAATATTGTTAATGTGCCCCGTCATATTTACCAGCCGATTACACGAAATGTTGTCGTTGACCCAGGTTATCCGACACGCTGCTGCGGTCGTCCATATTACTAAAAGAATGAGATAGATTGCCGCAAAGTAGTGAGAAGATGATAAAAATTGATGAGGAAACAAGACAGTGATCACGGGCATGATTATGGTGACAGCTGTGCGTTAATTGTTGTATTGTTTATTCTTTTGATCATTGTCGGTGTATCTTAGGTCAATAGTGGATATGGCGGTTACTAAATCAAATAAAGCTCACTTTGTGGAATGTTATATGTCCATTGATGTCCTATATGGCTCCAGATGCTTACCTTCTATTTAATGCGGCTGTAGCTCGTACAGCCGTTTTTTGTTTATCTTCTTTCTTTCCTGCTTAATATCCATTTTTCAAAAAATGAGTCAAGCGGATTTCCACATCCAGTTAATAGTGCATACGATATAATACACCAGCTAATGCTAACATGGTGATTTTTTAAGAAGGGAGAGAGACTTCTATGGCTTATAAATCTGACAATCATGACGAAAAAAGGAGTAAAAGTTGGTTTAACCGTAATGACGGCTTGAATCTGTGGATAAACCCTGACTCCCGCTGGAATAATGAGTGCGATGATAACGGAAGCAGCAGATTTGACGATGACAACAGTAAAAAACGGCACGAGCGGGATGATCACGCAAAAAACAAACGTGATGATAACAGAAAGAAACGGCCGCACCAGTGGATATGGTAAAAATTTTATATAATAGGAGCCTTGAGTGATCATGCAAGGCTTCTTGCCATATGAAATCTTTTCTTCTACAAAAAAGTGCACCTGTTTTATCATCTCATAAAAGAATACCTGTATTTCTTTTTATATTTGAATTTTGCACATTGTTATTGAAGTAATTTTTATCACCCACAGGGAATGTTAACGATCTTAATCCAAAATGAAAAAACAGCTGATAAAGATCTATGATTTTTATCCTAAACCGATAGTATGAGAAGATATAGACGGCAGCATGTTTGAAGCGCCACTAATTAATCACTAGGAAGGATTTAATAAAATGAGTATTTATGATTTTTCTGCGGTTGCAATGAACGGAAAAGAGATTTCCTTAAGTGACTATAGAGGAAAAACCGTTCTCATTGTGAACACTGCCAGTCAATGCGGGTTTACGTTTCAATTTGAAGATTTACAGCGTCTATATGACCGCTACAAAGAAAAAGATTTTATTATTCTAGGCTTTCCGTGCAATCAATTTGCCAATCAAGAGCCTGATGATAACGATAAAGTTCAGTCTTTTTGCATGTTAAAATATGGTGTATCATTTCCGATGTTCCAAAAGATCAATGTGCGTGATGACAATGCCCATCCATTATTTACATACCTTGCTGCCGCCAAGCCATTTGAAGGATTTGATACATCTCATCCAGTAGCAAAGGTATTAATCCCGTTATTAAATGAAAAACATCCGGAATATTTAATTGGTAACTCGATTAAATGGAATTTTACAAAGTTTCTTATTGATAAAAACGGAAATGTTGTTAAACGATTTGAACCGACGACTGATCCGATTGATATAGAAAAAGACATCGAACTTCTTCTAAGTTAATCCATAATAAAAACCCCCTTAAACCGGTCAGGGGGTCAGTCCCGTCCCAGGTTTTAAGGGGTTTTTGTTATGAAAGAACGATGTCCTTCTTTTTGTCCGTTGTTAAATTTCGATATCCACCACAATGCTGTCCAAACGGCCCACTTCACGAATATACGCAGCGACCGCTTGATGTTCCGGATGTGGTCCATATGCTTCAAGTGCTGCTTTATCTTCAAACCGGACTGTCAGCACGACCTGATACCCTTTACTTTTCGTTACATCCGAAAAATTAATACCTGCTTGGAGATCAACAACTCCTGAAAGATGATTTTTTAATGCTTTAAAACGTTTTACCACTTCGAGCAATTGTTCTTCTGTAGTACTTTCATTGAATTTTACGATGACAATATGATCAATCATGTTCATTTCCTCTTTTCTCATTTCGATATAGTTGACTATACCATTTTTGCAAGAAGAGAGAAAGTGAATAGAACAGCAGCCTGTTCTTCCATTACGGATCGCTTGTCATTCTTTTTGATAATTGCCGGAACCATTTTTCATCGTCCGTCAAAATAGCCAAGTCGATCATGGAATCCCAATCTTCTTTCGCCAATGTTAAACCAATCGGCATCACACGTCTGCTTTCAAATACGCCGAGAACCGGTTTGATGCTTGTGATCCTTTTTTTAAAGTATGTGGATACTTGAATAATATACACTTCATTCCGCAGACGGGAAAAATCCCTGATAAAACCAATAATCCGCTCTGATCCATTGTCCACTAGCACCCAATCCCCCGCTTTAAGCATATTGACTCCCCCTACATCTCAAATATGACCCTCTCAATTTCCGGTTTACCGTTGTATCTTTTTATCTCGGTGTTGTCTGTCTCATCAAGATTCGGCTGGTCGTGATTTTAAAATGCTGTTATTAACAGTAAATGCTTATGGGCGCCCTTATGCGACTGGATCGTTGAAAACGGTCCATTTAATTTGATATCGTTTTCTGCTCAAATAAAAAAACCCGTTCACATGAACAGGCACGTTCCGGCAGCTGGATTAGCTGCTATTATATATCAGAAGTTAAACAGTTACTTCTCTTCTGCTCAAGTATTGATCCAGTTTTCTTTTTACTCGCTGAATCGCATTATCAATCGACTTGACATGAGTGTTTAGCTCTTTTGAAATTTCAATGTACGACCTTCCTTCCATATAAAAATCCCACACTTTCCTTTCAAATTCGCTTAATAGTTCGTCCATTTTTTGTTCGATATCTCGCGCTTCTTCCCTGTTAATGATCAAGATTGCGGGGTCCATTATTTTAGCTCCTGAAATAACATCCATTAACGTTTGATCTGATCCTTCATCATAAATCGGTTTGTTCAGGGAAACATATGAATTAAGAGGACTGTGCTTTTGGCGGGTAGCTGTTTTAATGGCTGTAATCATTTGCCTTGTAATGCATAGTTCTGCAAAGGCCATAAAGGAAATCAGCTTGTCTTCTCTAAAGTCGCGAATGGCTTTAAAAAGACCAATCATTCCTTCTTGGACAATATCCTCTTTATCCCCGCCGATGAGAAAATATCGACTTGCTTTTGCACGCACAAAATTCCGGTATTTGTTAATTAGAAATTCCGATGAATCGCTGTCTCCACTATGAACCAACTCTACTAAATCTTCGTCTTTTAATTTGTTATAGTTTGCCCTCAGCTTTACTTCGAAGTTTACACTCACTCCTATACCTCCGTGGAATTCCATTAATTTTTCACGTTGTAAAACGCCCAAGTCACTTTTGCTTCGCTAATAGAGACTTCCAGAATCACGCGTGTTGATTTTGAATAATCTTCCATAAATAAACGACAAAAAAGAGATGCCCGCTTGTAAAATGTAAGTACGACCAACCAC
>NZ_MSDU01000040.1 GCF_001936625.1 Domibacillus antri | reverse complement strand
AACACTGATAACCGATCAAACCCTAAGTACACTCTAAACTGCCGCAGCTCGTTTGTGACCTGCTCAGCAGGCCCGAGGAATTCATCCCTCATAACTGAACAAAATCAAACGTCAGCGTCTGTGAGAACCGCTTCTCACATTCCGTAAATATCCTTAGAAAGGAGGTGATCCAGCCGCACCTTCCGATACGGCTACCTTGTTACGACTTCACCCCAATCATCTGCCCCACCTTCGGCGGCTGGCTCCCGTAAGGGTTACCCCACCGACTTCGGGTGTTGCAAACTCTCGTGGTGTGACGGGCGGTGTGTACAAGGCCCGGGAACGTATTCACCGCGGCATGCTGATCCGCGATTACTAGCGATTCCGGCTTCATGCAGGCGAGTTGCAGCCTGCAATCCGAACTGAGAATGGTTTTATGGGATTGGCTAAACCTCGCGGTCTTGCAGCCCTTTGTACCATCCATTGTAGCACGTGTGTAGCCCAGGTCATAAGGGGCATGATGATTTGACGTCATCCCCACCTTCCTCCGGTTTGTCACCGGCAGTCACCTTAGAGTGCCCAACTGAATGCTGGCAACTAAGATCAAGGGTTGCGCTCGTTGCGGGACTTAACCCAACATCTCACGACACGAGCTGACGACAACCATGCACCACCTGTCACCGCTGTCCCCGAAGGGAAAGGTATATCTCTATACCGGGCAGCGGGATGTCAAGACCTGGTAAGGTTCTTCGCGTTGCTTCGAATTAAACCACATGCTCCACCGCTTGTGCGGGCCCCCGTCAATTCCTTTGAGTTTCAGCCTTGCGGCCGTACTCCCCAGGCGGAGTGCTTAATGCGTTAGCTGCAGCACTGAGGGGCGGAAACCCCCCAACACTTAGCACTCATCGTTTACGGCGTGGACTACCAGGGTATCTAATCCTGTTCGCTCCCCACGCTTTCGCGCCTCAGCGTCAGTTACAGACCAAAGAGCCGCCTTCGCCACTGGTGTTCCTCCACATCTCTACGCATTTCACCGCTACACGTGGAATTCCGCTCTTCTCTTCTGCACTCAAGTCTTCCAGTTTCCAATGACCCTCCACGGTTGAGCCGTGGGCTTTCACATCAGACTTAAAAGACCGCCTGCGCGCGCTTTACGCCCAATAATTCCGGACAACGCTTGCCACCTACGTATTACCGCGGCTGCTGGCACGTAGTTAGCCGTGGCTTTCTGGCCAGGTACCGTCAAGGTACGGACAGTTACTCCCGTACTTGTTCTTCCCTGACAACAGAGTTTTACGATCCGAAAACCTTCTTCACTCACGCGGCGTTGCTCCGTCAGACTTTCGTCCATTGCGGAAGATTCCCTACTGCTGCCTCCCGTAGGAGTCTGGGCCGTGTCTCAGTCCCAGTGTGGCCGATCACCCTCTCAGGTCGGCTACGCATCGTCGCCTTGGTGAGCCGTTACCTCACCAACTAGCTAATGCGCCGCGGGCCCATCCTGCAGTGACAGCCGAAACCGTCTTTCAAAGGAAGATCATGTGATCTTCCCTATTATTCGGTATTAGCCCCGGTTTCCCGGAGTTATCCCAATCTGCAGGGCAGGTTGCCCACGTGTTACTCACCCGTCCGCCGCTGACTTGAACAGAGCAAGCTCCGTCAAGTCCGCTCGACTTGCATGTATTAGGCACCCCGCCAGCGTTCGTCCTGAGCCAGGCTCAAACTCT
>NZ_MSDU01000004.1 GCF_001936625.1 Domibacillus antri | reverse complement strand
TTTTTAATTTGAGCCACCGAGCGTTTTTCACGTTCTCTACTGCCCATCACTGAAAGATGCTTACGGTGGACCATGAGCAGAATTTTTCTCTGAGTATCACTTAATTTTTCATAGCCTTCAATTGGTTTCATGCCGCTCCCCCTCTCTGCAGGTCAATATATTTGTTAAACAACCGGCGGCCGGCAATAAGATTTTTCGGATCAGCCTGTCCGGACGCAAGAATGAGCTCTTCACTTGTCATAAGCTTTCCGGTCCGCTCAAAATGTGTTTTCAATGTTTCAAACACTTCACGCTTTGTCATGCTGCATCACCACCACTCGTATTTTCTTCCGCCGCAAGCCGTATTCGAGCTTCATCCAGACGCTTTTTAAAAGCCGCATCTTTTGCCTGCTGTTCTTTTTTGCTCAATGGCTTCCTGCCAGGCTGGGGCTGGAACATGTACATGCCCGAGCCCTGATATGTCACTTGGCGAACACTGTTACTACGTAAAATGATTGAATCCACTGTGTCTCCCCCTATTCCAGTAATGTGTCGAGCAAACTTTCGTTTTCATTCTTCGCGATTTTATGGCGAATCTTTTCTTCCGGCATGTGAACCGGGAATGTCATTTTTTCAATACGACTGCTGATCCGCCCTTGCGGATATTTATTGTCGAGCTCATCAATGCTGAGATTGCTGGTGAAAATCGTAATTTTTTGATGTTGCAGGCGGAAATCTAAAATCCTTGTAAAGGTTTCTTCAACCCAGTCGGTTACTTTCTCCACGCCGATATCGTCCAGGATCAGCACGTCCACTTTTTTCACAGAATCGATAATGTCCGAAGACTTAATGGTTGAATCATCCGAAAATGTTTTTTTGATTTCCCCAATCAAATCCGCTGTTGAAGAGTAGTAAATGCTGAGCGGATGCTCTCGTGAATCCTGTGTTTTCAGAAGGGCATTCAGAATACTGGCGGCCAGCCTCGTCTTTCCGCTTCCCTTGATGGAGCTGTACAAGTAAAGTCCTTTGCCTTGTTCTTTCATCAGCTCGAATTTTTTAACGAAATTGCCGGCAATTCTTTTTGCTTTGGCTGCACACTGTCGAGACTCTTCCTGTTCATAAATCGTGATATCAAATGACTGGATGGTTGTTTTCTTAAATTCATCCGGCATCTGCGCGGCTGAAAGCTTCCGTTCCAACGCCTTAATTTCACGGCACTTACACTTTTCCATGAACTCACGATTTTTTTCATGGTCCTTAATCCAGATAAGTCCCGTGCCATCACATTGCCGGTAAGGGCACTCTTCAGAAATCGAACTCAGTGTCTCGTATCGCCCCGAGAAGACCTCTTTCTCTTGCAATTCGTTCGAGTCTTTCAGCTTCTGCGCGAGTACTGGATTCTTCTGCTCCAGCCGCTGCAGGAAGGTTTCCATCAAGTCCATGAGATGCAACCCCTTTCTTGTTTTTCAGAATCATCAGCCCGCGGCGAGCTTCCGGTTCTTTTACGTTGCGTAAAATGCCCAGCGTGTATTGCTCACGTTTATCATCATGGTCGGTAATATGTTTTAAGAACGCGTAATGAATTTGGTTGACCGAATACTTTTTCAGCTTTTCGATAAAGTTAGCAAGCACTTTGGCCGATATACTGCAGCTTGATCGTGTCATCCGTATCACATCAAAGTAGGCAATTAAGACTTTTCGAGAAGCACCTGCTGGGAAAGCGTTGGTGAGCAAAGCGAAATCAACAAAGGTTCCGATGTCTTCGGTGGAGCTGAGATTCATTTTTTTTACGCCGGACTGATCGACGTACTGTTTTAAAGTTTTATTGATGTTTATATTGCTGTTACTAATGCTGTTTATAAATGCTGTTATAGTATGCGGATTCTCATGTGGATTCCCTTGTGGAATCTCATGCGGATTTCCTTGTGGATTTGCTTTTTCCAACCCCTCGTCATCCCTTTCGTAGCAAGGATTCGCCGGTTCGCTCCCTTGTGGATTCCCTTGCGGATTCTCATGTGGAATCCGTTGCGGATTTCCTTGTGGATTTTTCGGCTCTTTTTCGCCTTTTTCTTTTTGGTAAAACGTTAAATCTTGTAAATCTTTGTAGCGGACGATCGTCACCAGAACGCCCTTCTTTTGGGGCAGTGTTTCAGTTTGGATATAGCCTTCTTTTTTCAACTGCTTCAGTGCGCCTGATAAGATGTCCCTGGACCATCCTGTCTCCTTGGATAGTTCCGTTAAATTAATAATAGTCTGTCCGATCTTGCAACGTTCTGAAGCCGCATAATTAGCCCTGCTAACCAGCATCTGATAAATCATCTGGTCCCTTATATTTCGAAACTGTAATCGGGGCTGGATGACAAACCCCGATGCGTGTATCTCCTGTTGATCCACCCCCGACCACTCCTTTAAGCTTTCTTCTTCAGTACCGTCTGCTTACCTTCAATCCTTACGAGAACCATGTCCGGATGAATAGCTTTAAAATAGCCCTTCACCCGGCCGATATAGTCTTTCTTACTTGGCTTAAGTGTTGTTTTCGCCAATGCACGCACAATGTGCGGAATGTCGAATTTATATTCCATCAGTCAAATGGGATTTTGCTTTGCATAGAGTCAAAGTCAAAATCGTCAAAGTTCATGTCTTCAACAGAAGGTTTTTTCTGCTCTTTTTTTTCTTCCTGTTCTTTTGGTTCCTCTGGAAGAGGCTGTTCCGTCATTTCTGTATACTCAGCGTCGATTGGAGGTTCTTCTGACTTAATTTTTGGCGGCTGATGTAATTCAATAAAACGTTTCAATCCTGTCATTTGCTGAAGAGTTAATTCATCGATTGTTTTATCAAAATGCTTGCGGGCAAATGATTGTACATCATCAGATGTAAGTTCCTTACTTTTGGCAATCTCCACTAATTTATCGTGAACTTGTATTAACAAGTCTTCTTCACTGGCCGATTCATTTTCGTTGATAATGATCTCTTTACGCTGTGTCTCACGGGCGTTTTCCTGAACCGAATCCCTTACGCCATCGATGGTATGGTCATCTATATCAACGCCAAACTGAGCTTTCAGAGCGCGTTTCATGACATGCTTTTTAAACATGTCGTTGAAATTTGATTTCCAGAGTGGGTTGATACCGCGTTCCATGTGCTCAACTTCTGAACGGTCCATAAAAACGACTTGATCCGGCGCACCATTCCTTTTTGCAATAGCATAGGCCGCGACTGCTTTTCCTCTGATCGGCAACGAAATTTTATGCTTTGTGATTTTGAATTCGCCATTGATCAATTCAGCTTCAAAATTTTCAACTTCATTCTCACCAACTATTTCTGCTGAAGCAGTGATATAATCTGGATGCTTTCTGGCCAGATAATGAATGCCGTCCACGCTGATCTGAATATTCATTTTTCCTTTATAGGGAATGGCGTATATGTGATTCATAAATGGGTTTAAACCGGATGCTGCGCATGTCTGGATGTAAAGGTTAAACTGTGCGTCATTGATGCCCTGCGGTGTCAACGTCTGCTTTAATGTGGCGACCTCGCCGCGTGTGAGCGTGCCTGCGACAACCTCATTTGGATTTGATTTCTGAACAGCCTGCTGTTGTTCTGTTGTCATTAGGACGCAACCTCCTTGGCTTCTTCTTTGATTTCTACTTTCAAGTCACCAGCTTTTACCTTTGCTGTAATAAGCTGTCCTGCCGGTGCTGTGTATTTCAGAATCGATTCAGCATTATCAACGAATGTCGGCACAATCACACCTGATTGGCGGCTTAGAACTTCAACCATTTCAAGGCCGCATTTAATCTTTTCCGCTGTAGAAAGCTTGCTGTAGGGCTTGCCGTCCATTTCGATCTCAAAGGTTTCTTTCATTTCACCGTTTTTCAGCTGTTCGAATAACCGGACAGAAATAGTAGTAAAAAGGCTGTCTACTTTCTTCACCATTACCTCAGCCTGTTTGTTCCGAAAAACTTTAATACTGTCAATCAGCTCCTGTGATTCATTCCGTTCTTTCAGCACATTCGCTTTGTTTTCAGAAGCTAACCAAATCTCTGTTTCTAACCGGCCGATCCGAGCAGCTGCATCACGTTTTGCCATCAGTGGGTATATACGTTCATCCAATTCAGCACTTTTCTTGCGGGTATCGATCATTTCAACTTCTGGCAGTTCTTCAAGTTGTTCTTTCAATACGTTTAGTTCAGCTTGCAGCTGCTTCCCTCGCTCAACACCTTCAGAGAAGCGTTTTTTCATATCCTGTTTGACTGCATTGATCGCTTCTTCATTCAATCCTTGCCCGCAAGTACGGCAGTTTTCTTCAATCGGTTCTTTCTTTATAGATTCCAGTGCCTTCATTTGTTTCATGGCTTCTTCCCGTTTAAAATCGATCTGCGATAAAAGAGCATTTCTTTTTTGAATAGCAGCCGATGCTTTGTGATACTCTTCATCTAAGGAATCACGTTCTTTTGCTAGTGAATCAATCTCCGCTTTAATAGCGGTAAGATCAATCGATTCCTTGCCTTCCTGCTCTTTTTCAAGCTGTTCCTGCAGAGTAGCCAGGCGCTCATTTGCTTTTGTGTAATCCACATCCCGCTTCTTAAACCGGTCTTTATGAACCTTTTCCAGATCATCAAGTGAGTGCTTTTTCAAATGCTCTTGCAGGAGCTTCGCCTGTATTTCAGCCATTTCGGCAAATACTTCGCTGTTTAACGGTTCATCCACATATCGAAGCACCTGCGCCCGCTGCTCTTTCCAGTTTTGTGTGAAGAAGTAAATCGGGTTGAACATTGACAGAAACAAATCTTTGTCAAAAAGCGTTTCGACATATTCATTAAAGGCCGTTGCTTTTTCTGGCACCTCATTAATGAAGTACTTGGCTGTTTTGTTTTGTGCGCGGCCTAGCAAAACCTCTTTGCCCGCTACGAGAATTTTGAGTGTCACGGCCGTTTCAGCGTCCGGCTGATCAATCGGCTTGACTTCCAGTTTCGAACCCATTTGATCTGTTCCGTACAGCAGCCACGTTACCGCATCACCGATGCTGGACTTGCCAGCACCGTTCCGCCCGTAAATGTTTGTGATCGCGCCCATGTTGGATGAAAAATCAGCGTGATTCTTGAAATTTTTCATTTTAATATATTCAAAAGTGATTTCCACTTAAATCCACTCCCTTGATTCAGTTTTCATTGTGCTGTACAATGTTCGTAATAATATTTTTAAAACCACTGACTCCTGCTCTAACAGGAGTCTTTTCATGCCTTCGTAAACCGGACGCCCATTACTTCAATCAGATAATCTTCCAAGCTTTCCAAGCGCACGACTTCGTTATCTTCCGTGATGACAATCTCTTCGCCAGCAAAGTATTCATTTCCGAAATAATCCACGCCTTCTGGCTCTTCCCGCATTCCAACCGGAAAGCCTGTCCGCTCAATTTGTTCAATTATTGGATGATCCAAAATAGTTCCTCCTCTTAACCTAGTTTTTTCACTGCTTCATCCGGGATCTGCCGTGTCTGATCGGTAAAACGATGGATAAGTGTTAAACGGTCATCTTTCTTCTTTCCGACAAACCAGTTATTCGGATTCAATCCGTATGACAAGATCACAGCACGTTCGGCTCTTGTCGGCTTTTTACCGTGTTTCATGTCTCTCACTCCTTTTCTGATGGAAGGCGTCCATCCAAAGCCGCCGGAATGGAAAACAGGGGGAGAAAACCACTCCGATGGCTTTGGACGAGCACCGTAGTGCCCATCTTTGTTTTGTTTCAGGACTGTGTTATAATTTATTTACTTACTGCGATTCACCTGACGGCCGCTGTGCAAAGCGTGTCGTCATTTTTTATGGCGTTTTTCTGCCTTAACCTCACCGGTTGCCATGCCCCAGAAGTACGCCGCCGCCACTGCGATCAGACAAAACCCTATGATCTTGAACCAAAACATTTCGTTTCACCCTTTCTTCCTGAATCAATTCCAGTTCTCGCAAACTATTTAACAGATCAACCGTGCGACGTTTTGCATCTATTAAGTCACCGCTGATTAAGTGTTCTTCAATGCGATAAAGCAAGCTGTGCGCACATTTCTTCTCGTTCAATTCTGTATTCACGCTTCCACCCATCCTTTGGCTTTGATCCGGGTTAAGGTCTCGTCCCGCACCTGTTTCGGATTAATGAGATACGCTTCATGCAAGTGCCGGCGAAAGTTCGCCGCGGCCATTTCCATTTCATTGAGCTCCACGATCAGCTCTTTCACCCACTCTTTTTCAGCCTTACTTGCTGCGTCAGGTGGCCGGCACCAGTCAAACTCTCCGGATTCTGTGCGGATTTTGTTATAAACATCTGCGCACTCTTTTAATAGAAAGTGTTTAAAGGAAAGCCGGTGCTGATCAATGGCTGGTCCTCTTAACACTGGCGGTGTAAACCCACTGCTAAACTCAAAGATCAAGTCCATTACGAAGGCCGGACAGTCGCTAAACACGTTGATCGCCCTTTCGGCAATATCCTGCTGTAGCGGCCGCCGATCATTTTTCAAGTGACTCCCCATTTGAGGGGAGACCCCTATGTCGAATGCCAGTTGATTCACCGATAATCCTTCCTCTTTAATTAATCGCTCAAAGATTTTTCCTACATTTGCTGATTTCTTTATGTCCAAAGGAACCACTCCCATCTTTTGTATTTAATTGTGAATTTCTTCATACTTGATTTCTGTTTAAAATGAAATTACATTGCTACACCTTCTTGGCTTCTTATCCAAGAGTCAATAGCGGATTTCGTGAAGAAGATTTTGCTTCGTACTCGGAAATGAGGTATCTGTTTTTCTTTCACCATTGTGTAAATGGTGTCTGGATGAACCCTGAGATAATCAGCAACTTGTTTAACTGTCCATGTTTGATTTTCCATTGATTAGATCACCTCCTTAGCTGACTTCTTTTGTATTTTGTTCCTTTAAAGAACATTCATTTGCAAAAAAAAGCGTCCATTCAAATATGAGAACTGAAGCTATTTTTTTTGCTACTTCAACGCTTGGATTCTTTATCCCGAGTTCAATATTGGTGTAGAAGCTTCTTGAAATAGCAGCTTCCTTTGCAACATCATCATGCGTTTTATCAGCATCTTCCCGAAGTTTTTTTAACCAAAAACGTTGCATTTCCTACACCTCCTGTTCCTTTAAGTAACTTTATATTTTGATTATATGTTCCTAAAGGGAACTTGTCAATAAAAATGTTTCTTTTGAGAACAAATAAAGAAAGTTTCTTTAAGAAACATTATAATTACAGTAAATTCCTCAACGAGAGAGGACGATTATTTTGAAGATTTTTGCCGATAGACTAAAAAAATTGCGCGAATCAAGAAAAGAAACAAATCCGCATTTCACACAAGGTTACGTGGCTGAGATTTTAGGTGTTGCACGAACTACTTATACTGCTTATGAAAATGGTACAAAGCAGCCTCCAATGGAAACCGTAATTAAAATTGCAAATCTTTTTGACACATCTACTGACTATTTATTAGGAAGAAACGATTCGAAGAATTCTAATTCTTTGCCAGAACTTACTGAAAAAGATGAGCAAAACATCATGACAGACCTAGAAGCCATGATCAATAATCTTGAGAGCAAGAATGGCATGGCAAGTTTCGATGGACATACTGTCGATGAATTGGATGACGAAGATCGGGAGCTACTCATCGCTTCTCTTGAACAGTCCATGCGTCTTGCCAAAAGAATCGCAAAACAAAAATACACACCAAAGAAATATCGTAAAGAGCAGGAGTGAGCTGCTTATGCAAGTTAAAGAAGTCATTCAATCATTAACTCAGAAACACGGTACGAACGATCCGTTTGAAATTGCGGATCGCAACAATATCCTGCTTTCTTACGAACCTTTGGGTAAAATACTTGGCTATTACAATATGTATAAACGAGTAAAATTCATTCACATTAACCAAAATCTGAACGAAATTGGACAGCGGTTCGTATGTGCACATGAATTAGGTCATGCTGTGCTTCACCCAAAGGCAAATACACCTTTTTTAAAAAGAAATACTCTCTTTTCTGTTGAACGGATGGAAGTCGAAGCCAACACGTTCGCTGTTGAGCTACTTCTTCCAGACGAAAAAATAATTGAATATTCGGACTCGAACTATACTCTTTATCAAATTGGCGAAATGCATGGTATCCCTCGTGAGATCGTGACGCTGAAATCGATAGAGTCATTTTTTTAGCTATTGACTGGTACTTTTTGCGTGATATGTATGGATTATGTAAAGGAGGAAGTAAAGTGAGTTTATACAACACATTTAAAAAAATCGACCGCGCAAACAAAAAAGCTGTTCGTAATGCAGAGCGCCGTCGCCGAGAGTTAATTCGTATACAGAAAGAAAATCAGCGTCTTGCGGAATTAGAAGCTGCACAGTTAGAAGTCGAAATCTATGAAAATAGAATTGAAGTGCTTAAAAGTATTCATGTAGACAGCAGTGACCCTATTGACTGGCTTGAACTATCCAATGAAGCCCCTCCCTTCGAATCTGGAACACCTGGGCCTCATGAAAAAGAAGCCCTGAATATGCTCCAAACGTATAAACCTAGTTTAAGAGATAAACTTTTTGGGCGCGGAGATGCTCATAAGCTCCAACTTGAGCAAGATGTGTTAGAAGCAAAAAAAGAAGACCAAACACTATACAAATCATGGGAAGATCGCGTGACCTGGGCGAATCAGATTCTTTCGGGTAACACAGCTGTTTTTTTAGACGTGTTAGAAGAAATGAACCCTTTTGAAGATCTTTTTGAAATAGGCAGCTCCATCGATTTAAAAATATTAGATGCCAATATAATGGAAGCCACGGTATATGTTCAGTCTGAAGAAGTCATTCCACAGAAAACAAAGACTCTTACGACACACGGTAAGCTTTCAGAAAAGAATATGCCTAAAGGAGCTTATTACGAGCTTTATCAGGACTATGTATGCGGCGTTTGTTTGCGGGTAGCCAGAGAACTGTTCGCGCTTTTACCGATCAATACGGTTTATCTTCATGCAGTAGGCGATTTTTTAAATACATCAACAGGCCATAACGAAGAATCCGCTGTGCTGTCTGCCGTTATGGACAGAGAAACAATTGAATCTTTTAATTATTCCCTGCTTGATCCATCCGACGCCCTAACACACTTTAATCATATTATGAATTTCCAAAAAACAAAGGGCCTCCTGCCTGTAGAACCTATTCTAGCAATTTCAGAGGAAGGTGACTTATAAAATGCAATTTTTAATCGGTTGCTTGGGCCTTATTATCATTATTGCCCTTATTATTGCGATTGTTCAGTGGATTTTTGGAAATATTTTAGCTGTGATTGGCGTTTTGATAGTGATTTGGGGTGCATATGAATGGAACAAAAACAGAAATATGAGCGTGTCCTCAAAAGCGCCTGCTATTCTTATCATATTGGGCTTGTTCCTTACTATTGGCTGGTTTGCTATGAAGCCTGAACCTTCTCCTGAAGTAGCGGAAGAAGATACGTATGAGGAATTCCTGGATTCAAAACAAAATGAAGAAGCTGAAATAGTGCCAGTTACCTCTGACCCCAATGAAAGTGATGAAGAAACCGATACCGCATTTATAAAAGCAAAGGTCCTTTCCGTCACAGACGGAGATACGATCAAAGTTGATTTGAATGGCAAAGAAGAAACAGTCCGTCTCATATTAGTCGATACACCGGAAACAAAACATCCGCAGCTCGGCAAACAGCCACTCGGTGAAGAAGCATCCGCTTTTACGACAGAGCAGCTGAACGGCAAAGAAGTTGAGATCGAACCGGGCATTGAAGAACGTGACCGTTATGGCCGCCTCCTCGCTTACGTGTATGTTGGCGACAAAATGTTTAACAAAACGCTTATCGAAGAAGGTCTTGCCCGTGTTACCGTTTATCCGCCGAATACTGAATATTTGGAAGAACTTGAAGTTGCACAGGCAGCAGCCAAAGAAAAAGGCATCGGCATTTGGGAAGTTGAAAACTACGCCACTGATGATGGCTACGACTCTGCTGTTTATGAACCCGATCCAGAGCCGGAACCTGTAGCCGTTGAACCTGAACCGGAACCAGTCGTTGAAGAGCCTGCACCAGCTGCAACTGTGGAATCGTTTAAAAACTGCACGGCGCTCAGAGCAGTCTATCCGGACGGAGTTCCGGCCGGACATCCAGCATATGATTCAAAGCACGATCGAGATGGCGATGACTACGCTTGTGAGAATTAGCCAAGAGTTTAATGCGTGGAAGAAGCTGCTTGTTTAAATCATGTAAAAATCCTTATGTAACTACAATCCAAAGGAGGTTTTACTAATTAGAAAGGAAGATCCAACGTGACAGATTCGGAATATATTGAATCCCGGTTAGAAAATCAAATTAATTGGTATGATACCAAAAGTCAAAACTGCCAAAAAAACTATAAAAGAATAAAAATAATACAGTTAATTTCTTCAGCGCTGATCCCTTTTCTTGCCGGGATTGTTCCTGATTTTAAATGGTTAGTACACGCAATTGGTCTTTTAGGCATCCTCATTGCTGTTTTGGAAGGTATTAATTCCATTAATAAGTATCATGAAAACTGGATAGAGTACCGCAGTATTTGCGAAACGCTTAGGCGTGAAAAGCATATGTATTTAGGCAAAGCAGGAGTTTATTCCGAAAGTGGATCGTACGTTACTTTAATAGAAAGAGTAGAAACAATTATTTCAAAAGAAAACATCAACTGGGCTAACTTAAATCACAATGACAACAGGAGTGAAGAAAATGGCTAAAAAAGTTTTTGTAAGTTACAAAAGCAATACCGAAGATACTACGTATAAAAATTTACTTGTTGCCTGGTCGAAATCAGATAAAGAGCATTTTGATTTGAAATTCAATGACACTTCAGTAGGTGTTTCTATCAATTCCGCAAATGCTGCTTATATTAAATCAGTTATCAAGGCCCGCATTAAGGATAGTAAAGTTTTTTTGATGATCATTGGAAAAAACACTCATAAAAGTGAATGGTGTAGCTGGGAAATTGAAAAAGCAGTAGAGCTGAATAAGAAGATCGTAGCTGTAAAAATAGACTCTGATTATACTACCCCGTCCGGACTTTATGGTATAGGAACAAAGTTTGTGGGAAGTTTTAAATACGAATCAATAAAAAAAGCAATTGACGATTAATCAATTGCTTTGTAAGTTTCTTCAAATATGTCGGGTTTAACCGGATATTGTTCACCTTTTATTCCGGTGACAATCCAGTCTCCTTTTTCAGCTTTCATAGTACCTTCTAGTGTCTCGATAAACATTACTTTATCGGTACGAAATGCAGAGATAACGACTTGCTTTTTTACAAATTTTTGCGGCTTCACTCTGTCACTCCCTTTCTTTCCAGGTCTAAAAGCCATGCTATAAACGTTTTATTTTGGGTTATCTTGCTTAAGAGTGTAACAAAATTCCCTTTGAATAACAAAAAAAGAAATTTCTCACCAACCTGTCTCTTTTTGAGACAGGTTTTTTCTTTTACAATAAAACAGAACATATATTCTAATAATTGGTTTTTGGCATAGGGTTCAGACGTACTTAAAATACAATTTGTATTACGCAACGTTCAATACGGACATGAAATATCAATGAAAGTATGTGGAACGGAATTGAATCATACACAAGAAGCCCTAATCATTAAAATAAAGGAGTGACGACAATGGCAAGTATTGAAAAACGCGGCGGCAATTCCTTTCGTCTGGTCGTGGAAGCCGGATACGATAATCACGGAAAAAGAAAAAAACGTTCAAAAACCATTCGTGTTGATCCTGACCTATTAAAAAAAACGCGGAAATTAAATGATTTTCTCAATGCTGAACTGTACAAATTTAAAACAGAGGTAGAATCGGGCGAATATATTGCTCCCGAAAAATTAACTATCGCGGCATTTTCTGAAGAATGGGAAAAGAAGTATGCGAAAAAAGAACTCGGAGAACAAACACTTGATACTTATCGGTCATATCTAAAGAATCACATTCTACCTGCCTTTGGCCATATGCGCCTTGACCAAGTGAAACCCATTCATGTAGTCAATTTTCTGGATGGATTGAAACGGGCTGACGGGGATGATAAGGGCCTTTCAATCTCTACTAATGAATATATCTATCGTGTCCTACGGAATGTTTTTCAACGAGCTGAAGACTGGAAAATACTCAAAGAAAATCCAGTTGCGTCTGTGAAACGTCCAAAAGACCGTTCAAAGAAAAAAGTAGTAGTATATGATGAAAAAGAAATCGCAGTTCTTTTCGCAGCAGCTCAAGGCGAGCCGATATATTGGCGGGTATTTATCACATTGGCTCTAGCTGCTGGATTGCGAAGAGGCGAACTTCTTGGTTTAGAATGGAAACACATCGATTTTGATAAAAGCACCCTTCATATTGAGCAAGTCATCAGCCGCGGTGAAAAAGGGCGTCCAGTTTTAAAAGAGCCGAAATCTGAAACATCCAAACGTTTAATTTCTCTTCCCTCATCTGTTCTACTGGAATTAAAAAGATACCAGTTACACTGGCGGAAAGAGAAAATGAAAATGGGTGAATTGTGGATTGAGACAGAGCACGAATATGTTTTTTGCAACGAGAACGGCAAACACTTTTATCCTACTACACCAACGACCTGGTGGAAACGATTTACGACCCGCGCAGACGTGCGTTATATTCGCCTGCACGATCTTCGACACACGTCCGCTACCCTGCTAATCAATCAGGGCGTTCATGCAAAGATTATTTCCGAACGGCTTGGGCATGCTGATATTCGCATCACAATGGATACGTATGGCCATGCTTTACGTTCAGCTGATCAAGAAGCTGCGGATAAATTAAATGATCTTTTTTCACCTAAAAAAGATAGCATTTAAAGGTTTCGTCCCCAATTCGTCCCCAAAGCCAAATTTACATTAAAAAAAGACCACCTCCGAAGAAGTGGTCTTTTCCATTGAAACCCTCGCCCCATAAGGGTTTTAAAGGGTTTATGTTTTATGATTCCTACTGGGTTCGAACCAGCGACCTCTACCCTGTCAAGGTAGCGCTCTCCCAGCTGAGCTAAGGAATCTCTTTACTGACAAGTTCTATTATATGAAAATGCCAGTGGGGTGTCAATGCTTTTTATTTTATTTTCCGCCACATTAAATAGATGACGACGAGAAAGATGATAGTCATGATCAGAGCGGTCACCATGCCGATGTGGATGGCATTCGTTCCGGTGAGCGGTGACTGGTTTCGCATGGAGACGAAGATGCCGGCCATGACGATGCTGAAGGCGAGCATCATGACGCTCAGGACGATCATGGAGGCCATCCGCTCGATCCGTTTCATAATGTTTTCGTCGGCGGTGATGTGCATTTTCAGTTTCGGCTGGCCGCCTTCCCATTCGTTCAATGTTTCGTTGAGGATTCCTGGGAGTTTGCCTGCCGCCATTTTCATGAGCCGGATGAATGAGCGGGATTCACGCATAATTTCTTTCGGATGAATGCGGCCCATCAGCACCTCGTGTGCCATATCACGCACCATGCCGGAAAGACTGGAGCCGGGATCAAGCGCGATGACGGTTTGTTCGACTTTTAAAAAAGCCTGGCCGACTTGCACGAAGTCTTTCGGGATGCTGATGTGGTGGCTGCCGGCGACGGTGAACAGCTCCTGCAGCATGGCGCCCATTTTGACATCTGCGAGTTCGACGTCCATGTAGCCGGCCATCCAGCGGCTGATGTCCCGCTGCAAAACGCGGCGGTCCACCGGCTTTCGCGAGCCCATTTCCAGCACAAGCATCGAGAGCGCGGCGGCATCCCGGTCAGCGAGGGCGAATAAGCAATCGGACAGTAAATGCTTCATATCATCCGATAATCTTCCCGTGTTGCCAAAGTCGATAAGTCCGAGCCGGCCGTCTTGTAACAGCAGCAAGTTGCCCGGATGCGGATCGGCATGAAAAATGCCATCGATAAATACTTGACGCAGCACGGTCTCCGATAATGCCCGGGCGAGCTGCTGTCTCTCTTCCTTTTCGATACCGGCAATCATGTCTCCCCGCAGCGGCTGGCCGTTTACATATTCCATGACGAGCATCCGCTCGGTTGTCCATTCCGGATAAATTTCCGGCACGTAAATGCGTTTCTCTTTCATCGCTTCCCGTACGCCCGCTGCTTCTAACGCTTCCATCCGATAGTTCATTTCCCGTCCTAACGCCGTCGCAAAATCATCAATCACCGCTTTTAAACTGAACTGGCGGGCAAGCTCTGAATTTCGCTCCGCAAGGCTGGCGAGCTGACGCAGGATTGACACGTCATTGCGGATGACCGGTTCGATGCCCGGGCGGCGGATTTTAATGGCAACTTCGGTTCCGTCCTTTAATGCGGCCCGGTGCACCTGCCCGATCGACGCAGCGCCGAGCGGCATTTCTTCCATATACATGAGCCACTCATCCAGCGGCTGTCCGGCTTCCGCTTCGACAATTTTTTGGATTTCTTCAAACGGCATGGCCGGCGCACTGTTTTGAAGTTTCGCAAGCGGACCGGTCCATGAAGGCGGCAGAAGGTCGGTCCGAGTTGACAAAAACTGGCCGAGTTTCATAAATGTCGGTCCGAGTTCTTCCAGCGCCCGCCGCAGCTGCTCTCCTTTTACATTCTGCTCTTTCACTCCCCGTCTCGTGAACGGAATTTTTTCTGCTAATCCAAGGTCTTTTATGTATCCCGCAAAGCCGTGCTTCGCAAACACCGCCACAATTTCCGGTGCGCGCCGCAGCGTCCCGATTCGTCCCACATCGTCACCTTCTTCGTTTCGTTCGTTTTTTCCATCATATCATATACGCGTTATTCTCTGCTCAAAAAAGAACTTTTGTTCGCAACGCCGATTATTTATTTGGAATACTTTATGTATACAGAACCATAATAAGGTTGTTATTCATCACAAGGAGGTTTAAACATGGCATTGGTACCGTATGATCCATTTAGACAATTGGCGAATTTAAGAAAGGATTTTGACCGTATTTTTTTCGATTTCCCTTCAGCGTTTGGCATGGAACAAAATTGGGGCGGCATCCGCGTTGATATTCATGAAACGGAAAATGAAGTCGTGGCGACTTGCGATCTTCCCGGACTTGATAAGAAAGAAGATGTCGATATTTCAATCGACCAGAATACGCTGCGCATTAGTGGTTCGATGAATCGAACGACCGAAACGAAAGAAGAACATATGCATCGAAAAGAACGTTTCGCCGGCCGTTTCCATCGTTCTGTATCCCTGCCAAGCCCGGTGTCCAATGAAGGGGTAAAGGCAACGTATAAAAATGGGGTGCTGGAAGTGAAAATGCCGAAAGTAACAAAGGATGATGGAAAGAAAATCGATGTGGAATTTCATTAATGTGAAGAAACGAAAACACCGTCCGAAATATCGAACGGTGTTTTCTACTCTTATCCTGGTCATTCTCTCCTTGAAAAAGAACTTTTGTTCGCTCATAATAAAAACGAGGGGTGAGAACAAACGTTTCGATTTTTACAAACATATATGACAGCAAGAGAACCTGTAACGATTATTTATATGGGGAAAAATGAAAATATGACCGAGCGGACCGTTCTCGTGAAATACGTCAGTCCGGGGATGATCCGCGCCTTTTGTTTAAATCGGCAGAAAATGCGGACTTTTCGCGTGGACCGCATTCTCGCTGCCGTTCCCGCCCGAAAATGACATTCGTATGGTAAAATTAGTTGACTTTTTTTCGGGAGGCTTGCTTTATGAAACGCGGGACAATACAGGATGATATCATCCATTCAAAAGAGCTCGGTGAAGAGATTCCGATTTTAATTTATGTACCGGCTGATTTTTCACCGATGTTTACGTATTCTTTTCTTATTTGCCAGGACGGCAAAGATTATTTTCAAATGGGTCGTTTGCCGCGCGTCGCGGATGAGCTGTTAGAACAGGAAGAAATCGAAAACATGATTATCGTCGGCGTCCCATACAATAATAAAAACGACCGTCGGGAAAAATACCATCCAGACGGTGCAAAGCAAAAAGCTTATATTCGCTTTTTGGCGCATGAAGTCGTTCCCTATTTGGATGAGAAGTTTCCCGGACACAATGTCTCTTTTGGGCGGGCGCTTGCCGGTGATTCGCTTGCGGCGACGGTTTCACTTATGGCGGCACTTGAGTATCCGAACCTGTTTGGGAAAGTGTTAATGCATTCTCCATACGTTGACAGCACCGTCTTGAATGCGGTGGATACAGCGGATGATACGCATCATCTGTCGTTATATCATGTCATCGGAACCGGTGAAACAGAAGTGAAAATGACCAATGGTGAAACTGCCGACTTTTTAACGCCAAACCGGGCGCTTCATTCGCTGCTTCTTACGAAAAAATTTGATTATTTTTATGACGAGTTTGATGGCGGACATGTGTGGACGTACTGGCAGCCGGATATGAAGCGGGCTCTGTCAATGATGTTTGAGTGAAAGAAGCTATCATGCGGCTTTTTGCGTCAACTTTGATATACTAGTGTAGAAACGTTATTTTTAGGGAGAGTGAACGAAATGAAATACGGTGTTGTTATTTTTCCATCAAAACCTTTGCAGGATAAAGTAAACGGTTACCGGAAGCGCTATGACCCGCATTATGCCCTCGTTTCACCGCATATTACATTGAAGAGTCCTTTTGATGCAGGTGACGATGATGTCAAAACCATCGCAGAAAAACTGCGCAAGATAGCGGCCGTTCATCAGCCGTTTTCCTATCATGTCAGCAAAGTCAAATCGTTTGAACCGGTGAACAATGTCATTTATTTCAAAGTCGATCCGAATGATACACTGACGTCCCTTTATGACATGATGCACACAGACGATCTTCCGGGCGAGGAGCCGTATGCATTCATTCCACACATTACGATCGGACAGCAGCTGTCTGATGATGAGCATTCGGACGTGTACGGGTCATTGAAAATGGAATCGGTTAATCTGACGGAAATCGCAGACCGCTTTCACTTGCTTTATCAGCTGGAGAATGGTTCGTGGACGGTGTATGAAACATTTTTACTTGGAAAGGATGCATGATGGTTGAAAGCAGTAATGATAACAGATGTAAAACAGCGGGAGGACGCGTTTTCCGTTCGGACAACGGTTTTTGTCGATGAACAGAATGTCCCTCCCGCGCTTGAAATTGATGAATTAGAAGAGGAAGCCGTGCATTTCGTATTGTACGATGACAACATGGATCCATGCGGGGCCGGCCGTTTTCGTACGGTCGGCGAATATGGGAAAGTAGAGCGCATTTGCGTGTTAAAAGAAGCGCGCGGCAATGGGGCCGGAAATTTGATTATGGATGCGATTGAACAGCACGCGGCTACCATTTCCGGGCTGACCGCTTTAAAGCTGGACGCGCAGGTGCACGCCATCCCTTTTTATGAAAAACGCGGTTATCAAGTCATTTCCGGGGAATTTTTAGATGCCGGCATCGTCCATAAAACGATGACGAAACCGTTATGAAAACCAAAAAAGCTTATTCCCGCTTATAGGTGAATAAGCTTTTTTCATATGTTCGTCCATCTTAGGACTTCTTGCATTAAGCCAGTTTATCTATTTCAATACCTTTTCCGCTAATTTGAGCAAGATGTACACGAAAAGCTTCATGTTCATTTTCCCGTTTTTTCCGCCGTTCCTCCAGACTCATTTCCGGCTCGGAGCGATTCTGTAAAATTTTATCAAAAGTGACTTTCGCAGCGGGATCGATGTATGAATAGCCACTGCTCATTTCATTGAATACCCGCTCTCTGTAGTCCATATATTGATATTGCGGGATCGGCAGCACGTAGCCCAATTCAATTCCTCCTTCCGCACTCATTCTCTTATTATTTCTTTATCCATTCTATGCTTATCCCAAACGCAATATACGTAATTCAAGACATTATGCCTGTTCTATTTAAAAAAAGAGCGGCTTTTCAGCCACTCTTGCCTTAGGATTATTTGAGCATCTTTGTAATGGCATCGATATCCAGCTTACGGCCATCTTTTAAGATGGTGTTAACGAGTTCATCTTCCACCTGCTTCGGTACTTTTTTTCCTGCAAGTGCTGCCGTCTGCGCGATGACAGAACGGACCGTCCGCTCATCGCGAAAATCTGCGTATTGAAGGGAATCGACAAGCGCAAACACGTCGCTCATGCGCACGCCTGTTTTTTTCTCAATTTTCCCGAAAAATTTGTTGTCCATCGCTGCTCCTCCTTATGCTGATCAATCAATAATAAAAGCTTGCGCCAACGATGATGAGCAAAATAAATAGAACAACGATCAGGACAAATGTGCTTGAACCGCCATATCCGCCATATCCGCCATATCCGCCATATCCGCCGTAATAGCCCATTCTCATTTCCCCCTTTCTGGATTCTCTTTAGTATCATATGGAGAAACAGAAAAAAGGGATGGGCCCGCTCACCCTTTTGGCTTAAAAAGTAATGCGCCGATAAAGCCAAAAACGATGGCAGCGGATATACCAGAGCTTGTTACTTCAAACATGCCGGTTAAAACACCGACAATACCGTGCTTTTCAGCTTCCTGCATGGCACCGGCAACAAGTGAGTTCCCAAAGCTTGTAATCGGAATCGTCGCCCCCGCTCCGGCAAAATCAATCAATGGTTCATATAAATCAAATCCTGCCAATACAGCACCTGCTGTCACAAGCGCTGATAATGTATGGCCCGGTGTTAATTTGCCGACATCCATCATGAGCTGTCCAATTACACAAATAAGACCGCCAATCAAAAATGCCCAGAAAAACATTGCGATCATCCGTCTCTTCCTTTCTTTTTAAAAAAGTGATTTAATGAGCGCCACAATAAACGCGGAAAAAACACCGAATAATATAACCGATCCGGCCAGTTTAAACATATTGCCTCCGACTCCGAGTACAAATCCTTCTGTCCGGTGTTCGATCGCCGCTGAAATAACGGCGTTCCCGAACCCGGTTACCGGGACCGCACTGCCCGCGCCCGCAAACTGTCCAAGTCTGTCATATATGCCGAATCCGGTTAACAGCATAGACAGAAAGACCATAAAAGCGACCGTTGGATTGCCGACCGTCTGCTCGGTAAAATCAAAAAAGAAGATAAAAAAATAGGAGACCGCCTGACCGATCACACAAATGAGTCCGCCTGTCCAGAAAGCACGTATGCAGTTTTGCAGCACCGGTCTTTTCGCCTCATATTTGGAGGCGAGCTTTTTATACCGATCCGGATCCACTTTAGGTCATCTCCTTTTTCAATTTAATGATTTCAGACAGACGTTTATCCGCTTCCTTTTCCGACATCAAATCCGCTTCCATATCTTCTTTTAACCGAACCGCTTCAAGGAAAATTTTGTAATCACTTGACACAACGACATCTACATCTTTGCCTGTTATTTTTTCTATTCGTTTCGTAAGATCTTTTTCAATATCTTTCATTTTGAATCGGTCGAGATGGCGCACTTTATAGGCAACCAACAGTTCTTTTTTTCCTTTTACAACAGCTGTATCGTAAATAGATTCAGTAGAGTCCGCTTCTTTTTTTATTTTTTCCGCAAGTCCATCTTGGTGTCCATCAAGCTGAACAGCATCCGGGTTGGCCGTTTCGATCAGTGCTGTACCGTCATGTTCCGGGGCACAGCCTGCCAGCAGCAAGATCGCAAGCGCCATTTTTTTCATTATTCGCACCTCCGTTTTTGATCAGTATGTCCTGAAACAGAAAAAAAATTCTGTCCACTGCGGCAATTGTCCATGCCCATAGTAAACAGAATTCATACATTAATATTGTACCGATATTTAAAGGAGGAGAGCATAATGGGATGCAAAAAACATCACGACGATTTTGACAGCGATGACCGGCGTCGATTTTCCGAAAGCTGCGTTTGCGAGGTTGTGCGCGCCATTCGTGACATTCAAGATGCGAAAGAGGACGATGAGTGCAAAGACTGCAAAGACTGCTTTGCAGAGCCGCTTGGTGACTTGGACGGCCCGCGCCGCCGCAATGCAGACACACGCGTATTTACACTGACAACGAAAGAAGGCAAACCGTTTTTCGCTTTTTTTGATCCAGAGGAACATGACGACGATGACCATTGTGAAAAAGGGTGCGTATCCATTTTTTTCCGAGTTGAAGATGTATTTGACAGCTGCTGTGCCCGTCTGCGCGTATTAAAGCCGCTGGACGATGACCGTGACCCAGTCAATCTTGCAAATGACGGGGGCATCAGCCTTAATAAAGTATGCAAAGTAAAAAATTTCAAAAAAACACGCAGCTGTGTGACGGTTGATTTAGAGGATTTCATTGCCGTTCAATGTATTAGAGATGTTGACTTAAATGTATGCCGTTAATCTAACCCGCCGCGCAGGCGGGTTTTTTCATTCATGTACCGGCAATACGGATATAGACAATTTCCTCAATCGGGACACGAACGGTCTTTTCCCCTGTCTCATCGAGCACCCACACGCTTCCTTGATCGAATCGCTCAATAATGCCGCGTACAGACCCGTTTTTCCATTCAAACTGACACGGTACTGGTATGCGGCGCTCTGCTAAATAAATGACTTTTTCCTCTACATTCATTTCCCGAAACGGTTTCAATCTGCCTGATTCTGCGGACTGTTTTTGTTCCCCCTCTTCCAGCGGTATTTCATTTATTGACACTTCTTCATCCGCTTTTACAACGTGCTGCATGATGGGATGCAAAGGCTTAAGCGCTGGCTGTCCGATATACATGAGCGGCCCCTGTTCTTTTTTCATTCTTCAGCACCTCCGCTTTTTGTCAAGTATATGCAAAAAACCGTCCGATATGGACGGTTTTTTTAAACTTTAATTTCCTGTAATATGGTACCCCGAATCAACATGAATGTTTTCACCGGTAATACCGCGTGACATGTCACTGAATAAGAAGACGGCTGTATCGCCCACTTCTTCCTGCGTTGTTGTGCGGCGAAGCGGTGCCCGTTCTTCAATTTTAGTCAGCATATCGTTAAAGTCGCTGATGCCTTTTGCCGCGAGTGTACGAATCGGCCCTGCTGAAATCGAGTTGACGCGAATACCATCTTTGCCAAGGTCAGCAGCTAAGTAGCGGACGCTTGCATCAAGGGACGCTTTTGCCACACCCATAACATTATAGTTCGTAATAACGCGCTCTCCGCCAAGGTATGTCAATGTGACGATGCTTCCGCCTTCTGTCATTAACGGCTTCGCGTATTTGGCGACTGCTGTTAATGAATAAGCGCTGATATTGTGCGCAAGCATGAAACCTTCGCGTGATGTATCGACGAAATCACCGTCCAGGTCTTCTTTGTTTGCGAATGCGATACAATGCGCCAGACCGTGAATCACACCCGCTTTTTCTTTAATTTCCGCAAAGCATTTTTCAATCGCCGCATCATCCGTTACATCGCATGACAAAATGAACGGATCGTTTTGATTTTCAAGCGTTGCTGCAAGATCGCGTACATTTTTCTCCAGACGCTCTCCCGCATACGTAAACACAAGACGCGCACCTGCCGCGTCAAGTGAACGGGCAATTCCCCAGGCGATGCTGCGCTTATTTGCAACACCCATCACCACAAACGTTTTTCCTTCAAGTGAAAATGACATGTATCCGTTCCTCCTGTTAACACAAGTTATTAGTACCTAGTGTTAATATTAACATGAAAAGGGAAAAAATCAACGTAAATCCTGTTTCAATTCTTCTACATATTCTTTTGACCCGGTCACAATGAGCCGGTCTCCGATTTTCAGCTCTGTATCCCCGTGCGGTACAATGTAATCATGACCACGGACAATCCGGACAAAAATGACATCTCCCGTAAATGGAAAATCACGCAGTTTCATCCCGGCGAAGGACTGATTGCCGATTTTTATTTCATGAAGGGCCACATCAGAATCTGTGACAAAATCCGGTATAGACGGTGACTCAATCATCGCCCGCAGGAGTGATTTCGCCGATAATATCGATGAAAACACTTCTATTTCCTCTTCCTCAAGCTGGCGTGCTGACGCTTCCCGCTCCGCATGGGCGATCACCCGTTCGACACCTGCCCGCTTCGCTTCGATTGCGAACTGCACATTTAATTCTTCATTTCCTGTCATAAAAAGAAGGACATCTTTTTCAAACAAAGCGTGCGGTTCCAAAGCCTCTACCGTTAAATCATCAACGTATACAATATGAAACAATGACTGCGAAGCCGGTTCACTGTTCGTTTTTTGCTGAAATATGGAGACATTAAATTGCTCCGGCGGCAGTTCCCGCGAAATGGGGAGGGAATACTGATTGGCTCCAATAAACGCGACGTTTACTTTTTTCTCTTCCATCATGAATTCAAACGGAAACATTTTTTTGAAAATAACCGGTGTGAGGATACACGCAATGACGGCCACCACGATAAATGTTCCGCTCAGCTCAGCGGTAATGACTCCAAGTTCTTCCGCTATTTTAGCGGCAGCAATAACAAGCGATAATGTCGAAGTTAATAAAAACGAGGATGCAATCACGGTTTTCATATCATAAAACCGCCGCAAGTAAAGCATTGGCACCACTTTTGAAAGAAATAAAGCCAAAAGCAGCAGCGGAATAAGCATCAGCAGCTGCGGATCACCGAGAAGCGCCCATAAATTCAAATCCACTCCGACCATCACAAAGAAAATCGGGATGAGAAAACCGTACCCGAATGAATCGAGCTGACGGACAAGCTCATGATTGAGTGCCAATAACGACACAAGAACCCCGGCTAGAAACGCGCCCAAAATATTTTCCGCTCCGACGTATTCAGACAGTGCAACAAGGACAATCATAAGGGTGAACACTGCGCGCGTGCCGATTTGAACGGTTCCTGTTGATAAAACGGTAAAAAGCGGCTTATTTTTAAACCGTTTCGCGAGTGCATAGAGAATGAGCCCGGCTGCAAACAGCACGAGCAGCAGCCACATGTTGCCGCCTGATTCGCTGTTGATGGATACATAGACCGCCAGCAAAATCATTGTCACTAGATCCGCAATGACAGCCACAAGCAAGATGATCTGGCCGATGACCGTTTTCATCAATCCCGCTTCTTTCAATGTCGGTACGACCACACCAAGTGAAATCGTCGAAATGATAAGCGTCATTAAAAAAGCGTCCTCGACAAGACCAGCCGCTTCAAATCCGAATGCCAGGCCGTATGATACAATAAAAATACCTGTGAATACGATGGCTGCGGCTGAAAAAGGATTCGGCGCGTGTTTCACTTTTTTATGCCGTACTTTCGGTTTTTTCTGGCTCGAAAACATTGTAAAGTCAATTTCAAGCCCGCTCAAAAACATAAGAAATAAAAAACCGAGTGTTGACAGCGTACCAAGCCATACATCATCATATACAAGATTAAAGCCGCTTTGCCCAAGAATGAGGCCGACCAAAATTTCCGCGACGACAACCGGAATAAAGGAAAGCTTCAGCCGATGAAGCAAAATAGGCGTTAAAAAAGCGGCAATGACCACGATGACAAGCGATGAAAGAGACGCATGTTCCATTTTTGTACCTCTTTTCCTTTATATGCACATAATCGTAGCAAATTTTTTGCCTGTTGTCTTATTTGAATCTTTAAAATAATGTAAATCTTTTTAGGAGTGGTATTCATGAAACTGGATATTATCGGAGACATTCACGGCTGCTTAGAAGAATTTCGCGAATTAACGCTCGCGCTCGGCTATCAATGGGAATCCGGTATTCCCATTCATCCCGCAGGCCGTACACTGGCATTTGTCGGTGATTTAACAGACCGCGGAACAGAATCCGTGGCTGTTCTCAATGTTGTATGCCGGTTATTTGAAGAACAGTCTGCGTTATATGTACCGGGGAATCATTGTAATAAATTGTACCGCTATTTTCTCGGCAACAATATCCAAAAAACACACGGGCTGGAAACAACCGCCGCGGAGCTGGAGTCTTTGCCAAAAGAGCAATACCAGTCAATCCGCGGCCGCTTTTTATCCATGTATGAGCAGTCCCCTCTTTATCAAATAGCAGACGGCCGCAAGCTCGTGATCGCCCATGCAGGCATCCGCGCCGACTATATCGGACGGCATGATTCAAAAGTGAAAACATTCGTCCTATACGGCGATATTACCGGTGAAAAGCACGCAGACGGTTCACCGGTAAGGCGGGACTGGGCAAAAAAATATAATGGAGAGCCGTTTATCGTTTACGGCCATACACCGGTTAAGGAACCGCGCGAAATAAACGGGACGATCAATATTGACACAGGCTGCGTTTTTGGCGGCAAGCTAACCGCCTTCCGATGGCCTGAACGCGAAACCGTATCCGTTCCATCCAAACAAAGGCTTGTTTCAGAAAAATTCCGGGAATTTGACTGATCGTGACGAAATCCAGGGCTGCGTGACCAATTTACTTTGAACGTGTCCATTTCCGGGTTTGCATGACTAACTCACTTTGAACGTGACTATTTCCAGGTTTGCGTGACTAACTCACTTTGAACGTGACTATTTCCAGGTTTGCGTGACCAACACAACAAGCCGTGCTCCGAAATTTAGAGCCCGGCTTCTTTTAATGGATCATTTTTTTCATATCTTCCGGCATGGACATGGCGATATGCAAATTTTTTCCCGTTAGCGGATGCGGAAACGATAAATACCCGCAGTGAAGCGCCTGGCGTTTAATCCATCGCAAACTGCCGCCATACAGGTCATCTCCGGCAAGCGGATGACCGATGTGCGCCATGTGAACGCGAATCTGGTGTGTGCGCCCTGTTTCCGGTTTTACTTCCACATGGGCAAAATCATCATACTGGGTCAAAACGCGATAGCTGGTGCGCGCAAATTGTCCATCCGGGCGCACCATCCGTTCAATAATGCTGTCATCCCGGCGGCCAATCGGCGCATCCACGACGCCTGATTCATCCGAAAACATTCCTTCTGCGAACGCTTCATAACGCCGATAAACGAGCTTCTTTTTCTGCATATCCGAAAGCAAATGATGAACGTGGCGATTTTTCGCCGCCAGAACAATTCCTGACGTATCGCGGTCGAGCCTTGTCACGATATGAGCCGTTGCGGCAATTTCCCGTTCTTCATATAAGCCAAGCAATCCGGCGGCGAGGGAGCCGTCCGGATGCTCACGAGATGGAATGGTGCTCATCCCGGCCGGCTTTCCAATGGCGATCAGCACATCATCTTCATACAAGACATTCAATTTAATCCGTTCAGCCCGAATGCCGTCTGATGGCACTTCCGGCGGGAAAATAACTCGTACCGCATCCCCTGCCCTTAATACGTGGCGGACATTCACTTCTTTCCCGTTTACTGAAATAAAACCGCCTGAAAATTTAATATCTGTCAGCGCCCGCTTTGAAATGGATTTTTCCTGTAAAAATGTTCTCAGAAAAACGCCATCTTCACGGTTTATCCAGTTTAATTCAAATGGTTTCATGTTAGCTGCTGACAAACGAGTCATGCACCCGCTTCCAGAACGGGAATGGACGGAAACGGGCAAAGCGGATTTTTTCGCTGGCGACACGGTATTGAATCGATTTCACATCTTTATGTAAAATCGTCAAATGATCAATCGTCACTAAAAAGTCAGGGCGGTTAACCGGTTTCAGCATACACGTGTGATGAGCGGGCAAAATAAGCGGTGAGCCGACCGTCCGGAACACACGGTTGTTAATGGACGCCATTTCGGCAAGCTGCAGCGCACGGATTGACGGATGTAAGATCGCGCCGCCAAGCGCTTTATTATACGCGGTACTTCCTGACGGCGTGGACACACATAATCCGTCGCCGCGAAAGCGCTCAAAATGTTCGCCGCGAATTTCCACGTCCATGACAAGTGTTCCATCGACACTTTTGACTGTCGATTCATTTAACGCTAAATAACGCGTTTCTTTTCCCCCGTGCTGATAGCGGATAATCGCTTCAAGAAGCGGATATTCAATAATTTGATAAGGCGTCCGTGCAATGGCGATCACCAGCTTCTCAATTTCATCCGGCGTCCAGTCCGCATAAAAGCCGAGATGCCCGGTATGGACACCGACGAAGGCTGTTTTATCAAGCCGCCCGCTGTACCGGTGAAACGCATAAAGCAGTGTCCCGTCACCGCCGACGGAAATGACAATATCGGGCTCGCTCTCATCATATGTCAGCTTAAAATCCGTTAAATAATTACGAATTTTATGCATCAGTGCATTGGATTTCGCATCCCCTTTTGACGTAATCGCAAACTTCATTCTGCTTCCCCCTGCCGATTATTGTTCATTCCTTTTTCTTTGTAAAAAACAGCTGCGCTTCCTGAATTTCTTCGCGGATCAGCGACATTTCTTCGTCGAGACGAAAAGCCGCTTCCGCCGCTCTTTGAAGTCTCGTTTGAATCTCTTCCGGAAAATCACCGTTATATTTATAATTCAGCGAATGCTCAATCGTTGCCCAAAAGTTCATCGCGAGCGTCCGAATTTGAATTTCCGCTAACAGTTTCTTTTCTCCGTGAATCGTCTGCACCGGATACTCTACAACCATATGATACGACCGGTAGCCGCTCGGTTTTTTATGTGAAATATAATCTTTTTCTTCTATAATCTTAAAATCATTTCGTTTCCGGAGAATTTCAACGACATTTTTAATGTCATCGACGAACTGGCACATCATGCGCAGCCCCGCAATATCCTGCATATCGCAGTGAATTCGCTCCATCGGAATTTTTTTTGCATTCATTTTATCGAGAATGCTCGGAACCGGCTTCACACGGCCCGTCACAAACTCGATCGGTGAGCGGTCATCTTCAATTGCAAACTGCTTTCGTATCCCCCGCAGCTTTACCTTCAATTCTTCTACCGCCTGCTTATAAGGTGCTAAAAACTCATCCCAATTGTCCATAACTGCCTCCATCAGCGCTGGCCGGCGAAAAAAACACGTTCCACTTTCTCCACCATTTCCTCACCGTAATTGCTGTTTCCTTCAATATTTGCCAAAAGCTCTTCCATTTCTTCGTGAAAAGAAACAAGTGTAAATGTTCCGTCTGTACCGGCCGCTTCGACTGAATTTTTCCCTTCGACCGCTTTTTTGACATCCGGCCACGTGCTTTCGTGCAAGTATAAATACACATATCCCGGTTCTGCTTCAGCCAAATAGACGAAAGCAAATGCATCTGAATCGGTTATGACTTGATTCGCCGCCTGAAGATGCATGACTTCAACATCCTCTTCCGATAATAGACGAAGCGTACCATCCACCCACTCCGTTTGTGTAAAATGCCATTTCGTTCTCATGTTGACCTCTCCTTTAAACAATCCGTTCATTTAAAACATCTTAATCATTTTACCACAATTTGTTCTTTCAAACACAATCTGAACAAGCTACAATAAAAGAAGATACTTATTTGGAAAAAGAGGCAGATACATGAAGCAGGAAATAGAGATCGAATTTAAATGCTTACTGACAAAAACTCAATTTGAACAGCTTGTAAAAGCTTTTAAACCCGGCCCTTTTATCACACAGCATAACCATTATTTCGATACGGATCATTTTTCGCTGAAAGAAGCGGGTGCCGCCCTGCGTATTCGTGAAAAAAACGGACACTTCGAAATGACATTGAAAGAACCGGCTGAGACAGGCCTGCTTGAATCCACCGTTTCGCTTTCCGCTGAAGACGCGGCGTCCGCATTGTCCGGTCACATTCCTGAAAACGAAGTAGCCGCTGCTGCCCGCAGCCTTGCAGGCACAGACTCATTCGTTCATTTTGGTACATTGTCAACAGCGCGTGCCGAAATGGCATACGAAGGCGGATTACTCGTTTTTGACCATAGCACATACGTGAATCAAGAGGATTACGAAATTGAATATGAAGCTGCCGGTCTTAAGGGGGAAGAGATTTTTTACGCTCTCTTAAAGGAATTTGATATCGACTACAAACCGGCTGAAAATAAAATTCGCCGTTTTTACAACACAAACATTCAAAACGGAGGCAAATGACGTGGATACGAATTTTTTCAATACAATGATTCATTCGACGATGATGAAAGCCACTGGGACGCCAAACACTTCACCATTTACTGCGTCAGCAAACAGCTCCATGGTCTTTGGCTCCATCTTACAGCAGGCGCTCCTGCAGGGGCTTGAAATTGTAAATGCGGGCGAAGCGGGCGCTGCAGCTAAGCCGGCGCTTTATACAAAAGCCGGCGCTGACCTTTTATCCGTACCAAAAACAAACTATGATGATATCATTACACGCGCGGCGGAGAAGTATAATGTGCCGAAAAAGCTCATACAATCTGTTATCAGACAGGAATCCAATTTTAATCCGAGTGCGGTCAGTCATGCCGGAGCATCCGGTCTTATGCAGCTGATGCCTGCCACGGCACGCTATCTTGGTGTACAAAATTCCTTTGATCCCGAGCAGAATGTGTTTGGCGGCACAAAATATTTGCGGCAAATGCTTGATATGTTTGACGGCAATACATCCCTTGCACTCGCTGCCTACAATGCCGGGCCCGGCAACGTAAAAAAATACGGCGGCATTCCACCATTTAACGAAACGCAAAATTATGTAAAAAAAGTAACCGGCTACTACCATGCGTAGAGCCGTTTTTTTCAGCTCATAGAATAGGAGTCCCGGCTGCGCTGCCGCAAAGTGCCGCATTCCCAGCATTTGAAACTTTATAAGACACTTCATTTGTTTTATACACGAAGCCTTGTTAAAATGTACTTACACTACGAGGAAAAAGGAGTCACTTTTATGGCCGAGCAATCCAGTGTTCCATACGACATCATTGGTGAAGAACAGCTATCAAAGCTGGTTGACGTGTTTTACAGCCGCGTTTCACAGCATCCGGATCTTGCGCCGATTTTTCCCGATGACTTAACGGAAACTGCCCGAAAGCAGAAACAGTTTTTAACACAGTTTTTGGGCGGACCGCCACTATATACAGATGAACATGGGCACCCTATGCTCCGTGCACGCCATTTGCCATTTGCCATTACACCGATTCGGGCTGAAGCCTGGCTCTCATGTATGGATGCCGCAATGGACGATGTGCAGCTTAATGGAGAGCTACGGGCTTTCTTTTTTGAACGACTTACACAAACGGCCCACCATATGGTGAACCGGCCGGATGATGAGGGTGATGTAATGTGAATTCAATGCAATTACCTGAACGGATTTGCTCCGCCCGGCAAAAACCGCTGGAACTATATGTATTCGTCGATCCGCTTTGTCCCGAATGCTGGGCACTTGACCCCATGATCCGGAAGCTGCAAATCGAATATGGACATTATTTTAAGCTGAAGCAAGTCTTGACCGGAAAACTGACCGCATTAAACGTACCGAGACGGCCTCTTGCTGTAGAACGCAGCGGTCTTGCATGCGATGAGTCTGTCTGGGTGGAAGATGCTGTTTCTTCTCCTTTTCTGGCATCCATTGCGATAAAAGCAGCTGAATTGCAAGGGAAGCGGGCCGGCAGCAAATTTTTACGCAAATTGCAGGAACAGCTTTTCTTAGATAGAGAAAATGTATCCGACTTGGCTGTATTAAGCCGATGCGCCGAAGAATCCGGTCTTGATAAAGGGGAATTTTTAAATGATATTCATTCCGCCGGTGCGACAAAAGCCTTTCAATGCGATTTAACGATTACGTGTGAAATGGATGTCGATGAAGCTCCGACCATTGTCTTTTTCAACGAGCGGATTGAAGATGAAGGCATTAAAATTACCGGTTTATATTCATATGATATTTACGTGCAGATTTTGCAGGAAATGTTAGAGGAAATACCTGAACCGCTGGAACCGCCGCCGCTTGAGGAATTCATGCAATATTTCCGCATCGCAGCGACAAGCGAAATCAGCGAAGTATATGACTGGTCCGATGGTTGTGCCGAGCATGAAATGAAAAAATTGCAGCTGCAGCGAAAAGTACGCAAAATCGATACAAAGCACGGAACCTTCTGGGAATATATCCATTAAAAAAGACGCCGATAAAGAGGGCGTCTTATCATATAAAGACAGCCATGCTCCATCATAACGAAGCATGGCTGTTTTTTTGATTATACCGCTAATCATTAGCAATCATGTTTTTTTTCACGCTTATCTTTATCCTTTTTTTCCTTAAGATGTTCTACTTTGTCTTCAAGACGATCCACTTTTTTAGCAAGACGTTTTACTTTCTTTTTCAAACGATCAATTTGCATTTGCTGCTTTTCTACTTTTTCCTTTAACTCGTTTAATTGCTCTTGGACATTCTCATGTCCGTGCCCTTTCTGATCATGCCCTTTTTGGTCATTCCCCATTTGATTCCCTTTGTTGTTATTGTGTCCTGGCATCTTAATCCCTCCTTTCTTTATTACATTATGAAAACGGGAGGAATATGTCTGGACGATTGAATTAACAAAAGAAATAATTTTAAGTAAGACCTGCTACAATAGAAAAAGCTCCGCCAAAGCGGAGCTTTTTCTTACGAACAAAGGGGATGGGAGAAATTTTTCACGGTCAAACAAAGGGGTATATGTTTGTTTGTGATCAACTTCACGACCTAATGTTATCATGTATGGCCCATCTGTTGCAAGAAAAGCCCCTTTCGTTCACACGATTGTCAAAATAATGGGTTTGACAGCGTTAACTACCAGATTAAGACAAAAGCCTTTCCATTTCTTCAAGTGACTGCTCAAATACTTTGCATGCAGATTCAATCGCATCAGCGGCGGTCATATCCACACCGGCACGCTTCAATACATCAATTGGATCAGCGGAACTGCCCGCTTTCAAAAATTCATTAGTGTACCGTTCTGCAGCCGGCTTGCCCTCTTCTAAAATTTGTGAAGATAACGCAATCGCCGCACTTAAACCAGTGGCATATTGATAAACGTAGTAATTGTAGTAAAAATGCGGAATACGTGCCCATTCTAGCGCAATCTCTTCATCAATCACCATACCATCGCCAAAATATTTTTTATTCAGTTCATAATACGCCTCACTCAGTCCATCCGCTGTCAATGCTTCTCCATTTTGCGCTTTTTCATGAATAAGATGTTCAAATTCCGCAAACATCGTTTGTCGGAAAACAGTCCCGCGGAAGGTTTCTAAAAAATGGTTAAGTAAATAAATACGTTTTTTCTCATCTTCAGTTGTTTTCAGCAAATAATCATTTAAAATAGACTCATTGCATGTGGAAGCGACTTCGGCCACAAAGATCGAATAATCTCCGTACACATAAGGCTGATTTTGGCGTGTGTAATAGCTGTGAATGCTATGGCCGAATTCGTGAGCCAGCGTAAACAAGTTATTCACATTATCCTGCCAGTTCATTAAAATATATGGATTCGTGCCGTATGCGCCGGATGAATACGCTCCGCTCCGTTTCCCTTTATTCTCGACAACATCCACCCAGCGGCCGTTTAAACCTTCCGCCAGAATGTTGTTATATTCTTCACCAAGCGGCTGTAATCCTTTTAAAAGGAGCTCTTTCGCTTCATCATACGTTACATCAAATTTGCCTTCCGCTACAAGCGGCGTGTACAAATCATACATATGGAGTTCATCCAGACCGAGCACTTTTTTGCGCAGCGCTACATACCGATGCAAAAGCGGCAGGTTTTGATTGATCGTGCTGACTAAATTATCATACACATCTTCCGGAATGTGATTGCGTGACAGCGCTGCTTCCCGTGCACTGCTGTAATGCCGGACACGTGCGGCAAAATTATCTTTTTTAATTTGTCCCGACAAGGTTGAAGCAAATGTATTTTTAAAGTTTCCATATGTGGCGTACACCGCTTTGAATGCTTCCTCACGCACGCGGCGGTCCGGTGATTCTAAAAAACGGACGTAATTCCCATGCGTAATTTGCACACTTTCCCCGTTTTCATCCTGGATAACCGGAAATTCAAGATCGGCATTGTTCAGCATCCCGAATGTCGCACTGGATGATCCGAGCACATCGGACGCCTGTGCCAGCAAATTCTCTTCCACAGCTGACAGCACGTGCGGTCGCTGTTTGTTCAAATCTTCAAGCACTTTTTTATAAAGAGACAGCGGCTCATAGGACGCGACAAAGCCGTTGATCTTCTCTTCATCAATCGATAAAATTTCCGGATCTGAAAAGGATAGCGCACCCGCAATTTGTGTGTAAAGCGTCTTTGCGCGATCATTCATTCCTTGATAAAACGCGTTTTGTGTGTCTTCATCGTAACGCATATGGGCATACGTATACAGCTTGCCCATCCGCTGAAGTAACGTGTCCTGCCAATCAAAAAACGAATACAGCTGTTCCGCGCTGTCACCGAGTGTTCCATTGTAAGATGCCGCTTCTTGCGCGAGCGTTTGAATTGCTTTAAACTCTTCTTCCCACGCTGCATCTGTTTCAAAAATATCTTCCAGACGCCATTTCAGTTCCTCTGCAATCTCACTGCGCGCGGGCAGCTGCTTCACTTGATTTTCTGCCATTCAAAAAAACCTCCCTTTATCTTTAACCATTCTCCTTCTTTATTGTATATTCCTTTCTCTCTTTCCTCAAAAAATCAGCCTGTCTATAATCTGCTTTTCATATGCAAGACAAAATTGTTCTTCCCTCTGAACCTTTCCGCCCATCGATTTGCTGTCCGTGCGAATTTCCATTTTGAGATCATTCAGCAGCATGACATAGTCTGCCGCTGCCTGTTCCGGAGTCATCGATGGAGCAAGCGGCATGATCGCTTCTTTTAAATGTCCCGTTTCAATCCGGCTCCGGACAATCGCGGCCGCTTCATCGATCGATCCCGATTTTCGTTCATTCGCAATATAAAATTGCCACTCCACCGGATGATTGCGAATCGCCATACCGCTCCGGACAGGCAGGCCAATTTCTTCTGACAGTAAATACGGATTGCGCCCTGATTCATAAACTGCGCGAAAAAACGGATGAGTACGCGCATTGCTGTAATAAAGTGAACGGTCGATCCATTTCCGTTTTTCATCAAAAAACGCGGAAAGGGAGAAATGACGGTCTTTGGAAAAAACAGACGACGGTGGAAATGTCATCTCGGTAATATTCACATCAAGCCGGTCCGCCAGACAAAGTGATGGTGTGACAGGGGTGATCTGTCCATATATGGAAAAGAGTTTTGTGTCCGGACAATACGCCATGATATAAAAACCAATCTTTGCATGGTACCGCAAAAAAAGACGCTGAAAAGGGATTAATTTAATAAACCTCCCTTTTCGTTCAATGGCCGGACCACCGTAAAGCCAGAAAGGATTCAAACCACGCGCGCAGTATTTTTCCGTCCGTGAACGAAAAAGCGAGGCTGAAATAGTCGAGCACTGATATTCAACCGCAATGGTTCCCGATAAAATGTCAGGACGCTGCGAGCCATCCGGCAGACGTGCCTCCATTTGTGCTTCATGTGTACGTGTGATCCATTTAAATAAATCCAGTTTACCACTGAGATGACGTGGTGATTCATGTTCTGAAAAGGAATGACAGAAAGCGTACGATTCGTGGGCAAAGTGTGGAATATTGACATCTCCCGCCCTGACTACGACCAAGCGGCCGCACTGCGGGCAAAAATGAGGGGTTTGTTTCAAACGAAGCGCTGTGTTCTTCGCGTCAGGTCCGGCAAGCAAAACAGGAATACCGTTTGCATCAACTGCCGCCAGCATAAAAACCATCTCCTTTCACCAATACACTATTCGACAAGAACCTTAAAAATCCTTTAAAACATAATTTATAACCTTGAAAATGCTTCCCGGTCCTTACAGGTAATCCGGCCCGCTCTACAAAAAAACATCCTCTTGAGCGATCAAGAGGATGTTCATTATGAAAAATATTGGCGTACGGTTTCAAAGACGTTTTCCGTCATGACACATTTTCCGTACTCCTGAAGTGTATGGATGGTCATTCGGGATTCATGCGTATATTCAAGCAAAATGCTGAGCGCATCATCAATGTCTTCTTCCTCAAACCGCTCTTCATCAAATTCAACAAATAAATAGTAGCGGTTTTCATGCGCATACAGCGATGTCGTCAAATGATCGAGACCGCCGCGACTGCTTAGCGCAATGACATCTTCAAAGTCCTGGAATGAAAGAACGAAATCGAGCGGTGCATCGTCTTCTTCTGCACGGTTAAAATGTTCTTCAAGCAAGTCTTCAATCTGTCCTTCCACATCAAGCTTGTCACTCGTAAACGGCAATTCAAGCCGCTGGCCGTCCTTCGTCAAATTTGCCTGTGTCACTAAAATCTCCAGCCCTTTATCAAGTGCATGCACTTGAATCCAGAGTGGTCCGTCCACCGTGAAATCTTCTTCATCGTGGACTTCCTCCATCATATCCCAGAACAGTTCTTCGCTGCGTTCCCGGTTGTACCAGATTTCTTCGCGGTCAAAGCCCCGTTCTTCTATATCAACATACGATATGAAAAACTTCACCGTATTCTCGTTAATGCGTTCGATTTCCATAATTGCGGTCTCTCCCTTCCATTTAGAGGGTTGTCGGGTATGCGGAATCAAAATCCTTATCCCTTTGTTCTATTGTATGATAAACACGTCATAAAGGAAAATAGAAAGACTCCAAAACGGTGGGCTGTCTGCACATTCTATCTGAATTTTTTGATTTATTCAAGTGAATTGGACAAAAAAAATTCCTGCATGCATGGCAGGAATTTTTTCTTTGTCAGTTAACCATACGCTGTGCTTCAAGCAGCTGGAACGTGCGGACTTTCCGCGGTAAGAAGCGGCGAATCTCATCTTCGTTGTAACCGACTTGCAAACGCTTTTCATCCATGATAATTGGACGGCGCAGCAATCCCGGGTTTTGACGAATCAATTCAAACAAATCTTGAAGAGGGAGCGTTTCAAGATCAACATTCAATTTTTGGAAAATTTTTGAACGTGTTGAAATGATTTCATCCGTTCCGTCCTCCGTCATACGCAATATCTCTTTAATCTCGTCAATACTTAACGGTTCAGAGAAAATATTGCGTTCCACGTAAGGAATTTCATGCTCTTCCAGCCACGCTTTTGCTTTACGGCAAGATGTGCAGCTAGGTGATGTGTATAGTGTAACCATTCCTCATTCACACTCCTTAATTAAAATGTATAATACCTGTCATTTTGAGGAATTGAACGTTCATGGAGATTTCAAATAGTAGTGAAACTCCTCAACAACCGGCTACATATGTATTATACCATGTCTTGTCAATCAATGAATACCATTTTCATTATATCGTAAAAATTCTTTGTTTATTCTTCACAATTACATTGTACCCGAGGAATGTGTCAGCTAAACGTCAAAATCAAAAAAATTTAAACAGGGCTGAATGGCTTTAAGATGTCTTCGTTTCGCTCTTCTTCAAATGAAAGCGTCCGATCAACAGGGGCGAAGGGAGCGCCGTATATTTGCTCATCTTTGTATTTGTGAATGTCACGGTATGTTTTCACCATCGCTTCATAAATTGCTTCCTCATCCGCTTCATCCGGGCTCCAATATAAAATTTCAAGAACCGTTTCTTCTCCTGTTGCCAGTGAACGGCGGCGATAGCCGATTTTCGATGCATGGCGGAATCCTTCCCGCGCATAAAAACGGAGTCGTTTCCCTGTATCGGTATCTTCGTACTGTACAGGTTCAACCTCGAGAATGACCGGTTTGTTTTTCGACTTCAGTTTATTGATCAGCTTTTTCCCCAGTCCCTGTCCGCGTGCCTTGGATGACACGAACAAATAGTCGACAAAAACAAACCCGTTAAACTCCACGTAAATAAGAACGTGATTCGGCCCTTCATCTTTGCGGTACACATCACCGCGTTCTTTCAACAGCAAATTCATCTGTTCTTTCGATTTCATTTCTTCGATCGGAAAATATTGATTCAATTTTTCATACCAATTCATGCATTTCTCCTTTATGAAACGATATTTTTGGAACAGTTCCTCTTTTAGTATACCCATATTCCCTTCTTGATAACAGCCGGGCGCTTCTTGAATATTCAGTCTGATTTGTTTATAATCAAACTCATAATAAGATGAAGCGAAGTGAATTTGACTGATGAAAACGATTTTTTCCGGCATTCAGCCGAGCGGAACGATCACACTGGGAAATTATATTGGTGCGTTAAAACAGTTTGTTGAGCTTCAGGATGACTACAACTGTTATTTCTGTATCGTCGATGAGCACGCGATTACGGTACAGCAGGATCGTCTTGAACTGCGAAAAAACATTCGCAGTCTGGCAGCGCTTTACGTAGCGGTTGGACTTGATCCGTCTAAAGCGACATTATTTATCCAGTCAGAGGTGCCCGCCCATGCGCAGGCAGGCTGGATGCTGCAATGCGTGGCCTACATCGGTGAGTTGGAGCGCATGACACAGTTTAAAGATAAATCAGCCGGAAAAGAAGCGGTGTCGGCCGGTCTGCTTACATACCCGCCGCTTATGGCTGCCGATATTTTACTGTATGGTACGGATCTTGTTCCAGTTGGTGAAGACCAAAAGCAGCATCTTGAATTAACGCGTGACCTCGCTGAACGCTTTAACAGAAAATACAATGATATTTTCACCATTCCGGAAGTCCGTATTCCAAAAGAAGGCGCTCGTGTCATGTCATTGCAGGAGCCGACCAGAAAAATGAGCAAGTCCGATCCGAATCAAAAATCGTTTATTACCCTGCTTGATGATCCGAAACAAATTGAGAAAAAAGTAAAAAGCGCCGTTACCGATTCAGACGGCATTGTGAAATACGATAAAGAAAACAAGCCGGGCGTGTCTAACCTCCTGTCCATTTATTCCGCCCTTGAAGGCGTTCCTGTTGCCGATATTGAAAAACGGTTTGAAGGGAAAGGATACGGCGATTTCAAACAGGAAGTGGCGGAGGTCATTATCCGAAATCTGGCGCCTGTTCAAGCCCGTTACAATGAGTTAATCAACTCAGATGAACTGGACCGCATCCTGGATGAAGGCGCGGAAAAAGCACGCCGCACGGCCGGCAAAATGCTCAAGAAAATGGAAAACGCGATGGGCCTCGGCCGTAAACGCAAATAAAAAAACACCCAGCCCAGCCGGCTGAGGTGCTTTTTTAATGCTGTTTTTTTACGAGGCAAAGCTCATTTCATGTGCATACATTTTTTCAAAAAACGGTCTTCCTTTAATAATTTGACTGCATAACAGCTCGTGTCTCGCACTCCAGCCCAATGTTACCGCTTTACTAAATTGCTCAGCCACTTCTCCCAACTCCATTTTCCGGATGGATTCATAACGGTCCGGCGCCCATTCTGTAAACCAATACTTCAATTCCGATTCATTTCCTGATGAAATCAGTTGATCGACTGCCATTAACAGCAGCTGCTTCAATTGTCGTTCTTTTCTTGTAAGTCCAGTCATCCATTCCGGAGCCGGTTCGGTCAGGCTGTATGTTTTATCCGTTATTTCCGGAAAATAAAACGGTTCTGCTGCATGGCAGTCCGCCATTTCACGGACAATCAATTCATGCTGCGGCATGATCCGGCTTTTCTTCACCGCTACACGATATCCCATCGTCTCAATGGCCATCGTACGGTCTCCGTCCGAAGCAATAAAGCAGTATTCCATCATCTCTCTCTTGCTTCCTTTACGGATAAACGCTTTGCTTTCGACTTTTTTCAATAAATCCTCCGGCAGCTCTCCGAGGGTATTTTCAATATAATCCATTGCCTGTTTTCTTACAATCACAACCGGGACCTGATCGAGCAGCATCATTCCATCATCTTTTCGCCACTCATGGAACGGGCACACGTTGCAGCCGTTTTCTTCTCCCTCAAACCAGTTTACCCACACATCATGAAGGTACAGCATCAAATTCCTCCTTGATTTCCTTTTTATGGGCACATTATCGTCACGTTTTCGTTAATTTATTCTTTTAATCCGAAAAAAATGAGTATCCAGCCAACGAAAAATAAATTACATTCCGGGCGCCTTAAGGTAAATGAAGCATAATCCGGCCATGTCATGCCTGCGGCCAGCAAATTAAAATACATGATAAAACTGACACCGCCGGTAACAGCAAAACCAAATCCTGTTAAAAAGATGAAAAATCGCATCCAATCACGCCCCTGCCTGCTTGTCCTGTATGTATATGCGATAAGAGGACAAAAAAAACAGGCCGAGGCCTGTTTTTTTCTTTAATCGTTATATTGAGTTAACACGATCGTTGCATTGTGGCCGCCAAATCCGAGTGAATTGCTCATCGCAGCGCGCACTTCCTGCTTGCGTGCTTCATTCGGCACATAATCGAGATCACATTCCGGATCTGGATTGACTAAATTAATGGTCGGCGGCACCAGGTCATTTTTAATGGCAAGAGCTGTGAAAATGGCTTCCACGCCGCCCGCTGCCCCAAGAAGGTGGCCTGTCATTGATTTTGTTGAGCTGATGGCAAGCTTTTGTGCATGATCGCCGAAAACGGTTTTGATCGCTGCCGTTTCAAATTTGTCGTTGTACGGGGTGCTTGTACCGTGTGCGTTAATGTAATCGATGTCTGACGGCGCAAGACCTGCATCGTCAATCGCCATTTTCATAGCGCGAGCGCCGCCTTCCCCATCCGGTGCCGGCGCTGTAATATGATGCGCATCACCCGTTGATCCGTAGCCAACAATTTCCGCATAAATCGCTGCGCCTCGTTTTTTCGCATGTTCCAGCTCTTCCAAAACGACAATTCCCGCTCCTTCACCGATGACAAATCCATCACGGTTCGAGTCGAACGGACGGCTGGCTGTTTCAGGATCCGGATTCGTCGATAACGCCGTATTTGCGCAGAAACCAGCCACAGACATTTGCGTAATCGGCGCTTCTGTTCCGCCTGTAATCATGGCGTCCGCATCGCCGCGCTGTATGACTTTAAAGGCATCGCCGATGGAGTTTGTGCCTGTTGCACATGCTGTCACCGTACAGGAATTTACGCCTTTTGCGCCGAGATAAATCGAGACCTGGCCGGCCGCCATATCCGGAATCATCATCGGAACGAAAAACGGGCTGACGCGGCGGTAACCGCGCTCCAAAAAGGTTTTATATTGACTTTCAAATGTTTCCATTCCACCAATACCAGATCCGACCCATACACCAATACGGCCCGCATTTTCGTCGTTGATTTCCAGTTTTGCATCTGCTACAGCCATTTTCGCTGCCGCCACGGCAAACTGCGTAAAGCGGTCCATTTTTCGCGCTTCTTTCTTTTCAACAAACTGCTCCGGATCAAAGTCACGGATTTCTGCCGCAACCTTTGCCGGATAATCATCCGCATTCAGCCTCGTTAACGGCTTAATACCGCTTTTTCCCGTTGTAACGCTGTTCCACGCTTCTTCCACTGTATTGCCCACCGGCGAGACAATGCCAAGACCGGTAATGACTACTCTTCGCTTTTCCACGTTCTCCACCTCTTTGATTTAATCCGTAATTAGCGTCCCCACTTCATTGCGATGGCGCCCCACGTTAAGCCGCCGCCAAACCCTACCATCACAATGACGTCGTCCTCTTTTATTTTACCCTGTTCCAGCTCTTCTACAAACGTAATGGGAATGGACGCGGACGATGTATTCCCAAATTGATTCACGGTGACAGACATTTTTTCCGGCGGTAAACCAAGCCGTTCCCGTGCCGATTCCATAATGCGGATATTAGCTTGATGCGGCATGAGAAAATCGACATCTTCTTTTGTTAAACCGGCTTTTTCAAGCACACTAATGGACGACTCACCCATTTGACGCACCGCAAATTTAAAGACTTCCCGGCCATTCATTTTCACATATTCATCCTGATATAAATGCTTGACCCCGCGCCCATCCGCACCCAGCTCAAAGGAAAGAATACCGCGTCCGTCTGAAACAGGCCCAAGGACAGCCGCTCCCGCTCCGTCTCCAAACAAGACAGCGGTGTTGCGATCCTCCCAGTTAATGACTTTTGACAGTTTTTCTGCTCCGATGACAAGGACATGTTTATACGTGCCTGTTTCTACAAACTGCTTTCCGGTAATGATACCGTACATAAAGCCGGCGCACGCCGCGCTGACATCCATCGCCGCTGCATGCACCGCACCGATTTCATGCTGAATCATGCAGGATACAGAAGGAAAATTGTAATCCGGTGTAACGGTCGCTGTAATGATGAGGCCAATCTCTTCCGGCTGAATCCCAGCATTCTCGATCGCTTTTTCCGCTGCTTTTACCGCCATATAAGACGTGGTGATCTCATCACCGGCAATCCGGCGTTCTTCAATCCCTGTCCGCGTCCGGATCCATTCATCGGACGTATCCATCTTTTTTTCCAAATCCGCATTTGTTACAACGTGATCCGGAACGTAGCGGCCCATTCCCCATATTCCAGCGTTCATCAAAACGCACCTTCTTTCACACACATTAGTAATATCAATTATTATGACTTGGTACTAATTTTACTGAAAATAGTTCATGATTGCAATAGGAAAACAAAAAGCGGATCCCCATAAACAGGAACCCGCCTTCGTTACTTAGTGTTTTTCAATTGGATCATTTGGAATCAGCGCTGTCAAAATGAATAACAAAATCGTCACAACCACAGCGATTAAGACGCCCGTTTCAACATGAAAAACAGCACTGTTCATCGATGAAACAACATATACAACCATTTCAGACAAAATAAGCGTCCAAATAAATGTCATAATATATTGCACAGAAGAACCTCCTTCACTTCATTTTTATGTACTCTGTCCATAATATTAGCATAATACAGAAGACGCGGCATAGAAAAGTTTTTCTTTTTCTTGACGATTTTTACGGTAAAATAAAAAAGGAACGCACAGACCTATAGGAGAGAACAAGATGATGAAAAAGTGGATCAGCCTGTTTACTCTGGCCGTTTTACTTATGACCGGCTGCAGTAATGAACCGGAAAGCGGGCAAATGACAGGTGTCGGGATGTTGATTACAGACACAATCAGCGACCAGGTATGGGGAACGAAAGGCTATAAAGGCATGTTAAAAATTCAATCTGAGTATGGTGTCGATGTGTTTTATAAAGAGCGTATTAACTCGCAGGCGCTGGCGGAACGGGCGGTGGATGAACTGGCCCATAAAGGTGTCAACCTTATTTTTGGACATGGAATGGAATACGCAGACTTCTTTAATAAAATTGCGCCCGATTATCCCAATATCCATTTTGTCAGCTTTAACGGGGACGCGAAACGAAAAAATACAACCAGCTTAAAATTTGAAGGTCATGCGATGGGGTTCTTTGGCGGAATGACAGCGGCGCACGCATCGAAAACGGACACGGTTGCCGTCATTGCGACATTCCAATGGCAGCCGGAAGTAAAGGGCTTTAACGACGGTGCGCTTTATGAAAATCCAAATGTAAGTGTGATTACCGAATACGTGAATAACTGGGACGATACGGAGACGGCACTGGCTGTTTTAGACAAAGCGATTGCTGCCGGGGCGGATGTCATTTATCCGGCCGGTGACGGATATAATGTACCGGTCATTGAGAAAGTAAAAGAACATCATCTTCAGGCAATCGGCTATGTGTCCGATCAATCCGACCTCGGCGAAGAGACGGTGCTGACGAGTACGGTGCAGCACGTAGACCGTCTGTACAGCCTCGTTGCCGGACAGTTTGCGGAAGGAACACTCGCTGCAGGGAATGTTCATTTTGACTTTGCGGATAATGTCATCTCGCTCAGTCCATTCAGTGAGACGATTGATACTGAATTCGCTGCTGATATGGAGCAGCTTATCACGGAGTACAAAGAAACCGGTCAATTACCGGGACAAAAAGGGAGATAAACAAATGGATAACAAAAGTATGGAATTTATGCAAATCGCAATGAAATATTTACCGGATGCGCAGGAAAAATTGAAAGAAGCCGGCATTGAATTTTCACCGGCACTGGCAGAACCGTTTTTCGGATTGTTTATGAGTGTGATGCAGGAAGCGTATGAACTCGGCAAAAAAGACGCAATCATGGAAGATTAAAAAAAGGAGTGTCTTAATATTTCATTGAGACACTCCCTTTCTCATTCCTATAGCCGGATTTCTTGCAGTTTGGGCCGTATTTTCTCATTTTGGGCCGGTTTCCTGATCATTTGGGCCGAATCCCCATAAATTCCGGCTTTCTTATCGATAAATCGGCCTAATTGGGGCAAAATTCGGCCTTCCACCTGCACTCAGTGGAAAGCCGCTTTCTTATGATTTCACCACCAGCTCCCCATTTTCCACATCTACAACGGCTGACGCGCCCGGCAAAATCTCACCGGCAATAATAGCGCGGGCGGCTTTCGTTTCAATTTGCCGCTGAATGAACCGCTTTAACGGACGGGCACCAAAAACCGGATCATATCCTTCTTCAGCAATAAGCTCTTTTGCGGGCTCCGTTACTTTCAGCTGAATGCCGCGTTCAGACAGGCGCCCGGCCAGCCCTTCAAGCAGTTTCCCGGCAATGCCCATCAAATTGGCACGCGTGAGCGGTTTAAACAAGACAATGTCGTCCACACGGTTTAAAAACTCCGGACGGAAATGACTTCGCAGCTGCATCATCACATTCTTTTTTGCTTCTTCCGGAATCTCTCCTTTCCCTCCTGCTTCAAGCAAGTGAGACGAGCCAATATTTGATGTCATAATGACAACGGTATTTTTACAGTCGACCATCCGTCCCTGTGAATCCGTAATCCGGCCATCATCGAGCAGTTGCAGCAAAATATTAAAGACATCAGGATGCGCTTTTTCTACTTCATCGAGCAGCACTACCGAATATGGACGACGGCGAATCGCTTCCGTCAGCTGTCCTCCTTCTTCATACCCGACATATCCCGGAGGCGCCCCAACAAGCCGCGACACGGAATGTTTTTCCATATACTCGGACATATCAAGTCGGATCATTTGCTCTTCACTGTCAAACAGAACGTCAGCAAGTGTCTTCGCCAGTTCTGTCTTCCCGACACCAGTCGGACCGAGAAATAAAAATGAACCGATCGGCCGGTTTGGATCTTTAATGCCAGCCCGCGCCCGGAGTACTGCATCGCTGACAAGGGATACCGCTTCCTCCTGTCCGATCACCCGCTCATGCAGGATTTCTTCCAGCCGCAAAAGCTTCTCTCTTTCCCCTTCTACAAGCTTTGTCACTGGAATCCCCGTCCAGCGCGCCACAATAGAGGCAATTTCTTCTTCCGTCACTTCTTCACGAAGAAGCCGGTTGTCTTTTTCCTCCGCCGCTTCCGCTTCCAGTGCCGCCAGCTCTTTCTCAACAGCCGGAATTTGTCCGTGCCGCAGTTCAGCGGCCCGGTTCAAATCATAGCGGCTTTCCGCGTCCTCCAGTTCCCGGCGCAGACGGTCCAATTCACTCCGCTTTTCCTTCACGTGCATAATGGCTTCTTTTTCACCCATCCACTGCGCTTTCATTGCATCCGCCTGCTCTTTTAAATCGGCCAGTTCTTGTTGAATCTGCTCCAGCCGTGCCGCACTTTCCCGATCCTTTTCTTTCCGCAGCGCGGCTTCTTCAATTTCAAGCTGCATGACCCGCCGCATCACCGCATCAAGTTCTGTCGGCATTGAGTCGATTTCCGTACGGATCATCGCACATGCTTCATCGACAAGATCAATGGCTTTATCCGGTAAAAAGCGGTCGGTAATGTAACGGTTGGACAATGTGGCCGCTGCGACAAGCGCCCGGTCATGAATGTTGACCCCATGATGAATTTCAAACCGTTCTTTTAAACCGCGCAAAATGGAAATCGTATCTTCAATGGCCGGTTCAGATACGGGCACCGGCTGAAAACGCCGTTCAAGTGCCGGGTCTTTTTCAATGTATTGACGGTGCTCATCAAGCGTTGTCGCTCCGATGCAGTGCAATTCACCGCGTGCAAGCATTGGTTTGAGCATATTTCCAGCATCCATGGACCCTTCTGTTTTCCCCGCGCCGACAATAGTATGGATTTCATCAATAAACAATAAAATATTACCGTTGCTTTTCTTCACTTCATTTAAAACCGCTTTTAGCCGCTCTTCAAACTCTCCGCGAAATTTGGCGCCGGCGACAAGCGAACTCATATCGAGTGAAAAAATGGTCTTATCTTTCAGCCCGTCCGGTACATCTTTGCGGACGATCCGCCAGGCGAGCCCTTCAACAATAGCTGTTTTTCCTGTTCCCGGTTCGCCAATTAAGACCGGATTGTTTTTTGTTTTTCGCGATAAAATTCGGATGACATGGCGGATTTCATCATCACGGCCGATGACCGGATCAATTTTTCCGGCACGTACTTCCTCCACTAAATCACGACCATATTTCAACAGGGCCTCATATCCTGCCTCCGGATTTTGTGTCGTCACCTTCTCATTCCCCCTTATATCATGAATAGCTTCTAAAATTGCTTTTTCTGTCACATTTTCATTTTTCAAAAAATCCACGATGGATTTGCCCGCTGAAAAAATCGACGCAGCCATATGCTCCACCGATAAATAGGCATCATCCCATTCTTTTTGCTTCTCTGCCGCTTTTTGAAACCATGTATTTAGCCCGCTCGATAAATAGGCACCGTACTGTGCATCGCCGGAAATAGAAGGCTTCGTTTGAATTTCTTGCTGCAAAAAGCGGAGCATTACGGCTTTTTTCAATCCGGCCCGCTCCAAAATCCGGCTGAACAGACCGTCTTCTTTTGATACGAGTGCGGTCATCATATGTACGGTATCAACGTCAGAATGGTTTCGTTCGACGGCGCTTTGCTGGGCAGCAGCGAGCGCTTCCTGCATTGTGTATGTCATCTTGTCCATATTCATTGTCGAAAACCTCCTTGACCTTTTTTGACCTTTCACTTATTTTAAAATATTCCCTTTTTTTTCGCAAAGGATACGGCGTGAAAAATTTCATTCATACTGGTAAACTGGCACAAGTACATGTTGATTTATGGAGGATGAGTATGGAAGACGTTTTTTTATGGTTAAAATATTTATTTCTCGGATTATTTCAGGGAGTCACTGAGCCGATCCCCATTTCATCGAGCGGCCATTTGCAGATTGCGCAATATTTTTTTGGTATTGAAGCTGACGGGCTTACGTTTGAACTTCTCGTCAATTCTGCTTCATTGTTCGCCGTAATTCTTGTTTACCGGCAAGATATTATGCGGCTTATTACGAACGGACTAAATTATGTAAAACACCGCGAGCCTGCTGATAAATCCGAATTTATGTTTATCGTATATTTAGTGATTGCGACAATTCCTGCCGGAGTAATCGGCATTTTATTCCAGGATTATATCTCAGAGAATTTAGCCGGTGTGAAAGTCGTGGCAGTTACGCTTATTATTACCGGTTTTGCGCTGTTTTGATCCGCAATTTGCGCGGCCGGAAAAATGACGGTGATATAACGCTTAGAGACGCGATCATCATCGGTCTTGCGCAAGCCGTCGCATTGATTCCCGGCATCAGCCGATCCGGTGCAACGATTGTCGCCGCGATGGGACTCGGCATGAAACAGGAAACCGCTCTTCGCTTTTCGTTTTTATTATTCATTCCGGTCAGCCTCGGCGGAATGATTCTAAGTGTTTCCGACATTTTAATCGATCCATTATTGAATGAACTGGCTATTCCTTACACGCTGGCTTTTATCGGTTCCTTTGTCATGACTTACGTTGCATTAAAATGGTTCATGAACATTATGGCAAAAGGAAATTTAATTTATTTCGCGCTGTACTGCTTTATCGTCGGACCGATTATTTTGTTTTTAACATGGTGATCATTGAAAAAATGGAGTGCTCCCGAAGATGGGGACACTCCATTTTTTATTACTGAATACCTAATGCAATTTTGGCGTAGCGTGACATCATATCGCGTGACCAGACAGGCGTCCAGACGATGTTCACGTCCACTTCCTTCACTTCCGGAATATCAGCAAGCGCTGCTTTTACTTGATCGACAATAACACCGGCAAGCGGGCAGCCCATCGATGTCAATGTCATGGTAATCGTCGTTTTACCCGCTTCATCCATGTCGATGTCATACACAAGTCCAAGGTTCACAATGTCAATACCGAGTTCCGGATCAACAACCTGTTCCAGTGCGCCCATAATATTTTCTTTTAAATCTTGATCCATATAAAACACTCCTTCCTTTTCTCCTCTTCTCTTATCATAACAGACGGGTGGATAAATGATGAGTAAAAAGCCTGCCTCTTTACAAATGGCGCTCCTTCCCTCTACACTAAATAGCATATATCGGAAAAGGAGCGATTGCTGCCGTAATGGAAAAACATTTAATTGTACTTGACCTTGACGGAACGTTACTGACAGATGAAAAAACGATTTCCCCGCGGACAAAGGAAACCATTCAGAAAGTAATGGAGCAGGGGCACGAAGTCATGATTGCAACGGGCCGCCCTTTCCGTTCCAGCGCCCCGTATTACAACGAACTCGGCTTAAAGACACCAATTGTGAACTTTAACGGCGCTTTCGTACATCATCCCGGCAGCGCGAAATGGGGGATGTTTCACGAACCGATGGAATTAAAAACAGCCATCGATATTGTCGAAGCGTGCCAGTCCTTCACTTTTCACAACATAATTGCCGAAGTGCTCGATGATGTGTACTTCCACTATCACGATGAAAGGCTCATCGATGTGTTTAAAATGGGGGAGCCCAAGGTCACAACCGGTGATTTACGCCGCATGCTGACTGACCATCCAACGAGTATGCTCATTCATGCGACGGAAGAGCAAGTACCGGAAATACGCAGACATTTAAGCGATGTTCATGCCGAAGTGATTGATCACCGCCGCTGGGCCGCTCCTTGGCACGTGATCGAAATTGTCAAAAGCGGTATGAGCAAAGCAATCGGCTTAAAGCGCGTATCAGACTGGATCGGCATCCCGCCGGAGCGCATCATTGCATTCGGCGACGAGGACAATGATCTTGAAATGATCGACTTTGCCGGCACAGGTGTTGCCATGGGCAACAGCATTGATGAGTTAAAACGGAGCGCCAATGAAACGACAGCCTCAAATGAAGAAGATGGTGTCGCCCGTTTTCTCGAAGAACGATTATTATTAAACATACATGTGTAAACTTAACAGACGAGGATGGATACGATGGAACGAATTCAACTGGCGGAAGACCTTTCTTTTTCACGATTGATTCACGGATTGTGGCGGCTTGCAGACTGGAATTATTCAAATACGGACACATTAAATTTAATTGAACACGCACTCGAACGCGGCATTACGACATTTGATCATGCGGATATTTATGGAAGCTACACGTGTGAAACGCTGTTTGGCCATGCGCTGAAAGAAAAACCCTCATTGCGCAGTCAAATGGAACTTGTTACAAAATGCGGCATCGTTTTGCCGTCTAAACAAAGACCTGAACATAAAACGCACCATTACAATACAACGAAAGCGCATATTTTATTATCTATTGAAAACTCTTTGCGCAATCTGCAGACGGACTATATAGACCTGCTGCTTATCCACAGACCGGACCCTTTCATGGACCCGCAGGAAACAGCCGATGCTTTTGTCCAGTTACAAAAAGAAGGAAAAGTGCGTCACTTCGGTGTGTCGAATTTTAAAGATCATCAGTGGCGTATGCTTGAATCCTATTTACCTTTCCCGCTTGTGACGAATCAACTAGAATTGTCCGCTTATAACCTGGAAAATTTTGAAGACGGCACGCTCAATTTATGTTTGGAAAAGCAGATTCCGCCGATGGCCTGGTCTCCGCTCGCAGGCGGTTCTATTTTCAGCGGAACAGATGAAAAAGCAATCAGACTCCGAAAAACACTTGAAAAAACCGGACGTGAAATCGGGGCCGAGGGGATGGATGAGGTACTGTACGCATGGCTGCTGCGTCATCCCGCACGCATTATGCCCATCATCGGTTCAGGTAAAAAAGACCGGATTGATGCAGCAATACGGGCACTTCAATGGACGCTTAATCACGACCAGTGGTTTGAGATTTTACAAAGCTCCATGGGTCATGATGTTCCATAATGAAATGGAACTGTCCATAAGTGGGGATGGAAAGCCGGATTCATGGACAATCCGGCCAACAGAGCAAGAAAACCGGCCCAAACTCAGATAATCCGGCTATAAAAATGAAGAAGGTGATGTCTCAAACGTGCAATGAGACACCACCTTTCTTTTTATTCTTTTTAAGCTGCCCTTTTCCCGCGTTTCCAGACGAGATAAAGGAAAATGATAAAAGTGACATAAACGGTCACCATGGCGCCGATAAACGCGTAATTGATCCCTGTTTTTTCAGCGAGCGCATATATTTCCGCTTCTTCACGGTCTAAAATAATGGTGAATTCTCCCTCTGCCGCCCGTGACATATCACCGGCTAAAAGCCCGCGCAGTTCTTTTTCCGGATCCAGATCCTCTGCCGGAATAGTTACTTTTTGCGTTTCGCCGGTGTTGTTAATTGCGACAATAAGCGTTTCGTCTTCATACTGTCGTTTAAAGACGGACATGCCGTCTTTTTCATGAATCGGCTCATATGTACCACGTCTTAGTGCCGGCAAATCCGAACGCAAAACAGCAATTTGTTTAATGTAATCAACAAGCTCCTGATCGGTGCGGAAATTCATCAGCCCGTGGGAATCAATACCGGATTCCCCATTTTGGGCAATTTCCGAGGCATAAAAAATGGCTGGTGTTCCCGGAGTTGTGTACATGTACGTCAGCGCCATTTTCCAGCGCGCTCCCGGAAACATATTTTCATTGGCCATGTCGAGTGTAAACCGGTCGGTGAAAACAGAATCTGTTACATGAATGGTCGATAGTGGATTCTTCATTACTTCCTGCTCTTTTACAAGAAGTTCCTTCACGGCGTCAGACGGACGGTCAATGGTCGCAAACTGCTCGCGAAGCGGCTGCTGAAGCCAGGACGCGGTAACAGCATCCAGCCCCGCTTCTTCATAAGCCGCCCCTTCTTCCGGCGTCACATCTTTCATTTCACCAATTAAATGCAAATCTGAAAGGCGCTCGGCAAAAGCGGTCCAAAATGCCGGTTCTGCACGGGAGGCATCACTGAAAAAGTACCCGTCAATGCCCGTATCATCCGCAAGAGAATCCGCAGCATCAACAAGCGATTTTTGTACATCTTTATTGGATGTGTTTAGCTCAGCCATATTGCCAAGCCATGCTGGTTCCTGAGGACTTGATTTTGATGTAATCCAACCGTCCTTTTCAGGATCACTTACCCATACGTGTTCTGTGCTGACCCGCGTTGCCGGAAAATCCACGAGAACACGCATATTGAGCTCATGTGCTTTTTTTACGAGCTGCTGCAGTTCTTTTTTCGTACCGAACTGTTCATTCATTTTGCTGTAGTCGGTCACTTTGTAACCGTGATACGCACCTGGTTCATTTTCAAAAACAGGCGAAATCACAATGGATGTGATCCCCATCTCCTGCAAATAATCAAGCTGATCGGCTGCGCCTTTGAAATCCCCGCCCTGATAAGCGGCCGGATCGCCATTATTCACCTGCTCATCGTTCGAATGATCGCCGTTCATAAAACGGTCCGTCATTAAAAAATAAATCGTTTCATCATGCCATTCCTCACTTTTTTCTTCCGCCATTACAGCATGTGAAGAAAAAAGGAGAAGCGGGATCATGACGAGCGAAAATAATCGTCTTTTCACTGCCTTTTCCCCCTGCGTCAAAATGGTTGTACCATACTTTAGAGTACGCTTTTTGCCACTTTGCGTCAAACATTGGCGGGAATGTTCAAGAAACGGACAAGTTTACGAAATCCTTGTCATCATTTCTTTCTTTTTGCTGCTTGAAACAACATGACGCTTCGTAAAAACGTTGTGCGAAAAATACACATATAAAGCAGATTAAAATCAACATAGAGGGATACAGAAACAAAAAAAGCCTCTTCCTTTGCGGAAAAGACGGTCAGCTGTCGGAATGTTCATCTTTCGTTTCAAGAGGTTCGGATGGCGGAAAGGGTTCAGAAGGCTTCATATGATTCGAAACCGTCCGCACGGTGTACACAAACAGTACGAAAACTAGCAGCCATAATAAAACAGGAAACACGGAATCAACTCCTTTTTTTCATTATAACAAAAAAGCGGTGCGAATTTTATAGCGCACCGCTTTTTCCTTAAAAACCTACCGGCAGATCAAAACCGAGGTATATTGTAATCAAAAGCAAGACAATGGCTCCGATTAATACACCGCCTGTACCTTTGCCTTTCTTTTTACGGACAAGTGTCATTTCCATTAAACCGATTGTTAAAATTCCGCCCAGCATTTTCAATCCGTACATCATTGGATCAACGGAATTATATTGAATGAACAGCAATAATCCCGAAATCAAAATGAGCACGTAAAATAAGCGCAGCGCCATATGTACACCTTTAGACGGCTTCGTAACCGCAACGAGGAACAAAATCACGGCAACTGCCCACGTCGTAATGTGTAAATGTGTATTGCTTGTTAAAAAATCCATCATTATCCTCCTTTTTTTCGCGTTATTATTTTACCATATAATCATTCTACTTTATTTGACAAAACACCGACACCTTCAATGGTAATGTCAACTGTATCACCGGATTGCAGCGTCCCTTTCGGATTCATGGCGAAGCCTACACCCGCCGGAGTACCGGTGGCAATAATGTCACCCGGTTCAAGCGTCATCCCTCTGGACAATACATGAATGATTTCATCAATCGGGAAAATAAACTGTGACGTATTGGACTGCTGACGAATTTCACCGTTCACTTTTGTTGTAATGTCAAGATGATGGGGATCGGCAATCTCCTCTTTCGTTACAATCCAAGGCCCCATCGGACATGTCGCGTCCAAACTTTTGCCAAGGAAATACTGTTTATGACGATTTTGAATATCCCGGGCTGTGACATCATTTATAATGGTGTAGCCAAATACATAATGAAGCGCGTCTTCACGGGCAATCGCTTTTCCTCTTTTGCCGATGATCACCGCCAACTCTCCTTCATAATCGAGATACTCTGTTAACGATTCGTAGGCAGGAATCACGTCATGATTGGCAGAGACCGTTGTCGGCGCTTTTGTGAAAATCATCGGATGTTCCGGCACACTTGCTTCGCCGCCCATTTCAATCGCATGGTCTCTATAATTTTTGCCGACACAAAAAATATTTTTTGACGGGCGGGGAATGGGTGCAAGCATTTTAACTTCCGATTCCTGTATTTTGGATGCAGACCCCGCAGCAAGGACCGCTTTTTCCAAAAACTCAGGCTGTCCAATCGCTTCCAGCAATGTTTTCGGTGCATCTTTCAAGGCTGATACATTCACGACAGTTTTCTCATGTTCATTGTACATTCCGTATTGTTCATTTCCCTTGTAATTGAAGCTGACCCATTTCATGATTATTTCCCCCTTTTTCCATATGTAATTGTACGCCATAACGCTTCAAACGGCCCCCGTTTAAACCGGCCAAGCCATAAGTTCGATGCGATGACCTGTATGGAAAAAATCGTCACGCAAAGCCATATGCCGGTTAAAACGGTTACTTGTCCATAATACGCGAGACCGTAATGATAAAAGATCAATGTTCCGATGATCGACTGTGTTAAATAATTCGTCAGCGACATTTTTCCTGCCGCGGCGAACGGCTTGAGCAGTTTTTGCGGCTGCTCAAATGAACACAATAAAACGATAAAAGCCGCATATGAAACAGCTAAAATCGGGCCGCCCACCGCATCTTGAATATAACTATACGCAACGTTGCTGCTGTCGAGAATGTGCGGTACCCATTTTAAAAGAAGTCCGGCAATAAAAAAAACAAGAAACAGGACGGCTGTTTTTTTCGGCTGAGCCGCCCATCTTCCGACCATATTCAATTTGAAGGCCCCTGCTCCGATCAACAGAAACGGCAAAATTGAAATAAGCTGGAAGAAGAATGAACCGTCCACCATGTTTACGTTTAGCCAGTCATTTATACGCTGCGTAGTGATCTCTGCATACGTGCCGCTCCCGTAAGCTGCAATCGATTGTGAGACAGACGCAATATCCGTCCAGTGAATGGCGTTGTTTGCGTCCATTTGAGCAGCAAGTATGAGCAATAAACTGATGAAAGCCGCCGGCAAAAATAACAGCGCTGTGCCGAAAATGAGCAGCAATCGGCCTGAAAAGCGCAAAAACAGCAAAAGAACAAATCCGCACACAGCATAGTTAAATAAAATATCCCCCGGCCAAATAAAAAACGCATGAACGAGGCCGAGAAGCACCAAAAACGTCAGCCGCCGAATACCAGTCCATGCAAACGACCGCCCCTGCTGTTTTGCTTTTTCATACTGCATCGCCACACCAAAACCGAACATCATGGCAAAAAGCGGATAAAAACTGGCTTGAATAAAGATATCAATCCATGAAAAAGCCGTCAAATCCTGAGAAGTTTTCCACCATTCATAGGGATTGTAATAAAAATAAGGTGAATGAAACGACAGCATATTGACAAGGAAGATGCCAAAAAGGGATAACCCCCGCAGCACATCAATGGAAATAATACGTGTCGTTTCACCTGCTGATAAAGACTGCACTAAAAAAGCTCCTTCCATTATGACATCGCCATCATTATCATAACAGAAAACCAATATTTTTCACTCATATTCAACGACATGAGCGCCATCCATAAAAAAGACGAATTTTTTATGGACGCGCCGTTTCCAGATCCGTTCAACAGCTTTCGCGTACAAATGAATCTGCACATCATATCTTTTTCTGAGGACAGGCTCTGCTTCTGCAAATCCACCCGCAAAACGATCTGTGATGCCATCCGTTTTATAGTCAAGTAAATATAAATGGCCTTTATACTCAAACAAACAGTCAATAACTCCTTGAATCAAAACTTTTTCGTCTGAATCCGCTGTCCCCGCTTCCCGTGCCGTCACGCCCATATTAAATGGCAGCTCACGATGCACCCTCTCCGCCGCAAGCAGCATGTTACCCGGTTCCGATTTAAAGAAAGCGGCCACCATGTCCGTATTGACGGTGTCCGCCTGTTCCACCGTCAGCAGTTCTTTTTCAATTAACTCCTCAAGAAGATGTTCCACTTCTACTTCTTCCGGTGCTTTATCTAATCGAATATGCTGCATCACCGTATGAACGGCTGTACCAATTTCTGCCGGCGTCAGCTGCTTCACTTGCATAAAACGCGGCCGTCTAAAGACCGGCGTCCGGTAAGCCCTTGCTGTTTCATTCGCTGCACCATCGCTGTAAATATCATTCATCCGTTTTAAATCTGACACTGATTGCTTCGAGCGGAGACGAACCGCTTCCGGATACGAATATTGCCAATTTAAACGTGCTTCAATTTCTTCTTTTTGCGGTGACTGCTCCGGATAAGGATGACGATTTTTAATCAAATCCAGCCATGTATCCCGCGCCAGCTCTTCCTTTTGCTCATCCGTTAAAAACAGCTCAGATGAGTCCACAACAGAAAAATCAAACCTGGACGGGTGATCAGCCAATAACGGGTGAGCGCCTTCAAGGTCCTCATGCCGCATTAGGGCCGGGCCAATCCAATCCATATAGGACGAAGCCGATGATCTGACTGCATCGCTTAGCAGCATGGAGTCATGTTCGCCGGCCAGCGTCCATCCTGACATTTTCTTTTCCGCTTTTTTGACAGAGCCTGTGATGATCAACTTTTCTTTTGCACGCGTCATCGCCACATAAAGGACGCGCATTTCTTCGGCAAGCAGCTCCAATTTCTTTTTCCGCTGGAATGCCAGCTGAACGAGTGACGGCCATGCAATCCGCTTATCAGGATTCATATATTTAACAGCCACACCGTAATCTTTATCGAATAACACACGGCCGTTTAAATCCATCATATTAAACGGGCGTCCGGCCGCTGCTGTAAACACGACCGGAAATTCCAGCCCTTTGCTCGCATGAATCGTCATAATGCGGACGACATCTTCCTGCTCGGACAGTGCGCGTGCCGTACCTAGATCATCCCCCCGCTCGCGCATCCTGTCAATGAAGCGGAGAAAGCGGAACAAGCCGCGGAAGGACGTTTCTTCATACTGCCGGGCGCGGTCGTACAATGCACGCAAGTTTGCCTGACGCTGTTTTCCGCCCGGCATGCCGCCGGCGAATGCGTAAAAGTTCGTATCGCGGTATAACTCCCATATTAAATCAGACAGCGCACCGCTTCTCCCGATTGAACGCCATTTTTCGAGATTTTCTAAAAATGGACTTATCTTTTCCTTCAATGAAGCATCGCTGTTCCGGTCGTCCATAAAGGCAAGCAGCGACTCAAAATAACTGCCTTTCTTTGAAGCAAGCCGGATTAACGCCAATTCATTTTCTGTACACCGCACAATCGGCGAGCGCAGTACAGCGGCAATCGGGATGTCTTGAAACGGATTATCCACAACTTGCAATAAAGACAGCATGACCGATATTTCCGTTGCCTGAAAGTAACCGCCGGACGTATTGGCATACACAGGAATACCCGCTCGTTTAAATTCTTCCATCATTTCCGGAACCCATGTCAGAGAGCGCATCAAAATGACGATGTCGCGATATTGTACCGGGCGTTCTGTTTTCGTTTTCGGATCATAAACGGGCTGACCGGATTCGATTAATTCTTTTATTTTGGACGCAATAAAACGGGATTCAATCTGTGATTGTTCCGCATCTTCCCGGTCCATTTCCTCGTCCGCATTTTCTTCCGGCCCATCGCTGTTCATCAGCGCCACCTCAATAGGATAGGAACCATCTGGATACCCCGCTCCCGGTACAAGCGCTTCTTCAGGACCGTATTCAATTTCTCCGACTTCTGTGCCCATAATCTGCTGAAATAAATAGTTCGTTCCATCAAGCACTTCATTTCGGCTTCTAAAATTGCGTGACAGGCCTATTTTTAAGCCGGAAGCGAGTCCGTCTGCACTGAAACGTTTATACTTTCCGAGAAACAGCCCCGGTTCAGCAAGGCGGAAACGATAAATGGACTGTTTCACATCCCCCACCATAAACAGATTGCCTTTTTGCTCATCGTTGGCCGACACAAGGCTGACAATCGTTTCCTGCACCATATTGACATCCTGATATTCATCAACAAGCACTTCTTTGAACCGCCGTTTATAAGAAGCGGCTGCTTCCGACGGCTCTCCGTCTGTCATTAAGATCGACAATGCATAATGTTCAAGATCGCTGAAATCAGTGATCGCCCGTTCTCTTTTCACTATTTCATAACGTTTGGCAAAATCAAGTACAAGCTGGGCAAGCCTGTCAACAATAGGCTTCATTTCATCCATATCGCGCAGCCAATTTTCGGGCTTGCGGGAAAAAAACGTCTCTTTTAAGTCATTAATGATCTTTTTCGCATTGTCGCGAACGGTTTTGGAGCGTTCTTTCAGCTCTTCATCGAAGTCGTCCCCTTTGCACATTTTCAGCGTTGGAAACTTGACCGTTTGAAACGCATCGTACATCTCTTGCCACGAATCACATTGTAAAAGCTTTTTGACCATCGCTGCGTCAGCAAGAAAGTTTTCCGCACGCGGGACCGGACCGCCGGGCAGCTCGGTCATCATCAGCCCTTCGTCCAACAGCGCCAGCGCACTTTCCAGCTGAAAGCGAATATCTTTTTTTAACGGACTGATAAAAGAAAGATCATCAATCAACTCCGTTGTTTTATACAAGTCAGAAAGTCCGCGCAGCCATTCTTCCGGATTTGGATGCGATCTTGAAAAGTCATAGAGGCGAATCACCGCTTTTTGCAGTTCCACATCACTCCGGTCACCGGAAAAAGTATCTACAAGCCGGTAAAAGGATTCATTTTTTTCTTTTCCATATTCTTCTTCAAGCAATTCTTCGAGCACTTCATCCCGGATTAAAACCGCTTCCGTATCGTCAGCAATGCGAAATGACGGATCAATATCGATCATATAATAATATTTGCGAATGACTTCAAGACAAAAAGAATGAAGTGTCGATATCGATGCTTTGTTTAAGAGACGGAGCTGACGCCGCAGCCGTTTCGATGAAGGGTCGCGCTCAATTTCCCGTTCGAGCGCTTCCCCGATCCGGTGTCTCATTTCCGCTGCGGCTGCATTTGTAAACGTCACGACAAGCAATTCATCAACATCAACCGGTGAATCATCACGGATTATTTTTTGAATAATCCGTTCCACAAGGACGGCCGTTTTACCCGAACCGGCGGCAGCAGCAACTAAAATATCACGACCATGCGCGTAAATCGCTTTCCATTGATCATCCGTCCAGAGCGCATCCGCCGGTTTTTCCGGAATATTATACAATTCCGTCATCGTCATCCTCCTTCATCTTCTGAATAATCTCTTCATTTTTACGCGGGCGGATGATTCTATAGCTGTTTTCATCCAGCGTTTCGTCAAATTGGCATACTTGCCGGTAAGAGCAAAAAGTACACGGTATTTTTTTGTTGTAGCGGTAAGGTGTAATGTCAACAGCACCGGACACAATGTCATTTCCCGCTTTTTCATACAATCGCCGCACGTGACGCCGCATTGTGTCAAATGATTCATCATCTGCCGTTTTCGACCGGGCTGAAAGTGTACCATCTTTTTTGAAGCCGGCTGGAATAATCAGTGAATCGCCGGTTTCGAGCTGCTCATCCATTAAATGAATGGCTTCATCCTCTCCGAGAACGAGCCCTTTCATGCGGAAGCTTTTCATTATCTCTTTTTCGATTTCTTCTATTGTCATGAATTTTTTTGTGTTTAAATACGGATTATGAACATGGAAATAAAGAACGCCGCCCGGACGCGCTTCTGTCCCTGTCAAAAGCGGTGAATGGGTCAGCACGATATCCAGATACGTCAGCATTTGCATGGCGAATCCATAATAGATTTCGGTCATGTCCATATCCCGGCTTCCTGATTTATAATCTATGACTCGTAAATACGTATCGGCAGCCCCTTCTGCTTTGTCCACCCGGTCAATTCGGCCGGCAAGCGACATGCGCGCCCCATTTTTCAAGTTAAATACGAGCGGCGGCAATTCAGAACGGGGACCAAAAGCAAGCTCCATTCCAACCGGTGAAAACCCGCTTGCTTTTGCCTGATCACTCAATACGATTGAAGCGCGGGCAATTATTTGCTCGAGCTTATGCTGAATGTACGAATAGCGGTTAGAGCTCAATAAAATACGGTTTTGAAGCTTTGGCGCGAGTTCCTCGACAGCACTTTCTGCAAAGGAACGGCACTGTTCCGGCGTCAAATCCGGCCATTTCATTCCTCTCTTCTCCACTTCCTCCGCCATCCATTTCAAGGCACCGTGAAATAAATCACCGATGTCCGGTGCTTCCAGACGGTACACCAGCCGGTCACGAAGCTTCAATCCATGCCGGACAAAATGGCTGAACGCACAGGAATGGAATGTTTCCATCCGTGATACACTGGCTATCATATCCGTACCATACAAATGAAGGCCGGTCTTTTCATCAAGCGGATCCGTTTTATTTTCATAATACAAGCTGTCCAGCACATGCCCTGCTTTTCGTTTCAGCGGGCTTTGCACATAAAAATTGTACGCGTCCCACCAAAAAGAATGGAGCGGATAGCCGCGCTTTTTCAACTGAAATTGTGACGTTAAGTAAGATAATGTCGGCTCCGGATGGCAAATGTATTTAAGCTGTTCCTCCGCCTGCAAATCAGCCGGATCATTCGCCAGCAGCTGTTCAGCCGGCTGTTCAAACAACTCTTTCAGCCTTTTTATATACGGGGAAGGCTGCAGCGTTTTTCCTTCAGAATCAGCGATCGGCCATGATACATATAATCGGCTTGCCGGAATCGTTAACGTCCGATAGGCCACAAACTCTTCATCCATCAGTCTCGTTTTGCTTCCCGGCGCTACATTCATGCCCGCCGAAATAAGTGCGGCCCTTTCTTCATCATCAAGAATCCCATCTTCTTTTTGCCGTGCCGGAAATACACCGTCATTCATGCCGATGACAAAAGCCGCTTCAATACCGGCCAGCCGTGATTTTTCCGGATTTGCAACAATGACTTGATCTGCGGCAGGCGGGACAATAGAAAATTCAAGTGCTTCAAGGCCGGCATCAAGCACAGCAGCAAATTTTTTAGCACTCATTTTCTCGTCACCCGCTGCTTCCGTAAACTCATCTAGCAATCCGATCAACGCATCCCACGCCTGATTATGCTGTGCGGCGGCAGCCAATTCCCCCCGTACTTCCGCTTCGATTGCCAGCTGTTCCATCTTCTTTGGAATGTCCAACTCCTCGATAAATTGATACAGCGCACGACAGCATTCAAGTGCGTTTTTGGCCCGGGTTAATCGTTTTTGAAGACGATAAAGCGGCGCTGCTATTTCTTCTTTCATTTCGTTCAACTGATTCTCAAAAGCGCGTTCTTCATCCGTTTGCGCTGCGCCGGTAAATTCAAGTCCCATATAACGGCGGTATGTCCACCGTTCTCCATTCGTCCAGCGATCCCCGTATATACCGTGAGCAAGGACATAGTTTTCGAGTAAATCCATCCGCCGGCGCATGCTTTCACGCGGGTGATCAAAGGAAAAAAGCAGATCCGTTTTGACAGCTCGAAAAACAGCTTCATAACCCCAGCTGCCGCTGATCACTTCAATGGACGAACGAATCAGCTCGATAAGAGGATGATTCAGCATCGGGCGCTTCTGATCAATAAAAAAAGGAATCTCATAATCGTCAAACACTGTTTCAATAATCGGACGATACTCTTCTCCGTTGCGGACGAGCACCGCCATTTGTTTATAACGATAGTTTTCCGTACGGGCCAGACGGCGGATTTCACGTGCTGCTCCTTCGATTTCAGCCCGTCTCCCTGCTGCCTGAATGAGTGTCAAGCCGCTGCTTTTTTCAGCCTTATGTGCAGGGCGCCTCTCAAACTGTCTTTCTAAATGAATCAATGCTTCATTTTTTTGACGTTTATGCCCGTTGATCACAAGATCCTCTTTCACATCGACACCGGCTTCAGCAGCCATTTTATATAAATCGTGATACGTCCGCCCCGTTAACCGGAAAAGGTGAATATCTTCCGGGTCCTCATGGCGAAACGCCTGATCAGCGGTGATGGCAATCGTCACATTTTGAGCCCGGTTCAAAAGTGAACGGATCACATCATATTCCTGCGGTGTAAAGCTGTGAAAGCCATCTATGTAAATATCGGCCTCCCGAATGTAATCCGATTTTCCGGTCTTTTCCGCAAGCAGGCGCATATAATCTTCTGAATCCGTATATTTGCCGGCTAATGCCTGATCAAATTCCGTGTAAATTTTTTGAAGGTCCCTTAATTTATCGGCAAGTGCAGCCGGAACAGTTCTGCGATGTTCTTCCATCTCGGACGGTTTGATTAAATACTGTCTGAACTCAGTCAGCATTCCTTCCACCGTGCTGACAAAACCCGTTTTATCAGCCGACTTTGAAAAAACAGCCAGTTCATCGCGATTTTCTTCAATGATTTTCCGAATTAAAATATTCCGGCCCGCCGGGGTAATGTGCTGTCGGCTCATCCCCCCTTCTTCCTGTAAAACACGCCAGGCAAGGCGGGTAAAGCTGTAAACCTGCGCCCGAATAATGCCGCCAAGATCATCATCGGCAGCAAGCCTGTATTCAGATAAAAAGGACATTTGCTCGGGAACGATATAAATGATCGGTCTGCCTTCCGGATCAGCCAGCACATGTTTTTTCATTTCTGCAATCATTCTGTCTGTCTTACCTGAACCAGAACGGCCAACTACAAATTGCAGCGCCATGACAATCCCTCCCTTTCATTAACTTTACTATAACAAAGATCATACGTTCGTTCAAAAGTAAAAGAAAACCACATTCATCATATGGTTTTTACTTTCCAAGTCTTTTTTCCATCTGCTTACCGCCCAGCCATAGTACAATCATAATGCAGACAATCACAGCTGTACGGCCCGGCTGATGTATGAGTGCCGCCACATCATAACCAACATAGCTGATTGTAAAAATCATGACTGTTTTTCCGGCCATTACGGCAAACAAATATTGAACCATGCTGATTTTCGACAGCCCTGCCACAATATTGACGACGGCTGAAGGGGTAAATGGAAAGCAGAGCAATAAAAACACCGGTGCAAATCCATGCCGGTCTACCCAGTCCATCATCTGATTGACCTGCTTATTTTTTCTCAAAAATGATAAAATCTTTTCGCGGCCATAGCGGCGTACGAGTAAAAAAACGAGAAATGAACCTGTCACAGCACCGCCCCAAGAAATAAAGAAGCCAAACCAGAGCCCGAATGCATTCACATTTGCGAGCACAAATGCGAACAAAGGCAGGAAAGGCAAAAATGCTTCAAGAAGGGGCAAAAAAAAGCCCGGCAGCGGTCCAAACGATTCATAATGATGAATCCAATCCATGATTCTATCTGTCGAAAACCATTCATGCAATTCCATACTCTATATCCCTTTCAAGTTAAATCATCGTTTCGAATTTGTTTCTTCTTCCCGTTCCTTCCTGTCCGAAAACGTAATAATCATCTTTTTTTGACCATTGACCCATCTTTTCCGTTCTGCTTTTTTACCAATGCCGTCGTGATCGATCATCTTGAGTCTTTTTCTTAATTCAATCGCCAGATGCATCTGGCTGAACAGTACCAGAATCGAAGCATGGACCATCACCTTCTGGCCATCTTTAAACGTCACTTCCGTCTCCTTTTTTTCAACTTTTTTCAAGCTTTTAACATGAGACAAAGCAATCCAGACACAATCAGGTTTTAAATGTGACGCAATTGGGAAAAGATAAATACCTTCAACGTGATCAATCACAAGAGGGAGCTTCGATTTTATACCAAGCAGCTGCTTTGATGCTTTCTTTCTCCCATCGTATGTTGATGCGTGGCGGAGACAGCTCTTTTGGACAATGGTTGATGTTTTTTCAGGAATAAAAGCCGGTTCTTGACTGCTTTCGTACACAAGTGTGCTATTACCAAAATCAACGGGTTTTAACAGCATTGTGTCCGGCCGAATGCAAAACGCTTTCTGTGACTTGTTCCGTTCCAACGTAACCACCCTTTTCATAGGAATTGTCATCACGTTTTCATCGTAACATGTTCCTGTATTTTTGTCCCATTTGCACCAAGATTTAATTTTCTAAAAATTATAAACTTTCTGTTGATTAGTTGTTTAGAATTTCATATAATATAAAAAAGGTATCCGAGGTGATTAAAATGGAAAACAACAATTATTTTGCCGAGATGATGAAGTCCCCGATGCCCCGTGAAATGGAAAAAACAGCTGTAAGCGAATTTATCGACAGCTTTTTAAACGACATTTTATACAAACAAGAAAAAGCACTTTTAATGGAAAAAATCGATCATTCTCTTGATAGCGGTGACCGGTCAGCATTTATTACTCTTTCAGGTGAGTTAAAGCGTTTGGAGAAAAAATATCACGCATCATGATTCTCCTCTATGCATCTTTCCCCGGGCGAAACGAATACCCCTATACAATACTAAAAAAGCCCCGTATCTATTTGATACGGGTGCTTTTTGAACGCGTATTTCCTCTTTCACAGCATCGATAGCAGCGTCAAAATCCCGATCGAAACGAGTACAGTAAAAATAATGTTGGCGCCGGTAAACGCAATGAAAAATGCTGCCGCCGCCCCGGCAATGCCAAACCATAAATTTTCATGAAACGTTAAAATTCCGGGAAAAATGAGCGCGCCCAATGTCGCATACGGCACGTTCCGCAAAATGCCCTGCCAGAAAGCGGGCAGTTCTTTGCCTTTAAACATCATAAAAGGAAGCATGCGCGGAATATAGGTGACAGCGGTCATACCGAAAACAATAGCCGTCATTTCTGCACTCATAAAGATTGCCCCTTTCGTTTCATTTGATCAGCTGCTTCAATTGAAACAGCGGCTAAAAGAGTAGACACAATGATTGCCCAGCCGCTTGAAAGCGTGTCGGAATAAATAAAAATACAATTTAGCAAAGCGGCTGTTCCAGCCAAAATAATTGCTTTATGACTCGTTTTCAGTAATGGAACAAGCAAGCCGATAAACATCGCATAAAGAGCGACCCCCATGCTTTCCTGTACAACCTGCGGCAAAGCATTTCCCGCCATGTATCCGAGTCCGGAACTGATGACCCAGCTCGAATAGGAAATGATAATAAGACCCGCCATATACGATGCATTGATGCTGCCCTTCCTCATGGATGCAACTGAAAATGTTTCATCCGTTACGCCAAACGAATAGGCCGCTTTTTTCCAAAAAGATTCATCTTCCGCTTTTTCATTCAGCGCTGCTGACATTAAAAAATGCCGGATGTTTAATATAAATGTCGTCAGGACAATTTCAAAAATACCTGTCCCGAGAGCAATTAAACTAATTGCTATGTATTGAGCTGCACCGGCAAAGACAAAAATGCTAAGCGACATCGTTTCAACGAATGACAGCTCTGCACTTTTTGCCAACAGTCCATATGTAAGTGCCGCAGGGAAATAGCCAATCGCAATACCAGTCCCTGCGTAAAACCCTTCTTTAAATTCACCGCGCTCCGCAGCTGCCGTTTCCACCATTTTTCCTCCTCTCTCCTTTTTTCAACAAATTATAACGCTTTGTTCATTTGCCGACAACCGAAAAAAAAGCGTACATCCAGCAGGACATACGCAGGCCATCTTGTTTATTTTAATATTTGATCCTTTAATGACCTCCTTAATATTTTTCCTGTTGTATTTTTCGGCAGCTCCTGTAAAAACTCAACTGACCGCGGAATCTTATACGCTGCAAGGTGTTCTTTGCAATATTGAATGACCGCTCCTGCTGTCAGCCCGTCTCTTTTTTGCACAACGAAAGCCAGAACAGCTTCTCCGTAATCCGGGTCCGGCGCACCGACAACTGCCGCTTCAATAATAGCCGGATGTGCATAGAGCACTTCTTCCACTTCACGAGGATACACATTGTAGCCGCCAACAATGATCAGATCTTTTTTCCGGTCAACGATATAAAAATAGCCTTCTTCATCCTGACGGGCAAGGTCTCCAGTATACAGCCAGCCGTCTCGAATAGTAACGGCTGTTTCTTCCGGCATTTTATAATAGCCTTTCATAACATTCGGTCCTCGGACGATTAATTCACCTACTTGACCGCGCTCCATTTCTTCTCCGAGTTCATTGACAACTTTGTTTTCCACATTGGAAATAGAGCAGCCGATCGAACCGGCTTTACGGGGTCGATCGAGCGGATTGAAGCAAGTAACCGGACTTGCTTCTGACAGGCCGTACCCTTCTGAGATTTGCACGTTAAATTTTTTCTCGAACTGTTCAAGCAGTGAAACAGGCATAGAAGCCCCTCCTGAAATACAAAGACGAATGGATGAAAAGTCGGATGGGTCTCCCTGCTCGAATTGATACAGAAAATTATACATCGTTGGTACACCGGCAAATATGGTCGCTTTCTGTGCATTTACAGCATCAAATACTTCTTTCGGGCTGAACCTTGGCAAAATAATCATCGTCGCTCCGCGGACAATCGGCGCATTCAAGGCAACCGTCAGACAAAAAACATGAAACATGGGCAGAACCGTTACAACGGTATCCTGTTCTGAGATATCGAGGTAATCCGCAATGTCGCGCGCATTGGAATATACATTTTTATGCGTCAGCATCGCTCCTTTCGGTTTTCCTGTCGTCCCGGATGTATATAAAATAACTGCGGTCTCCTCTTCATCCATAGCCGGTTCTTGAAAAGCGCCGTCATTCGCCAATAAATAAGAAAACGTTTTCATCTTTGTGTAAATCGATGAATTGGCCGGAGCGAGACCAGCTGCCCGTTCATCACCTGATTCACATACAACATATTGATCAATCGAAGGCAGATGTTCATTTAATGTTTCTAGAGCCGGCAGCAGTATATCCAGCAGAACGACCGCTTTGACATCACCATTTCGCAAAATGTAGCCAATTTCATCCGGTGTATAAATGGGGTTGATGGGAATGACGGTCACGCCGGCACGCATGGCACCATATAATGAAATGATAAATTGAGGAGAGTTCCCAAGCAAAAGAGCCATATGATCGCCTTTCTTCATCCCCGCTGATTGAATCCCAGCCGCAAATCGATTAACAGATTCATTTAATTCCCTGTATGTGACCGACTGACCCATAAACGTGTAAGCTGTTTTATCCGCAGATTTCAATGCGGTCTGTTCGAGTGCCTTTGCTGCATTCATCCTTCCATCCCCTTTTCATAAATGAATAGTCATTCATTTTCCTGCTTTTTATTATACAGGACATAAAAAAAAGCCGCAACCCGCGGCTTATAATCCGATCTCCATATTTTCATGCGCAAGCAATATCGTGCCGCCAAACTGTTCGGCCGCTTCATTTTTTAACTGTTCAATATCACCAAAATGAGGTAAGTGTGTCAATACAAGTTTACGAACACCAGCCGAAGCAGCAATCGTCCCCGCTTCTTCTGACGTCATGTGTCCGGCGGATGAACCGTCCATTCCCTTATAGAAATTGCTTTCTGCGAGCATCACATCCGCGCCTTTCGCGAATGCGGCCAATTCTTTTTTAAATGCGGTATCCGCTGTGTACACGATTGTATGCCCTCCTGATTCAATCCGCATCGCAAAGCAAGGCACCGGGTGATTGGTTCTCAAAAATGTGATGGCGAATGGGCCAATGACAAGCGTTTCATCCGCCTTGTAGGCAACGCCGGCGGTTATATTTTTATATGTAAGTTTATTAAAATCATCATCCTCTTGATGACCGTATATCGGAAGAGGCTGATCCCTTGTTTTTTCAATAAAAGAATCTATTAACAGCGCGTGCTGCAGCACACCGATGTCTGCTATATGGTCAGCGTGGTAATGGGATAAAATGACCGCTCCCAGTTCAGCGGGCTTCGTGTGGTTTTGCAGCTTTGAAAGCACACCACTCCCGCAGTCAATCAATAATGTAAATCCCTCTTCTTCAATTAAGTATCCGCTGCTTGCTTCATTTACTTTCGGGAATGCTCCCCAGCAGCCAATCACCGTTATATTCATCCCTCATTCTCCTCTCTTTTTTATTGTATTCCCTTTTTTCGAAAAATTAAAATAAATTTGCAAAAACGGTTGACGATCTGTATTCTGTTATAATACAATAAATACAACAAATCAAACAGTTATATAACAAAGGAGAGTTAACGTATGATTTCAAGTATCGTTGAATTTTTCAAAAACTTACCGGCAAAACAATGTGCGAGCTGTGGTTCACAGATTGAAGAACAGCATGACTGCTACAGCAACACTTGCCATTCTTGCTCGAATATTAAAGAAATTTAATCGTCGAGCCAATTCCATGAAAAAAACACCGGCTACGCCTTGGCCGGTGTTTTTGCTGTTTAATGATTCATATGATCCTCCATCTCATGATCCTCTTCTTTACCGGATGCATCTGTATCTGCCGGCACTGTCGCATTGCCGACTGCGACCGGTGATTTTGGCATCGTATGAAGACCCCGGGCTGTTACATGCACCTGTACATAATAGACTGCTTCTTCATCGAATGCTTTTTGAATGGAATAAACGCCGTCTCCTTTCGCTTCTGCCTCGATCATTTCGCCCTCTTCTTTTGCGCCGTCTTTCCAAATTTCATATTTTACTTCATCCGCATCATCCACCGCTTCGCCATTTTGTCTCACAGTCGTTGATATCGTTACTTTTTCATTTAATGCAGCGGTTTCGGGAACCGTCAGCTTTGCCTCAATCGGTTCTAGTTTAGCAGGTGTCTCTTCATTCACTTTTTCTTCACCGCATGCTGCCAGCACGAACACCAGCATCATGAAAAGAACGGCCATCCATTTTTTCATCATCTAATCTCCTTTTATGTTATTGCCGGCAGTGCAACGGTCACAGTTGTTCCTTCACCTGCCGTGCTTTCAATCGTTAATTCCCCGTTATGAAGTTCAACAATTTGCTTGACGATCGATAATCCAAGTCCTGATCCTCCATCGTTTCTTGTCCGTGCTTTATTCACACGGTAAAAGCGATCTGTTACCTTTTCTAAATCTTCTGCCGGAATGCCGGCACCGTTGTCACGGACAATCCATTTTGCTTTTTCCTTTTCTTGAAGCAGAGTCATTTGAATCGTGCCGCCTTCTTCCGAATAACGGATCGCATTGTCAATAATATTCGTCATCACCTGTTCAAGCCGGTCTTCATCCCCGTTTACGATAATGTCAGCGTCAATTTTCAATTGAAAGTCTATTTTTTTATTTCCAGCCGCCGCCTGAAATGTCTCAACGGTTCGATAAACGGTTTCCGCAAGCGGAAGCGGTGTTTTTTCCACATTCATCTTTCCCGAATCCAGCCGGTTTAACTCGAGCAGATCGTTGACAAGCCGCTCCATCCGCACCGATTCACGGTGAATAATCGCAAGCTGTTTTTCCTGTCCGTCAAGTCCCTTCAGCGCCGCTTCGCTGTACCCTTTTATATAGCTGAGCGGCGTGCGCAGTTCGTGCGATACCGTAGCCAAAAATGTTTTCCTTTGTTCATCTTCGGTTTCGATGGCATCGGCCATTTCATTAAATGTTCTGGCAAGCAGGCCTAATTCATCATGGGAACGCTCCGGCACACGGGCCGAATAGTCTCCCTTTGATAATCGAACAGCGGCAGACTGCATATCTTTCAGCGGCTTTGTAAGATGGCGTATCCATTTCATGCCAGCCAACAATAAAAAACCTATTAATGCAATCGCACCTGCCGCCCAGTAAATGATTAAACTTGATGCAAGTTCATCCATCCGCTCGAGCGGGACGTATACGTAAATAATACCCTTTAGCTTCCTGTCCTCTAAAAGCGGAAAAATAACGGAAAGAATTTCCCTCTCAAATCGTTCCGAATAGCCCGTTTCTTCAATCCGTTTATTTTGTAAAAGCTTCTCCCTTTCTTCGGGGCCTATTAATGTTTCATAATCGGCTTCATACGGTATACAGGCAGCAAGCTCACGAGGATTACGGACCGCAAAAGCTTCAAATGGTGACTTCTCACTAAACCAGTTGACTTGATCGACAAATGTTTGATTGAGTTCACCGCCTTCGTAATCATAAGCCAGTTTTTCAGCGGCAGACACAAGTTCTTCCTTTACGCTATCAACATATAATTTTTCATATAAGATGTAGGCAAGGCCGAATGCCGAACCGACTGTCACGAGAACCAATACAAGCAGTGTAATCCACCATTTTTTTGCCAGTGTCATCATGCACCATCCGAAAACTTGTAGCCGATTCCCCACACCGTTTCAATGTGGCTTCCATCTGCGCCCAATTTCATGCGTAATGTCTTCACATGCGTATCCACCGTCCGTGTACCGCCCCAGTAATCAGTCCCCCAGACTGTTTCAAGCAATTCTTCACGTGAAAAAATACGGCCCGGCTTTTTCGCCAGTAAAACGAGCAAATCGAATTCTTTCATTGTTAACGGAACAGAACATGTATCGATCTTGACAGAACGCGCGGGGACATCAATCGTCAATGCACCTGTTTTAATGAGATCTTTTTTACCGTCCTCCGCTCCGGTCCGCCTGAGCAGCGCTTGAATACGCGCGGTCATTTCTCCTGGTGAAAACGGCTTCACGATGTAGTCATCTCCGCCGATGCCAAACGCGCGTACTTTATCCCATTCTTCTCCTCTCGCTGTTAAAAAAACAATAGGGACATCACTAAACGAACGGATCGCTTCACAAACGGCAAAGCCGTCTTTGCCTGGCATCATCATATCGAGCAGCACAAGATCAGGATTATCTGTTTTTACCTTCCGCTCTGCTGCTTCCCCGTCTAAAGCGGTACTGACCGTATAACCGGCGTTTTCAATATACATCGAAACGAGATCGATCATATCCTGTTCATCATCAACGATTAAGACGTGCGCCATCCATTCCACCTTCCTTTACAAATATCATAAACGGACCTTCCCCGATCTTGATCGTCTTCTGTAAGGTCAGCGTTTCTTTTTCATAATAAGACAGCTCGCCGCTATCATACCCGGCGGAAATAATGTGGCCGGCAAACGAGGCAATTGTAAACGGATTTGCCGGTGCTTCCGCCTCAGCCACTTTTTCCCGGCCGGGATTAAAAGCGTGAATCATATTTGAACCGTGGCTGACGGTATACATAAAACCATTGTCTCCGGCAAATGCAACCGGCATGACGGGCGCATCAGCTGTTGCCGTCAAGGAACCCGTTTCCAGCGAATAAATGTGAATCGTTTCACCTGCATCAGCTGCGTAACCATGGCCGCCTACCCATAACTCTTTTTTGGATTCGTCAACAGCAAGTCCAGCTGATGATGTCGGAATGGCAAATTCCCGTTCAACTTCATGCGTATGTACATTCATTTCCGATAAAACCGTATCCTGATAATTAATGACATACAGTTTTTCATTATATTCCACCATGGTCATCGGGTATTTGCCCGTCCGTACGCTTTTTATTTCCTTCCCGTCTGCCTGAAAGAAGTGAACAGACCGGTCTTCTTTTACTGAAAGGGCTACTTCATCCGTTTCCTCTATATAAGCAGCTCCTGTTACCCCTGACGGCACTTCCCATCTGTCCAGCTCTTTTCCTTTTCTGATGGAAAAAAGAACGGCTTCATCAAGTTCGGTACCATATAATAATAACGTGTCTCCATCCGGAAATAAGACACCACCCGTATACAATTCATCAAATACCCATTCCGAGATGACGGAACCATCGTTATCTACAAATGTTAATCCCGGTTCACGTATGTTCAGCACCGCCGCAAACTCATTTTCCTTTACAGGAGTATATGACGTCTGGCTGCATCCGGCAAGGAATAAAAGAATGATCATGATTCGCTTCAAAAAGATGCCTCCTCCCGCTGCTTCTTATATTATAAAGAATACGTGTGAAATAAGTGTGAAAAAATGAAGGCAAAGAAAAAAAGACGGCTGAGGGGCCGTCTTTACACTGTTTCTATCCGTCCATACTGCCGTTTAAACTGACCGTGGAAATAAATCGCCGTCATCATCATATTAAACAAGGCAAATCCAATTAATACTGCGGCATTTTGCCACATAAAGGCGTAGTCACCGCTTGAAATAACAGCGCGGAATGCGTTTATAGAGTACGCCATCGGCAGCAATTTGTTTATGTGCTGCAAGGCATCCGGGATCAGTTCAAGCGGGAATGTTCCCCCGCTCGCGGTCAGCTGGCTGATTAAAATTAAGACCGCAATAAATCGGCCGGGGTTGCCGAGAATGGTCGCCAGCATTTGAATGAGTGTCATAAATGAAAAGCTTGCAATAAGCGCCATGACAATAAACCTCGGCACACTTTGAACGTGAAGACCAAGACCAGCCAGTAAAAAGAATGTGGCAGCGACAGCCTGTACGCAGCCGACCAGAATGAATACCCCAAGTTTTCCAGTGAACCATGAAAAGGCATTTTTGGGCTGCTCAGGCGGTTCTTTCAACGGAAAAATAATGGTCAGCATAATCGCGCCGACGAATAAACCGAGCGACAACATGTATGGTGCCATCCCCGTTCCGTAATTCGGCACGTCATGAAAAGTCTGTTCGTCCACATCAACCGGTTCAGCCATCATGTCATATGTTTTGTCGTCGGCTTTGACGTCATCCGTTTTATCCGCTGCTTTCTCCAGTTCGTCATGAAGTTCTTTCGTTCCTTTTTCTAGTTCAGATGATCCCGATGCCAGTTCCGCAGAACCATCTGCTAATTTGTCTGCCCCTTCCGACAATGCATGTGATCCGCCTGCAAGCTCCGTCAAGCCAACTAACAACTCATCTGCTCCTTTCGCGAGCGTTTCCGATCCGGCTTTCGCTTCGTTTACCTTTTCTGCCATCGTGTTAAGTCCGGTGAGAAGATCGTTTTCACCTGTTTGAAGCTGCTCAACGCCTTCATTTAAACGGCCGGCACCTTTTGATAGTTTTCCGATTCCTGATTGAAGCTGCATCTGTCCGTTTTGTATGTTACCGAGCCCGGCAGTTAATTGGTTCATATTTTCCAATAAGGGCCCTGATACAGTTTGATTTAATTCTTTCGCACCGACTTCAATTTGACGGCTACCTGCCTGCAGTTCATTGAACCCTTCTGCAATGCCATCAGTCAGATTTTGCTGATTCGCGGTCATTTCAGCTTCCAATGCCGCCATCTGGTCCGCTGTCATCACCTGCTTCAGTATCGGCTGCAGCTGCTCCCACTGCGTGTTTTGAGCAGCGGAAATTTGACTGGTCAGTTCTTTTTCGAACTGTGTCATGCCAGCCTGTAATTGATCGGCGCCGGCTGCAATGGATGCTGTGCCACTTGACAGTTCCGGCAGTTTTTCACGAAATTGATCGGCTCCTGCTTTCGCGGAGGTTGTCCCTTCCACTAGTTCATTCATTTCCCCATCAATGGTGTTGAGTCCATTTTCTAGTTCAGCAGCACCGGATGCAAGATTTGCTGTCCCTGCCTGCAGCTGATTGCCGCCATCGATGAGTTTCGTCTGTCCATCATGAAGCTGTGCAAGCCCTGTTGATAACTGCGCTGCACCGGACGCTACGTCTTTTGATCCTTTGTTTGCTTTTTCAATGCCCGATGAAAAACTCACAGAACGGTCTGCCAGTTTTTCAAGATTTTTTTTAAACTCATTTGTGCCTTCTGTTATTTTTAAGGCACCTTCATCTAATTGACCTGCTCCATCACTCGCTTCAATATACCCGTCACCCATTTTTTTTATATTGTCAAACATGGTTTCTGCATAGGTTTTCGTCACACTCGCCTGCAAAGAGGAACGGATTTCTTTCATCGCCGACTGGCCGATTTGCGATGAAACAAAATTGTAGCTTTCATTCGGTGTATACGATAATTCAAGCTTCTTTGGCTGCTCGTCCATTAATGTCGTGGCATTTTCCGAGAAGTTTTCCGGAATGTCGATCACCATATAATATTCCTGATTCTTAAGTCCGTCCATGGCTTGTTCAGATGTGACAATATGAAAATCAAAGTCACTGCTATCCTTCAATTCTTTTTCCAATTCATCACCAAGTTCCAGCCTCTCTCCTTCAAAATCTGCTCCGTTATCACGATTAACAACGGCAACCGGCAGTTTATCAAGATGACCGTATGGGTCCCAAAATGCCCAAAGAAATACACCCGAATATAAAAGAGGAATCATCATGACGGCGATCACCGAAAGGAGCAGCATACGGCTTTTTACGATTTCTTTGATTTCTTTTAAAAACATATTAACACCTCCCAAGTGACTATTTTGTTCATTCGGTCATTTTACAGCAAATTAAAAGGATAGGCATTATTTGGCCAACCCTTCAAATACGTATAATTCAAATAAACGCGTGATTTCTTGTTTGCTTAACGCTTTGCCCCGTCTTTCCCAGTCGACAACAAGTGCCACATACAGTTTCAGCATAATGAATGCGGCTGCTTCCGGATCACAGGGCTTTATTTCATTTCGGTCTATCGCAGCTGATACTTGATTTGCAATATACCGGACAATCGCTTCTTCCATCTTCTTGACCGCATCGATAACGGCAGGTGTACCCATTTCTTTTTCTTCTTGAAACAGTTTGACCGCCAGCTGGTGCTTCGTGCGAAATTGAAGAATTTCAAACAAGGCGCGTTGTACATTATCATGAAAGGAATGTTTTTCATCAATGACTGATTCCGCCGCCTGTTTCATTTCTTGTATAAGCGTTGTCATAATCTCTTCAAACAGTTCTTCTTTATTTTTAAAAAAAGTATAAATGGTCCCTTTCCCCACATTGGCAAGCTTCGCCACTTGATCCATCGTCGTCGCTTTATAGCCAAATAGAGTGAAAGATTTTGTTGCTGCTTCGATTATCAATTTTTTACGGTCAACCGCCATTCATGCCACCTCTTTTGACCGAAATAACAATTTGGTCATTTCGTTCTTTCATTTTAATTCTGCCTCCTTTCTCTGTCAACAAAAAAGCGGAATTCAATGATCATTGAATTCCGCTTGCGGTCAAACAGGCTGTCCGGTCCGCAAATAGTATAAGACTTTTTCTACAGCGTTTTCTCCCTGATCAATACAGTCCGGGATGCCGAGACCGTTAAATGAGCTGCCCGCGATGTACAGGCCCGGCAGTTCATTCACCATGTACTCTGATACAGCCGCAAGACGTTCTTTATGGCCGACCATATATTGCGGCATCGCTTCGTGCCAGCGGCTTATGATTGTAAAGTCCGGTTTTCCGGTTATATCCATCATCCGGTTTAAGTCGTTCATCACGATGCGCTCAAGTTCCGCATCCGGCAAATCAACGACTGCTTCATCATTTGCGCGGCCGACATAACAGCGGAGCAGCACTTTCCCATCAGGCGTCGTATGCGGCCATTTTTTATGTGTCCACGTGCACGCTGTAATCGTATAGTCGCTGTTTCGCGAAACAACAAAGCCGGTGCCGTCAAAGTTTTCTTTTACCGCTGATGCTGGAAAAGCCATCGCGACGGTTGCAACTGATGTTGCCGTCATATTGCGAAAGACATCGAAAAAATCATAATCTGGAAGCATATCCGGTAAAATCGTATGCGGTACCGTCGAAACAACACTGTCTGCTTCCATAATATTCCCGTTAGACAAATGTAAAAAATAGCGGCCATCCGGCTGTCGCACGATTCGGTTGACAGATGTATTTTTGAGCACCGAACCCGGCAAGAGTTTTGATTCAATTCCTTCAACGAGCGATTCCAGTCCACCGGTAAGCGTTAAGAAAATGCCTTTTTTCTGTTCACGCGGTGCCGGCTGCTTTGACGACGGGGTCATTTTTTTCATGCCGCGTACGAGGCTCCGGTGTTTTTGTTCGGCATGATAAAAGTTCGGGAACGTGGCCATTAAACTTAAATTGTCGATATCGCCGGCGTAAATGCCTGATAACAGCGGTTCAATTAAGTTTTCCACGACCTCATCACCGAGACGGCGACGGAAAAATTGACCGAGTGACTGGTCCGCTTTCGGTTTTGATTTCGGCAAAAGAAAGTCAGCGGACGCACGCACTTTCCCCGGCAGCGAAAAAAGACCGCTTGTCACGAATGGAGACACTTTGGTCGGCACGCCCATGACAGAGCCTTCCGGCATGGAGTGAAGCTTTTCACCGACAAGCACATACGATTTTCCGGTTGCGTTATTTGTCAGCAGATGATCCAAACCGGCTTCTTTTGCCAGGCGCGCTGCACTCGTTTTCCGCTCAAGAAAGGAATCAGGCCCGCGCTCAATGATAAAACCATCTTTTTTCACCGTTTGAATTTTTCCGCCCAGACGGCTGGAGGCTTCAATCAGCGTGACATCCACAGGCTGTCCTGTCTGTTTTTGCAAATAGAACGCCGCGGCAAGTCCGGTAATGCCGCCGCCGATGACCGCTACTTTTTTACGATTGTCTTCCACGATATCGCCTTCTTTTTAAAGTTTTCCGTTCTCTTTCAAATGCTTCATTACAACATCTCCGAGCGCTTCAATAAATTCAGGACGTGCATTCGGCATTAGCGGGCGATAGTAGGCTGCTCCTACTTCATCCGTCACCACTTTACATTCATAGTCATTATCATAAAGCACTTCAAGATGATCCGCGACAAATCCCGCCGGCACATATAGAAAGGCTTTATACTCATTTGTTTTATACAAATCACGTGTCAAATCCTGCACATCCGGGCCGATCCACGGCTCCGGCGTATTGCCGGCGCTTTGCCAGCCGACCGCATACCGTTCCACACCGGCAGCGCCTGCGAGCAAGTCCGCTGTTTCTTTCAGCTGCTCCGGATACGGGTCACCCGCTGCAATAATTTTTTCCGGCAGACTGTGTGCGGATACGATTAAGACGAAATGTTCTTTTTCTTCATCTGTCATAGATGCGATTGTTTCTTTAATTTTATCAGCCCAGTATTGAATAAATTTCGGTTCATGATACCAGCTTTCAATCGACGTAATAGACGGTCCGCCAATTTCCGCTGATTCTTCCGCGGCGCGGCCATTGTACGATTTGACGCTGAACGTTGAGAAATGCGGTGCCAGAACGATCGAAACCGCTTCTTCAATGCCGTCGTTTTTCATTTGCTGCACGGCATCTTCAATGAACGGTTCAATATGTTTCAGCCCGATGTACATTTTAAATTCAATGTCGTCCTGCATTTTATTTAAAAAGGTTTCCAGCTCTGACGCTTGATCCTCGGTTATTTTTGCAAGCGGTGAAATGCCTCCTATCGCTTCATATCGGCTTTTTAAGTCGTCCAGCATCTCGGCAGACGGCGTGCGGCCGTGCCGAATATGTGTGTAATACCGTTCAATATCTTCTTCCTTGTAAGGCGTGCCGTACGCCATTACTAGAAGGCCCATTTTTTTCCTTGTCATGCTTATCCCACCTCATCATTTAGCCATTCTCTTTATTTTGGCACGAATAAACGTACGTTTCAAAAAAGAGTGCTTATTTTGCGCTGTATTCGTGAACGAATGCTGTCAGACGTTTCAATGTATCCGGATTTACTTCAGGGAAAACACCATGCCCAAGGTTAAAAATATGCCCCGGTGATGCAAGCCCTTGATCTAAAATCGCTTTAGCACGCTCTTCAATGACATTCCACGGCGCAAGCAAAATCGATGGGTCCAGGTTGCCCTGCAAAGTTTTCGTTAAGCCCATAGCCCGCGCTTCCTGAATGGACAAACGCCAGTCCAGACCGACCACATCAAGCGGAAGATCGTGCCATTCTTTTGCCAGATGGCTCGCACCGACACCAAACATGATAAGCGGTACATTTTCACTCTTCAGTTCACTGAAAATACGCTCCATCGCCGGTTTAATAAATGTTCGGTAATCGGCCACGTTTAAGGCGCCGACCCATGAATCAAAAATTTGAACCGCTTTAGCACCCGCTTTCACTTGCGCGCGCACGTATGTAACCGTCATTTCCGCCAGCTTATCCATAAGCGCAAACCATGCTTTCGGCTCCGCATACATAAAAGCTTTTGTTTTATTGTAGTTTTTCGACGGCCCGCCTTCGATCATATAGCTCGCAAGCGTAAACGGCGCACCTGCAAAACCGATGAGCGGCACATTTAACTGCTCTTGCGTTAAAAGGCGGATCGTTTCCAATACGTAAGGAACGTCGCTTTCCGGATCAATGTCTCCAAGTTTTTCTACGTCTGTTTGTGAACGGATCGGATTGGAAATCACCGGGCCGATTCCCGATTTAATGTCTACGTCCACACCGATTGCCGGAAGCGGCGTCATAATGTCCTTGTATAAAATCGCTGCATCCACATCGTACTGTTCCACCGGCAGACGTGTTACGTACGCACAGATTTCCGGCTGATGCGTGATTTCGAACAGTGAATATTTTTCTTTTAACTTGCGGTACTCCGGCTGCGAACGGCCTGCCTGACGCATATACCAGACCGGTGTGTACTCCGTTTTTTCTCCGCGCGCCGCTTTTAAAAATGTATCATTAATTTGCCTCATATGAATTGAGTGCCACCTTTCACAGATTAGAATCACTATTGACTATTATAGCCCACCATCCACACGTTTTCACTAAAAGGATGCGTTGTTCGGAAATTTGCCAAAACAGCCCCGCTTGAAGTGTTAAAAATGGAAGACAGGGTACAGAACAGGATATACTTATTTTTGAGGTGATCAGGATGAATGTCTATATTACAAGCGGAACGTATGATTTTTTAAAAACGATTAAAAAGAAGCATGCCGGAGAAAAAATGGTGCTGATGGATGGAACGGAATCCGCAGCTCTTGTTCATGAAACGAACGGAAAAAGTGTATTTGAGTCACCGCGGCGATATGAAATTGTGGACGCGGCCGGTGACATGGCGGAACGCGGTTATGCCGTCTTAAACAACATCCCGGTGACGGATGAAGGACGGCCGCTTTTTGAGCACCGCTTCAAAAACCGCGCAGGTGCGATTGAAAATGAACCGGGCTTTATCGCCATCCGTGTTCTGCGTCCGCTTAATTCCGATACGTATGTCATTTTCACACAATGGGAAGATGTAAAAGCATTTGAAAATTGGAAGACATCTGACGCTTACAGCCAGGCTCATAAAAAGCGCGGCACAGAAGAAGGGCTCGATAAACGGCCGAATATTTTTTCCGGTCCATCCTATTTAACGACGTATACCATTCCATCAGAAGATCAATAATTAAAAAAGCTGCCGTTCAGGCAGCTTTTTTCTGTTGGATACGGTTGAGAATAGACCCCATGAGGCAAATCAACCCGGTCCAAATCATTTAAATCCGCCCATTTTTGACAGACGCATTGGAGCGTAAAGATGAACAAAGGCGATGGCAAACGAGAGTGAAGTCGTTAGGACAATTCCCGCACCGATGATGGTTCCATTTACGACGGCCAAAATACCAAATAAAATCGATTGCAAAGTCATCCCACGCATAAGCAATTTCTGCACGGCTTCTTTTTTTTCACCGCCTCCACGCGGATATAGCCGCGGCCAAATAATGTGATCGTGCCGCAATACAATCGGCATTAATTGAAAACCTGTTAAATATAAAAATAACAGCGCGGCCATTAACTGGACAGGCATCGTACCGCTGAATAAAATAATCAGCGCGGCAATGACGGTCAGACGGACATACAAGCCGAAATATTCATTCATGCGCACAAACGTCCGGAACAGCAAATACGTATGCGTATCGCTTTTTGGCCCCGGCAGCACACCATCAAGCCATGCTCTCCGCTTCACCGTGCCTCGTAAATGCGGCACATCTGTAAACATATTCGCAATGCGGTAAAAGCCGGCAAGGCGTTTTTCTTCGAGTTCCGCAAGCAGCTCCCATTTAAGCGGGCGATTGCCTAGCCGGCGCATATACGATACCCAAAGAAACATCAAAAAGGCGGCGAAACCGGCAATCGCGTCATAACCGGCGAAAACCGCATATAAAAGCACACCATTTTGCAAAAGCCGGACAGCCAGGTCAATCACACGTGCGTCATTCGACGGTAAATTGAGGGAATACAGCCGGCAAAACAAATTCCATAGTTTTGCCGCAAAAAGAACAGCTAAAAAAATGAAAAAGTTTCCGAAACCGGTGTTTTGTGACACGGCATACATCGGCATCGAAAACGCAAGCAATGCGACAATGATGTAGCTTTGCGCGATGAAGCTTGCCCAGACCGCTTTTTTCAAATACGGCTTCATCTCTTTTTCAAGCGGCAATAAATATACGGTATCCGGCCGCTTTATGTACGTATATACCGGGCTCCATAGCAGTACTACACCCATAACGGCGGCCATTAAAAGCGGCGCAGGAAACGTTTCATCAATTGTTTCCACCCAGCCGCTGTAGTAATAAAGTGCCGCACCGAGCGCAAACACAAGAACGAAGAGAAAATGATCATTTAACATGTAACGCGTATATTTACGGACTTCCGTGTAATAAGACGCGGCCCGTTCTTTAAAAAGCTCATCCGCTGAAAACTTCATAGCGTCTCTTCCTTTGTTAGCTCTACATATATATCGTCAAGTGCCGCGCCCGGCATATTGAATTCTCGCCGCAGCTCGTCCATCGTTCCTTTTGCCCGAATGCGGCCTTCATGCAAAATTACAAACTTGTCGCAATACTTTTCCGCCGTGGCCAAAATGTGCGTCGACATTAAGATCCCTGCGCCGCCATTTTTCATTTTGTCCATCCAGTCAAGCAATGAGCGGATGCCGAGCGGATCCAGACCGACAAACGGCTCGTCAATAATATAAAGCGTCGGCTCTGTTAAAAATGCACCCATAATCATGACTTTTTGCTTCATTCCTTTTGAAAAATGAGCCGGAAACCACTTCATTTTCGATTCAAGTCTAAATTCCTTTAACAGCGGCCCGATCCGTTTCTCATATTCTGATTCCGACAGCCCATACGCCATTGCCGTAAGTCTCATATGTTCTTCAAGCGTCAATTCATCGTATAAGACAGGCGTTTCCGGCACAAATGAAAATTGACGCCGGTAATCGGACGGACTTTCTTCCAATGTCCGCCCATTGATCTGCACGTTTCCTTTTGACGGTTCCATCAAACCGATTATATGTTTTATGGCTGTACTTTTACCGGCACCGTTCAACCCGATCAGCCCGACCAGTTCATTTTTGCCGACTTCAAACGATACATCGTGCAAAACGGGTTTGCGCGTGTATCCGCCTGTCAGGTCCTTCACTGATAATAAAGACATAACAACGTCCTCTCCTTCTAAATCCGTTACCTTTATTGTATCAAAATAAGCGCATCAGGACATAGTTCCCCACCCCATGATTATGTGCTAAAATTTTGACAACGAAACGTAAAGGAGTGTTTGATGATGAATGATTGTATTTTTTGCACGATTGTAAACGGGGACATTCCGTCGGCAAAAGTGTATGAAGATGAGCATGTGTATGCCTTTCTGGACATTAGCCAGGTCACAAAAGGACACACGCTTGTCATCCCGAAAATACATAAGGGAAACATATTTGAACTGACGCCGGATATGGCTGCGCCTTTATTTGAATCGGTGAAAAAAACGGCGGATGCCATCCAGGCTGCTTTTTCACCGAAAGGCATGAACTTGCTGAACAATAACGGGGAAACAGCCGGACAGACAGTCTTCCATTACCACATGCATTTGATCCCGCGTTACGGTTCAGACGACGGCTTCCATCCGGTATTTAAAGAGCATAATCAAGCATATGATTTAAAAGAAATCGCAGCGGCGATCCGCCATCAGCTGTAATGAAGCAAAATAGCCGCAGCCAGTGACAGCATTCCCATTACGCCAATCTGGCCGGCTCTTTTTTTCAAACGTAATGCTGTCGCCGGCACACTTTTCTTCGCCGTGCCGACATGACACAGCATGCTCGCAAATAAAATCCATGCCAGTGAAAACAATCCGAAAATAACTCCCGCCATCTGACCCGCCCCTTTTGTACGTTTGTAGAATAAAAAATTCGGGAAAAGCTATTCAATATATATATGCAATTCGAAAACAGGAATGACTAACGAGGTGAAAAAATGAATAAAAAAGCAATGTTTACAGGTTTATTAACAGGACTCGCGGCAGGTGCGGCAGCTGCCCTTTTTAACGCACCGGCGAGCGGCCGGGAAACGCGGGAAAAAATAAAAGATGCTCAAGTCTCAGCCAAGCTGACGGCAATGGAAATAAAAGATAATGCGGCGGAGGTAAAAGAAGCGGTTATGCGGCTCGTGGAAACCGCAAAGAAAGACGCACCGGACATCATTAGCAGTGTAAAAGTGAATGCGGCTCTCTGGAAAGAAAGCATCGAGCCTCATAAAGAAGCGCTTCAAAAAGAAATAGCCGGTATTCAAAAAACGGTCGAAGATTTGCAGGAAACACTGCCGCAGCCGGGGTCAAAAAAGTAATCTTGCACGCAGAAGATGTTTATCATCCTCTGCGTATTTTTTATTTTCAGCTATTTCAAAAATTTCGGAATTTCCTCTTTCCATTCTTTTATTTTATTGGCATAATATAAATCAATCAGTCTAATATTCATTCAGGGTGGGGAAAATAGAAAAAGAAGGTGCAAAAATGTCTAATCATCAATTCACGATGAAAGAAGCGTTTATGTTCAGCCAACGAATGGCCCAATTGTCAAAAGCCCTTTGGAAAGCCGTAGAAAAAGATTGGCAGCGCTGGATTAAACCGTACGATTTAAACATTAATGAACATCACATTCTATGGATTGCGCATCATTTAAAAGGCGCGTCCATTTCCGATGTCGCCAATTTCGGTGTCATGCACGTATCAACCGCTTTTAATTTCTCAAAAAAACTGGAAGAGCGCGGTCTTTTGACCTTTTCTAAAAAGGAAGATGATAAACGTAATACCTATGTCGAGCTCACAAAAGAAGGTGAGCAGCTTATTTTCGATTTAATGGAGCAGTATGATCCGGAGTCAAACCTTGTGTTTGAAGGAAGTGCCCCGCTTCGCGAATTATTTGGCAAATTTCCTGATCTCGCTGAATTGATGGCCATTATCAAAAATATTTACGGCGACGACTTTATGGACATATTCGAAACATCGATTCATAACATTGAAAAAGATTTTGATGAAGAAAACGGGAAGCTGCTGCGGGCTGAACGGTCAAAAACATCCGGCTGAACAGACCATAAGCCGGATGTTTTCCTTTTTTTAAAAATAACCCTTGCTTTTTATGCGCCGCCATCGTAAATTATGTAAGCAGCAAGTATATTACGCAAGGCGGAGGTTATCTTTATATGAAATGCTGGCGGACGTTTAATTTCGAAAAAACGTACGGATTCAATAAGCTGTTTGTCCTCTCCATGATGACAACGATGCTCGTTTTTTCAGTCGCCTTTTCATCCATGCAGTCTTATTATTCAGAACCGCTGCACGCAACAGGATTTGCCTGGTTTGCTGCCGGTCTGTTCGCGGTTTACCCGTTTCATAAATTTATTCATTTGATTCCAGTCATCCATTACCAGCCAAAATTGACGTGGGAGCGGAAATATTCGTTTCTTCCTGTCTTAACGGTTACGACGCGAAAACCCGTCTCGAAACACCGGTATATGGCCTGCTTACTATTGCCATTTTTCATCATGACGCCGCTGCTTCTTGCCGGCGCCGTACTATGGCCGCATTTTTTGCATTATTTTACGATGGCTGCCGCTTTTCATACCGGCATTTGCTCGTTTGACTTTCTTTATTTAAAAACTATTGTCTCGTGTCCAAAAGGATCGATGATTGAAGAAGACATAGAAGGCTTTGAGATTTTAATTCCTGATGAACCTCCCGCCTGGCGATGATGCCGGCGGGTTCTGTTTTCAATTTAACCGACAGTTTGATATAGTTAAAAGGACAAGGAAAAAAGGGGGAAATTATGCCATGATCGCGCTTATGATTACGTTTATCATTTTCTCGGTATTTATTCTGTACCATATAAATCGAATGACAAATTTACTTTGCATTCAAAAAGAAATTCCGGAAGAACGCCACGAAAAAATATTCCGTACGGTGAATATTTTAATCGTCATCTTATTATCCACTTCTTACATCGAAATATTATACGTATAGATCCGCCTTTCATTGAAAGACGGGTCTTTTCTTTTCCACCGTCTTGAACTGTGATATAGTGGTGTGAGGAATCCAGATTAAATGAACATTAGGGAGTTGTTTTTTGCATGAAGAAATGGGCATTGCCGCTATCACTCGCAGCTGGTGTACTTGCACTTTCAGGCTGCGGCGGCGCAAATGATGGAAACGTTATCGCGACATCAAAAGCAGGTGACGTGACCGATACGGAATTGTACGCGGAAATGAAAGACAAATACGGTCCGCAAATGGAGCAGGCGCTGCAGGAATTAATGCAGAAAAAAGTCCTCTCTGACAAATACGAAGTAACCGACGAAGAGCTGGAAAAAGAAGTCGAAACAGCGAAAGAACAGCTCGGCGCCCAATATGAAATGTTTTTGGCGCAATACGGCCTCGATGAAGACGGCTTTAAAGAGTTTTTAAAGCTTGAGCTTCTCCGTGAAAAAGCGGCACTTGCAGACGTGAAAGTAACGGATGAAGAAGTAAAAGAATATTACGATAAGTGGCAGCCGGAAATTAACGTCAGCCACATTCTTGTGGAAGATGAAGCGACGGCAAAAGAAGTAAAACAAAAATTGGCTGATGGCGGCGATTTCGCTGCGCTTGCAAAAGAATATTCAACCGATCCCGGTTCAGCTGAAAATGGCGGCAGCCTCGGCTGGATTGACAACGCAGGACGCGCCCAATTCGTTCCGGAATTTACAGAAGCACTCGGTAAATTAAAAGTAAATGAAGTAAGTGAACCCGTTAAATCGGATTACGGTTACCATATTATTAAAATTACCGAACAAAAAGAAAAAGGATCTTTCGAAGACATGAAAGATCAAATGACAGACGAATTGAAACAATCCAAAATCGACTCTGAGACACTCCAGAAAAAGCTTGATGAAGAAATGAAAGCGGCGGATGTAAAAGTGACAGATGAAGATTTAAAAGGCGCATTTGAAACAGAAGAAGAATCGAAGGAAGAAGCTCCAGCTGAAGAAGATGCAGCGACAGAAGATGATGCGGCATCGGACGAAGAATCAACCACTAAAGAAGCGAAGTAAAAGAAAAAAGCACCTCCCGCAGGTGCTTTTTTCTTTTACTTAGAAAAATTCGGCTTATAAAATGAACGATTATCAAGCGGAAAAATGCGTTCGGAAAACTCACCCGGCTTTGTCCGTTCAAGCGCCCGGTCAAGCATATTCATTTTCGCATCGAGGTTATCAATGTAATGAAGCATTTCCGCTTCTTTAATCATCGGCGGTTTTGGACTTCCCCACTCCGCTTTTCCATGGTGTGAGAGCACGATATGCTGAAGCACCATTACTTCTTCTCCTTCAATGCCAAGTTCTTTCGCCATCTGGCCAATTTCATTTACCATAATCGAAATGTGCCCGATCAAATTCCCTTCTGCTGTATACGTTGTGGCAACCGGACCGGACAATTCCGTTACTTTGCCGAGATCATGTAAAATTACCCCTGCATAAAGCAAATCCCGGTTCAATGACGTGTAAAGGTCCGCGACGGATTTGGCGAGCTTTAACATCGAAACCACATGATACGCAAGACCGGATACAAACTCATGATGATTCTTGGTCGCGGCCGGATATTCTAAAAATGGCTGATGGTATTTTTTTAGTAACGCGCGGGTAATGCGCTGAATGTGCGGATTTTTCATTTCAAAAATAAATTGTGTAATCGTATCGGCCATTTCTTCTTGGCTGAGCGGGGCTGTTTCAACAAAATCACCCGCTTCCATCCCATCCTGTGGTGATGCCGGACGAATTTGACGAAGCTTCAGCTGCATGCGGCCGCGGTAATTTTGAATTTCACCCGCTACTTTCACAATCGTCTGCGGTGTATACATTTTAACCGTTTCATCCTTCGCATCCCACAGTTTCGCTTCAATTTCCCCGCTCGTATCCTGAAGCATCAGCGTCAAATATGGGTTTCCGTTCACCGCTGTACTTTTCACGGCTGAGCGGATCATCAAAAAGCAATCTACGCTTTCTCCTGCTTCATACTGTGTAATTCCTTTATCCAAGTTCTCATCCTCCTCATTGCACTCTTCTTTTTATTATAGCATAGACCATACGTTCCTTCTGTATGAATCCTGCTTTTTTCTTCTTTCAAAATTGTGTACAATAATGGTATCACGTCTGGAGGGGTGCAGGGAAATGAAAACGTATAAACTGACCGTTTTTGAAAAAGATGGCGAAAAATTGCTGGATGTGTCTTTCGAATCGACAACCGATGAGCAGGCGAAAGAACGGGGTGCACAGCTGCTGCATGAGCATGCGTACGAGAGGAAAACACACCGCTGTACATCACCTGAAGGAAAGCTGCTGCTTTTTCATGCATAATGAAGAAAGCGCATTCAACTAAATGGAATGCGCGCGTTTTTTATTGATTAAAAACGGGCTTCCTCTTTTCTAAAAAGGCTTTAATGCCCTCTCGGTGATCGTCCGTTTCTCTCATTTTCAATTGTCCTTGCTTTTCAAGTTCAAGCGTTTTAAGTAACTGCGGACGATTTAAATCCGCCATAATTTTTTTCGTTTTAATCATCGCCTCGAGCGGCTTGTGCTGAAGTTCCTGAATAAGATAATCAATCTCCTCTTTGATGGTGCCCGATGCGACAGCGCGGTCTGCAAGCCCCATCTCCGCCGCTTCTGTGCCGCTCATTACTTTTCCGTCCCAAATCACTTTTTTCGCTTTTACTGGGCCGAGACGCCGCTCCAGCATGAAATGGCCGCCGCCATCCGGAATTAAACCGATGCCGATAAAATTCATCGCCACTTTTGAATCTGTTTCACATAACACAAAGTCAGCAGCGAGCGCAATGCTGAGCCCAAGACCCGCCGCAGCACCGTGAATCGCCGCAATCGTCAGCTTCGGCATCGAATAAAATGCCAGTGCAATATCCGATATCGTATCCATAATGCTGCTAAATTGTGCTTCATCCATCTGAGACAGCATTTGTTTTATATCTCCCCCTGCTGAAAAAACAGGTCCCGCTCCGGATAAAACAACCATTTTCACTTCACCATTTCCGCTTACTTCTTTTAAGCACATGCACAATTCTTTCATCAATTCCGCATTCAAAGCATTCATGGACTCGGGACGGTTAAATTGAATATACGCAATTTCTTCTTTAATTGAACAAAGCACAGCACTCATCATTTCGCCTCCCATCGTTCTATCCTTATCATACAAAAAATGAACAGTTATTCATAGTTTTTCGGTCGAAAAAAGTCCCGCTTTCTTAACGGGACGTTATTTTTTCTGACTGGAAAAGCTTATTTAATTTTTCAATTTTTTTGTCGGTAAATTCCATGAAACGGTCATTGTACGATTTTGGATCTTTCGGGTTGGCAAATTGTTCGATCTTGCCCGTTTCCGGATCGATAAATTTACTGGCCGCCCCGCAGCCGATTCCGATAATGGTCTGCATTTCTTCCATAATCATGATGTTATAAATGCTTTCCTGACCAGGCACCGCATAGCCGACATTTTCAAGGTTGCCGACGATGTTTTTCTGCCTGTATAAATAATAGGGTACATAGCCATGTTTTTCTGTCCACTTTTCCGCCATTTCCATCATTTTTTCCGCTTCATTGCGCCCGGCTACTTTATATTTATCCCGATTTTGGGTCATTTCCGATGCCCGTTTAAAGGACAGTGTATGGACAGTAAGTGATTCCGGCATTAATTTCTCGGTTTCATCGAGCGTATGCTGAAATTCAGCGGTTCCTTCACCCGGCAGGCCGATAATTAAATCCATGTTGATGTTATTCATGCCCATTTTTCTGGCGAGATGAAACTTTTCGATCGTTTCTTCCACTGTATGATGACGGCCGATCGCCCGCAGTGTTTCCTGTGTGTAGGACTGCGGATTAATGCTGATCCGGTCAATGTTCCATTTGTTCAACACATCAAGCTTTTCCGGTGTAATCGTATCGGGCCGTCCTGCTTCAACCGTGATTTCACGAATTTTTTCTGCGTCCGGGAACACATTGTACATATGCTCATACAACTCGTCCATTTCCTGCGCAATAATCGATGTCGGTGTCCCGCCTCCGTAATAGACCGTGGTGATCTTTACCTTATTTTCTTTCAGCCAGTCACCGATTTTCTCCATTTCATAATGAAGACCGCTTAAAAAGGATGAAACGCGCCCCTGTTTTCCTTGAATCGCAAACGCGGGAAACGTACAGTACGCGCATTTTGTGGGGCAAAAGGGAATGCCGATATACACACTCACTTCACGTCGCAGGTCATACAGATCCGGCACCATCGTCAGCTGACGCTCCACAATTCGTTCCATCAGCGTAATTTTGTCATCGGAAATCATATACGTTTCCTTTAAATGCTTGCGCGCTTCATGTTTATCAGCGTTCGCTTGATTTTGTTTATGCATCAGCTTTGTCGGGCGGATGCCGGTCAGCACACCCCAATTTTGCGTGATGCCCGTATACTGCGTCAGCACATCCAATACAACGTGTGATACCGCATTTTTTATCACTTTTCGACGCGATTTTTCTTCTTCCGGCAGTTCATCGATCATCCAGCTAGATGTATATTCGTTTCCGCCCGCAAAAAAAACGACCGATGCTTTTAATTCTGTTATCGTAAACGCCATGACCAGATCGTTCTCTTCATCGGTCAAAGTCGTTTCTTCAAAAAATAAATTGGAAATTAATTGAACAGGCCGGATTAATTTTTCATCCTGAAGCCCTTTTATTTGAATGAACACCTGTGTCCATCCCCTTTCTTCCTCTGCACTTTCCCCATCATATGAAAAAAGACGCCCCCGGTCAAGCCGGGAACGCCATCACAACTAGTGCCTGTAAAATGCCGATCAAGCCGCCGAGCAGCGCACCGAGCAATGTAATCATTTTTAATTCACGGTGCGTTATATCAAGCACGATCATCTCCAGACGGGCAATGGAGAAGTTTTCAATTTGCCTGCGGACGATGTCAGCGATTTTTAATTTTTGCATAATCACCGGGATGCGCGCGGCCATTTTGGCGATTCCTTTATCCGTGATTTCCGGGATGAGCGTGCCGGTCACTTTTTCTTCAAACGGCAGCGCATAAACAGAAATAGGTTTATTCAATATCGTTTGTATATCGAGCTGCCCTGCAACGAATTTTTTCGCTTTATTCACCATTTTTTCATCGGAAAACTGCTCGAGAACATCGGCCCATTTCCATTCGATCACTTTGTCCCATTCCTGTTTCAACATCGTGTCAAGAAGCTCTTTTGTACCCGGACTGCTTAAAAATTTAATGATTTCCGGGCGGATTTTATCTTCCAGCGACGTATTGCCGAGCACCATTTGAATCATGCCGCCAAATTTACCCCATTCCGCCAGAAAATCATCCGTCATTTTTTTCACACGGTAACGGCCCTCTTCTCCTGAGAAATAATCGACACCTTTTTGCAAAATATAAGAAGAGACGTCCGGAATTTTTTCTTCCGCTTTATCAAGCCATTCAACAGGCAAAGATTCCTTAACGGTTTGATCGATATAAAAATCTTTAATGGCATTGTACTTTTGATCAATCCATTCATTCATTTTCATCTCTACTTTTAAACCGGCATCCGGAATATGCGTTTTTTCAAGCAGCTCGGTGAGCGTCATATCGGAATGAATCCACTTTTTTGCTTCTGTCTGCAAAAGTGTTTCAAATTCGCCGCGAAATTCCGGTTCTTTTAATTTCTGCTCAATGCTTTCTGGTGTTAATAAATGTTCATCCACAATTTTCCCGACCTGCTTCGCCAGTTCGGATCGGCGTTTCGGGATTAATCCCGGTGTAAAGGGAATACGCCATTTGCCAATGTAACGGGCTTCATGCGGCCGAAACAGCATACGGATCGCCACCGCATTTGTTACGCCGCCAATGACGGCTCCAATCACACCCATAAATAAAATGAACCAGAACATATCCATAATTTCCCGCCTTCCACTCACATAAAGAAACGATGCCGGTTCCGGCCGGAACGGCATCGCATCCATTATCTGCTTTTGACAATCATATTAACCGCTTCTTGAATGGCATCATCTGCATTTTGCCCGCTTTCATGTGCTTCCCGAATGCACGATTCGAGGTTTTGGGCGACAATCAATCCAATTGAACGGTCAACAGCTGATCGAATCGCCGACAGCTGTGTGACAACTTCCCGGCAATCTTTTTGTTCTTCAACCATTTTGCTCACACCTCTAACCTGACCTTCAATCCGGCTCAGGCGGTTTTTCACATCGCGGTTGTATGTCATCATCATCTATCTCTCCGTTCTGATCTCCATTTTCATTTCCAGCACCTGAAAATTTCATACGAATATTATAACATCTTGTCCCAAAAAACGCATGTATGAGGGGCTTTCCTATGGAGGAAACAACTACCTGCTTTTGTCAAGCATAAACGAATGTGAAAAATCCATACTAGTAACACAATCACATCGGGTCATAGCCGAGAGAATCGGGCGGTGAACCGCAGCGGTGCAACTCCGTTAGACCCGGCCAAAAATTGATAAAGGGAGATGAACTGTAATGGCAAACAGCAACAGCGGTGGAAATCGCAACCAATTAGTAGCTCCAGGTGCTCAACAGGCTATCGATCAAATGAAGTACGAAATCGCGTCTGAATTCGGCGTGCAGCTTGGCGCTGATGCAACATCCCGTGCAAACGGTTCAGTCGGAGGCGAGATTACAAAACGTCTCGTACAAATGGCTGAACAACAATTAAGCGGCTTCCAAAAATAATTCTTTAAAAGAGAGCCGTCTCAAAAGATTAACTTTTGAGGCGGCTCTTTATTTAATTTCTTTTTTTAGGCAGGTTGACCATTTGCTTCGGATCAATCCATTGGTCATACTCTTTATTGGTTACATATCCGGATGCTAGAGCCGCTTCCTTCAGCGTCGTTCCATTTTGATGGGCAGTTTTCGCAATTTCCGCTGCTTTTTCGTAGCCGATATGCGGATTTAATGCGGTAACTAGCATAAGCGACTGCTTCATTAAGTGGTCAATTACATCCCGGTTAGCTTCTATGCCTGCCGCGCACCGCTCATCAAAGGACGAGATTCCATCAGCAAGCAGCCGGATTGACTGGAGCACATTATATAAAATAACCGGTTTGAACACATTTAATTCAAAATTCCCTTGACTTGCCGCAAAACCGACCGCGGCATCGTTTCCGAATACTTGAACAGCCGCCATCGTGAGCGCTTCACTTTGTGTCGGATTTACTTTTCCCGGCATAATCGAGCTGCCCGGTTCATTTGCCGGAATCGTCAGTTCACCAAGACCGCTTCGAGGACCGCTTGCAAGCCATCGTACATCGTTGGCGATTTTCATCGCATCGGCAGCAAGTGCTTTTAATGCTCCATGCACAAAAACGATTTCGTCATGGCTCGTCAATGCATGAAATTTATTTTTGGACGAAACAAATGGAAAATCTGTCTGTTTTTTTAACTGCTCCGCTGTTTTCACCCCGAATGAAGGATCGGCATTTATCCCTGTTCCGACCGCCGTGCCGCCGATGGCCAGGTTTAACAGTCCTGCTTTCGCCTGATCTAGCATGTTTTCACTTTGGACAATCATATGACGCCAGCCGGAGATTTCCTGTCCGAGCGTTAAAGGCGTGGCATCCTGCAAATGAGTGCGGCCAATTTTAATGACCTCCATGTATTCTTCCTCTTTCGCTTGCAGCGTGTTGGCAAACTGTTTCAAAGCCGGTTTCAATCGTTTTTCAATCTCGGAATATACCGCAATATGCATGGCTGTCGGAAAGGTATCATTGGAACTTTGCGACATATTTACATCATCATTCGGATGGATAAGTCCTTCTTGCCCGGCAATTTCAGAAGCGCGTCTTGCCACCACTTCATTTACGTTCATGTTTGATTGCGTGCCGCTTCCCGTCTGCCAAACAACAAGAGGAAAATGCCCATCCCACTTCCCTTCTAAAATTTCATCACACGCTTCCATGATGGCTTTCATTTTTTCTTCAGCCAGCTGGCCCAATTCACCGTTTACCGCTGCAGCCGCTTTTTTTAACTGAGCAAATGCATAAATCATCTCTATCGGCATTTTTTCTGTCCCAATCGGGAAGTTTTCTACACTGCGCTGCGTCTGCGCTCCCCAGTATTTATCCGCCGGCACCATCATTTCACCGAGCGTATCACGCTCAATCCGAAAATCCATTGTTCATTCCTCCCTTGAAATTTGTCTGTTTACACTTTTCCCTTTTTTCACCGCTTCATGCCCTTAAAAAGGAAAAGCCGCCTCATTTGAGACAGCTTCCACTATTATTCAATAAATCCTTCTTCTTTTAAAAATTCTTCAGCTACTTCCTCATATTTCTTACCATCTAAATCGACCCGCTTGTTTAATTCCTGCATTCGTTCATCATTGATTTTTCCGGCAAGCATATTGAGCACCTCTTTAAGTTGCGGATGACTTTCAAGCACTTCGCCGCGGACAACCGGTATCGCATAATAAGGCGGGAAGAACTGTTTGTCATCCTCCAGAACTTTCAAATTGAACGCTTGAATCCGCCCATCTGTCGTATAGGCATCAATCGCATCCACTTCATTGTTTTTAATCGCACTGTACATAATCCCGCTATCCAGTGTCTGCGTCGAAGCAAAATCAAGCCCGTATACTTCCTGCAAGCCCGGATAACCATCTGCCCGCTCTAAAAATTCAGGTTCTGAACCGAATCGCATGTCACCGGCATACGGCTTTAAGTCTGAAATCGTTTCAATACCATATTTGTCCGCGTCCGCCTGACGAATGGTCACAGAATACGTATTGTTAAAGCCAATCGGATCAAGCAGCTGCAAATCAAACTCTTCACCAAAACGCTTTTTCGCATAGTCGTATACATCATCCGGATCGTTGCTGTCGATTTCCTCTTTTAAATAGTTCAGCAAAATGGTTCCCGTGTACTCGACTGACATGTCGTATGATCCTTGCTTCAGTCCGTCAAAAACACCTGCCGACCCGCTGATAAACGATTCGTATTTCACATTCAAATCTGTATTTTCTTCAATCAGCTTTCCGTATACATGGACAAGAATTTCCTGTTCGGTAAAGGACTTGCCGGTAATCGTAATCGTATCGTCTGAATTGGCTCCGCCGACAAGCGACCATCCCGCCATACCGATAAATAACAATCCTGCCGCCGCGGCCAGAGCCAGTGTCATTTTACGGCCTCTTCTTCCTTTTTTCTGCAATGCTTCTGTTGATGAATTATATTCAACCCGTTTCAAAATAAAGTCCAGAATAATGGCGATGAGCGCCGCTGGAATGGCACCTGCTAAAATAAGGCCGGAATTGTACGTCTGGAGCCCGCGGAAAATTAAATCCCCAAGTCCGCCTGCTCCGATTAATCCGGCGATCGTCGCGACACCGACAATTAAAACGGCTGCGGTCCGCACACCCCCCATTATCACTTTCATCGCAAGCGGCAGTTCAACCATCCATAATACCTGCCTGCTCGTCATCCCCATCCCGACACCCGCTTCAACAGTGGATTTGTCGACACCTGTAATACCGAGATACGTATTTCTTAAAATCGGCAGCAGCCCGTATATCGTTAAGGCAATGATAGCCGGTGCTTCCCCTGTTCCAATGAATGGAACAAGAAATACGAGCAAGGCTAAACTTGGAATCGTTTGAAAGACAGCTGTGATACCGATAATCGGCTCGGCAATTTTTTTATGGCGGGTTAAATAAATACCGAGAGGCACAGATATGAGGATCGCAAGGCCAATGGAGATTAACGATAAATATAAATGCTCCATAATGAGCTGCCATATTTCAGCCCACCTGGTTGTAAACGCATTGGTTGTTTGTGCTATTAAGTTGATTGTCAAAATAGCTTCCCCCCCTTTTAAACAAATTGATTGGATATATGACGGACGATGCTGGCACGATTAATAATGCCCTGTACACGATTTTCTTCATCAGTCACAATGATAAAACTGAGCGGTGACTTATTAATCATTTCCAGTGCTGTTTCCGGATCTTCAAGATGATTGATCACAGGCACCGTCACTTTTTCAATATCGCGCAGCGTTAAGTCTTCGTCTGTATACGAACGCTGTAAATCCCATATGCCGACGACACCGTGATAGCGGCGCTGGTTATCGACAAGAATTAAGCTGTCAACCCGTTTTTGCCGCATCAATTTAAGGGCAGCAGCAATTCCTCTATCCGGTGAAGCCGTAATGGGTGATGTCATTAACAGTTCAAGTGCCGGCAATGACATTTGATCCTGAATGCGGTCTTCACCGATAAATTGCCGGACAAATTCATCCGCCGGATGGCGCAAAATGCGTTCCGGCGTGTCAAGCTGTACGATAACACCGTCTTTCATAATACAAATACGATCTGCGATTTTGAGTGCTTCATCCATATCATGTGTCACGAATACAATCGTTTTCTGAATTTCACTTTGCAGTCTCACAAGCTCATCCTGCAGCTGTTCACGGCTGATCGGATCAAGCGCACTGAACGGTTCATCCATTAAAATAATGTTGGGCTCTGCCGCCATCGCCCGAATAACCCCGATCCGCTGCTGCTGGCCGCCGGACAATTCAGCCGGATATCGGTCAGCAAATACATCCGGATCGAGACCGACAAGATCCATCAATTCTCGAACACGTGCGGCATATTTTGCTTCTTCCCATTTTTTCAGCTTCGGCACGAGACCGACATTTTCTTTAATCGTCATATGCGGCATTAAGCCGATTTGCTGAATGACATAGCCGATATCCCGCCGGAGCTGAACCGGGTTGATTTGTGAAATGTTCTTGCCGTCAATTTGAATCGTTCCGCTGGAGGGGTCAATCAGACGATTGATCATTTTCATCGTCGTTGTTTTCCCGCATCCGCTCGGCCCAATCAGGACAAACAATTCACCTTTCTTGACGGTCACATTCATCTTTTTAAGCGCTTCGAATCCATCCGGATACTTTTTTGATACATTTTTAAATTCGATCAAAAGCACGCACCTCCCTTTCTGTCCTTTTCCCTATTGAAAAATAATAAAAACACGTAAACTTCATTTTTTTATCATTTTTGTCATATACGTTTAGTCTGCACCATTCACGGGAACATAATTCAAAACAAAGGCTTATGAGGTGATGATATATGTTGAAAACCATTTTAATGATTATCGGGGCTATCGTCGTTATTTCATGGATTCTTTCCATGCTGTAAAATACAAAAAAGAAGGACTTCGCTGTGAAGTCCTTCTTTTTTGCTTAGCTGAATTGTTTACCGTACATTTTTTCTTCATACTTGCGGATGTGATCTTCGTCAGTCAATGTGACGGAAATTTCATCCCATCCATTTAAAAGCATCTTTTTCCAATAAGGATCGATGTCAAAATGAGCAGTGAAGCCGTTATCATCATTCACTGTTTGTTCCTCAAGGTTCACGTGAATACGATAGCCTTCCTCTTTTGAACGCTCCATAATTTCTGCTACTTCCTCTTCCGTTAGTTTCACAGCAAGGATTCCATTTTTTACACTGTTATTGTAAAAAATATCAGCGTAGCTTGATGCGATAATGACACGGAAGCCATAGTCGAGCAATGCCCATGGTGCATGTTCACGCGATGATCCGCAGCCGAAGTTTTCACCGGCTACGAGCACTTCCGCATTTGCATATTGCGGCTGATTCATCACAAAATCTTCACGCTTATTTCCATTGTCATCAAAACGCCAGTGATAAAAGACAAACTGACCAAATCCCTGGCGCTCAATTCGTTTTAAAAATTGCTTTGGAATAATTTGATCGGTATCGATGTTTGGACGGTTAAGTGGACAAACGACACCTGTAAATTGATTAATTGGCTGCATAATAGACCGCTCCTTTTTTTAATGAGTGACGCTTGATAATTGGCGAACATCTGTAAATTGACCTGTCACAGCTGCAGCTGCGGCCATAGACGGGCTGACAAGGTGTGTCCGCGCGCCATTACCTTGACGTCCTTCAAAGTTACGGTTTGATGTAGACGCACATCGTTTGCCCGGCGGCACCACATCGTCGTTCATAGCAAGGCACATAGAACAGCCTGATTCACGCCACTGGAAGCCAGCTTCTGTGAAAATTTTATCAAGACCTTCTGCTTCCGCCTGCTGTTTCACCGTCTGTGAACCCGGTACAACGATCGCTGTTACATGATCTTTTACTTTGCGTCCCTTTGCCACTTCAGCTGCTGCGCGTAAATCGCTTAAGCGGGAATTCGTACATGAGCCGATAAAGACAAAATCAACTGGAATGTCGCTCAATTTTGTGCCTGCTTCAAGACCCATGTAGTCAAGTGCAAGGCGGACAGATTCCTTATCTGCTTCCCGTTCGAAATCGTCAGGAGATGGAACGGACCCGGAGATGCCGCTTCCCATTGACGGGTTTGTTCCCCACGTTACTTGCGGTTCAATTTCGGCCGCATCAATTTCAAGCGTTTTATCATATTCCGCTCCTTCATCTGTTGCAAGAGCTAACCAGCGGGCCGTTGCTTCTTCAAATTCTTCGCCTTGCGGTGCATAACGACGGCCGCGCAAAAATTCAACCGTTGTTTCATCCGGGCTGACCAGACCGGCGCGTGCCCCTGCTTCAATGGACATGTTGCAGATCGTCATGCGTTCTTCCATCGTCAAATTGCGAATCGCTTCACCGGTATACTCCATTACGTACCCTACACCGGCATTAACGCCAAATTTCGCAATAATCGCCAAAATGATATCTTTTGCCGTTACGCCGAAGCCAAGTTTTCCGTTCACTTTAATTTGCAATGTTTTCGGGCGCTGTTGCCATAATGTCTGTGTTGCCAATACGTGCTCTACTTCACTCGTACCGATACCGAATGAAAGGGCGCCGAATGCACCGTGTGTGGATGTATGGCTGTCGCCGCACACGATCGTTTTACCCGGCTGTGTTAAACCAAGCTGTGGACCGATGACATGTACAATGCCCTGATCCGGATGATCAATATCAGAAAGTTCAATGCCGAATTCACGGCAGTTTTGCTCAAGTGTCTCAATTTGAGTTTTGGAAACAGGATCGTTGATGATGTGACGGTTAATCGTCGGTACATTATGATCCATTGTCGCATATGTCAAATCAGGGCGTCTAACTCGGCGTCCGTTCATGCGCAATCCCTCAAACGCCTGCGGGGATGTTACTTCATGGACAAGGTGTAAATCGATATAGAGCAGATCCGGTTTCCCTTCTTCTCTGTTTACAACGTGATTTTCCCAAATTTTTTCGATAATGGTTTTCTTCGTCATGTTACAGCCCTCCTCTTACATATGTGCATTTTTGATAAAGTGAAATTTTCATTAGTTGAACCAATCGGACTTTTACAGGCAGTTGATCTAATCAAGGCTTCTTTCATCTCTCTCATCTTTGAAGCGGGATTTTACTGCCCGTTAGAGTGTGATAAAAAACGGGGACTCTCCCCTTACTTGCAGACAATGCATGTAAGAATAGAATCCACCGTGGCTTTTCTCTTTACATATAAACGATATTGTCAATTGAAGATTCTGACTCTTCCGCAACCCGTGCTGTCACAAGTTCAATCATTTTATCTGTTCCAACAACCGTACTGCCTTCCATTTGTAAATCAGATGTGCAATAGCCGTCGTTCAATACAGATTGTACTGCACGTTCAATTGCTTCTCCTTCTTCACGCATGCCGAGTGAATATTTCAACATGAGCGCAGTTGACAAAATCATGGCAAGCGGATTCGCTTTATTTTGTCCGGCGATGTCTGGTGCTGAACCGTGAACCGGTTCGTAAAGACCGAAGCCGCTTTCGGAAAGACTGGCAGATGGCAGCATACCGAGTGACCCGGTAATCATAGATGCTTCGTCACTCAAAATATCACCGAATAAGTTTTCCGTCACAATGACATCAAACTGACCAGGACTTGAGATTAATTTCATGGCCGCGGCATCAACATACATATGGTCAACTGTCACATCCGGATAGTCTGCTGCTTTTTCATTGACGATTTCGCGCCACATACGGCTTGACTCAAGAACGTTCGCTTTATCCACCGACGTCAGCCGGCCGCCGCGGGCAGCAGCAAATTCAAACGCCTTGACAACGATTCTTTCAATTTCCTCACGCGTATATTGAAGTGTATCGACAACAACTTCCTTGTTTTCACCGCGTCGTTCGCTCGGTTTTCCAAAATACAGGCCGCCTGTGAGTTCACGTACGATCAGCATATTCACATTTCCGGCAATTTCAGGCTTCAGCGGAGAAGACTGCACGAGTTTTTGGAATGATGGAATCGGACGTAAATTTGCAAATAGTCCAAGTTCTTTACGAATCGCAAGCAAACCGCGCTCCGGACGTTCTGCTGACGGAAGGTTGTCCCATTTTGGGCCGCCGACCGCGCCGAGCAGCACAGCGTCACTGTTTCTCGCCAGTTCCAGCGTAGAATCCGGCAGCGGTGTACCGTGTGCGTCAATGGCTGCACCGCCGATATCCGCATACTCAATTTCAAATTCGTGGCCAAAACGCTTGCCTGCCGCTTCAAGTACGGCAGCCGCTCCTGATGCGATTTCGCGGCCAATCCCATCGCCTGGTAATACGGCAATTTTCTTCTTCACGTAAACCCCTCCGTTGCATTAAATGTGTGCTTTTTCCACTCCAGATTGTCGAGCCTGCAATGTAACAGCACGATTGACTGCGTTTAAATAAGCGAGTGCTGACGATTCCAAAACATCCTGCGCTGTACCGCGTCCGCTTGATTCCATACCGTTCAGTTCAACACGAACATGTACTTCCGCAAGAGCATCACGGCCGCCGCCCACTGAGTTGATTTTATAATCAAGCAGCTTTACTTCGCCCTTTACAATGCTTTCAAGCGTATTGTAAATCGCTTCAACGCTTCCTGATCCCGTGCCGGCTTCCGTAACGCTTGTCCCATCTGGTAATACAGCTGAGATTGTCGCTGTCGGAATATGCTCCGTTCCATATTGAACCTGCACACTTGTCAGCTCGTAGCCTTTCACGTCCGTTGCCTGCGTCTGCTTGTCAGCAAGAAGCGAGAATAAATCTTCATCGGTAATTTCTTTTTTACGGTCGGCAAGCTCTTTAAACATTTTAAATGCATCATTTAGCTTGTCTTCCGATAATTCAAATCCAAGCTCTGCCGCTTTACTCTTAAACGCATGACGTCCGGAATGTTTCCCCATCACAAGCTTGTTGGCGCTTAATCCGATCAGTTCCGGCGTGATAATTTCATATGTTGTTTTTTCTTTCAGCACGCCGTCTTGATGAATTCCTGACTCATGAGCAAAGGCATTGTCTCCAACTACCGCTTTATTAGCCGGTACGATCATGCCAGTCAATTTACTGATCAGGTTGCTTGTGCGTTTAATTTCATGCAGCTTCAAGCCGGTAGTTGCTTTGTAAAAATCGTTTCTCGTATAGAGAGCAACAGCTACTTCTTCAAGCGCAACGTTGCCTGCACGTTCACCGATTCCGTTAATCGTTCCTTCAACCTGGCCTGCGCCGCCTTCAATCGCTGCGAGTGAATTCGCTGTTGCCATCCCTAAATCATCATGGCAGTGAGCGGATAAAATCGCTTTGTCGATATTGCGCACATTTTGCGTCAAGTACTGGAAAATTTCTTTAATTTCCTGCGGTGTAATATAACCGACTGTATCAGGAATATTAATGACCGTAGCACCTGCATCAATCACCGCTTCTGTGACACGTGCAAGAAAATCAAGCTCGGTACGGCACGCATCTTCTGCTGAAAATTGAACTTTCGCAAAATTTTGTTTTGCATATTTTACCGCTTCAACGGCACGCTCCACTACTTCATCCTTACTCATCTTGAGCTTATGCTCAAGATGAATAGGAGATGTTGCAATAAAGACATGAATGCGCGGCTCAGCCGAACCTTTTAATGCTTCCCATGCCGCATCAATATCTTTTTTATTTGAACGGGCCAAACCCGTCACAGAGCTGTTTTTTATTGTATTAGCAATTTGCTTTACCGCATCAAGGTCACCTGGAGAAGCAGCCGGAAAGCCTGCTTCGATGACATCAACGCCTAATCGTTCAAGTTGCTTGGCGATTTCGAGTTTTTCGATCGTATTTAAATTGACGCCTGCGGATTGTTCCCCATCGCGCAATGTTGTGTCAAAAATCTCAATTTTTCGCACCAGAACCCACTTCCTTTTTGCCTTGTTTAATAAATGGCATTAATTCACGAAGCTCTTTTCCAACTACTTCAAGTTGATGTTCACTTTCACGGCGAGTGATTGCTGTGAATTCAGGACGGTTCAATTGGTTTTCCTGCAGCCAGCCTTTGGCAAATTTACCTGTTTGAATGTCCGTCAATACGTCTTTCATGCGTGCTTTTGTTTCCGCTGTAATAACGCGTGGTCCTGAAACGTAGTCACCCCATTGAGCTGTATCAGAGATTGAGTAGCGCATGCCGGCAAGACCGCCTTCATACATAAGGTCAACGATCAATTTCAATTCGTGCAAGCACTCAAAGTAAGCAATTTCAGGCTGATATCCAGCTTCTACAAGTGTTTCAAAACCTGCTTTTACAAGCTCAGCTGTACCGCCGCAAAGAACGGCTTGCTCACCGAACAAATCTGTTTCTGTTTCTTCACGGAATGTTGTTTCAAGAATACCTGCGCGGCCTGCACCCACACCTTTTGCGTATGCAAGGGCGATGTCTTTCGCTTGACCAGTAACGTCTTGGTAAACCGCGAACAATGCTGGTACGCCAGCGCCTTGCTCATACGTACGGCGAACAAGATGACCAGGGCCTTTTGGCGCTGCAAGGAATACGTCAACGTCAGCAGGTGGTACGATTTGATTAAAATGTACGTTGAAGCCATGAGCGAATGCAAGTGCTTTACCTGCAGTCAATTCAGGTTCGATTTCCGCTTTATATACAGCTGTTTGATACTCATCTGGAAGAAGGATCATGATAATATCCGCTGCAGCACTTGCTTCACGTACTGTTTTTACGTCAAAACCGTCAGCTGTTGCCTGGTCAAATGATTTTCCCGGACGAAGCCCTACTACTACATCCACTCCGCTTTCACGAAGGTTCAATGCATGTGCATGACCTTGAGAACCGTAACCGATAATTGCAACCGTTTTGTTAGATAGAACCGCTTCGTTAATGTCACCGTTGTAATATACTTTTGTCATTTTTTTCATCCTCCAAAAATTGTTTAATTTTTTTTATTTTAATTTAAAATAGAAAACTGTTTTGATTCCGACACAAGACGCTGTGAACCGCGTTTAATCGCTGTTTGGCCTGTGCGGGCTACTTCTTTAATTCCATAAGGACGGAGAAGTTCGATCATCGCTTCGATTTTCTCGAAGTTTCCGACAACTTGAATTGTGACACTGTCTTTCGCTACATCAATAATCGTTGCACGGAAAGGCTCAATAATAACGTTAATTTCAGCACGCGTCTGCGGTGTTGTCATTACTTTCAGAAGCGCAAGCTCCCTCGTTACAATAGCCTGATCGGTAATGTCATTTACTTTCAAGACATCAATTTGCTTATTGAGCTGTTTGACAACCTGCTCAACCATGCGGTCATCATCAACGTGGACAACGAATGTCATTTTGGAAATGCCTTCTGTCTCCGTTGCGCCAACCGTAATGCTTTCAATATTAAACTGGCGGCGTGTAAAAAGTCCGGTAATCCGATTTAATACACCACTTTGATTGAGAACAGTCGCTGTAACAATTCGTTTCATTGCGGTTTCACTCCGATCATTTCATGAAGTCCTTTGCCCGGCGCAATCATCGGATACACCATTTCTTTTGGCTTAATACGACAGTCGATGAGAACAGGCTCATTATCCTTCAATGTTTCACGCATTACTTTTTCCGCTTCTTCTTCTGTCTGAACGACGTAACCGCGAATGCCGTATGCATCAGCCAGTTTTACAAAGTCCGGCTGTACCGGAATCAGCGATTGTGAATAGCGCTCTTCATAAAATGTTTCCTGCCATTGACGAACCATGCCGAGTGCCATGTTGTTATACACGATAATTTTTACCGGAAGCTTCAATTCAGCAACAAGTCCAAGCTCCTGCAAAGTCATTTGGAAGCCTGCGTCACCGGCTACCGCCACGACTGTTTTATCCGGCTTCGCGATTTGCGCGCCGATTGCTGAAGGGAAACCAAAGCCCATTGTGCCAAGACCGCCTGACGTTACCCATTGATCCGGCTTGTTGAATCCGTAATATTGCGCCGTCCACATTTGATGCTGTCCGACATCGGTTGTCACAACGGCGTCACCCTCTGTAATCTCATGAATAATTTTCATGAGAGCCTGCGGTGAAATCCCATCTCCGCCTTCTGTGTTCCATAGTGGATTTTCCACTTTATCCTGCTCAAGTATTGCGCGCCATTCGTCCGCCTTCGGTGCTTCAAAATCAAGGCTGAGGATTTTTTTCAATGCTTCACGCGCGTCCGCAACGATTGGAATTTGCGTTGGAACATTTTTACCGATTTCCGCCGGATCAATGTCGATGTGTGCCACTGTTGCATGTTGTGCAAAGTGAGCCAGATTCCCTGTTAACCGGTCATCAAAACGAGCACCGATGTTGATCAAAAGATCTGCTTCATAAAGGGCTTTATTCGCTGTGTGTGTCCCGTGCATTCCGCCCATTCCAAGGAATAAAGGGTGGCTGGACGGGAAACCGCCAAGACCAAGCAGCGTGTTGACAACCGGAATTTGCATTTTTTCGACAAATTGGAGCAGTTCTTCCGATGCCTTCGCATGTAGCACTCCCGCTCCGGCCAAAATAACCGGTTTTTTTGCTTGTGCCAGAGCGCTGCGAAGCTTTTTCACCTGCAGGCTGTTCGGCTTAAAGTTCGGCTGATAGCCCGGCAAATTTAATTCATCGACAAATTTCACTTCACCGACTGATTGAGCAATATCCTTTGGAATATCGATCAATACAGGTCCCGGACGGCCGGTTGTGGCAATATGAAATGCTTCATGTACAATCCGTGGAAGATCTTCCATAGAGCGGACTTGATAGTTGTGTTTTGTAATCGGCATCGTGATACCAATTACGTCTGCTTCCTGGAATGCATCCGAACCAATGACACCTGTAGCAACCTGTCCCGTAAACACAACGAGCGGAATGGAATCCATCATCGCATCGGTAATACCTGTTACAAGATTTGTTGCGCCGGGGCCTGATGTTGCAAGAACAACACCCGGTTTACCAGATACACGTGCATATCCTTCCGCCGCGTGAATGGCTGCCTGCTCATGGCGGGCTAAAATGTGGCGGATCGGATTTTTATACAGGGCATCATATAGAGGAAGAACCGCACCGCCCGGATAACCGAACATAACTTCAACATTTTCTCTTTTCAGCGTTTCAATAAACAAATCGGCTCCATCGATCGGACCTTTATTTTCGGGCGCTTGTGCCTCTAATTTAAAATCTTCCGCTTTTGCATTTTGACTCATTATTAATTCCCCTCCAAATAATGGTTTTATTTTCCGTATTGGCAAGAGGCGACTGCTTTATCTGACCCACAAGATTGGCTCACAAAGGCGTTACAACGCGGTCTGGATGCTTAGGCAGGCAATTACCGCTGGATATTCCTCATTTAGCCTTTGCTCATTCTCATCTTAAAAATTGACAAAAAGAAAAGTCTTCTCACGCCTGCGACTGCCTAAACAGAAACGCAGGGGTGAAAAGACTTCTTCACTTTTCACGGTACCACCCTGATTCACGAATTTTCTCACAAAAATCCGCCTTATGGGCCGCCGAAAAATCGGTCGGTCCTTTTGATAACGGGTGACTTTGCACCCGGCTCTCCCTACTGGATGACGTTCAGGAAAGCACTCAGAGGGGATGTCGCGGCAGGATGCACTCCCGGCTCTCAGCAATAACCGGTTCTCTGTGAAATGCAAGTTCCTGCAACTTTTTCCTCGTCAACGTGTTGTATGATCGAAATTCATTAAATTTTCATGACGCCGCCTGTATTAGCGGATGTAACAAGTTTTGAATAACGGGCCAGCCAGCCTTTTTTAATTTTCGGTTCAGGCTGTACAAAGTTCGTTTTACGTGCTGCCAGTTCTTCATCTGACACATCGACATTTAACGTGCGGTTTGTCAGATCAATAATAATTTTATCACCATTTTCGATGAATGCAATAGGCCCGCCTTCCGCTGCTTCCGGTGAGACGTGACCGATTGAAATACCGCGTGATGCTCCGGAGAAACGTCCGTCTGTCATCAGCGCCACTTTTTTATCAAGTCCACGTCCGGCAATAGCGGATGTTGGTGTCAACATTTCCGGCATACCCGGACCGCCCTTTGGTCCTTCATAGCGGATGACAACGACATGTCCTTCTTTTACCGTGCCGTTATTAATATTCTCAACGGCTTCATCCTGCGATTCAAAGACGATTGCTTCCCCTTCAAATGTTTTAATCGAAGGGTCCACTGCACCGACCTTAATAACGCCGCCGTCAGGAGCAATGTTTCCGTACAGAATGGACAATCCGCCGACTGGACTGTATGGATTTTCTTTCGGACGAATAACGTTTGGATTCGTAATTTTTGCATCTTTCACATTTTCATATACGGATTTGCCTGTAATCGTAATCCGGTCTCTATCAATTGCGCCTTCAATTGAGCAAAGCTCGTTAATGATCGCGCTGATACCGCCGGCTGCATGTACATCTGCCATTGTGTAGTCAGATGCCGGGCTGATTTTCGACAAATATGGAATCCGTTTTGCCACTTCATTGATACGATTTAAATCATAATCAATTTCCGCTTCACTTGCAATGGCTAATGTATGAAGAACCGTGTTTGTTGAACCGCCCATCGCCATATCGAGTGCAAACGCGTCGTCGATCGCTCGTTCCGTTACGATATCGCGCGGCTTCAAGTCATTTTCAATTGCGTTCATCAAGTGCTGTACCGCTTCTTTAATCAGACGGTGACGCTCATTTGATGTCGCGACGATTGTCGCGTTCCCCGGCGGTGTTAAGCCAAGCATCTCCATAAGTGAATTCATGGAATTAGCTGTGAACATACCTGAACATGATCCGCATGTCGGACATGCATTCGCTTCAATATCAGCAAGCTCTTCAGCTGACATTTTGCCTGATAGGTGAGCACCGACTCCTTCAAATACAGAAACAAGTGAAAGCGGCTTGCCGGTTGAAGATGTTCCGCCTTCCATCGGTCCGCCTGAAACGAATACGGACGGGACATTTGTCCGAACGGCAGCAATCAGCATACCCGGTGTAATTTTGTCACAGTTTGGAATGTAAAAAACGCCATCAAACCAGTGAGCATTAACGACAGTTTCGGCTGAATCCGCAATCAACTCACGGCTTGGAAGTGAATAGCGCATTCCGATGTGGCCCATTGCAATTCCGTCGTCAACACCGATTGTGTTGAATTCAAAAGGAACGCCGCCTGCTTCGCGAATCTCCTGTTTGACAACTTCCGCAAATTTATTTAGGTGGACGTGACCCGGAATAATGTCAATATACGAGTTGCACACACCAATAAACGGTTTGTGCAAGTCCTGCGTTTTCACGCCGGCTGCATAAAGCAAACTTCGGTGCGGGGCGCGTTCGATCCCTTTTTTGATCATATCGCTGCGCATTGTATCTCCTCCAAGATGACTGGCCATGCATGTATTTATTCATGCTTTTGACGTAGAATTATATATTCTTTAATCTGAAAATTAAGTTTATATTGTGGTCAATGATATCGTTCTTTTCCACTTTGGTCAACACCTTTTCTGTTAAATTTTCTGACAAGAAGCAATTATTTTTAAAGGACGAAAAATGAATGCGTTTACAATATAAAAAAACAAAAATTGGCTGTCTCTTACAATATAGAGACAGCCCTATCGACTTAAAACCACTCATTCCATTTTTCTAAAATAACATCGTACCAATGTTCCTCTTCAGGCTGCGCATTGGCATCAATCGCATCCACATCAAATGATGTTTCACCAATATAAGGAAGTATTTCTTCAACGATCTCCCCAAATAAAGGAACGGCACCATCCGAACTGTTGCCCGATAAGTAATTTGTGTCACTTACTTTTTCCACGCCTACCCAAACAGCGCCAACCAAATCGGGGGTATAGCCGACAAACCATTGATCCTCTGTTCCTGTTACACCTTCAATCGGTACTTGTGTGGAGCCTGTTTTACCGGCAATGTCAATGCCGTCAACCTGCGCCCGCTCTCCAGATCCGCGTTCCACCACACCAAGAAGCATCGATGTCATTTCATCTGCTACTTCTTCCGATGTTACCTGTACTTCTTTCGGTTCCCATTTTGGCTTAATCTCCCCCTCCGGACCGACGATTTTTTGTATAAAAAAGCTCTCTTTCCGGATACCCCTATTTGAAAAAGTCGTGTATGCTTCGGCCATTTCAAGCGGGGAAACACCTTTCTTTATGTCACCAAGTGCAATTCCGAGTGTTTCATCCCCTGTCTCCAAGCCAAATCTGTTTAATGCGTCAAGCCCTTTTGACAAACCGATTTGATCAAGCAGCCAGACGGCCGGGATATTCAGCGATTTTTCCACTGCCCGATACATGGGCACTTCGCCTTCATATGTGCCGCCAAAATTTGTTGGTGAATACGGTTTTTCCCCTCCGCCGAACGACATTTTTTCATCCACCAGCATATCCGTCGGTTTGTATCCTTCCTCAAGTGCAGGTGTATACACAACGAGCGGCTTAATGGACGACCCAGGCGATTTTTTCATTTGTGTCGCAAAACTGAACCCGCGAAATACGTGTTCACCGCGTCTGCCGACAACAGCGAGGACCCCCCCTGTTTTTGGGTCCATTAAAACCGCCGCACTTTGCGCGCCCTCTCCGTTTACACTAACCGGAAAAGTAGAGCTGTTTTCATATACGTCCTCTAATCCTGATTGGACATCCTGATCTAGTGATGTGTAAATGTTGTAGCCTTGTGTAAGCAGATCATCCTGCGTCAGGCCAAAGCGGGAAATCGCTTCATTGATAACCGCATCCGAATAATGCGCGTACTTTCCTTTTAATGGATCGCCGCTCGTATCTTTTAACGTTACGCTTTGACTGGCTGTTTCATCTGCTTGCTGCTGTGTGATATAACCATATTTCACCATTTGATTTAAGACAACTTGTCGCCGCTCAAGCGCATTGTCCATATGGTCAATCGGGTTGTATCGCGATGGAGCTTTCACCATTCCGGCAAGCATCGATGATTCCGCTCTTGTTAAATCCGATACATCTTTCCCGAAATATTTTTTTGATGCGTTTTGTACGCCCCATGCGCCGTTTCCAAAATAACTTGTGTTTAAATACATTTCCAAAATCTCTTCTTTTTTGTACACTTTTTCGATTTCAATCGCGAGAAATAATTCTTCTATTTTCCTGCGATATGTTTTTTCCGGTGATAAAAGAGCGTTTTTCGTCAATTGCTGCGTAATCGTGCTCGCCCCCTGAACACGTGATCCGGCCATGACATTTGTGAACAAAGCCCGAAAAATCCCTTTCATGTCAAAACCGCCATGCTCATAAAAGCGGTTATCTTCTACAGCAACGAACGCGTCCTGCAAATGTTCCGGCATTTTATCAATCGATACACTGTCCGTCCGATTAGCGGAAAGCTTGCTTGCAGCTTCTCCTTCACGGTCATAAATAATGGTCGACTGGGACAGCCCCTGCTTTAATGTTTCCACGTCCGCTGATTTCATAAAATAAAAACCAATGGCTAGCCCGACAAGCAAGACGACAGCAGCGAGCAAAATCGTAATCTGCGTCATATGAAACTTGCGCCAGACTTTTTTTATAAACCTCATTACTGCTTTCATTTGCTATATTCCCTTCTAAAAAAATACGGTACGGCCTGTTCTCATTTTAAGCACATTCCGTCAAAATGCAATGAAAAAGCCTGAAAACCGGCGTATGTTCCTATACGGCTAAGGCACATAAAAAGTTACGTTTCCCTCATTTCTAAGCGACTAAAAACAATCGATATCCTGGCAAAGTTCCCTTCAAAAAAATAAATAACCGTAACGGGAATGTCCTTTTCTCCGGAAGGCATCCAGCCCGCTTCTCAACCGGTGGCAATGCGGGATACAGCGAAATAAAACGATCGACCAAAAAGCCGGCCGGCGGCGTGGAATGGAACACTATAAAGAAATAATAAAATAAGCGGGGGCATTATGCCCCCGCTTATTTATTTTGTTCTATTTTCTTTTTATCATCATCGTCTTCCATGACATTTTTCATACCGCGTTTAAACTCGTGCAATGTCTGGCCGGCCGCTCTGCCAAGCTGAGGAAGTTTCGATGGTCCGAATAATAACAGCGCCACAATGAGAATGATTGCCACTTCGCCAAATCCAAGATTCATTATGCGTCAGGCTCCTTTGCTGTGAATGTGCGTAACTATTATAATCGAAAAACACCATTTTGAAAACAAAAAGGGAGACGAGCTTCTGCTCATTTCCCTTTTTTCAACATTACACTTCTGCCCGCTGACGTTTAATATTGTTTTTCTTTTCCGTTTCAGCAACGTAAACCGCACACGCAGCATCACCGGTAATATTGACCGCTGTACGAGTCATATCAAGCAGCCGGTCAATCCCGATGATAAGACCGATCCCTGCTACCGGAAGTCCGACGCTGCCAAGAACCATCGCCAGCATGATCAAGCCTACGCCCGGCACCCCCGCCGTTCCAATACTGGCAAGTACAGCCGTTAACACAACAGTTGCCAGTTCACCCATTGTTAATTCAATGCCATATGCCTGCGCGATAAACATCGTCGCAACACCTTGCATGATCGCTGTACCATCCATGTTAATGGTCGCGCCAAGCGGCTGAACGAATGAACTAATTGGTTCAGGAACTTTCAAGCGTTTTTGAGCGGTCTCCATTGAAACTGGCAGTGTTGCATTACTGCTTGATGTACTGAAGGCTACGCCCATTGCCGGCGCAAAATTTTTAAAGAACCAGAGCGGGCTCTTTTTTGCCAAAAAGGCAATCGTTCCGCCGTAAGTAAGTACAGCATGGATAAATAGTGCTGCAAGAACCACTAGCATATAAGAACCCATTGCCACAATGGCACTCCATCCTTGTGAACCAATCGCTGTCGCAATCAAGCCAAACGTGCCGTATGGAGCAAATTTCATCACAAGTCCGACAAGATACATCATAATCTCATTGCCCTGTTCAACAAGATTTAATATCCCTTTTGTTTTATCACCAAGCGCTGTTAAAGCAAGACCGATAAAGACCGCAAAAACTATTAACTGAAGCATATTTCCTTCTGCCATCGCATTAATCGGGTTTTTCGGGATAATATTCATTAATGTCTCACTGACAGGCGGCGCTTCCTCTGCAGAGAATTCAGCCCCTTCTGTATCAAAATTACCGGCAGATCCCGGCTCCACAACAGCTGCAAGCGCCAGGCCGATAATAATGGCGATACAAGTAGTCACTATGAAATAGGAAACCGTTTTTAAGCCAATACGGCCTAATTTTTGCGGATCGCCAAGGCCGGCAGCACCAACTACGATAGAAAAAAATACGAGCGGCACGACAAGCATGCTGATTAAGCTGAGAAAAATTTGACCGATTGGAACAAATAAATACGTGTTTAACACCGTAAATACACCCGGTGCAGCTAAATTTAAGATTAAGCCGACAACGGCACCTAAAATGAGTGCGGCAATTATTTTCATCGTTAAGTTCATTTTTCACACAAACTCCATCTTAATTAAAAAAATGAAAAAAAACAAACGTTGTGTTTTAAAAATCATGCCCATTTCTTCAATTCACATAAACAAATTATTTTCCGGCTATGTTAATATGAAATACATAGTATATAAAATCGGCTTCAAATCAATTAGGGATATAGTTCTATTAATTTAGTATTAAATTTGCGTGTGCATTTTAAATTTTAATGCTTAATCTTGTGAGAAATGGGTATAAAAAAGTATAACCGCCACATCAAAGGGGTCAGCAGTCATGAAAAATAAAACAATATTATTCCTGTCACCGGTCAATCATCTCAGCATGATGGCAGAAGGATGGGCCGCACGTTTAAATGAGCCGTCCTGGAATGTCATCAGTGCATCGTGCACGAAAGCCGATTACGATGACTTGCCTGTTGAAGCGATGAAAGAAGTAAATATTGACATCAAGAGCCATACACCGCGATCGCTTAAACCACAGCTCGTCAAAGAAGCTGACGTTGTCGTTGCGATCTATGATTTTCAGCGTGACAGTTTACCGGCGCTTCCAATTGAATCAGAACGAAAGGTAGTGCGCTGGAATATACCAAACCCGGTACACTGTGAACAAATGCCCGAACGATGGGCTGCTTACCAAATCGTATGCGATGAACTTGCTGTTAAAATGCAAGAGTTAAAACGAGAATTAATATAAACCCGTCTTCGGAATACGTATTGCCGAAACGGGTTTTTTTTGAAACTTCTTGTCCTGTTTTTACGTACAAAGAGGGGAAAGGCAGGGATGATGCAGATGGAAACGAAGGAAGCCTTATTAACGGAACTTGAATTAATTGAACGGTGGGAAAATGATCAAAAAGGGTTGTGGATTTGGGATAAGGCGGCCCGCCTTCCTTTTGCTCTTTTAGACCGGGTGACACCCGCATTTATTCAAAAACGAATCAGTGCATTGCTGGATGAAATCGGTTATTACATTCAAAGCGGCGGCAAATATTTAACGAAGGAACGCAGTATATTAAAGAAACTCGAACGCCATGCAGAAACGCCTGTGCATACGATTGAAGATGCCGCGCGTGTCCCGCTGAAAGCAATGGATGAAACCGCATTGTCCATTCAAAAATCCCATGCGGGCGCTGCGACTGTGCAAGGTGCGGCAACCGGTGTCGGCGGCTTTTTAACACTCGCTGCTGATATCCCGGCAACATTGGCTATCTCATTAAAAACTTTGCAGGAAATTGCGGTTTCATATGGATATGATCCAAACGAACGTGAAGAGCGTGTCTTTATCATAAAGTGCCTTCAGTTTACGTCGTCGGACATCGTTGGGAAAAAAGCCATTTTAGAGGAGTTGTCTGATTATGCTAACCGAAACAGCAGCAAACAGATGATTTCCCATTTGCAGGGCTGGCGTGAAGTCGTCCTTTCTTACCGTGAACAGTACAGCCTGAAAAAGATCTTCCGTCTTGTTCCTGTCGTCGGCATTGTATTCGGCGCCATTTCAAACCGTTCCATGATTGAAGATATTGCGGATGCCGGTATGATGCTTTACAGGAAACGCCGCATATTAGAACGGCTGCATGCTCAAGAAACCAAAAACGAATCTGAATATCGCATTTAATGCGGTTTCTCAGATTCGTTTTCTTTTGCTAACTTTTCAATTTCATGTTTGTCTCCATATAAATAAAGCTTGTCGCCTGCCTGAATGGTCTCTTCACTCAGCTCTTTCCGTATATTGACTTCCCCACGCTGAATGAAAAGCAGATTGATATCGCGGCTCTGTTCAGTCATTTGCGTTACGCGTAACCCGCACAAGTGTGAATGTTCTTCAACAGAAATATCCGTGACTATATCATCTTTATTCAAAAATAACGCTTCTTTAATCGGCAGCTCCGAAAGATCAAGATTTTTTTTCATTTCGTAATCAAATCGATGCTGCAGCCATTTTTTCGTCATCGGTGTTTTTCCGGCAATAAAAATGACCAGCAGCACCCCATTAATCATTATCAGCTTATTTAACCGCAGGTCATCCGATAAAATATTCGTGATGGCGGAAATAATGACCGCCAGTGAAAAGGCACCGAATAAAATAAGGAACATGCTGATGCGGCGGCGGACCGGATGATCAAGAATCAACTGTGATTCATCCGTCGTAAAACCCGTGCTCGTCAGCATCGACACCGCCTGATAACGCGCCACCTCTTTTTCCAGACCTGTCAGCATAAACGCAATAACGGAAATTTCTATGACAAGAGCGACAATCAAAAAATAAAGCAGCATAAATAATATGCCCATGCCGTTGCCTTCTTTCTATACAGTTGTGTACCCTCCCCCTTCCCGCCCTCTCAATTATTTAAACATATTTCCATATTTCCTCTTTATCCCTTCTTTTCCATACGTAAAAACGGTGATTCTGCCATCTACCACTGTTTCAATATGAACCGGCTTTCCCCATAGGGTATAAATGTGCGGCATCGTATGTTCCAAATAACTGAGATCAAGCTCCACTCCTTCATACGAGTGAATGATATACAGCTCGCCAGCCGTCAAATAGTCACCGTCCGTCACACTTAAATGCGGAAAACTGCCATTTATTTTCGACGATGTTAAATGATCGCGTATATTTTCCCAGTTCTTCTCAGAAACGGTCCAATGAATCCCTTTTTTTTCAAATAAATATATTTCTTCTTGTTCCACAAACTCCTTTGTCAAATAATTGCGTAAAAAGGAAATATCCGACTCCATCGCGCGCACATCAAATATTTTTTCACGGCTGCCATATTGTTCTTCAATATGTTCGTACAGCTTCACCCCGACATAATATGGGTTTAAGCCCATTTTCGATGGCTGTACCACTTCCGCATTTAAACGGGCATACTCAATGGCTTCTGATTCCGGCAAATCAAGCTCGCGCATGATCCGCATATGCCAGTATGAAGCCCATCCTTCATTCATAATCTTTGTTTCCATTTGCGGCCAGAAATAAAGCATTTCCGACCGGACAATCATAATGATTTCCCGCTGCCAGTCCTCCAAAATCGGGCTGTTTTCGGCAATAAATTTTAGTAAATCTTTTTCGAACAGAGAAGTTTCTTTTCCGTTCTCTTCTTCCGTTAAAGGCTCCCACAAATCATCGTACAGTTGCTTTTTGGGAGTAGGCGGCGAGTGATCGCTCCCGCCAATTTCTCCGTTCGGGTCCACATGTTCTTCAATGGACAACACGGCATCTAACAGCGGCTCCACCCGTTCAATCCCAAGTTCATCCGTCAGTTCCTGAATTCGTTCCGCAGCGGCTTCCATCGCTGTTTCCATTTGGCGGTTCGTCTTTTTAAAATGCGCATTATTTTTAAAAAAGTCAGAGTGGGCAAGCACATGCGCCACAATTAATTTATTTTGAACAAGCGAATTCGTATTTAATAAAAAGGCGCTGCATGGATCGGTATTGATGACAAGTTCATATATTTTACTCAGCCCCATTTCATATTGAAGCTTCATTTTATAAAACCGTTTTCCAAACCGCCAGTGCGAAAAGCGGGCCGGCATTCCATAAGCACCGAATGTGTAGATGATATCAGCCGGACAAATTTCGTAGCGCATTGAATAAAAGTCGAGACCAAAACCGGCGGCAATATCCGTGATTTCATCAATTGCATATTGAAGTTCGTCTTGTTTCATCCGCCATCCCCCCTGATTCATTTTATGCAGAGGGAAAATAAACATGAAAAAAGAGAGACAGAAATGATCTGTCCCTCTTTTCATTACTTCAGCATGTTTTGAATTCGTTCCATGAACTGCGCCTGCACGCGCTCAAGCTTTTCAGACACGCCTGTGAACGATTCATCCTTTACGCCAAAATAAAACTTCACTTTCGGTTCTGTACCGGACGGTCTTGCACATACCCATGTACCGTCTTCCAGGAAGTACTTCAGCACATTCGATGACGGCAGTTCAATGGTTTCAACCGCATTTGTCGTAACAATTGTCCGTTCTCCTGTCTGATAGTCTTCTATGGAAGAGACCGTGATACCGGCGATGTCCGCCGGCGGCTGTTCACGCAGCACTGAAAGAAGTGTACGGATCTGTTCCGCGCCGTCTTTTCCTTTCAATGTAAGCGACTGCAGTCCTTCTTTGTAATAGCCGACACGCTCATATAAATCCATGAGTGCATCGTGAAGTGTCCTGCCCTGCTGCTTATAATACGCACACGCTTCGACAGCCATAATCGCCGCCTGCACAGCATCTTTGTCACGCGCGAAATCGCCGATTAAATAACCATAGCTTTCTTCATATCCAAATAAAAACGTGTACTCTCCTGTTTTATTGTATGTTTCAATTTTTTCGCCGATAAATTTAAAGCCGGTCAGCACGTCTTCACATGAAACACCATATTGTTCTGCCGCAGCACGTCCGAGTTCGGAGGTGACGATCGTTTTAAAAATACGCCCGTTTTCGGGAAGTGTCCCTTTTTCTTTTTTACGGGATAAAATATAATCGACAAGCACCGCCCCTGTTTCATTTCCCGTCAACAGCACGTAGCCGCCCTTTCCGTCTTTAACAGCAACACCAAGCCGGTCAGCGTCCGGATCTGTCGCAATTAAAATGTCAGCGTCCACTTTTTGTCCATCACGGATTGCCAGTTCGAACGCTGCTTTTTCTTCCGGATTCGGTGATGTAACCGTCGAAAAATTCGGGTCCGGCTGTTCCTGTTCCGCGACGACGGTCACCTGTTGATAACCGAGTGCTTTGAGAGCCTGACGAACCGGTTTATTGCCGGTTCCATGCAGTGGGGAAAACACAATTTTAAGATCCGTTTCTTTCGCTGCCTGCGGCCATTCAGAAATGGTGACAAGCTTTTCCGCATAATCGTCGTCCATATTAGAGCCGATCATTTGAATCAATCCCTTATCTTTTAAAACGGACTCTTCTTCCACTTGAATGCGCAATTCGTCCCTTGCCGCGTTCACTTTTTCAATAACGCGGTCGGCCGCTTCCGGCGCAAGCTGTGCACCATCCGGGCCATATACTTTATAGCCGTTATATTCAGGCGGATTGTGGCTCGCCGTAATCACAATTCCGGCGTACGCATTGAGCTGACGGACCGCAAAGGACAATTCAGGTGTCGGACGGAGTTCATCGAATACATATGTTTGAATGCCTGCAGATGCAAGCGTTTTCGCGCTTTCAATCGCAAATTCAGGTGATTTATGACGGGAATCGTATGCGATGGCGACACCGCGTTTTTTCGCTTCCTCGCCCTGCTCTGAAATGTAAGCCGCAAGACCGGCGGATGCTTTCCGAATGGTGTACACATTCATGCGGTTTATTCCCGCGCCTATTTCACCACGCATTCCGCCTGTACCAAACTCAAGATTTTTGTAAAAAGCATCTTCTAAACTTTTTTCGTCCGTTTCCATCTTTAGAAGCAACTCATTCATTTCTTGATCAAGCGCCGGATGCTTTTTCCACCGGCTGTACTCTTCTTCCCAGGCCACAGGCAATCCCTCCAAACTCGTATTTCCTCTATCATACCATCTTTTTACGAAATTTTACAGCTGGAATAAAGCGCACAATGTTTTACTTTTTAGAGCTTTTAAGACTATAATGCTATTGTTCAGAAATTAAATCCATTATAGGCAGGGAAAACAATGCTAAAAAAAGACAATTTGCTTTTTACCGCATGGGCGGCGTCTTTTACAGCGATGCTCGGCAGTCTTTATTTTTCAGAGATTGTCGGCTACGAACCGTGTGAACTTTGCTGGTATCAGCGTATTTTTATGTATCCGCTCGTCCTTATTTTAGGGATTGCCGTGGTGAAAAAAGAAACAAACGCCGCAATTTACTCCTTAACCCTTTCCGGGATCGGCGGACTTATTTCACTGTATCATTACGGCATTCAAAAAGTAGACTTTTTGACTGATACAGCTCCCGCATGCGGGCGTGTTCCGTGCACAGGCATGTACATAAACTGGCTCGGCTTCATTACGATTCCGTTTTTGGCACTTACCGCATTTACAATCATCTTTATTGCCAGTTTATTGATTTTCAAAGGAAAAGGAGAGTAAACGTTGAAAAGAGTCATTATTTTTGCGGTGGTTCTCGTGTTGATTTTTGGCGCCATCGCCTTTATTACGCAATATCAGAAAGAGCAGGCATCAGAAGGGAACCCATATGAAAAAGACGATCTACATACGGAAACAGTACAACAGCTGGATGATCCAAACTATCAAAATATCGTTCTCCCTGATGATCTGAAGGAAAAGCTTGAAAACGGAGAAGATGCAGTTGTCTATTTCTACAGTCCCACGTGCCCGCACTGTCAGGAAACAACACCTGTATTAATGCCGATTGCAGATGACGAAAATGTAGAAGTTCTTCAATATAACTTACTAGAATTCGAGCAAGGCTGGGAAGATTACAACATTGAATATACGCCGACACTCATTTATTTTGAAGGCGGTGCAGAAAAAGACCGTCTTGTCGGCAGTCAGCCGGAAAGCGAGTGGCAATCGTTCCTAGGTCAAACGAAAGAACAGCAGTAACGTAAAAAAGCTTTCCTTTGCCAACGGGCAAAGGAAAGCTTTTTTGCTTAAATAAATTCAGCCGGCGGCCGTTCTATAAAAAACGAGAGCGGGAAAGGAAAAACAATGTGATAGCTGCTGAGCGTGTCAACACTTTCCATAAACAGCTCTTCATACGACAACGAAATGTGGGCTGTTTCAAGAATAGAGATGATTGTGTTGAGCGCTGTAATGACACGGGAAGCATCCTCTAAAGATTCGACATGCTGCAGCGCTTCTTCATCAATATGAAACAATTGCTCCGCTTCCATCCTATCACCCATCAGCGAATCAATATACCGTGGAAATACGTGTTGCGACATGTACGTACTTAAACTTTTTATTTTTTCTTCCTGTTCAATTGTAGAAGACATGATCATCGTCATGAAACAGCCACCTTTATTTGCAGTCTCTTATCAGAATACCATACAATCGAACAAAGTGTACAAATTTAATGCCCAATTTCTCAGAAAAAGGTGAATAAAATGAAGACAAGTCGACAAGGTACGATGTTTTCGGTTTATATTCCGAATGATTGGAATGGACTAACCGCGGAAGAATTATTTTTAACCGTCTGGCGGCTGCCTAAAAAGCTGCTTCATCGCTGGCGGATGGACAATCTTGTCACGTTAAACGGAAAACCGGCAGACTGGCGTATGCCAATGCCGGCTGGTTCACGATTGTCCCTGCCATTTTTTCAGCCTGGGCCGTTCAGTACCGACCCGGTTTATCCATCCCCTTCCATTTTGTATGAAGACGATCATATGATCATCGCGGATAAGCCCGCTGGAATGAAAACACATCCGAATGACGCAAGCGAGACGAACACTTTGCTCAATGGCGTTTGTTATCACGTTTCCCTATCAGGCGGCACAATGCCCGTCCGCCATGTTCACCGTCTGGATGAAGGCACGAGTGGTGCTGTGTTATTTGCCAATCATGAAGCTGCCTATTCCGTTTTTTCACGCCTGCTTGAAGAGAAAATCATTTCAAGAACGTATTATGCCGTTGTAACAGGAAATAGTAAAAACACCGCAGGAACCATTAATCAGCCCATCGGCAAAGACCGTCATCATCCCACACGGCGGCGCATTTCACCGACTGGTCAAAAAGCGGTCACACACTACCGGGTACTGGCAAAACAAGGTGAATTTTCACTGCTCGAATGCCGTCTTGAAACAGGGCGCACTCATCAAATCCGTGTTCATCTTGCATCGATTGGCCATCCGATTGCCGGCGATTCTCTTTACGGCGGTTCATCCCAATTCGATTACCAGCTGCTTCATGCGGCAAAATTAACCGTTCCCAATCCTTTTACAAATGAACGCATAACAGCCGTTGCACCCGTACCTGCTATTGTAAAAAAACTTTTTTTTTCGACACAATTCGAGTAAAATAGGTCCGTTGTTCATTTTTAACATATAGGAGGCCTTCACGGTGTTCAAAAACAAAAAAGATAAATTTTCTGTTCTGCTGGATTCGATTGCAGCAAATTTAAAAGAAGGAGCGTATTATTTCGCCGATTATAAGATTCAAAACGCAGGTGATTTAAAAATTTTTTCTGATGAAATGAAGCGATTCGAGTCGCAGGGCGATACCTTTATTCATCAAACAATTAAAGAATTGAATCACACTTTTATTACACCCATTGAACGTGAAGATATTTTAGCCTTGGCTATGAGTATGGATGATGTCCTGGACGGGCTGGAAGAGACAGCAGCGATTTTCGAAATGTATTCCGTGACGAAGGCAGACGAATACATGCTGAAATTTGTCAATGCCATTCGGTCATGCACAGATGAAATTGAGAAAGCCATAGAGCTGCTGACGCTGAAGAAATTACCGGATATTCGTACCCATGCCATTAAAATCAAAGAGTACGAAACCGTTTGTGACGGCGTATTACGCCAATCCATTAAGCATATCTTTACGATTGAAAAAGACCCCATCCGCCTAATTAAAATGAAAGAAATTTACGAAAACCTTGAAGAAATTGCGGATTCTTGTCAGCATGTCGCCAATACATTGGAAACAATCATCATGAAAAACGCGTAAGGGGCATTAAACGATGGATACTTTATTTATCATTACGATTCTTATCGTTGTTTTCGCTCTTGCATTTGATTTCATTAATGGGTTTCACGATACCGCAAATGCGATTGCAACAGCTGTTTCAACAAAGGCACTCACACCACGCCGGGCCATCATTCTTGCCGCGGTCATGAACTTTATCGGCGCGATGACGTTTACCGGAGTCGCCAAAACGATTACGAAAGACATCGTGGACCCTTTTATGCTTCAAAATGGATCTGTTGTCATTTTAGCTGCTTTAATTGCGGCGATCTTCTGGAATTTACTCACCTGGTACTATGGTATACCAAGCAGTTCATCACATGCTATTATCGGTTCCATTGCCGGTGCAGCGATTGCAGCAGCTGGCTTTCAAGCCCTTAATTATGAAGGGTTTTTCAAAATTTTACAGGCGCTGCTGATTTCGCCTCTTCTTGCTTTTGCCGTCGGATTTATCGTATACAGTCTATTTAAGGTTATTTTTAAAAATCATAATTTGGCAAAAACAAACCGGAATTTCCGTACGTTTCAAATTTTAACCGCTGCACTTCAATCATATACACATGGTACAAACGATGCTCAAAAAGCGATGGGTATTATTACAATGGCGCTGATCGCCAACAATTATCAGGAAACAACAGACATTCAATTCTGGGTTCAATTTTCGTGCGCGCTTGCGATGGGTCTAGGCACATCGATTGGCGGCTGGAAAATTATTAAGACCGTCGGCGGAAAAATTATGAAAATCCGTCCTGTGAACGGCGCGGCAGCGGATGTATCGTCAGCGTTGATCATTTTTACAGCGACACTCATTCATTTGCCAGTCAGTACAACGCATGTTATTTCATCCTCCATTCTCGGCGTTGGTTCCGCCCACCGTGTAAAAGGGGTGAAATGGGATACCGCGCAGCGGATGCTGGTTACATGGGTAATTACCCTGCCGGTCTCCGCAACGATTGCGGCCATTTGCTATTATATTTTAATTCCATTTTTTTAAACCGAATCCATTATTGGATTCGGTCTTTTCATAAAGCTCTGCAACGATAATCAAATTCAATTTCTTGACGAATGGTTTTATTTTGATTAAAGTGAAAAGCGAATGCTACTTACGAAAAGTGATTAATGAACGATTCTTACCTTGTAAAACAAAGGAAAAGATGTACAATTTAGGAGGCTTTATTCGATGTCAGATTTTTTTGAGGTTGCATCAAGCCGCCGGTCGGTCAAAGTGTACGACCCGCAGGCTGAAATATCGCAAGAAGAATTAACAGAGCTGCTTCAAACAGCCGGCCGCGCACCATCAGCGTGGAATTTACAGCAATGGCATTTTCTTGTTTTTCATGGAAAAGACGTGCAGGAAAAGTTGCTGCCCATCGCCTACAATCAGAAGCAAATTGTTGAGGCTTCTGCTGTTATTTGTATTCTCGGCGATCTGGAGGGCTACCAAAATATCGATCCTGTTTTCGATCCGCAGGTGGAAGCGAATGAAATAACACCGGAATTAAAAGAAATTTTGGCCGGTCAAATTAACGGTGCTTACAAGCGTGCGGAATATCCGCGTGATGCAGCTATTTTGAACTCTTCGCTTGCCGCGATGCAATTTATGCTTGCCGCCCGCGCAAAAGGGTTCGACACATGCCCGATCGGCGGCTTTAATGCATCCGCTCTCGTGGAGGCATTTGACGTCCCGAAACGTTACTTGCCGACAATGCTGATCACAATTGGCCGTAAGCTTGAAGAAGGCCGCCCGACAGACCGCATTCCGGTAGAAAATTTAATTACGTTCGCAAAATAAGCCTAAGCCGTCTCGGAATCGAGACGGTTTTTTTCATTAGGAACGTGAGAAATCCCATCGATCGCGGCCATTTCTTTTTTCATGCAAATCCCCCACTTGCGTCCGGCGCATAAAAGGAATAGTATTAAACATGGATTTTTAAATGTTCGTATTTTGGAGGCGTTTTTTATGTTTAAACTATCTGAACACGGCACAACGGTAAAGACGGAATTACTCGCCGGACTGACCACGTTTTTAACAATGGTCTATATCGTTGTCGTTAACCCGCTTATTCTGCATGATGCAGGTGTTCCATTTGAACAGGTCTTTACGGCAACGATTATTGCGGCAGTTGTCGGAACGCTCTGGATGGGGCTGTTCGCCAACTATCCGATTGCTATAGCACCCGGTATGGGCATGAATGCGTATTTTGCCTATTCCGTCGTCGGTTCCCACGGCGGCATTACGTATGAAACCGCATTTGCCGCTGTATTCATTTCCGGTTTACTATTTGTCCTTTTATCTTTGACACCGCTTCGTGAAAAATTAATTGAAGCGATCCCGGAAAACTTAAAGCATGGCATTTCAGCCGGTATCGGACTTTTTATCGCGTTTATTGGCCTTCGGTTAACAGGCATCATCGCGGCTGATCAAAATAATCTCGTTAAACTCGGTGATCTGCACAGCCCGTCCGCCCTTCTTGCTTTATTTGGTCTTGCGGTTACGATTATTTTAATGGTGCGCCGCGTGAACGGTGCGCTGTTTATCGGCATGATCGCGACTGGTACGGTGGCTTTTTTTACCGGGCAGCTGTCCTTTGAAAATGGCTTTATTGGTACGCCGTCGATGCCGGAAGGACTTCTGGCCGGCAATCCCGTCACGGCGTTCAGCGATGTTATTCAGCATGGATTGTATGCCGTTGTCTTTTCGTTTTTACTCGTGACGATTTTCGATACGACCGGCACGATGATCGGTGTGGCACAGCAGGCCGGATTAATGAAAGGAAATACGATGCCGCGCGCACGCCAGGCTCTTCTGGCTGACTCTGTTGCGACATCAGTCGGCGCCATGACCGGCACAAGTCCGACCAGTGCGTACATTGAATCATCAACCGGTGTTGCAGCAGGCGGCCGTACAGGATTAACCGCCGTAACGGTTGCTGCTCTCTTTATTGCCGCAGCCTTTTTCGGGCCGCTCGTATCAGCGGTTTCCGGCATTTCCGCCATTACCGCTCCGGCACTTATTATTGTCGGCTGCTTAATGATGGAAAGCGTCGCAAAAATTAAATGGAATGAACTCGAGGAAGCATTCCCGGCGTTTCTCATTATTTTAAGCATGCCGCTCACTTCCAGCATAGCCACCGGTATTGCGCTTGGATTTGTTTCTTACCCGCTCGTTAAAATCGCGCGCGGCCGATACAAAGACGTGCACCCGCTTGTCTATGTTTTCGCAGTGCTGTTCTTTTACCAGCTCGCTTTTCTTCCTCATTAAAAAGGAAGAATGTTTGAACTTATCAGCTATTGATGAGAAAAACGGCGCAATGCCCCTAAAAACAGGAGGTATTGCGCCGTTTTTTGAAATAAGCGGACTGATCGTAAATGAACAACAGAGATTTCCCTTTACGTTTGCCCCCATTTTTTACATGCCCTTATCCTCTTTCAACCTTAGCAAGCGGTTCAATGGCCGGGCCTTCAATAACGGCGCCGTCATAGGAATATCTCGAACCGTGGCACGGACAGTCCCATGACCGTTCAGCGTCGTTCCATTTCGTTTCGCACCCCATATGTGTACAAGTTGTATCGACAAGATAACAGCGTCCCTGCTCGTCTTTATACGCCCCTGCTTTTTTGCCGTCCACGACGACAATCCCGCCTGAATCCGGCTCAAGATCCTCAACGGTTTTTACCGTTCCGATCAGCTTGCCGCCAATCAATTCTTTCGCCACCTTTGCATTTTCCATCGCAAATGTTTTTACATCCGCCGGCTTTAACTTTAATCTCCCCGGATCATACAATTCCGCAAACCGGTTTTCACGCCCCATTACAAGATCCGTCAGCAAATGGGCCGCCGCTGTTCCGGTTGTCATTCCCCACTTTGCATAGCCCGTTGCGACCAAAATATGTTCATGACCTACTCCTATATACGGCACCCTGTCCAGCGTAATTAAATCCTGTGCAGACCATCGATATACTAGGTCTTTTACACCAAAATGACGATCCGTAAAATCACTGAGCTCTTCATAATGCCGCATCGTTTCCCGATCGCTTCGTCCGGTCGGGTGATTTTCACCGCCGACGATGAGAAGTTTTTCTCCATTTTCCATTGTTGCATAGCGCAATGACCGCGTTGGTTTATCCGCACTGATATACATCCCTTCTTCCAGCTGCCGGTCACTTTTCACGCCGATCGCATACGAGCGTTCAACATGTAATTTTGAAAAATAAAATCCGTCAAAATCATTAAATGGAAAATGCGAGGCAACAATGATGTATTCACTTGAAACAGTATAGCCGCCGGTCGTGTTCACCTTATTTTGTTCGATTGATTCTGCTCTTGTCTCTTCAAAAATGTGCACATCGTCAGCCATATCACGAATGAGTGCTTCCAGAAATTTGACCGGATGAAATTGTGCCTGATCACGCATAACGATCGCTTCTTCCACTTTAAACGGCAGCTTCATTCGCGCTTCCGTACCGGCAAGTCCTCCGTTAATCCCGAGAATTTCGTACGCATTGATCTCTTTTTCAATTTGCGCCATCGTTTCTTTCGTTTCGGCATACACGTAAGCATCCTGCACCGTAAAATCACAGTCGATGGCCAGCTGTTCCGTTGTTTTTTTAAAAAAAGCAATAGCTTCTTCGTTTGCTTCATAATATAACCGGGCTTTTTCTTCGCCGACAGTTTTGATCAGTTCATCGTACACAAGTCCGTGCTGTGAGGTCACTTTTGCCGTTGTATAACCGGTCGTCCCATCCATGAGCTTCCGCGATTCAAGCAGCGCTGTTTTTTTCCCTTCTTTCGCCAAAAGCCATGCCGTGATGATCCCTGTTATCCCCCCGCCAACCACCGTCACATCAACGGTTATATCCTCGTCAAGCGGCGCAAATGTAAGCGGCGCCCGGTGATCTTTCCAGTATGACTTCGAATGTTTCGGAATGTGCATGATCATCCTCCTAAAATGGTTCATGCTATTTGTATACCCATGACCGCCCAATTTTATCCAAGCAAAAAAAAAACAACCATGAAGGCTGTTCTTAAATCTCCCACTCGGTCAAATTTTGACGCGTGTGTGTTGGTTTTATTTCGTGCCGCTCCAGATGATGGGGCTGTGTAACACCCGTGTGGACAAGCAGCGTATCAATGCCGATACTAATCCCCGCACGAATATCGGTATCATAGTAATCGCCCACCATGATGGTTTCTTCTTTCGTCGTTCCTAAAACCTCGAGTGCCTGCTCCATAATGACCGGCTCTGGTTTGCCGATGAAAATAGGCTGTGTTTCTGTGGAAACAGACACGACTGATGTGAGTGAGCCATTTCCAGGCAAGAAGCCGCGCTCGGTCGGGATGGCGATATCACCATTTGTAGAAATAAAGCGGGCACCATTTCGAACGGCTAAACAGGCAACAGCTAGTTTTTCATATGTAATGCCTCTGTCAATACCGGTCACCACATAATCCGGATGTTCGTGTGTCACGACCTCGAGTCCTTTATCCGCAAGGGCTTCGAGGATTCCGTCTTCTCCGATGACATACACAGATGCTCCCGGTTTTTTATCATGAATGAACTGTGCCGTGGCGCGTGACGTCGTAAATACATTTTGCGGCGTGGTGCGGATGCCCATTTTGACAAGCTTATCTGCCACTTGTTCCGGTGTGCGTGATGAATTATTTGTAACAAATAAATACGGGATACCCGCATCGTTCAAGCGGTCAATAAATTCCGGTGCACCCGGGATAATGTCGGTACCGAGATACATCGTCCCATCGAGATCGATTAAGTAGCCTTTATACTTTGTCATTCGTTTTCTCCTTCTTCCGGTAAAAATGCGGAAACGGGGCCGAGTTCGTTTTCTAAATACGCACGGACACGTTTCGGAAAATCTTTGACTTCTTTTTTATTGGCGATTAACAGTGCCGTCATTTCATCGTGTGAGATATTGGTGTAATCGCGTACGAGCATTTTGCGCAGACCGATCACATCTTTCAGCGGGGCTGCCTGTTCAGGTTTAATCACTTTTTCATCTTCCATAATATCAATGATATCTTCGTAGCTGCCGGGATCACGCATAATAAAGCCATCAATCATCGCATTGCCGGCATCGATGATCGATTCTACAACAGTTTGGGCAATCCGCTCAAGCGCGGCCCGTTCGATGGGGGTGATCCAGACGCGCTGCGACTCAAATAAGTTGAATTGCTCTTCCATAAAACGGAGCGTTGCTTCCATTTTTTTTCGGTCAATAAAATACACAAGGCATCCATCCTTTCCGCTCCTATTGTAACATGTGGTACAATGATTGAAAATGAACGAGTGGAGGATCATGAATGAGTGAACGTTTTTTTCTTTATGATGAAAAGGATACAACGACAACCCGATTTGTCAGTTTTGCCGGTGAACATGCGCGGTACGATCTTGCCCTGATGCAGACGGACCGCTACTACGGGAAACGGGTTGTCATTAATTTACAGGGACGTACATATGCGATTATTGGCCGCGACGATTTGGACGAGCCCGGCTACATTGAGTATGCGTTTGATTTAAGTGAAGAAGAAGCGGCAGAACTAAAAGAGTTTTTGTATGAGGTTATTTAATTTAAGGAGAAAAACCGGCTTAGTTGGCCGGTTTTTTTGGTACGCTGGAAACGGGCAGCTTTTTTAAAATAAAGTAGCCGCAGCCGAAGTTGCAGTATTCGAGCAAATAATCACGTATCGTTGAGAATTTGTTGTCGTATGTCGCTTTTTTGTTCGCATCATCGAAAAAGCCTTTCAGCCGCAGCTGTCCGTAGCCCCAATCGCCGACGATATAGTCGTATTTAGACAAAATGTCGCTGTAGCGGGCACGGAAGGCTTCTTCATTAAAGCCTTCTGTCCGCTCTTCCAAAATTTCGTAGCTGTCATTTTGAATAATAATCATTTCGCCGCCTGAGCCTCGCCCTGCTCATGTTTCGCTTTTGCCGCTGCGTTTACCTGCTCGTCGGCGTGGTAAGAAGAGCGTACCATTGGACCGGCTTCACAATGGCTGAACCCTTTCGACATGGCAATTTCGCGCAGTTCCGCAAATTCGTCCGGATGATAATACTTTTGCACCTTCAAATGTTTTTTCGACGGCTGCAAATACTGGCCGATCGTCATAATGTCCACGTTGTTCGCGCGAAGATCATCCATTACTTCGATGATCTCTTCCTTCGTCTCGCCAAGGCCGATCATTAAACTGGATTTCGTCGGGATGTCCGGCTGCATTTCTTTCGCTCTGCGCAAAAATTCAAGCGAGCGGTCGTATTTCGCGCGCGCGCGGACTCTTGGTGTTAAACGGCGCACCGTTTCGATATTATGGTTTAAAATATCCGGCTTCGCATCCATGAGCATCTTCAAGTTTTCTTCGATACCGCCCATGTCGGATGGCAATACTTCAATTGAAGTAAACGGATTTTTCCGGCGGATCGCACGGACCGTTTCCGCAAATACATAGGCGCCGCCATCTTTCAAATCATCACGCGCTACCGCTGTCACAACAACGTGCTTCAAGTTCATTTGGACAATGGAATCCGCAACACGTTCCGGCTCCTGCAGATCAAGCTCTGTCGGCAAACCTGTTTTAACCGCACAAAAGCGGCAAGCCCGCGTGCAGACGCTGCCAAGGATCATAAATGTCGCCGTACGGCGGACAGCCCAGCATTCATGAATATTTGGGCATTTCGCTTCTTCACAGACGGTATGCAACTGCTTTTCGCGCATCATTTTTTTCAAGCCTGTATAGTTTTCGTTCGTGTTCAGCTTTATTTTTAACCATTCCGGTTTACGCAAATGTTCTTCTTTCGTGCTCATTTTTCCATCTCCAATCAGCTTCCTGTATACCGCTACTTTATCATAATTATCATTTGGCGGCAAAATTAAAATATTCTCCTACACTTTGTGTTCAAGAAAAGCTTTTTACAGCAAAATAAAAAAGCGTCTAAACCTGATAAATCATGGTTTGACGCTTTTCCAGAGGCTGGTATTATATCATGCCACCCAGATTTGCCAGCTCTTCTTGAACTCACTTGCTTTCTTATCCAAGAAAATATCGATGCTGCTACGTGGTTACACTATGACCTTTATAAACAGTTTCCCATTGTTCTAATGGTTTAAAACCATATTCAATATACATTATCCTATATGTATCACGGTTTCGTTTAGAATGGCAGACTGCTCCCTGTCCGCCTTCTTATAAAAGAAAATCATGGTGGCGTTATTCTGTTCATCACTGAGTGTTTGTATGATCAAATTAAATGCCTCATTTGAAAGAAAATCTTTTTAATTCTTCATTATTTCACGTTCATTTAAAGACTGAACTGGACGATGGTTATCAGGGAAAATTTGTTGGAATGCTTGAATTTGTTCTTTCGACATTTCAATCGGCTGTTCCAAAACAATCCACTTTACTTCTTCCGTACAAGGAGGCGTTGTTAATGAGCCATTATAATAGAAAGAGGCTTGATTCTCAGGGAGTAACGTATGTAAGTCCAATTCTTTTACAGAAATCCCGTTCTCTGTTTCCTCCTTCGGTAACTTCTCCCAAACAGATGCCAGGTTTTCGTTTTCTTTTCCTTCTCGAATCATCACTCCAAGTACGGCAAGCTCTCCATTCGCGTTTTGATGGACAAGGTGCAGTTCCATATCTAAATGGCGGCCATTAAATTGATGCTCGCTCGGTGTATGGAAATGAAGTTGAACCAGGTTATATTCTGATTCTTCAACGGTCATGCGGTTGTCTGTGCCTTCCGCATTCACCTGTATGGTATGGCCGTTATGAACGACTGAAAAAGAGCCCGGTGCATAGTGCGTTTCAATATTTCCTGATCTTTCACTTGTTTTTACTTGACTAAATTCGATATTGACCGGTGATTGTTCACTACCATTCATGCAAGCAGCGTAAGAGGCATCCAGTTTCCCCCATTGATCAGGACCCGTTTCCCCTTCTTTGTAAGACCAATGAACATCGGAGGCTTTTTCTGCTTGATTTCCCTGTGTTTGAGCAGGCTGGTCCTCTTCTGTCTGTGTTTCCTTCGTCTGATCTGAGCAGGCTCCCAGTAAAAAGCTGACGGAAAGAGCTGCAATTAGGTAAGCATACTTCGATCTCATTGTGAGCACATTCTCCTTTCTGTTTTATGCTTTGTTCATTAGAAACAATATCAAAAAATTTAAAACATTCAAGCATGATCCATTAAAAAATAGTTAATTTTTGAAATACAGTTAGAAAATCCTCTTTTATGGACGATAGACTGAACGAATGTATGAGTTCCTTCCGGGTTCATTAAGACTAGTTACAAAAGCATTTGGGCGCTGTTTTTCTGCAGATTTCGTCTTGCTTTGCCCACTCGGCATCCCGCGTATCCACCCATTTTTTACCGCCCATCGAAACAAACTTTTACCCCGCCTTTTCAAAAATCGCTTCTTGAGCACTTACATGAAGGAACCCTACCCTATTCACCACCTCTTCATTATGCAAATCAGAACCACCAGTATA
>NZ_MSDU01000039.1 GCF_001936625.1 Domibacillus antri | reverse complement strand
GGGGTTTTCAAAGAACACAATGAAAAAGCCAGCTGAAGAATGACTTCGGCTGGCTTTGACTATTTACTAGTTTATTTAATGATAGAACAGCAGAACATTTGCGGATTAAAGTCCCAGTGAAATATATTTCACTTCCAAATATTCTTCAATTCCCCAATGTCCGCCTTCACGGCCAAGCCCGCTTTCTTTCATGCCGCCAAACGGAGCCTGAGCAACGGATGGAAGGCCGTCATTGAGTCCAATGATGCCATATTCCAATCCTTCTGAAATGGCGATCGCTTCTGAAATATTTTCCGAATACACATACCCGGCCAGTCCGTATGGTGAGTTGTTCGCGCGCTTGATGACTTCTTCGACCGTTTTATAGGTTGTTACCGGTGCAAGGGGACCGAACGTTTCTTCGATCATGCACGTCATATCGTCCGTTACGTTCGTCAGCACAGCCGGTGTAATAAAGTAGCCTTTTTCACCGGAGATCGCTTCGCCGCCGATTTCAACGCTTGCGCCTTTTGAGATCGCATCATCGAGCTGGTTCTTCACTTTTTGAACAGCAGCTTCATTGATCAGCGGGCCAATTTCAACCCCTTCATTCAAGCCGTTGCCGACAGATAACTCACCGACCGCTTTTTTCAGCTTTTCCACAAATTCAGCTTCAACTGATTCATGAACAAATATGCGGTTTGCGCAGACACATGTTTGTCCGGCATTTCGATATTTGGACCCCATTAATCCAGTCACCGCTTTATTGAGATCCGCATTTTCCGTCACGATAAACGGGGCATGACCGCCAAGCTCAAGCGAGACTTTTTTCATCGTGTCGGCCGCCTGTTTCATAAGCAGCTTTCCGACTTTTGTGGAGCCGGTAAACGAGATTTTACGTACCCGGCTGTCCGCCATCCACGTTTCACCAATGGCGGCCGCATCGCCCGTAATCACATTAATGACGCCTTTAGGAATGCCTGCTTCTTCCGCAAGCTCCACTAATTTAAAAGCAGTCAGCGGTGTCAGCTCAGCCGGCTTAACAACGACCGTACATCCAGCCGCTAAAGCAGGACCCACTTTGCGTGTCATCATAGCTGCCGGGAAATTCCATGGGGTGATCGCCGCCACAACACCGACCGGCTCCTTCGACACGAAAATTCGTTTATTCGAAGCGGCAGCCGGAACCATTTCACCATAAATCCGCTTTCCTTCTTCCGCATACCAGGAGATAAAGCTGTTTGCATAACTGACTTCACCAATGGCTTCTGCTAAAGGCTTTCCTTGCTCGGTTGTCATAATACGGCCAATCTCTTCTTTTTGCTCATCAATTAAGCGAAACCAGTTCATTAATAAAGCGCCGCGTTCTGCTGCTGTTTTCGCTTTCCATCCAGGCAGTGCTGCACTGGCGGCATCAACAGCTTCCGCCGCTTCTTTTTTTCCTGCTTTCGGAACTGTCGCAATGACTTCAAGCGTCGCCGGATTGACGACTTCAATTTGTTCTTCCGTGTTGACCCATTCGCCATTAACATACATACGCCATGATTTCATCCAATTTTCTCCTCCACATCTTTTGTAAACGTACCATCATTTTCCCCGACAAAGAAATTTTTACCATAAATCAGAAGGCACAAGATAATTCCGACTGCGAATGCCCATGATGCTCCTTTAACGACCAATAGTGCTGCCACGATACCCGCAATACCAAGATCCCGCTGGCTTCTTGCTTCTAATATACCAACACGGACACTTACATACCCCTGAATCAAAAGCGTCAATGCAAGCGCGATGCCTAAAATCGGCTCAACCAAACTGACAATTGGCATCAACAGTAAGCCTGTGTTGGTTCCCCACCGGAATGAACCGGCGCCGCCGAAAAATGAATTCATGACTTTCTTGCCTTCTTTATACCGCTCTACTACCACAACCTGCATCGCTGCCCACATTGGGCCGGCCATTGTCACATCCGGACCGATAATACCCATAATGGCGTTTCTTGCTCCAAAAATCAAATGTGCGCGGTTCGGGTTGTTGTCAATTTTTTCGTCAATACGGATATCCTTTGCATCATCCAAAATGGCTTCTTTTTTCAAAATATCTCCAAATAGAACAATATACGTTCCTAATACTGTTGGCAGTCCGCTAATAAACAAAGCGAGCGGCGGCATGCCAAGTCCAAACACAGTGTATTCATTCCAGAGTGTTGCGAAATCCGGACTTGTAATACCCCATTCAATTGTTGGCCAAGGTGCTTCTCCAAATAGAGGAGCAATGACAACTGCCAAAATAATGATTGGAAAAATACCCAAATTTGAAATCAGCACCCAAAATGCATTCTTTTGTTTCAACACCTGAAAATGTTTTGAAAAAATCAAATAAAACGCAATCCCGATCGCAATTGAAATGGTCCATGGGAACGTCTCAAACTGGCCGCCTACTTCAAAAATCGACGTAACCGCACCAATTCCGGCGCCTAGAATAATTCCGGCTTTAATCGCACTTGGCACAAGGCTGACCACTTTTCCGGCAAGACCTGTCACACCAAGAAAAATAGAGAAAATGCCGAGCGTTAATTGGAAGGCTATAAGAGCATATACCCTCTCTTCCCCTTCCGGAAACTGCGAGACATAGGCCATAATGAGTGGAATCGCCGGCGTAATCCAGCCAGGTACAACCGGGTCGCCCAATAAATGATGCGTCAAATATAAAAGTCCATTTAACATAACAACGGCTAATGCCGCTTCAAAAGGCATCCCGAGAAGTTCCATCAATAATGGGATCGCCGCCAAATCAACCGCACACATTAACAACCCCTGAACATAATCCGGCCACTCAAAACGGTAATGAATAAAGGGAAGCCGCAGTTTAAACGGCCCCATCGGAATGTAAGGTGATTCCTCACCATGTATTCTATTTTTCCACAGCATTCCGCTCTCCTCCTATATAGGCCGCTTCATAAATCGCCAAAATATCGGCCTTGTTTAACCGTCTTGGATTGTTTTTCAGCAAACGGTCAATTTTACTCGCATCTTCTGCCATACCTTCTAAATCACTTTCTTTAATCCCCAATTCATGTAATCCGTCTGGAATACGAACAGCTTTACAAAGACGGCTCATCGCCGAAATAGCCTTGTCGGCTGCTTCATTGTCTGTTACATCATCTACTTTTTCACCTAGCGCAGCTGCCACATCTCTAAAACGCTCCAGGCAGGCGATTTTATTCCATTCCATGACATATGGCAGCAATAGTGCATTGCTGACGCCATGAGGAAGATTAAAGCGGCCGCCAAGAGGATACGCCAATGCATGCACTGCGCCGACACCCGCATTGCCAAACGCCATGCCCGCCATGAGACTTGCTGTCGCCATTTGCTCACGCGCCTGAACATTATCCGGATTCGCATACGCTTTCGGCAAATTCACGGCAATCATCTTCATTGCCCCTATTGCCAACGCATCCGTAATTGGTGAAGCATTGACAGAAATATATGCTTCAATCGCATGCACAAGCGCGTCAATCCCGCTTGCCGCTGTAACACCCGGAGGCATCGTCAATGTCATCTCCGGTGAAACGATCGCCGTATCCGGCAAGAGGTAATCGCTTACAATCCCTTTCTTCACTTGTTCTTCTTTATCGGACAAAATCGAAATGTTGGTTACTTCCGATCCAGTACCCGCCGTTGTAGGAATCGCAATAAGCGGAAAGCCTTTTTCCGTTACTTGATCCGTGCCGACAAGATCTGTAAGAGCCCCTTCATACTTCGCATAAGCTGACACCGCTTTGGCCGTATCAATCGCGCTTCCTCCACCTATTGCAATAAGCCCATCATGTCCGCCATCACGAAACATTTGTCTGCATTCTTCTACCACGTAAAACTCAGGCTCGGGTTTGACCCCTAAAAATACCCCTGTAGAAATTCCTTTCAGGTTTTCCTGAATGCGGTCAAGCAATCCTGTCTGTTGAATAATGGTGTCCGTAACAATCAGCGGATTCGTCATTTTCAATCGAGCTGCTTCATTGCTTAACTCCGTCGTTGCCCCTTTTCCCGTAATTAATTTATTGGCAATCTTAAACGTTGAAATGGCCATAAAAAAATCCTCCTTTTCTTTTTCTTTTTCTTAAATGCAAGTAACGTGCCAACAAGAAAAAAGCTTGAAAAGAAGGATATGAAAACGTTTTCGAACGAAATAGAAATCAAAAAGTCATTTTTGATCAGAATTATAATCAAAAGACGGCCGATTTTTCATTTTCGAAACAATAGTGGATTGACTGACCTGAAGTGCTTCCGCTGCTTTTCTTGTCGTTTTGTGGAGTTGCATGGCTTTCATAATTAATTGCTTCTCGACCATATCAGTTGCTTCCTTTAAAGGAATAATTCTGCCTTCCACAATCGGACGTATAACCGATGGAACGCGGCGGATTTTTGCAGGCAGCTGTTCCACACCGACCGTTGAAGAATCACTGGTCACCACTAAATATTCAACAGCATTTTTCAATTCACGAATATTGCCCGGCCAGTCATATTCACATAAAAAATGGCGGGCTTCCGGAGACAATGAAACCGCTGTTTCGTGCATAGCATTAAACTGATCCATATAATAAGAAAGAAGCAAAGGGATTTCTTCTCTTCTCTCCCGAAGCGGCGGAATATGCATTGGCACAACCGTGAGCCTATAATACAAATCCTCCCGAAAGTCCCCTTTTTTCACAAGCTCCTCCAATGGCTGATTTGTCGCGGCAATCACTCGAATATCGACCTGTCTCGCCGACGTCGAGCCGACCGGTGTAAAGGAAAAATCATCGAGCACTTTCAAAAGCTTTACTTGCAGTTCAAGGGGCATATCCCCGATCTCATCCAAGAAAAGAGTACCGCGATGTGCCATTTCGACGAACCCTTTTTTTCCTTTTGCCAAGGCACCTGTAAACGCCCCGCCCACATAACCAAACAGTTCCGCCTCAATTAAGTTCGCCGGCAAAGCCCCGCAGTTCACTTCAATAAACGGATGATCCGCTCTTGAGGAATGCCGGTGAATATACGAAGCTGTCATTGTTTTCCCTACACCGCTCTCACCCGTCAAACACACCGTCACATTTGTTTTGGCCACTTTGCGCGCAAGAGCGAAAAATTGCTTTGTTTCCTCATCTTCAGCTATAAAAGGCAATTTGTCCAGTTCAGCCGAGCCTGCACCGGATTCAAACTGTCCATCCTTCAACTCATCATTCTCAAGCTTCAGCCGGATCAGCTCGGTAATATCCCGCACACTGCTGACGACGTACAAAATCGTTTGATCCCTTCCAAAAACCGGGCTCGCTGACACAATGACTTTGCGTCCATTCGCCAGCTCCTGCATCCGCGTCAGCGCTCTTTTTTCCTGAATGACCTGAATCGAAACCGATTTGGATATATAGCCCGCCTTTTCCAAATCCCTCATATGAAGACCGACTACTTTTTCCGACGAAATTCCCGTAATCCGCTCATATGCTGTATTCACCTTAACGGTAAATCCATGTCCATCCGTTATGTACACACCATCGTATAAAGAATTAATCATGTCCGAAAACATCTTGCTCATTAACAGCTGATGGAATGCGCCGGGTTCCTGCTCCTTCAAGAACTCCTGCAAAAACGGCTGCTGAAAAAAGGTACGCAGCGGCATCAGCACATGACCATTCTGAATCGCGATCCGAATCTCCGCCAATGTGATCATTCCGACCGTCTGCTGCTCTTCATCCACAACCTCCGCTGATTCTTCATTTCGCTCCGTAAGCAAAGTCAGCGCTTCCTGTATCGTATGATCAAGCGTCAACATAACCAATCACCTCATTAAACCAGGGAAAAAGCGCCATGTTTCCATTCAGACAGCGCTTCAATTCCGTTTTTTCTATACTATCATGAAAACAAAAAAAGCACCGCGTTTCAGCAGTACTCCACAAACCAAAACAGCCCTTATACAGCCGTACCATCAATTTCTTTAAAGGGAGGCACGGGGTTCGCCGGAAAATAAAGAGGTTGTTAAAATTAATTCTGGCTTCAAACGGCTTCAGGAATAAAACGCCATCCCCACAAGCCCCGCCATTAAAATGACGTAGGCTGGGTGGGTATTTCGCTTGATCAAGGAGTAAAGCGAGACGGCAAAAATGCCCACAAGGCTGAGTGTATGCATGGAAAACGTGCCGATCATGCCGTTTGAAAGCGCAAATTTCACCGCTGCGAAGACGATCAGGGCAATGACGACCGGACGCAAACCATAAAAAGCGGACTGGACGATCCGGCTGTGATGGAATTTGTAAAAAAACATGGCAACAATGAGGACAAGCAGGAGCGACGGCAATACCATCGCAAATGCTGAAACAGCGGCACCCGTGAGACCGGACACCTGATAGCCGGTAAAAATCGCCGTGTTCGTCGCAATAGGTCCGGGCGACATGCCGGCAATCGCTACAATATCGGTAAACTTTTGGGTCGTCATCCAGCCGTTTTTCACGACTTCCGCTTCAATGACCGGAATAATGGCGTAACCGCCGCCGAATGAAACGAGCCCGGTGAGAAAAAAGGTTTTAAATAAGAGCCAAATCATTAAATATCAGCCCCCATGAAGTAGTCGAGCTGCTGTTCATGGTCATCTATTTTCGTTTCGATGCCAAGACGGTCTTGTATGCCAATGAGGAATATGCCGGAAACCGCACCCGCCGAGATCACGAGAACGGGGTGCAGACGTAAAACCAGAAGCATCACGAGTGCACAGCCTGCTGCCGCAAACGTTGTTTTATCGACCACCGCTCCTTTTCTCATTTTATACGCCGCAAAAACAATTAATGCGACAACTGCCGGACGGATGCCTTCAAATGCGGCTTCCACTTTCGGATGATCGCTAAAAAATAAATAAAAAATGCTTAGCATGACAATGATAAAAAACGTCGGGATCATCACACCGATCGTAGCCGCAATGGCACCTAAAACCCCCGCAATCCGGTAGCCGATAAAGGCAGCGGAATTGATCGCAATCGCGCCTGGAATGGAACCGGAAAGCGCAAATAAATCCGTGACTTCCTCCTGCTTAAGCCAGTGCTTCTTTTCCACGACTTCCCGCTCTATAACTGGAATCATCGCATAGCCGCCGCCAAAGGTAATCGGTGACAGCTTAAAAAAAATCATAAAAATTTGGAACAAGAGCTTCATCAGCCTCACCTCTTACCATCATTTTAACATCACCACATTTGAAATTCCCGGTTTTATTCCACTCTGTCAGGGAATAGGAAGAGTATCTTTATAAGTAGAAAGGACTGTTTGGATGAGTGAAAATATTTATGGCAATACGCCTTGTTTCTTAGGAGCAAAAAATTTGGTTCATGAGGATAATTTGAACGGAGTTGACGCTGTCGTATATGGTGTACCGTGGGAAGGCGCTGTGACATGGGGTGACTACACGGGGTGTGAACTCGGCCCAAAAGTGATGCGCTTAAGTTCAGCACGTTACAGGAGGGTGTCCGTAATGAAAGCATCATTCATACCGGTATTCACGGTCCCCGCAATAAGCCTGAAAGCGGCCGAAACGCGCGTAATGCCGGTGCTGTAACCGTTACGATTAATGACATAAGAGAGCATAAAGATTTAAAAGCACTTGCTCGTGAACTGCATGAAATGGCATCCAATGATGTTGACTGTGTTTATTTAAGCATTTGCAGCGACGTGCTGGATTATGCCTTTAACCCGGGCGGTCCGGTTGACGGCAACGGTTTGACATCATATGAGTTATTGACGCTCGTTCATGAAATTTGCAGACAGGGCGTGATTGGCATGGATTTTGTTGAAGTATACCCGCAGCAGGACCCGTCTCAATTTTCGGCTCATTTATCGTCCACCATTATTTTATATGCGCTTGCCGGTCATATTTTGCACAAAAAACGATAAGCGGAGACTGGTTCATCAATGGCAAAGTCATTTAAAGACAGTTTGGAATTATTCAGTAACGGAACAGGCATTTCTCAAAATAGTCTCTGCTAAATAGATTTTTTAAGATTTTTAAAGAAAAAGCAGTTTAAATGAAAGACGCCAACAAACATAAGAGGATGTCTCAAAAGCTTAATAAGACACCCCTTTTTCATTTCTATGGCCGGATTTTCTGTTTTTGGGCCGTATCCCCTTAAATTCGGCCTTCATGAGGAAAAATCCGGCTGTAAGATTGATAAATCGGCCTAAACGGCTCAGAATCCGGCCTTCCCCCATACTTGTGGGACAAAAATTGTTTAGTACCAAATCTAACCACTGCTCCAGAAAACCGCCGCAGGGCAGTAAATTAGTCTTTGTGATTTTTATCAATAAAGCGCAGCATTCCTTTTCCAACGGAAGTGACATCGGTCTGATTAAAAATAATACAAGCTATTCCGCCAGCATACACATCGGAATCAAACTCACCAAGGACTGTCACATAACCTTTTTCAAAACGATAAATAAGTTGCCTGTCATTGTCATCAGAATCGAAAGCCGCCAAATCATTTTGCAAATACGCTTTAACGGGTTTTTCATATAACCGCATTTATATCCCTTCCTTATGGGTGATGAAAAAGCCGCTTCGTTCAAATAGAGGCAGCTTTTTCTTAATGTTACAGTTTCACGGTCATCACCGGCGTTTCCCCTGCAGCTGCCGGCACATTTTCATGTTTGTCGAGCTGTTTCACCATATCGCCGTTTGAAATAATCATCGGCGTTATCGTGCTTGCTGCTTTTTCCTGGACGAGTTCAAGGCTGTATGTTAACAGCAAATCCCCTTTTTTCACTTGATCCCCTTCAGCCACATGAACGTCGAACCCTTCTCCTTTCATGTTGACCGTATCAAGTCCGACGTGAATTAACACTTCAAGGCCCCCAGCTGTTTCAAGTCCGATGGCATGTTGTGTCGGAAAAACATTCAGCACTTTTGCATCAGCCGGTGCCACGACTTTGCCTTCTGATGGAGAAAACGCGACACCGTCTCCCATCATTTTTTGTGAAAAAACCGGGTCCGGTACCTCTTCAAGACTGACTACGTTACCGGTCATCGGCGACATTAACACTACTTCTGATACCGTTTCTTTTTTTTCTTTGCCAAATAATTTTTTAAACATTTTACATCCGCTCCTTTTTTATTGTATTCCCTCAACATGCCCGGACAAAAACGTCTTTATTTCATCCGCTTGCGGCATTGACAGTGCTGTACCAGCCTTCATGACAGACAGTGCAGCCGCCGCCTGTCCAAATTGAACCGCGTCTTCGAGAGACTGCCCGCTGCTGATCGCATGTGCAAACCCGCCATTAAACGCGTCACCAGCGCCTGTCGTATCAACCGCATCCACTTGAAATGCCGGAACGATTTTTCCTGAAGAAACCCCTTCTGACAAAAATACCCCTTTCCGGCCGAGTGTGATGATGACAATCTTCACACCTAGTTCGTGCAGTGTATTCGCTGCTTTTTGTGCTGATTCCTCATCGGTTACGTCTGAACCAGTTAACTCACTTGCTTCCATTTCATTCGGCGTGGCATACGTTACATGCCGCAAAAGTTCCCGCGGAAACTCCTGGTATGGCGCGGGATTCAACAATACCGGAACGTTATGTATAACGGCTCTTTCCATCGCGGTCTTCACCGCCGACAAGCTTATTTCCAGCTGAAGGACAACGATGTCACCGTCCTTGATCGCCCCATCCGCTTCAAGCACATCTTCACTTGTCATCGTGCCGCACGCACCCGGTGCAATCACAATATGATTTTCTCCGTGATTGTCAACCGCTATTAATGCGGCACCGGTCGCTTCATCATCCGCAACTTTCACAAATTGCGTATTAAACTGCTCCTTTTCAAAATGCTCGATCGCATTTTTTCCAAATAAATCATTGCCCACTTTCGTCACAAATGTCACGTTAGAGCCGCTCCGAGCAGCCGCTGCCGCCTGATTGCCGCCTTTTCCGCCGGGCCCCATTTGAAATGGACCGCCGAGCACCGTTTCACCGGGCTTTGGCAAATGCGGAGCACGGCTCATTAAATCAGCGACGTAACTGCCGATGACAACAACCTTTCCCATGCTCTCACCTCAAATCCGCTGCTTTTTATCATAATCCCTCTTAATTTTATAACGTTTTTTCATCAAATACTTGTCTTAAGGACTGCTGTTTTATTGGCTTTCAAAACAGGTTAATTACCGTGCAAATACAAAAGGGCTGTTGTCAAAAGGATTTTCCCGCCAATCAGCATCGCCCGTTCATCGAGATCAAATTTTGGATGGTGATGAGGATAAACAGCCCCCGTTTCTTCATTTCCTGCTCCGACAAAAAAGAAACTGCCGGGTATCTTTTGAAGATAATAAGCAAAATCTTCGCCGCCCATCATCGGTGTCATTTCAAATGTGTTTTCTGCGCCAACGACTGTTTCTGCACTCGCTGCCACAATTTTCGTTTCCGCTTCATGGTTCACAACCGCCGGGTATCCTTTTGTATAGACAAAATGACCCGATCCGCCGGCTGATTCACATACGTTTTCTGCCAATTTTTCCATACGCGCCATAATGAACGATTGTACAGCCGGATCAAATGTCCGGACCGTTCCTTCAATTTCCGCTTTATCCGGTATTACATTGAATGAATTACCGGCATGAAACTGACCGACTGTGACGACGGCAGACTTGAGCGGATCGATACTGCGGCTGACAATATGCTGCAGCTGCTGAATAAATGAGGTTCCAGTCACAATAGGGTCCACTGTTTCATGCGGAGCAGCACCGTGTCCGCCCTTCCCGTTAATGGTCAAGTTAAACCGGTCAGCCGCCGCCATAATCGGACCATTCCGCCATCCGACTTTCCCGTATGGAATCATCGACCAGAAATGCAGGCCAAATATCGCATCGACTCCATCAAGGCAGCCCGCTTCAATCATCGGTTTCGCTCCGCCCGGCGCCTGCTCCTCCGCAAATTGATGAATGAGCACAATCGTTCCGCATAATTCTTCCTTCATATCCACGAGCACTTTTGCCACACAAAGAAGCATGGCGGTATGCGCATCATGTCCGCATGCATGCATCACACCAGGCACTTTTGATTTATACGAAACTTCTTTTTCATCCTGAATCGGCAGCGCGTCAAAATCGGCCCGCAATGCAACGGTTTTCCCCTGTTTGCGGCCCGTTATTTTTGCCACAACACCGTTGCCGCCGACACCTGTTCGGACTTCAAGACCGAGATGCCGTAAATAACCTGCAATAAATGCGGGTGTTTCTTTTTCAAAAAATGACAGTTCCGGTTTTTCATGAAAATCACGTCTTAACTGAACCATTTCATCGTACAGCTCTTCCAGCTGAATCATACAGGAACACCACCCCTTTTTTCTATTCAGCATAAAAGAAAACAGCTTTAAAAGCCAATAAAATCATGCTTCTAAGGCTGTTCATCCAGAAAATTCCCTTATTAAGCCGGCTTCATTTTATGAAGCGCTTTCATTTTATTTAAATAAAAATTTTCCTGTTCCATTCGTTTGCCCGTTATAAATTCTTCGCGGCTCACTTCTTTAACGGATATGACCCCGTTATGTTTAACGCCGGGCATATCTGCTGCTTCATCCATCACCATAACTAATGTATAATCCGATTCCGTGATAAGAAAACGAGCTACACTAATTTCATTTCGCTTTCCTACGTGACCATATTTTAAGACCACCTTCCAATATTTCCATCTCATATTTTCTCCTCCTGTTTTCATTATTTTTCCCTTTAATTCTTCTTATGTTCTCTATACCCATTTTAGTCGAAAAGAACCGGTTATTTTACAAAGAAAAAAGACAGAGCGGATGAATCCGTCTGCCTTTTCTTATTTAGTGCCGGCCGCTCCATGTAATATCGTCAAACGAAAATCATCCAAAGAATGATCGTAAAAATGATTGTTAAGAGTCCTTGCAATAATGTCGCCATTGTATGTGCTTTATAGGCATCCGTCACTTTCATGCCGCTGAACTGCGTGACGACCCAGAAAAAGCTGTCATTCACGTGACTTACCGTCATCGCACCCGCACCAATGGACATGACAACCAGCGCCAGCGGAACCGCTCCATCAATCCCCATTGTCGGCAAAAGAGGCGCGATTAAGGATGATGTAATGACAAGCGCCGCAGTCGAGGAGCCCTGTGCCGTTTTTAAAGCGGCGGCAATAAGGAACGGGATCAGCAGAAACAAAGCCCCGCCTGCCATGTCCCCCACGTCAAAGCCGTTAATCAATTCTGCGACGCCTGTATTTTTAATGACACCGCCGAATGCGCCGCCTGCTCCTGTAATTAACAAAATCGGTGCCGCCTCTTTCAGCCCTTCTCCGATCCAGTCTGTTAATGTTTCTTCATTCCATTTAGGCAATAACAAAAAAGAAGCCAGTACGCCGAACAGTAACGCAACAGACGGCGATCCTAAAAATGTCAGCACATTCACGATGCCGTTTTCTTCACCGGAAAGGGCGGCTACAGAACCCGCCCCAATCAGAACAATTGGCAGCAAAATAGGAAAGAAGGATTTGAATGTTGATGGCATTTTCCCGAATGATTGAATAATCTCTTCATAATCAAGTGCTTCCAAATCGGCCTCTACTTCGATTTTTGACCCGACTTTCACCGCCCAAATATAACCGACAACCACAGCTGGAATAGCCGTGAATAACCCGATTAAAATAATCGTTCCGAGATAACTTTCCGCACCGATATTTCCTGCTGCGGCAATCGGGCCCGGTGTCGGCGGAACGAGTGTATGCGTCGCATAAAGACCTGTTGCCAGCGCCACTGACATGGAAGCAATCGCCACTTTCGCACGTTTAGCAAGTGCTTTCTTTAAACTGGATAGAATGACAAAGCCCGAATCACAAAAGACCGGAATTGACACGATATACCCGATAAGTGACATGGCAAGCTGCGGCCGTTTTTCACCGACAAGACGCAGCACAACCTCTGCCATCCGGTAAGCAGCGCCCGATTTTTCTAAAATAACGCCAATAATCGTCCCCGCGACAATGACGATACCGATGCCCGTCATTAAACCGCCGAATCCTGCATTTACGTGCTCAACGACCGTTAACAACGGCATGCCGGAAGCAATTCCGACGAAAAAAGCGCCGGCGATCAGTGATAAAAATGGATGAAGCTTTAAAAAAGCGGTCATCGCCACAACCAATACAACACTTAGTGCAATTACAGCAAGTAACATATCCCCATCCCCTTTTCGTTAGTTTTCTAAATAAGCCGAAATAACCTCTTTCGTTTTGTTTTTCAAGTATTGATACGCCTGCCCCATGGATTCTTTTTTTGAAACTCCCCTGCCCGAAACCGAATGCAGCTCGTTAAAATGAAGACGAAGAAACTCTTTATCTTCAACGGCACCGGATATAAGAATGACCGGCACTTGATGTCGGGCAGCAATTTCTTTAATTCCATACGGTGCCTTGCCCGATAGTGTCTGCCGATCTGTTTTCCCTTCACCTGTCATGACGAGATCCGCTTCTTTCATGTGCTGTTCAAAATGAATGGCTTTGAGCACGACATGTATGCCCTGCTTCATTTCCGCCGGGAAAAAGGATTGAAAAGCACCGCCGATACCGCCAGCCGCCCCTGCTCCCGGCTTATCGTGAATGGATAGGCCGGTTGTCTGTTCAATCAGGTCAGCAAAGTGTGACAGACTTTGATCAAGTGTTTCGACCATTTCCGGTGTCGCACCTTTCTGTGGACCGAATATTGCCGAGGCGCCATTTGGACCGATAAACGGATTATCGACATCAGACGCAATGATAAACGTGCTTTCCTGAATGCGCGGGTCAAATGAGGATTGATCAATGCGGACCAGCGTTTGAAGCGCTTGCCCACCGGCAGCGATCTCTTTTCCTTTATCATCGAGCAGTTTGAGACCGAGTGCCTGCAGCATGCCTGCCCCGCCATCATTTGTCGCACTGCCTCCCACACCGAGAATAAACGTCCGATAACCAGCGTCCAGAGCGTGATGAATAAGCTCGCCGGTGCCATATGTCGAGGCAAGCAGCGGATTGCGTTCCTGCTCTCTTAACAATGTCAGCCCCGATGCTTCTGCCATCTCGATCACACACGTTTTCCCATCGCCGAGAACACCATATGAAGCCATGATCTTTTTTCCAAGCGGATTTTGAACAGACACACGGACGATTTTTCCATTCGTTGCATTAACAAGACTTGTAACGGTTCCTTCTCCCCCGTCTGCAACAGGCAGCAGCACCGTTTGAATGGTATGGTCGTATTCGCTGATGCCGGCAGCCATTGCTTTCGCAGCGTCTGAAGCGGTCAGGCTGCCTTTAAATGAGTCCGGACATAATAAAACTTTCACAGAATCACCCCTTTTTTGAAGCGCTTACAAAAAGTATAGTGTGAAGATTAGAAAAAAACATTATACTTAATGTATAAATTAATTAAATAATTATATGAATTTTTTATACAAAATAAAGAAAGGTGTTGCCGATGTTAACTTCGCAGCTTGCTCATCAAATCGTCGAACAGACGATGCTCAGACTGCAGCGCAATATTAATATTATGGATACAAATGGGATGATTCTCGCTTCCGGTGAAAAAGATCGGGTGGAACAAATTCATGAAGGAGCAGCATTTGTTGCCAAAACCGGGGAACCGCTTGCGATTACGAACAAAAATAAACATCGGTGGCCCGGCTCGCGTCCGGGTCTTAATTTGCCTATCCGTTTTCAAAATCAAGTGGTCGGAATTATCGGCATTACCGGAAATCCGAATGAATTAAAGGAATTTGCCAACCTTGTTCAGCTGACAACGGAAATGATGGTCCATCAGTCAATCATTACGTCAAAAAGTGAATGGAAGAAGAAAATGAAGGAGCGGATTTTTGAAGAATTAATAAGTTCGCAGCCTGTGACACCCTCATTGCTCGAACGCCTTTCATTGCTCGGTTTTCAAACAATCGGACCTTTTTTTATGGCAGTGGCCGACATCACTTCGTCTTCCCAAGAAGATTTAGCGGATGCTCTTGAACAGCACTGCGGTTCAAATTCCGTTTTAAGCGGCTATTCTCTAATAAACCAGTTTTTTATTTTAGCATCCGGGATAACCGAGGACGAATGGACAAAAAAAGTCACTTCATTTCAGGAAATGCTTTTACATAGGCATATAGTCGTCCGCATGGGAATCGGCCGGTCCGCTGATACTTTAGAACAGCTGCCTTACACATATCGAACGGCCCGGCATGCCCTTCAATTTAGTGATGCTCAAAAGCATATTATTCATTTTCATGAGGTGGAATTGCTGTCCCTTTTAAAAACCATTGACTCCGTGGAAGCAGAATATTTTTATCAACGCCTATTAGGCGGCCTTTCTCCAAAACTTCTCGAAACACTGAAAGCGTATTTGAAGTTTGATCAGCAACTGGCCGCATGTTCGGAACACCTGCAAATTCACCGCCACACCCTAACCTACCGGCTCAATCAAATTGCGGACATTACCGGATACCATCCCGGCAGGTTTCAAGATGCTATTGCTTTACAGACGGCCTTATGGATTCGATCTTGATTTCATGTGAAACATCATAAGATCGAATAAATCAAAAAATGACAGACCGGAATGTCCCATCTGTCATTTTTCATTTAGCGCTATTCGTTCAATCGAATTATTAACGGTATACCACTTATCATCCGCACTGTAGCCATTTGTCTGTCCCGCCACTTGATCACGTGAAAAATAATATAAAGGAAATCCTTTGTAGGTCGTTTGTTTTTCGCCTGTGTCAGGACGGGTAATGACGCCAAAGTCTGCCTCATTGAAATCTTCCGGCACTTTATTTGATCCGATATAAAAAGGCGGCCATTCATCTAAGCATTGATCCGTACAGGCAGATACGCCAGGTTTATCGTTCAAGTAATAATATAGTGTCATGCCTGTTGAATCAGCCAAATACCGGCCAGTCTCGTCTTTTTCCATCACTTTTAAAGAATCAGTTGAATTTTGAGCCGCTTCCTGCGGTTCATTGATCGGCGCGGACATATTTTCGGGCGGCTCATCTGGCCGGCATCCGCCTAGTATAAACAATACAAACACATAAAAAGCCACTTTCTGCATGAAATCATCCCCCTTTTTAGATCATGTTGTCCAAAAAGAAGAATAACTATTCAATGTTTCACGTGAAACAATTTACACATGTAAAAAGGACGTGTGCTCTTGCCAATCTGGATAGCTTATTTGTTTAAGGAAACAATAGACCCTGATACCATTATGCGTGCGTAATAGTAGAAAGGATGATCGTTATGGATAAAAAGAAATTGGTATATATTCAAAACAAGCTCGAAAAACGTACCGTCACATTGTCCGATGGTACCTCCCTCCCTGCCTAGGTCAGGGCACATGGTATATGGGCGAAGATAACCAATCAAAAAGCGGCGAAATAAAAGCGCTGCAGCTCGGCATCGATTTAGGTATGAAAATCATTGATACAGCTGAAATGTATGGAAATGGCGATTCGGAGCGTTTAGTCGGCGAAGCCATTCAACGACGCAGAGAAGATGTTTTTTTAGTTTCCAAAGTGTATCCTCATCACGCAGGCTTGGACAAGATTGCAGCCGCATGCGAAAACAGCTTAAAGCGGCTTCGAACGGACCGTTTGGATTTATATCTTTTACACTGGAGAGGCCGGGTTCCGTTAGAGGAAACCATCGAAGGCATGGAAAGACTGAAAAAAGAAGGAAAGATTTTAAGATGGGGTGTCTCCAATTTTGATACGGATGATATGCAGGAGTTATGGAACACTCCTGACTGCTCTCATTGCGCTGTCAACCAGGTATTATACCATCTCGGTTCGAGAGGCATTGATTTTGACCTCCTTCCATGGCAGCGGAAACACCATATACCGATTATGGCGTACAGCCCCCTCGCACAAGGCGGTTCGTTACGAAAACAGCTGTTAAGTGATCCGGTCATTGAAGAAATTGCACAGAAATATAACGTCAAACCGCTGCAAATTGCGCTTGCCTGGACGATCCGAACGAATCATGTGATCGCCATCCCTAAAGCGGTACAGGAACATCACGTTCTGGAAAATGCGGAAGCGGCTTCGATTGAATTAACAGAAGAGGATTTACATCGATTGGATAAAGTGTTTCCAAAACCGCAGAAAAAAATACCGCTGGATATTATATAAACGTGAGGCTGCCCGGTAAGTTCATCAATCATAACTTATCAGGGAGCCTCATTCTTGTTCTTATGACGGTTCCACAATGGCTCCTTCAAAAGCGGACCGGTAAATGTTTCGTATATCGTCTTCCTCTAACGGAAGCGGACTTCTGGCGAGTATTCGTTTTTGCTGAACACCGTCTTTTGTTAAGCTTTCCAGGACCGATTCCGGGATATCAAACCCGGCTAATGTCGACGGAATGCCTACATCTTTTACGATTCGCTCCAATTCTTCTACACATTTATATGACGCTTCTTCATCTGATAAATAGCTTGAATTTCCGCCCAGCGCATCTAAAATATCTGCCATTTTCGTCTGACAGCTTTTGCGGATGTAACCCATGACATACGGCAGCAGCACCGCGTTGGATTCGCCGTGTGAAATGTGAAATTGACCGCCGAGCGGATACGCGAGTGCATGCACACCCGCTACACCGGCATTGAAAAAGGCAAGACCGGCGATGTAACTGCCGTTGCTCATATCGATGCGGGCCTGCTGATCATTTCCATCTTTCACAGCTTTCCGAAGCGAACGGCCAATTAACCGAATTGCCTGCAAAGCCAAACCATCCGTTACAGGGCTTGAGTTAACCGAAATGTACGCCTCCACCGCATGGGTCAATGCATCAATTCCGGTTGCGGCTGTCACTTTTGCCGGTACAGAAACCGTCAATTCCGGATCGACAATGGCGGCATCCGCGAGCAGGTAATCATGTGTAACTACGTCTTTTGTTGTTTCCAGCGATAGCACGGAAATATTGGTCACTTCAGAACCTGTTCCCGCTGTTGTAGGAATTAGAATTTTCGGCAGCCCTTTTTGCGTGACCTGCTTTGTACCGGATAAATTTAAGTAATCGGCTGCATACCCTTCATGAACACATAAAACTGCTGCCAATTTAGCTAAATCAAGCGCGCTTCCTCCACCGACGCCGACAACCATGTCAAAGCCGCCTTCACGTGTAAACGACACGAGTTTTTCGCCTGTTTCCAACGGCGGCTCCGGCAGAACATCGGTGTAAACCGTCACTTCATAACCATTCTCTTTAAGCGGATCTGTCACACGCTTCGTCAAACCGATTTTCTCCAGCATCGGGTCAGTGACTACTAAAATTTTCTTCGGAGCATGTTTTTCCACTTCCGGTACGAGATGTGAAAGAGACCCCCAGCCTGTATAGCTTAATGGAGTAAAAGTTAACTTTGCAGTGCTCATTCTTCTCCGGCCTCCTGTTTACTCATAATAGCCTTCCGTTGATTTGCGGAACGTTTTAAACTGATTTGGATCGTGGCCGAACCACACTTGAGAATTCGTTTCCTTCGCAATTCTGCGTATTTTTTCAACGCTGTTCGCATAGCCGAGTGAATCATAAATGATACCAGGCGGCTTAATTGGCGGACCGAAGCTTTCTGCTGTGTAAACGGCGTCCGAGGCGAGTATAATGCCGCCCGTTTCCGGCATATCAACGTGAAGGCCGATCATTCCCCAAGCGTGACCGCTCCCAAAATTCAAGACTTTGATTCCCTCTGCCAGTTCAAGATTGTCCTCGTTCCGCTTTACTGTACGCCATTGAAGGTTGTTTTTAATCCATGCATCGATATCTCCCCACACATACGCTCCTTCTTTCTGATTGCGCGCATATGTCTGCAGCGTGCCGTTCAGTTCATCTTCATGCACGATAATCGTCGCATTCGTAAACAATTCTAAGCAGCCGGCGTGATCAAGGTGTAGATGAGACGCCACTACATATTTAATGTCTTCCGGTCTTACGTTCAATTCCGCTAAGCGGTTGTGAAGATAGCATTCCTCACTCATCGAGATTGGAAACATACTTTGTGTTGCCGCACTCCATCTGCCTTCAGGTCCCATTGAATTCGGATTGCAGGCGGTGTCAAAAAGAATTTTTCCTGCCGGATGATCGATGAGCACCGTGTATACAGGAAACTCTACAAATTCAGTCTGTGCATTCGGGTTATCCACAGTCGCCGGATTATGCATCGCAATCATCCAGTTTTTATCCATTCTCATTCGGCCATTATCCATTACATACAACTTCGGGTTCGGTTTAATAATACCGCACATTGTCTTGTTCCTCCCTTAAAATGGTGATTTGATTGCTGCGAATGTTAACCTGATCATTTCTTCTCCTGCATATTCCCCTTTAAATATGGAATCGCTTTCATAAATCTGGAATTTCAATGATACTAACAACGCCCGATTCAACATTTCGAGCTGCGTCAGGATCTGCTCCCCCGTTCTCTTTATTATATTGCAAGATGCGTGCCAAAATGAAAAAGGGTATTCTGCGCGGCATATACTTTGTATAAAAGATTGTATGGTGATAAAATTCACCAAAAGAATGCTTCATTGATGGTTCCATCACTAATATGATGTGGTGAAGATTTTCCTCAGATGGTGATCATTTTCACCGATTTTTTATTCCAGAGGAGGCTATTATGAAGGATATTTATGTTCAATCGCCATTATTTGAAAACGTTTCTGATCATTCCTTCAGACAGTTGGAAAAAATTATTGAGTTTTCTGCCGACGGATTGTATGTTGCTAGTCATGAAGGACGCACGTTATTTGTGAATGCAGCCTATGAAAACATTACAGGGTTCAAACGTGCGGAACTTGTCGGTTTCCACATGAGTGAGTTAATGGATAGAGGCTATTTCGATCAATCCGTTACACTGCTCGTCTTAGAAGCCAAAAAGCGAATCTCTATTTTGCAGCAAATCGGCCAGCAAAAAAAAGATGTCATCGCGACAGGCAACCCTGTTTTCGACGAAGCAGGCAATATTTCAATGGTTGTTACGAGCGTGAGAGATATTACGCACTTAAATGAATTAACGAAAGAATTAACGAAAGCAAAAAACTTTTCACAACTCAGCCAAAACCGCTATACCTTCTCCACAGACGGATCCGATGAAAAAGTCATTTTTCAAAGTATGCGTATGAAAGAAATCATTCATAAAATCAGGCAAATCGCTCCATTTCCTACAAGCGTATTATTATCAGGGCCTTCCGGAGCGGGGAAAGAAGTGATTGCCAATTTAGTTCACCAATTAAGTGACAGAAAAGAAGAGCCTTTTATTAAAGTAAACTGCGGAGCGATTCCTGAACAATTGCTGGAATCAGAGCTTTTTGGGTACGATAAAGGCGCCTTTACCGGTGCGCGGCAGGAGGGAAAAATCGGTTTGCTTGAGCTGGCCGATAAAGGTACGGTTTTGCTTGATGAAATTGGCGAATTGCCGCTGGCGCTGCAAGTTAAATTGCTGCGGGTGCTGCAGGAAAAGAAAATACAGCGCGTAGGCGGTACATCTGCAAAGCAGCTGGACATTCGCATCATTTCCGCAACGAATCAAAATTTAAAGGAGCTTGTTCGGAAAGGGACCTTTCGGGAAGACTTATACTACCGGCTGCAAGTCGTGGAGCTTTCCATCCCCCCTTTAAGTGAACGGCCTGAGGACATTGAAATATTGCTCGATCATTTTTTCGCCTACTTTTCCAAGCTGTACAATATTGAAAAGCATGTTTCAGCTGAAACGAAACATATTTTACAAAACTATCATTGGCCCGGAAACGTGCGGGAGCTCCGAAATTTAGTCGAAGGCATGCTTGTATCTGTCCCATCGCTGACGATTGAACCTGTCGACCTGCCGCCTCATTTCACAAGCCAGCCCCACACAAAATCTCTTTCTTCTTTAAAAGAGCGTGTGGAGCAGTACGAAAAAAGAATTATACAAGATGCGCTTCATAAGCATGATTCCATTAGAAAAACGGCCGCTTTTTTAGGTGTGGATCATTCAACGCTTGTGAAGAAAATGAAAAAATGGGGTATGGAAAAAAACAGCATTTAATATCCAATGACCAAAAGCCAATGTTTCACGTGAAACATTGGCTTTTTCATTATAAAGGTTTTAACAAAATATCGGTTTGTTTATTTAAATTGTCAATCATACTTTGCCATTCCGGCGGCTTATTGGACAGCACACCATAGTATGTCGTAATAAAGTCACGGACAAAGCTTGCTTTTAATGAGTGAATATTTTCTTTATAAGGTAAAAAGCAAAGATCCAGCTCTTTTACCGCTTCCCCTTCATTTGTCCACGCCGGGTGGACATATGGGAAATCAAGACGTTGATAACCAAGATGTGACAGCACTTCACGGCGGACAAACGGGTCCATTACTTTAATACCACCAAATGAATGGTCCGCTGCACGATATGGATCGTAAATTTCCGCAAACATGCCGATCAAGTCAAGGTCATGTTCTTCCGCCAGGTTCATCAAGTCTTCATGGCGCTTTTTCGCCAAAAACGGGCCGACACCGAGCCCTTCTTTCGTAATGATCGTAAAATCCGTCATCGCCACATTCAGCTCTTTATTGTAACGGTACTCGGTCACACCGACGACTTCATCTTCATGCACCGCCAAAAAAACGCGGATCGTCGGGTCTTTAAGCGGCTCTTCCCACAATGAATATTCAAGCACTTCCTCCGGCGGAAATACTTCCTGCATGGTTTTGTGCAGCTTCGCAAACAATGGATCTTCAATGCTTTTAATTTGTACATATTCCATAAAAATACCTCCTTTTTTACCATAACACCGGTTTTGAGACCATAAACCATAACATCATCATTAACAATGCAATATAAATCCATACAGAACGATGCAGCCGGCGTATCAATTCTTCCTCACTCAGCTTCTGCTCCTGAAATTTGCGAATGACCGGTGAAAAAGCACGCGCCAGAAAAAACACCGAACCGGCCATGACCGCAATTGTCATGACCACCCACGATGTTGTCCACGACCATGCACTTTGCCAAATAAGTAAAACACCTGTCGTCACCAGAACATGTCCGGCATGTTTGACAAGCCCGACAGCAGACTTAAACAGAGATAAATAGGCCAGCAGCACCTCATTTTCCGCTGTCTTCATTTTTTTTGTCATTGGCACAAGCACAAAAAATGGCCCGATAGACAAAATGGCACTGAAAATATGTAAATACAAAATCAGTTGATAAACGATGTTCACGCTTTACACCGCGCGGAATTCATGAACCCAAACACGCATTTGCGGAAGCCACGGCATACCCGGATGGTAAGATAAAATCGCATTTTTATACTCTTCCACCGTTGCAAACCCTTCCTGTTTCGCGTGATCATCTGTTAATTCACCAAGAGACTGCGAGTATACGCGCTCCACCACAAAATCGCGGCCTTCAAGCGTCATGATTTCGCCAACGTCCGCATAGCGGCCATTGCGGCGAGTTGCCGTTTTTTCACCGTTTAATACTTTCTGAACATCCGCTTCCATCGTGACTAAACGATCAATCGTACACGTTTTAGGAGGCAGCGCCGCATTTTCATTTTGATTTGTCATCTAAAAAACCACCTTTTATTTATTGTATAGGCTTTCACTTTATCATATTTCGTGATTTTTGACGTCTATAATGTGCAGTTAAATTTCGCGTATGAAAATTAATTCGAATGAGCCGCTGGCCGAGTGTATTCAATTTAAAAAATTGATTAGAGAAGAGATTGAGAAGATGAGCATTGATTTGAATAAATATGCGTCCGAGTTGTAGAAAAAGTTCAAGGTCATGCCTCTGGCCTTGAATTTGCTTGCCCCTTCTCTCACATTATTCGAAAATTTAAGCATATATATACAGCCTTCCCGCGAGATAGAATCATAAGCCGCATTTTTTGAATGTCCGGCTGTGTAACTTTGGAAATTTAATACAGGCAAAATCGATTTAAATAAGTTATTTTTCCTCTTGAAAAGAAACAAAAATCATGGATTTCACCTCTTTTTTTATCAAAAATATGATATGCTCTATAAAATGATAGATAATTTGAAGGTGAAAAAGTATGGCATGGTATAGTTATTTCTTATTAAACGTTCCTGAAGCAATAACATTAATCGGTTTTGTGTTTGCCCTTTTTGGAATTTCAATGAAAGATCATATAAAGTCCATTCTTATTTTCTCTCTTTTGTACGGAGCGGCAGCTTTCACATTAAGCATATGGATGAATAATTCATTGAAGCCTGTTCTTATGCTTATCTTATTTTCCGTATTAGCTGCAATCCTTTTTCGGATGACGTTTACTCATGGTTTTATTTTAGCGCTGATTTCGTTTGTTTGCTTAACTGTGCTTGAGCTCGTGTTTACGCTGCTTTATCTTCAAATTTTTTCTTTGCAATACAACGAAATATTAAACAGCCCTTGGACACGAATAGCTATTGGGTATGGGGCGGTCATCCTGCCTATGTCGATGATCTCATATGTCCTTTATAAAAGGCGCGTAAAAATAAATATCCCTTTATTTGTTAAACAATAGCTATGAATATTATCATACTTGTTCTGATCGTGCTCCTGCAAATTTTACTGATGACTTTATTTTTTGTATCATTAATCGTCTTTCATGATGAAATTTATATTTTAGGCATTCCTATTCACTTAATTTTTGTCGTACTGTTGAATATTTTATCTCTCATTTTATTAGGCGGCATGCATCAGCGAGAGTCAAAGAAAAAAATTCAATTTACCGAAACGACACATGAAGAGCAATTTTGCGCATTAGTGGCTTCTGTACGTTCCGATCGTCATGATTTGAATAACCATTTAACCGTCTTATTCGGTTTGTTGAGTATTCAGGAGTCTGAAAGCGCCCTTCATTACATAAAAGAGATGATTGGCGATATCCGTATTAACAATCAGGCATTGAGCATTCAAAATCCTATACTGGCCTCGATGCTGTTCTCAAAGATGGATACATATCAAAAAGAAAAAGTAGTCTTTAAAGTAAATATTTTGACCGAAGAGATTGTCCATATTCTCTCCTCCACTGACTTAATTCGTTTAATAAGCAATTTGCTTGATAACGCGTTTGATGCAGCCATTGCATTACCTGAAGAGGAGCGCTTGATTATACTTGAAATCACGGAAATAGAAGAGCATCTGCAGCTCATAGTGAAAAACTCAAGTGAAATTGACACGTTTGACCCTGCATTTTTTGAAATCGGGTATTCGACTAAAACATCGAACAGCGGGGAAAACAGAGGATTCGGATTGTCCATTATACAGGAAATCACCAAAAAATATCATGCATCGCTCGATATAAAAACTGAAGATGAGCTGATTGTATTTACCATTCATTTTCCGAAAGGATGAAGATATGATCACCAAAATAAGCCGAAAACTGGCCGTCACGTTAAGTACATACTCCGGCAGAAAAAATGAAGTTGACTATCTCCGCTATGGGATTGAAATATTACTCAGCGGATGGATTAAAGTAATGACCTTATTAGCGGCAGCCTATATACTTGGATTATTTCAGCCGCTTGTTTGTGTCCTTTTTACATTCTCCTTTTTTCGTACGCTGACGGGCGGGCACCACTACTCTACATATATGCGTTGTTTAACAGCCGGTCTGGTGATTATGATCGGTGCGTCTTATACAGCCAAGTGGGCGGGCCCTTTTATTCACACGCAGACCCTTTTCATCCTGGTTTGTTTATCTGCTCTCTTTGGCTTATTTTTAGCCTATAGATTCGCACCGTCCAATCACTTTTATAAAAAGTGCACGGAAAAGCAAAAGAAAACGTTAAGAAAATTCGCTTTTTTTGCGATCATCATATGGTTTTTACTGATGTATACATTCATCTCAATTGATCATTCAAAAGAGCTGATTTTTGCTTCTATTCTAGGCTTTGTGTTTCAAATGGGCAGCATACACCCTTATACATATAAGGTGGTATATAAAATCGAAGCAGTTTTGGACAGGAGGTGAAAAGAGGATGAAAAAAGCAGGAAAATGGATTGCTGGCCTGGCTGCATCAGCCATCGTTCTGATCGCTAAAGCGGAAATCAGTTCAGCATCAAGCGTTATTTTATACCAGCCTGAATTACCGGAAAAGCAAGATTAATCATGATATGCGCGTTTTCTTTTATCGTTCGCGCAATCTGAAGAAAAGCGGCGCAATCAGCGAATTGCGCCGCTTTTCTTATTAATCGCTCTTTACCAATTGACCCACTACAATAATGCGTCAGCTTCCACAATTTCAACCGTTAAGTGGTCTGTTGAAGACAAATCGATTTCATACGGCTGCACTTCCTGTTGTTCTTCATCTCGAATAATGCGTATTTCAGGCCGTCCAACGGCATGAAAGTTGTATTTCGATACAATGCCGGTGCGCCCATCGTTTAATTTGACCGTCAAACCTTGAGGATAAATGGCAATACACTCTTTAAACAATTCAACCTGTTTACTTTCAAATTGTGTGCCGCTCCCCGCATAAAGTAATTCAAGCCCTTTATGCGGCAGCATCGGCGGCCGGTAAGCCCGAGGACTTGTCACGGCGTCAAATACATCGGCGACACTCAATATTTTTGCATATTTATGAATTTCATCTCCCTTTAACCCCCGCGGATATCCGGTTCCGTCCACTCTTTCATGATGCTGAAGTGCGCAATGAGCGACTGTTAAAGGAATTGAATCCATTTTTCTGAGCGTCTCAAAACCTAATTCACAGTGAGTCTTTACCTGCTCAAATTCTTCATCTGTCAACTTGCCCGGTTTCGTTAAAATTTCCTTCGGGATAAACAGCTTTCCCAAATCATGCAGCGTAGCGCCTAAACCAATTTCTTCAATCTGCTTCAAAGGCAGCCCATTTTCAATGGCCAGCTGACAGGCATAAATGGATACATTGAGAGAATGAGTGTATACATAATTCTCATGTATTTTAGTGGTGGCCAATAAGTTCAGGGCATGTTGATTTTCCGTTAAACAACTTAAAATATCCCTGAAAGTCTTTTGAAAACTTCGGATCGCCCGGTCAGATTTCATCATTTTCTGGATATTCGGCCTATTTACACGCAGTTCGGCGATGGTATGAAAACCTTCTGTGATCATCTTAACCGCTTCAGAACGCAGTTCCTCAGGAATGGATTCTACAATTTCAATCCCTTCCGACGCTTCATCCTCTATGTAAACAGTAGAAATATTATATTTTTGTAATTTTTCAATTAATTTATCTGTCAGTTCGGTTCCTTGAGTTAATAAAACTTTTCCTTTTTCATTATAAATGGGTTTCCCTAATTTCATTCCCGTCTGATATCGATCCAAGCTGATTAAACGCATCCTCTTCTCCTTTGCTGCCACATCATCTTTAATTTTTTATTTATCTATAACTTTTCGTTCATTCCCAAAGTACGCATTGCGATTATTATAACATCATTTTGTGTCATTTTATGTCGATTATAGTAAAAAAATAACCTTAATAACTATGCTAATCAGCTTATAATTTTTACAAAGTGCGGGCGAAGAAGCGTCGTTTTTAACCTGCTGAACCCTTCTTCGGGCAAAATTCTTTATTCTGATTAATATACTATGTATAATATGATTTGAGAAGAAAGGGGGACCATTATGGGTATTCCAAAACCGCTTGTTCAAACGAATCAACTATTTATGGTCGTGTCCGTTCTGATCGGTATTTTCTTTCACCATGCCTGGCTGTTGCTGCCGTTCTTCATTGGTGTCTATACGCTGATCACAAAGAAAAATCCGATCATTTTATTCAGCAAAAGGTTTTTATCGAAACCGGCAAATCAATATATTCAAGAAGACAAAGACCAGCAGATATTTAACCAATGGATTGCAACCATCTGCCTGGGTCTCGCACTTCTCTCCTTTTATGCAGGCTGGACAGCAGCCGGGTATGCGTTCAGCATTATGGTCGTGCTTGCGGCAGGCATCGCGTTAATGGGCTTTTGCATCGGCTGCTTTATCCGCTATCAATATATGATGTGGCGGCATCGCCGGGCGAATGGATCATAAACAAACATATTAGGATTAAGCAGGAGCTGTGGCTGTTCTCGCTCCACAGCCAAGTACATCCGAAACGGGATAAAAGCTTCCTTCATTTATAAACTGCGTAAAAAATTAAACAGTATCCGTGAAGCAAATGACGTGCTGTACATATATACAATAGCGCGAAAACCATCTGATAAACAGAGTGGAATTTAGCGACATTACCCGCCTTGTCGTTATGATTTACTTTAACAAACAGCAAAAGGACAAAAACCAGAAAACGGTTATTGCCGTTGACAACCCTATAATTAAAAAGCTGATCCCTATCGCCAAACTTCATATTTGTTTTTTTGATCTCAGGAATTGTTTTCTTAAAAGAGCGAACATCTGGTACACTCGAACGATTGATGTCAATCCCTATCCGGAGAGGCGAAATCGTCGCTGTCTACTTAGCCGGCTTTGGGATCTTGGCTGTTATTTAAACGGTGATTTTAGTGATTTTTTCCGTCAGCGTACTAGATATAGTGGTTGTCGGCTCCATATGGAATGTGATTCTGATTAATTTAATGCTCGCAACGACTAGATTTAAAAAGGGAGAATTTTGCAAATGCCTGCTATGACAGAGGTGCCTATAATGAAGAAAATACTACATGAGAAAATGTACGGAAGAAACAAGGCGGCCTAAGTTGTTAGATTGATGGCCGGATTCTGCATCACGGACCGATTGATAAAATCAGAACCACCAGTATA
>NZ_MSDU01000038.1 GCF_001936625.1 Domibacillus antri | reverse complement strand
CATCAATACCACGTCCCTTTCGCGCTGTAATGCCACCATTCGCCGTCCGTATAGTACACTTCCACGCATTGTTCCTGCGCGTTCCATTTAACCTTTTTAATGTGACCCAACGAGCGTTTTTCACGTTCGCTACTGCCCATCACTGAAAGATGCTTACGGTGGACCATGAGCAGAATTTTTCTCTGAGGATCACTTAATTTTTCATAGCCTTTAATTGGATTCATGCTGCTCCCCCTCTCTGTAAGTCCATGTATTTGTTAAACAACCGGCGGCCGGCAATAAGATTTTTCGGATCAGCCTGTCCGGACGCAAGAATGAGCTCTTCGCTGGTCATAAGCTTTCCGGTCCGCTCAAAATGTGTTTTCAATGTTTCAAACACTTCACGCTTTGTCATGCTGCATCACCACCACTCGTATTTTCTTCCGCCGCAAGCCGTATTCGAGCTTCATCCAGACGCTTTTTAAAAGCCGCATCTTTTGCCTGCTGTTCTTTTTTCGTGATCGGTTTCCGTCCGGGCTGGAACATGTACATGCCCGAGCCCTGATACGTCACTTGGCGAATGCTGTTGCTTTGTAAAATGATTGAGTCTTGATTATCCATGTTTCTTTAACCTCCAGTCCTGACCTTCTACATCCATCAGGAATTTGTATCTTTCATCACTACACTGACCGATCAGACGGCTTGCAGCTGCGTAACCGATCTTATCTGCCAGCGTGCCGCGGTCCTCATTGCTGTTGAAAATGATCGGCTTCTGCTTTCGGTACCGCTCATTGATAATCTGGTAGTACATCGTTTCACGCGCTTCCGTCCAACTTGATTTGCCAATGTCGTCCCATACCAGGACATCTGCTTCAAGTGCCGGGCTAAGCAATCTATTCAGCTGCTCCCCTTCGTCTCCAGCCCGTTTTGCCTGCATTAGCTCATTGATATAAACTGCATCCGATACGACTAGCACGTTAAAGCCTGCTTTTAGCAATAGCTTTGAAATCGCCACTTGCAAGTGTGTTTTGCCGATCCCAAAATTGTTATGCTGATGCTTGATTTCCGCTCGGTCTGCAGTCGGCAGTTCTTTTAAGCGCTGCTCACCGACTGAAGCGATAAGGCCGAAATTGTATGGTGGAATGATTTTTTTCTTCCTGCCTTCGCTTTCAGTGCCAATGCGGAACAGATTTACATAATCAGCCGCCATTTTTTTCATTTCGCGTTGGTAAGTTGTATCTGTAACGTAGTTTTCAAAGTTTGCTTTTTGAAACTCATCCGGTATCATCGACTGCTTGAACCGCCGTTTCCATGCTTTTTGTTCCTTGCATTCGCAAAACGTGGCGTATTCTTGCATGACTTCTTTCCCTTGTTGCATTACTGGTCTTTTGCGGAGGATGAGCTCGGTATCTTTGCACTTCGAGCATTCATACTGCTCTTCACCCGCCCCAGGCATTTCTAGCGGATTCAAGTTCTCGGTAAAGCTGCTCTTTTGATTTGCCTTTTGCTGAAGATCCGCCATTACGTCCGCGATACTGGTGAATCGAGGTTGTTCCGCTTTCGCCATGTGGCTTCCGCTCCTTTTCTTGTTTTTCGATATGTCTGTCTAAAATGTGCCCCACGCAATAGGAGAGGCTGTTTATATGATCACGCGGATGTTTAGGCTGATAGCTATCAAACTTTTCTTTAAGCCATATCAGCGCGTCATTAAGTGAAACACCTGCAGCTAAGATTTCTTTTGCAGATTCAAGGTCATCTGGTGTTGTCAGCAAGCCTTTATTTCTAAGCTGGACATACCTTTTAAGCAGCTGCTGGATATCGTCTTGAGGAATATGTGATATTTCTCCGGCTGGAGCTTGTCCAGTCAAATCACCACGCAATGGGTCGGTTGTAGGCACCCCGTCACTGTTTCCTTCGCGCACGCTATTAGCAGAAGCATTGTATTTAATATTGTTTTTAATATTTCTTTTATGGGTGGCGGATTGCCCACTAGCACTAGGGGGTGTTTCGCCACTACTTCTAGGGGGCATTTCGCCACTAGTGGCATCTTGACCACTAGTTGGCATAACGCCACTACCTTTATATGTTTTGATGGTCCACTCTTCATAATTTTTATTGAAAGAAACAATTTTTGTTTTAGTTTTAGAACCTGGGTTTGATTCAATGATCACATTGTTTTGAATGAGTGTTTTTAATGCTTCGCTGACTCGTTTGCGCTCAAGATGTGTAACAGACTCAATGTAGGAAAGAGAAAACTCGCATTCTTTCCTGTTCCATCCGTACGTGTTCCGCCACAAAGCCATCAGCAGCTTGTATTGATTTTGCGTAAATTGAAAATGCTGAATCACATCCAGAATCTCGTTGGCAATCTTGGTGTATCCGTGCTCCAGCTGGACATCCGCCACCTGTTCACCCCTCCTCCCGTTCTCTCTTTTTAAGAACTACCTGCTTCTCTATTCGTACTAGTATCAGATGTGGGTGGGAGGACTTGAAGTAGCTCCTCGCCCACCTGATATATTCTTCGTTACTTCTGGACATTTGCCGGATAAACGAAGGGATATCCATTTTGAATTCCATTACTTAAATGGCAGATCATCATCGGAAATTTGAATAGCGTCCAGATCCATGTCATTTACTGAGGGCTTCTTCGGCATTTTTTCTGCCGTGTCCGTTTCAAGTAACTCAGGTTCTGGTTCCGGCTCAACATCGATAATGACTGGCGCCTCTTCTTCCGCATCCTCAACTTCTTTAATGTCCGGCTCTTTTTCGTCCTCGATCACCGCTGTCTGCATATCGATGGACAAGATGCCCCACTTGCCAAGCATGTTACGGAGAACGGTTTTCATGGCCATGGCATCGTAATCTGATTTCCAGACGTTGTTTTTTGCTTTCTTGTCCTTCATTTTGTTGTGTTTAATGCGATGCTCTTCAATTTCATCCGCTGTCCAGTACACAGTTTTTTCAAAACCGTTAATAAGTTTGAAATAGCCGCAGTAGCCAATGACTTTATCACTTACAGCTGCGTCCAGATCAATCTCAATCTCTTCTGTGAGCCGGTTCCACTTCACCAGTTCACCTTCACGAACCGGAATGACGTTGATCGCTTTGTACTGTCCTGTGCGTAACGCCAGCTGAATATATCCTTTATAGCCCAGCTGGAACTGCGCTGCCTTGTGCCCCTTCTTGCTGTCATAAAAAGCAACGATCCATGCATATCCAAGATTTTTATCAATCGGCAGATCCAGTGCGGCGGCAACCATTGCGCTTGATACAATCGACATCGGTTCAGCTGCCTGCAACTGTGGATCGCCGTTATAAAGATTCAGTAAGGATGACATAAACTGTGGCGCTTTTTTCTCAAGCACCTGTTCAAATTTCTTCCGCATTGTCGGGGTGCTAAGCAGTGATTTCAGCCCAAGATTTTGAGCAGATACTTGCTGAGCCGGCGCGTCTTGCTGCTTGTTTGCCAGTTGGTTTTTCAGTCCTGCGTTTGTGGCCATTAGCGCGATACCTCTTTCGTATTGAATTTTCGGAAGTTTGTTTGTTTCAGCACCTGTTTATAAACATCCGGGAATTTTTCTTGAAGTGCTTTTGAATCCACCCGGTTCTGCGTTTGGTTCTTCCAAGACACTTCAAATGAGCCCACACGCCCGATTTCAGCGTTTTTCAGTTCTTCTTTCAACTGGTTTTCAATTTCGGTTTTGGATGCTTTCAGCAACTTTTCGTCTGCTTTCACTCGTTCGTAATTCATGAGAAGTTCTTCGTATTTCGACGGAAGCACAATCTCTTTCCCCGCTTCTGCCCGCTCGTATTTTTCTTTTAAATACTTCTCAGCGGCACTAGAACCGTCCAATGCCGGCGGAATGCCTTTCAGAACGTTTTGTTCCCAGAAATCTTTTTCTGCTTTGAAAATCATCTGGATCAATTCGTCATCGCGTTCAACTTCTTTCCAGATGAACTTGTTGCCACCGATTAAAACGGCGGCATAGCCTTTTTCCTTGCCTGTCACACCGAGATAATGCTGAATCTGCACGAGATAGGTGTCTGGGATCTCATCAGCTTCCCACTCTTTCGCCAAGTACGCACTGGCTGTTTTACATTCCAGCAAGGCTGATTCCCCGACCACCATACGGTCCACGTTGGCTTTGATAAATGGATAATCCGGATGGCTGTACATGAAGTTTGAGCGGCGGACTTTTTTATCTGTCCGCTTTTCAAATTCTTTTGCAACCACATTTTCCATCTGGTTACCCCAGTAAATCGCTTCGTTGTCCAATTCCTGTGGCGTTACCTGTCCGGTCTTCTCAAGCCACAATTCAAATGCTGTACGGTACTTGTTTAAGCCGAGGATCGTACCGGCATCACTGCCGCCGATCCCCTTATTGCGTTCCTGCAGCCATTCATGCCATGACATATCCAGAGTTGAAATGGCGTTCATGTTCTTTGCCAAAATCTTCACTCCCTTGATTCAGTTTTCATTGTGCTGTACAATGTTCGTAATAATATTTTTAAAACCACTGACTCCTGCTCCAACAGGAGTCTTTTCATGCCTTCGTAAACCGGACGCCCATTACTTCAATCAGATAATCTTCCAAGCTTTCCAAGCGCACGACTTCGTTGTCTTCTGTAATGATGATTTCCTCACCGGCGAAGTATTCATTGCCAAAGTAATCAACACCTTCCGGCTCCACCTGCATGCCTGTTGGATAGCCTGTCCGTTCAATTTGTGTAATCATTGGATGATCCAAAATAGTTCCTCCTCTTAACCTAGTTTTTTCACTGCTTCATCCGGGATCTGCCGTGTCTGATCGGTAAAACGATGGATAAGTGTTAAACGGTCATCTTTCTTCTTTCCGACAAACCAGTTATTCGGATTCAATCCGTATGACAAGATCACAGCACGTTCGGCTCTTGTCGGCTTTTTTGCTTTCATGGAATCACCTTCTTTCTAATTTACATACAAGTGCGCGCCTAACACCGAGTGGTATTGCCACGCACCCGCTGCGATGGATGATGTCCATCGATAGCAGCCGGAACAGGTACGGGGGAAAACCTGGCCCGATTGCTATCGACGAGCACCGGAGTGCCCATCTGTTAAATGTGTGATATAATGTTTTTTGAATAATTAGCTGTTAATTCGACGTCTGCTCTGACCAGCAGGCGTTATTTTTTTGCTCTTCTTTCTGCCTTAACCTCACCGGTTGCCATGCCCCAGAAGTACGCCGCCGCCACTGCGATCAGACAAAACCCTATGATCTTGAACCAAAACATTTCGTTTCACCCTTTCTTCCTGAATCAATTCCAGTTCTCGCAAACTATTTAACAGATCAACCGTGCGACGCTTTGCATCTATTAAGTCACCGCTGATTAAGTGTTCTTCAATGCGATAAAGCAAGCTGTGCGCGCATTTCTTCTCGTTCAATTCTGTATTCACGCTTCCACCCATCCTTTGGCTTTGATCCGGGTTAAGGTCTCGTCCCGCACCTGTTTCGGATTAATGAGATACGCTTCATGCAAGTGCCTGCGAAAGTTCGCCGCGGCCATTTCCATTTCATTGAGCTCCACGATCAGCTCTTTCACCCACTCTTTTTCAGCCTTACTTGCTACGTCAGGTGGCCGGCACCAGTCAAACTCTCCGGATTCTGTGCGGATTTTGTTATAAACATCTGCGCACTCTTTTAATAGAAAGTGTTTAAAGGAAAGCCGGTGCTGATCAATGGCTGGTCCTCTTAACACTGGCGGTGTAAACCCACTGCTGAACTCGAAGATCAGGTCCATTACGAAAGCCGGACAGTCGTTAAACACATTGATCGCTCTTTTGGCAATATCCTTTTGCAATGGACGCCGGTCATTTTTTATGTGACTGCCCATCTGTGGGGAAACACCTATGTCGAATGAAAGCTGATTTACTGACATCCCCTCTTCTTCGATTAGCCGTTCGAATATTTCTCCCGCATTGATTGATTTTTTGATGTCCATAAGCTGGCACCCCCATCTTTTGTATTTTGTTGTAACTTTCTTCATACGTTTCAGTGCTTTACTGTAAAAGAAAGGTTATGCTGACTCGTCACCAGCGAGCCAAGCGTCGATTTCATCAAGGTTAAACAAAAACACTTGAGGTGAAATTTTTCGGTGCGGGATAGTGTTTGCTTTCACCCCGCGGTATAAAGCTGTAAGCGCAATGTCCACGCCGATTTCCTTAAAATATTTGTGAAGGTTCTTTACGCCAGTGACGACTCTTGCTTTTGTTTTCATTGTTTATTCCTCCTTATATGATGTTTCCAAATGTTGAATGACAGCGAGATTCGCTGTTTGTGGAAGGTGAGGCCGTAAAGCACCTCAATTATTGAGCACCTTCCTTTCTTAGCAGGTTCTTCCTTCCTGTGTTACTATTTTCATAGGAAGGAGGTGGAAATATGGACAGCAACCAAACAAATAAAATAAACCGCGTTTCATTAAAAGCAATGACGATTCATAGCTTGCAGATTATGATTGATCAATTTAAAGAATTGAGTCCTAACAATGACTTTCAAATTCTGCTGCTTACTCCCTTTGGATTTATCGCGGGAGATTTAGAGGCACTTGCTTCTACCGAAGAAATGCTGAGTCCCAATGAAAATTCGAATTTCAATTTTGATGTTTCTGCAGTTGTAACTACAAGAAACGAATTTGTTAATAAGATGAAAGATGAAAATCCTGCCGTTGAAGTTATTGATAATGGCGCTGCTCTTAACTTTAAAAATGTAAGAGTGTTTAAAGATCAGCTGTGCGAACCTATCCTGAACATGAATCAAATGCTTGTTTTTGCAGATCAGATAATATCCTTTTCGATAGTTCCTCGGGATTTTGATCAACAGGAATTGTAATTACTACAGGAGCCGCCGTTGCCGCGGTGGCTTTCTTTTCTAATTCAGCAACACGCTGTTCTAATTCCTTAATGCGTTTTTTGGAGAACATTGTTTCACCTCCTTAATGTAACGAGCTTAGATATTGTCCTTGTTTAAATGACAGCAATTTTCGCCATACTGGGAAGGTGAGGCCGTGAAGCACCTCAATTATTAATCACCTTCCTTTCTTAGCAGGTTCTTCCTTCCTGTGCTACTATTTTCATAGGAAGGAGGTGGAAATGATGATTGAAACTTATGATGATCTATTTGTGAAGCAATGTATGAGATGTCATACACCCACACCAACGGATCGAGAAGAAGGAGATGTATATTGCCAAAAATGCGCTTCTCCTCTGGCTAACCGTTGCACAAATATCAGCGACGATAACTTCAGCAACTATGAAGGATGTGGTGTTGCACTCAAGCCAGAAGCTGTGTATTGTCCAAAATGTGCAACCATTTCTCTTTTCGCAAGGGAACAGTTAATCGAGAATAAATATCCCAAAGTTGAGTTAGTATCTAACTTTGAAGATGATGAACCTGTTTTTTAATGAACAACTGTTTTTTGATCAGATAATTTAGTCGCGCAGCGTGTGCAGTAGATAGCGTCATAGTCATGGTCTGTTTTGCCGCACACGGTGCATCTCACATGCTTTTCAGGCTTCTTCACTGGTCGTCCTCCTGTTCTAAACTTAATAATTCGCAAGGCTCTACAAGCAGTAGGTTAATGATCGACCCCACGGTGGCTGGATTTGGAGTTTAGCTTATCTCCTTAGCTGACTTCTTTTTCAATTTCGATACATTCAACAACGGATTCCGTTAGTTTATCATCAAAAAAAACAGCCACTGGTACTCCTAAAACGGAAGAAATGATTTTAAGTCTTTCAACTCCCAAAGTAGTTTCGCCTGATTCTAAGTACCGGTAACCTTGCAAGGACATTTTAAGCGCATTAGCAATGTGAGTTTTAGTTACTCCTTTTGCTTCTCGAATTTTAGCTACATTTTTATGAACCATATTATCACCTCCACCCCACTAACGTTTTCCGTTAATTACATAATACTAACGATTTCCGTTAGTGTCAACTGATAATTTTAAAAAAGTCTCAAATTACGTTAGTTTTATATCATAATCCGTTAGTAGGTGGTAATATTTTGATGAAAGGGGATCTTTTATGGCTATAAACAACAGAATAAAAGAATTGAGAAAAAAGATTGGTCTTACTCAAAAACAGTTAGCAGAGAAGGTTAATGTTTCCCCTCAAGTTATTTCAAACTGGGAAAGAAAATACACCAATCCTGATCATGATGATGTAAAAAAGTTATCTCAAATATTCGATTGCTCTACTGATTTTTTACTCGGATTAGCTGATGAAACGGATTCTTCAAATAGAAATGCTTTACCGGAACTGTCTGCTAAAGACGAGCGCGACATCGCAAGAGACCTGGAAGCAATGATTAACAGCCTTGAAAGCAAAAACGGCATGGCAAGTTTCGATGGCCACACTGTCGATGAATTGGATGAAGAGGATCGGGAGCTGCTCATCGCTTCTCTTGAACAGTCCATGCGTCTTGCCAAAAGAATTGCAAAGCAAAAATACACACCTAAGAAACATCGTAAAGAGCAGGAGTGAGCCTATGCAGGTTAAAGATACCGTACAAACACTCATTCAAAAATATGGTACGAATGATCCGTTTGAAATCGCGGATCGAAACAACATCCTGCTCTCTTATGAACCGCTCGGTCGTATACTCGGTTATTACAATATGTATAAGCGAGTAAAATTCATTCATATCAATCATCAGCTGAATGAGATCGGGCAACGCTTTGTTTGTGCTCATGAGCTTGGTCATGCTGTGCTTCACCCAAAGGCAAATACACCTTTTTTAAAAAGAAATACTCTCTTTTCTGTTGAACGGATGGAAGTCGAAGCCAACACGTTCGCTGTTGAGCTACTTCTTCCAGACGAAAAAATAATTGAATATTCGGACTCGAACTATACTCTTTATCAAATCGGCGAAATGCATGGTATCCCTCGTGAGATCGTGACGCTGAAGAAGATAGAGTCATTTTTTTAGCTGTTCACTGGTACTTTTATCTTATTAAGTAAAATTGAGGTGGGGCAATTGAATCAAAAGAATCCAAACGCTGCCATAGGCTGTATGGCACTGCTTATTGTGAGCGTTCTTGTTTTTTTCGGCATCCTTATTGCGGTGTTAATGATGGATACTGGTGAAGATCAGGCTGAGCCGATGGATAATGCCTCTGGAACTGTTCAAACGGATGCTGAAGCAGCGGAAGAGCAACCTGAAACGGCTAACACAACTGTAAATTGGTCTGCAACCATTTCAACGATTGCCGCTTCAAACAAAACAGAAACAGAAAAATTTGATGAGGTAATGATTTTAGCGAATGACTATTCCCCTTCTCAAGAAGAAGTGACCGAATTTGAGCAATATCTTGTTGCTGAATTTACGAACGGCAGCTATCTGGCCGATATTAAAAATCATGACTATATGCTGGGTAACATTTTTAAAGCTGAGGTTGTGGCTGATTACTACGCTGACGACATGACAAATCCGATGGGAGACTTTTCATTCGATTTCCTCCAAAACACAAAATACACCTATCGCGGCGTTGACGCAGTGGATAGCCAGCCGGTTATGGCAAACGAGGAACAAATGAAAAAATCGTTAGCTGATATGGGGAATTAATAAAGAAGGTGAAAAGAGATGAACCAAAAAGGCTGCATGGGCTGCCTGCTTCCTTTTATCATGTTCTTAATTATGCTGACGGCGCTGTTGTTTAATCATATTTTAACGAAAGACAACATTGTTGCGGAAGAAGCGGTGATCGAGGAAACGGAAGAGCCGGCCATAAATGAGGCACCTATGGAAGAAGTTCCATCTATTGAAGAAACAGAGCCAGTCGTGGAGCAAGAGCCTGTGATCGAAGAAGAGCCGGAAACTGTTGCTCAAACTGAGACAGAAACCGAAGACCCTCTTACTGAAATAGAACAGCAGACTGAACCAGCTGTAGAAAGTGTTTATTATGAAAATTGCGGAGCGGTACGTGAAGCTGGCGCAGATCCAATTCGTACTGGCGACCCCGGTTACGGTACTCATCTTGATCGCGACGGCGATGGCGTTGGCTGCGAACAATCTTAATGAAAGGGGAATAAATCATGGGTTTTAAATTTCGAAAAAGCTTCAAAGTAGCCCCCGGTGTTAAAGTGAATGTCAGCAAAAAAGGCATTGGGACAAGCGTTGGTGGTAAATATGGACGTGTGAGCACTAGCAGCCGCGGCACAACCGTTGGCGGAAGCATTCCCGGTACCGGAGTCTCTTATTCCAAAACGACAGGCAAAGGCAAAAAGAGTACCAAAGAAAAAAATCAGCAGGCTAGTGGTTGCTTGTCCGGATGCCTCGGCTGCTTCGGTTTGATTTTTATTTTCGGTATTTTATTTGCGGCGTGTTCGGCATTTATTGGTGACGATCCGCAGCCAGATGATGTTGCGACAACTAAAGAAACAGAAACTGCTCCTGTTGAGGCTGAGAAAGACACAACGACAATCGACGCAATCAACACAAGAACCGACATGATCAAGTTCAGCCAATCGGACCAGTGGATTTCCATTGGTTCCTCACCTCCTTCTTTAAAAAAATGGCCGGTTCACCAGAGGAACAGCTTGAAGAATTGCAGGAGTTCTGGGAGATCATCAAAAAACGAGGATTAAACAAAAAATAACTCCTTCCACGTATATCAGGTTGTAGACATTTTATTCAGGTAGAAGCGATATCTACAACCTGAAATTATAAAACAGATTGTTTGCTTTTTTGCAGCTAACCTGCTCGTGTAAATTTAAAATAAAAATAGTATTCTTCTCTCACTTATCAAAACACATTAAAAAAGAGAATACCTATACTCACTAAAATGAATATAAATATCCTCTCTGTAAATAATCTTTTCATTCATTTTTCATTTCACAGGGTAGACATGTTTTGTCATCATACATAATGTCATAAGGTACCTTTCTTCCACAAGTTGTACAGATAGTTCCTTTTTCATTAATAACTATACACTTTTCACAAATAGGCCGCTGTTCATAATCAAAATAAATCCCTATTTCTTTACCACACTCTATACACAAATCATCTTCTGTATAAGTACCTACTTCTCTTAAAGCACCGTCGACGATTTCTATATCATCATATAGATTAATATCTGACCAATAATCTAAATATGAGTCTATTTCACGCTGAATTTTTACAGATATTTCGCCCTCTAACTCATGTATCCTAGGGGCTGATAAAATTATCTCTTTAGTATCGTCGTCTCTTCCCCCATATTCTTGAGAAAATGCTTTTAATTTTAAATTAAAAGTTACAATATATTCAGCTATCCCGTCATTGTAACCTTCAAAATTATATGAAATCAAATCATTTTCCAAAAAGTCTTCATCCATTTCAAAATTGCTGCCGTCATATTGAGTTAAAGTAGATGTATCAACAAACCCATCTCCTGCACTAATCAGAGCTTCTTGAACATCACTATATATAAAACTCTCTTTTAATTGTTCAATATAGTTTTCTAAATCATATCCTAAAATCCATTCTGCTGGAGTAGGAACCTCTTCATTGTACATATCAGCTACTGCTGTAAAAAATTCTTGCGAAGTAACTCCCAAAACATCCTTTTTCGTTTGTTTGTGAAATTCCTCGATTAGTTCTAATCTAAACCCTATTCTTTTCGAATCATTTATTTCAAACCAATCCTCTTTAACATCATCTGTGACAAATATCAAATTTAAATTTTTTTCTTGGCAATAAGCAAGCACTTCTTTCCAAATTAATAAGTCCCCATACGCTTGCACGCCTGTCTTTTTCTCTCCATCTTTATAACCAGGAGGTGTACGCTTTTTATATCGTCTTTCTCCTTCCGCACATAGCAAGTATATTTCATCAAGTGTGAAAGCCTCCAAAAGCTTATTATTAATAACTAGTTTATCAACTAGCTGTTTTATCATATCTTTGTTCAAAAAATTCTTATTCAATTCTTCAAAGTTTCCATGTTCTGACACATAGTCCCCAAAAATGTTTTCAAGACGTTCAATTTCATTAATAATATCTTGTCTTAATTCATCAATACGAGGAAATTTAAAAGAATCCAAAATATCAAATTGTTTCTGTAACTTACTTTTCATCTGATCAACTGGTTGAGTTAAGTTAGAAACCGCATTTTTAAACTTATTTTGTTGCCTATTTATCGAGGCTCCGTGGTTATTATCGAACTCCCTTTTCACAGTACTTGGAAGAATTAATTTATTACTAATATGATTAGTTAGTTTTGCAAAAAACTCTGCTGTTTCTGGTGAATATTCATATAGATTTAAATAAATATTTGTATCATACACGATACAAGAATTTTCATTATTAATCAGATTTATTATTTGTTTTTTTTTATTTTCAATACTCTCTGTCATACAACCCATCCTTATTAATTTATCAATCATGGAATGTTTAAATAATATTTGTACTCACTATTCGAATTAATAAAAGAGTGTATAAGAAACCATTGTATAAATGAATAATAGGTTGAAAGAAAAGATCAACTATTCACATATAGTTCTTTATGACCTGATTTACTATGCCTCAATGTTTTTCACCGGATTTTTTTGCATTTTTTGTTTTTATATCTTCCGTTCCTTCAATCCAGCTATCTGGAATTAATGCCTTTCCATCTCTCCAACGCTCAGTTACATGTTCTTGAAAAGACTCATCTTTTAAGTCAGCGTGATCAGTAATTATAACTTGGAAATTTGGTTCTAACTCTTTTACAACTTCGAATATTAAGTCAAACATTTTCTTTACGGCTTCTCTATCCTCATCTTTTAAAAATTCAATTGATCCCAGCAATTTTTCATCTTTTTCTCTTGGATAATATACCTGTGTGGGCTGATCTAAAAATAAAAATCTTGGAACAGGTCTGTTTTGTTTAGTAAAATATTTGTGTAATGCTAGGTGTGCGATCAAATGGTATGCCACCCAGTTTTCCCCACTCCCAATTCTGTAGAGAGGAATTGCTCTGTCTACTTTATCTATTACTACCGTCAACTTGGAAATATCTAAACGAACAGGGTTTCCACTGTGCTCTATATCAAAGTTATTAGCCCACTCGGTCATTTGAAAACCGATACGATTTAAAATGGATTGGATCCTTAATTCTTTTTCTTCATTATCCAGTTGACTCTCTAGGTTGCTTACTTTTTCTTTCAATTCTTCAACTGCTTGCTCTAAATCAGAATAATCTTCATTCAAATTAACGCTTTCTAGCCATAAACTAATACGCCCAATAACTCTGCTTCTTCTTACATTTAGGTCCCTTAATTCCCTTGCAGCTTGTCCTTCATTATATATTCCATCGATTATTTTGTTTATTTGATTTATTTCATCTAATATTTTTTGTTTTTCTTCTTCTTTCTTTTCAATATATTCACGGAGTCTAGGTCTTTCTCTAATAGTAGCTTCTAAATTCTTTTTCACCCTACTCAAAGAATTATTAATGGCACTAATACTTGGAATAGGGGTATCAAGTTTATTCGAACATAGCGGACACAATTCTACGTCAGTTTGAATATTATTGAACAAGTTAATCGACTCAAGTCTAAATTCCTGTTGCTGAATTTCTTTAGCATACCCTTCCGCTTCACTAGTAAACGTTTTGGCTGCGCGGATTTCCTCAGATTTATTGTTGAAATTGTCTTTTAAGTCTTGTAGTTTAAGCTGCAACTGTGTTAATTTGTCTACTTCAGGAAAATTAACTTCACCAGGAATCCAGTTTATTGTCTTTTCCAAGATTGCTATTTGTGCTTCTAATTCAGATGGATATGTCTGCAAATTAGTTAATCCAACTTCATTCGCTTCTGCTAAAAGACTTACTGCCTGGGTAACACCTTCTCCTCTAATTAATTGAACTTCTTTTAGCGCTCTTTCTGCTTTTTTTAATTCTCTTTTACTTCTAGTTAAATTTTGTTCAATGGCTAATCTATCTTCCTGTACAGCTCCTAAAAAATACGGCAAAGTATCTTTTTGTGCAAAACCTATAAATTCTTCTGACTGTCGATGGAACAAAGTCCGCTTGCTAGCAATTTCATCTTGTTGTTGCAGGCAATAAAAGAGTGCATGTTTGATATTAGCTTCCAAAGGCGGTCTTGTTTGTCCCTGTAAAGGGGTATGTAAATTTGGTGATATACCTATTTTCCGAGATAATGTATCTACTAATGCTTCATTAGTAGTATTAGCCTCAGGAGCGTGAAGAGGACTTTGAACTAATTCTCCTTCTTCGATGTAGGCGGAATTTGTAGACGCTCGGCCTAAATCAGGGTTTTCCCTAGCTATAAACATCTCGCCTTGTGAATATTTTATTCTTAATCCATACCAAGATACTGTTTCTCGAATAATTCCCTCTGGAACCATACAAGTATCCCTACCCAAGCAATACTCAATAATATCAATAAGAGCTGACTTCCCTGTACCTGATCCACCTGTAATGATATTGGTTCTACCAACTTCAAATTTCAAGGTTCTTTTTTGACCCTTTTTACTATATAGTACTATCTCGATAATTTGCAATTTATGGTTTCACTCCCCACATCATATAAATGGTTGTTGGGGTGCCTGCGCTGGCAAACCATTGCCCAACAAACTCACTTTTCTTAAAAATATCCGCTATTTCTCCTTGTTCATGTCCAGATATTTTTCTTTTTTTATATTTTTTTAAAAGTATCTTTCCTTCATCATCTATTAACAGCGCTTTATTCTGTAACAAAAAGGAAATACTCTCTTTAGTAACTGGAACTAATGCTTTGGCACGTTTTCCAAATTCAATTCTCAAATACTGATTTTGCTCCAGCCAAACGTGCATTGGTTTGCGCATTCTAGTATTAATTTGTTCGCGAGTAGGTGCATGGAGCACTATAGGAAGAATTAGAAATAATAGTGAGTAGTCAAAAGGTTTGTCGGCGACTTGATTGTATTTTTTTAAACAACGTCTGATTATTTCACTACAGAAAGCAGGGTTTAGTAAATTCGCAATTTCTTCTGGCCTTTCATCCCACGGTTTCATTTCTACCTCCTGTATATTTTTTATATAAATCCTGTAAACGTTCTATATACATACTATGCCATCCTACTTGAAGTTTATTTGATAACATATGATAACTTCCCCTTAATATATATGGCGCTGTACATTTAGGACGAATTGGAATTTCAGCCTGCTGATCAATCCAATTAAATAATGCCCTTCCTTCTTTTTGTAATACTTCTTCAGCAGATTCCTCTCCTAAATCTTCAAGCATTGTTTCGAACCTTCTCTCCCATTCGTCAATAAGCCTGTCTTCATAATTCTCAAGTTCATTAACTAAAATGAGTTCGTCCCTTATCCATCTAGATCTTTGCTCGTATGCTTTGTAATAATCACTGATTGCTTTATTAATTCTAGGTTGCCGAACAGTTATTAATTTTAATTGCTCAATAAAAACTTTTTCCTCATCTTGCAATTCGTGTCCTTCATATGTTTTTATGTTCATAAAATCCATTGGTAAATTGTCTTGTTGAAATTGCTCTTGAAGGTCGTGTATAAATTCTCTAACTTCAATATGTGAAATTGATGACAAGCCATCTAAAGACAAATGCTCAATTGCTTTATTAAACCAAAACCCTTCTAAACGTTCGTATACCGCTTTCACAAATTGTGGTCTCGCAGCATATATTAGCTCTCTTAAAATAAAATCTTTTGTATCTAAAATTGAAGGGGAATTATCTAAAATAAATACTTTACTCAATAATTTTTTTCTTTGGGAATCGCTTAAAGAAAGATATGTATCGTAAGCTTTCTTATTACCCTTGTTTTCGGATTTCTCGGCAATTCCATCTAAAATTTTCATTGCTTCATGGATATCTCTTTTATTAGTTTGACTTGGATATAATTTGCTAGCAGCTGAATCATCCGCAGCTCTATTTGTAGTAATTAACATGTATTTTACATCTTCGAATTTTGATTCATCATTCAAAAAAGCTGTACACCAGACTCGGAGAGTTTTCCACAGATCACTACTGCTATTACTTAATGAAGATTCATTACTTAAATGATGTTTTGTCTGAATGAGTTCTATGGGGGAACCATCTTTTTCAAATGCCACATCGTCAAAACGTTCAATTGATATTAGCGAATCAGGATTAGACTTTAGCAACATTAATAATGCATAGCGAACTTGATATAGATAGCCTAACGCTTGAGCATTAGCTGAAAATTCCGTGCTCAACTTTTCCAACTCCTTACTCTAAAAAGCTTTAATATTAATTTTAAATTTGAAGTATTAATCTGAAATCTTTTTCATTTTATCATAAAATTGGTACTATTTTCTTAATGAATAACAATAGTTTACATAAATCTATTCAATGTATCTCTTTTGAGATAAATTATCTAACTTTGCGACAATTTTCGCGCTTACCTCTTTTCTCCATGGTATGTTTTGTTATATACTAATCAAAACGTATGTTCCTATAATTGTAAATTGGAAAAGAGGCGTCCCTTATGACCTATGTGAAATCCCATCTTGAAAACTTTATTGAGAATTTGTACACAAAAATTTCGATTACTTCTCCAGAGCAGCTAGATATAGAACTAATTGCCAGGAGGCTCAATATAGAGGTGGGGTATAGTCATAAGAAAAGCAAGTGCGCTGAGCTTGATGGCATTATGATGATTAGACTTAATGAAAATTTGTCAAAAGCTGAACAATGGCAGGAATTTGCTCATGAGGTTTGTCATCTATTAAGACACTCAGGCAATCAAACCGAGCTGCCCTTCCCTTTTGTTCAGCTGCAAGAGTGGCAGGCAAATACTTTTGCCCTTCATTTTTGTATACCGACTTTTATGCTTGAAAAAGCAGATCTGCCTTTTGATAGACGGTTGGCTATCAATAAAGCTGCAAAGCTATTTAACGTGGAGCATGCTTTCGCTGAGGAGCGTCTTGCTCTCTGGGAGATTCAAATGATGGGCGCCATGTACGAAAAGTCCTCTTCCTTCTTTTAGGAAGAGTCATCTTTTTTCTGTAAGTGATCGTGTATGCTCCCTTTTACATTAAGGACGTTGAAAAAACCTTTTTGTATTTGTCAGCTGATTGAATACTACTCGATTTTCATAAAAGCTTAAAATGAGGTCAAAGAACGCTGCTTTTGACCAGTCTGGAACATTTGGATTTATGACGGATTTTCCATCGGAATAAGGTAAAATAGAATTAACAAGAATCTTTACTCAAAAAGAAAGGAGCGTGCCTTATGTCGAGTTATATTGTTTTAGATAAGAAAAACCCGGACGACAAGACAGAGCTTCCCCGCATAAAGATAACCGTTGAGTTAGGTTATGATGAGCGCGGCAAACGGATCCGGCGCAAAAAGACTGTTTCTCTCAAAACACTTTCCGCTCGTGCTGTTAAGAAGGCAATCACTGAGTTTGAGATTGAAGTAGCGACCAGCAGCCCGATTGATACGAATAATCTTAAATATAGGGAAGCTGTTGCATTGTGGCTTGAAAATCATGTGTCACACCTCTCTTTTCAATCACAAAAGGCATATCAGCAAAATATCCAGGCGGCATTAGACTTTTTCGGAGAAATGAAGCTAAAGGACTTAAAGAAATTCCATATTGTCGAATTTATGAACCATTTAACAGAAGATGATGTGAAGTCTGCCGATTATAAGATGCGGGTAAACCGGCTGATGCTGCAAAAAATGGTTGAGTGGGACCTAATGCCGGAGAATGTGGCAAAGACAGTCAAAAAGAAAAAGCAACAAAAGAAAGAAATGCTGTTTTACGATGTAAATGAGGTAAAGCGACTATTTGAGATTCTGGAAGACGCCATGCCGAAGCATCGAATGGCTATAAAAATGGCTGTCCTTTCCGGTATGCGCCTTGGAGAAATTTTAGGCTTGACGATGGAAAACGTGAATTTTGCGGACAATACCATTACAGTGAAGCATACGCTGGTTCATGACACAAAAAAAGATATTTATTACCTGGGCGATCCGAAAAACAAGAAAACACGTATCATCCCTATGCCGGATGATTACATGAAAGAATTACGTAAATACATCAATGAAGTGAAGAAAACTCGAATGGCCTATGGTTCCGAATGGAGAGGCATCGAAGGAATGGATTTAATCTTTTGCCGCCCAGACGGATATCCGCACCTTCCACAGACTTTTTTGAAATACTTTATAGAGTTTACGGAGAAACATGGCCTAAAGCGAATTCGATTCCATGATCTGCGCCACACTCACGCTTCCCTTTTATTATCGAACGGCGTGAATATCAAAGTTATTCAAGAACGACTGGGTCACAGCACGATTACATTGACCATGGACACATACTCGCATTTAACGAAGGAAAACGAGCAGGAAGCTGTTACAAAATTAACGAGCATCTTTTAATGTTTTTTATACTTCGGTCCCCTTTTGGTCACCTGAAACAAAAAATAACGATAAAAAATGATAGAAACCCTTGATAAATAAGGGTTTCTATTTTTATGTCCAGATAAGGATAAATTATCTTCACTATACATAATAATATTATCGTTAAGGAGAGATTCCATGAATCAACTTTCTATTTGGGGGTCGCAGGCGGCGTTTTTAGAGCGGCTCCAGTCAAGAAAGCATGTATTAGATGACAACCGCAATTTAACGCTTGAACATTGTTCGGACGAAGAATTTTTAGAGTATTTTTTTGCGGTCGGTATTTTAAAAGATAATCGAACTTTTTCTCCTCATACGATAAAAGCATACCGCAGCGACGCGAAAACGTTTCTTTCGTTTCTTGATGCGCACTCTCTCACTTTTCGGGATATTGGTTTTCCTGAAGTTAAAACATACAACCGCTTTATAATTCAATCGTATAAACCGAAGAGTGCCGTTCGCAAACTGGAGTTTTTTCGCCGCTTTCTTGAATTCGGCTTTAATACACGCTTTTTTTCAGCTCGTCTGTCTGTCTGGATTCAAATTTATTCAATATATAATAAACTGGATCCAGGTGCTGATAAAAAAAGGCTTTCGTATGCCGCGCTATACAAAATTGTAAAAGAAGCTGTTTCACTTGCAGGCAGCGATTCCGCTGTCAGTCCCCACTGGTTCCGCCATACTTTTGTGACATCACTTCTTGAACAGGATGTTCCACTCGCGGTTGTAAAGGATTTGGCCGGACATGCTGATATCTCCATCACGAATTTATATTTAGAGAGAATTCAAGAAGACCGGATGCACGACCATTTAAAAAATGTTCGTTTTTAATGATGCTTGAGATTCGCTCTCTCGCGCATCGAAATTATAAAAGACACATCGTTACCCATCTCGATGCAAAATAAAATAACACCCAAATCGGGTGTTATTTTTGCAGATAAAGCATGATTCCCTGCGCGCAGACAGGCATATCCACTTTGATGATCTCATACACTGGATGCGATTCCGGAACTCCTTTGGAGGACAAATATTGTTTTATTTTTCCCGCGAGCTTTTCAGAAAGTTCATTAACCGATTGACATTCTTGTGCCGTTTCTATAAATAAATCAAGCCATTCCAATACCATCTGAATGGCCTGTTTCGGATTTTCAGTCATTCCGTAGTGTCCAAAATAAATCCGGTCAGGCTGATAAGCCATTATGGTTTCGATCGATTTTTTCATTTCGTCCGGATTAAATTGGTTCGGTGACGTCGTCGGTAAATAAAAGTCTTCTCCTTCATCCACGAGCTGTGCATAGCGGATGCCGGCTGTATCTCCGGTAAATACGCCGTTTGATTTTTTATCATAAATGGAAAAATGATGATTTGCATGTCCAGGTGTGTGGATAAACGTTAACGAGCGTCCCCCCAGATCCAGCGTACCACCGTCTTCCATTTCAATTATCCGTTCGGCCGGTACAGGCAATATCGGATCAAACAGCTCATCAAATCGCTCACCATAAACCGTTTTTGCGCTGGCAATTAACCGTGATGGATCGGCTAAATGACGAGCTCCTTTCGGATGAACGATAATTTTGGCATTCGGACATGATGTTAAAAATAATCCTGCACCGCCGGAATGATCGAGATGAATATGCGTGACAATGATATATTCAATTTCCTTCGGGCTGATATCAAGCTCCTTTAACCCTTCCAGCAAATAAGGAATAGATGGACTGGCACTTGTTTCGATAATTGCTTTTTTCGATTCGTGAAATATGTATGAACCTGTTCGTTTCGTAAAGCCGGAGTCGTGAAGATCAACCATTGCGATGTCAAAACCTAATGAAACCGTTCCCAATTCAATGCACCTCTTTTTTGAAAAATAGACGAACCGCCCGCAAGCAGTCCGTCTTAAGAAACTTATTTTGATTCTGAAATCGGCACTTCCGTTATCCAGCCAAACGGATCTTCCAATGCCCCTTTTTGAATACCTGTAATGGAGTCATAAATTTTCTTTGACAACTCGCCTGTTTTCCCGTTGTTCAACACCATCTTCTCTTCTCCCCAGAGAAACTCTCCGATTGGTGAAATAACGGCAGCTGTTCCGGTACCAAATGCTTCTTCGAGTTTGCCGTCACGGTAAGCCTGAGCAATCTCTTCCATGGACAGGCGTCGTTCTGATACAGGTACATTCCAGTGTTTTAATAATTGGATGACGGAATCACGCGTAACCCCATGCAGGATGCTGCCGTTAAGTGCAGGGGTCACCACTTCACCATCAATTTTAAAGAACACATTCATGCTGCCGACTTCTTCAATGTATTTCTTTTCAACACCGTCGAGCCAAAGAACTTGTGAATATTCTTTGCCGCTGGCCAGTTCTTGTGCTTTCAGGCTTGCAGCGTAGTTACCGCCTGTTTTCGCTTCCCCTGTACCGCCTTGTACCGCGCGGACATAGTCGTTTTCTACTAAAATCTTAACCGGTGCAATACCTTCTTTATAATAGAGACCCACCGGCGACATAATGATCATAAACTTGTAGTTTTTCGCTGGGGCTACGCCTAAAAATGGCTCTGTCGCAATAATAAATGGACGAATATAAAGGGATGTGCCTTCCGCTGTCGGAATCCATTCCTGATCCACCGCAATCAGCTTTTTTAATCCTTCGATCACAAAGTCCCCATCAATTTGCGGGATACAAAGACGCTCATTTGAACGGTTCAAACGCACCATATTTTTTTCAGGACGAAATAAAAAGACCCGTCCTTCTTTTGTCAAATAGGCTTTCATACCTTCAAACACCGTTTGTCCGTAATGGAACACCATAGCCGACGGTTCAAGTGTGAGAGGCTGATATGGGACAATACGTGCATCATGCCATCCTGTCCCTTCCGTATAATCCATCATAAACATATGATCGGTAAAAATACGGCCAAACCCGAGGTTCGATTGATCCGGTTTTTCTCGTCTCGTCTCAGCTAATTGTACGGTAATTTGTTCTGTCATCTTTCAGGACTCCTCATTTTAAAAAATTCGTCAGCATTTTGCTGATGTATGTACTCAATTCATTTTACAATTTTTTCGAATATTTTTACACCATTAAATCAATTTTTTTCACTATCACTTTCATTTCCTTTATAATAGAAGAAAATGAGCTGGGGTTGCCTTTATGAATATTAATGAATTGAAAACGATTTTCGAGAACCGGACACCGGATATTCTCGGCGGTGAAAATTTTGCAAAATTCTCCTTGCTTTTGCCGCTTGTTCAAAAAGATGAAGGTCTGCACGTATTATTTGAAGTCCGATCACTTAACATGCGCCGGCAGCCAGGAGAAATTTGTTTTCCCGGGGGAAAAATTGATCCAGAAGATAAAGGACCCGATCATGCGGCTGTCAGGGAAACACATGAAGAACTAGGCATTGCGGAAGAGGATATACGTGTGTTATTCCCGCTTGATTATATGCTGTCCCCGTTTGGTACGATTATATACAGCTATGCCGGCCTGATCGACTTGAAAGAAATCAAGCTAAACAAAGATGAAGTGCATGAAATTTTTACCGTGCCTCTCGATTATTTACTGAACACGGAACCTGCTCTTCACTACATCCAGCTGCGGCCGGAACCGGAAGAAGATTTTCCTTTTCATTTAATTGCCCGCGGAAAAGACTACAGCTGGCAGACAAAGTCAATGGAAGAATATTTTTATTTTTATGAAGACCGAATTATTTGGGGGTTGACAGCCCGGATATTGAAGCATTTTCTGGATATCGTTCGCTCGATTCGTGCCGATAGTGTTTGACGCTTCACATACTATGTTTACCTGTTCCCATTCAGTTTCCATTGAAAATATGTTAATCGCTTTAGGATTCGGCACATATAACCAATGAGTGAAAAAGAGCCTTCAAAGTCCTGATTAGCTTGACAAATAGTCAGAATATACGATAATAAAGAAGAATAGAGCTAATAATGATGGGACTAGTAAATGGCCCGTATCCGGAGTAGAGAAGGAGTTCACCGGCTGAAAGACTCCTGCGGAAAACACCATTGAACCTGCCCTGTACACACATTGCTTATGAAAACATAAGCCGTCACATCCGCGTTATGGATATTAAGTGGGCGCAATTCAGCGTCAAAAAAGGTGGTACCACGGAAAGCATACCCCGTCCTTTGTTGGATGGCGAGGTGTGCTTTTTTTATTGAAAAGGAATGATACAACATGAAAAAACAGCGCATTGTCGTCAAAATTGGCAGCAGCTCGTTAACGGACGACCATGGAAATATTGTAGAAGAAAAAATTGCTGATCATACCGCCGCAATTGCGGCGGTTAAAGAACAGGGACATGAAGTGATTGTAGTATCGTCAGGTGCTGTGGCAGCCGGTTTTAAGTCTCTCGGCTACGCATCCCGGCCGAAGCTCATGGCAGCCCGTCAGGCATCGGCTGCCGTGGGTCAGAGCTTATTAATTCAGCGGTATATCTCTCACTTATCGCCAAAAGGCCTGACCGCCGCTCAAATGCTGCTGACAAAAGGAGATTTTTATTCAAAGGGCCGGTTTCAAAATTTTTATACAGCAATGACGGAACTGTTAAACCGTGGTGCTGTGCCGATCATTAATGAAAATGATTCCATTTCGATTGAAGAATTGACGTACGGCGACAACGATATGCTATCCGCCCTTGTAAGCGGGTTTTTGCAGGCAGATGCGTTAGTCATTTTAACGGATATTAATGGTTTGTACGACAGCAATCCGAAAACGAATCCCGAGGCGAAGCGGTTTAATTTCGTACCGGCTGTAACAGAAGAACTGTTGTCAATGGCAGGGGGCAGCGGTTCAGCCGTCGGTACTGGCGGCATGAAATCAAAGCTGCTTGCTGCCGATAAAGCACAGTCGCTCGGTGTCTCGGTGTTTATCGGCAACGGTACAGGAGAGCGAAAATTGCTCGATATTATAGAGGGAAAAGGAGACGGAACCTATATTGGATCGCCGATGCAGCCGCATATGCAGCGGAAAAAGCAGTGGCTTGCCCATCACGCAAAGCCGGCCGGTTCCATTACAGTTGATTCCGGGGCGGAAAAAGCGGTGGTGAAAAGCGGGAAAAGTTTACTTCCGGCTGGTGTAAAAGCGGTAGATGGCTTGTTTGACGCACTCGATGTAGTGGATGTGTTAAATGAAGCTGGTGTTTTGCTCGGCCGCGGCCAAGTGTTTTATTCATCGGTCGATCTTGAAAAAATAAAAGGTCTTCCAAGTACAGAGACGAAAGCATATTCAATTAATGAACGTGCAGAAGTCATTCATCGTGACAACTGGGTCACGTTGAAAAACGAACAATAGGAGTGAAAAAAATGAGTGAATTATTACAAAAAGCATCATTATTAAAGCAAGCTTCCTATGAAATGGCAATGAAAACAACCGAAGAAAAAAATACAGCATTATCAATGATTGCAGATGCTTTAATGGAAAAAAAAGTATTCATTTTAGCTGAAAATGAAAAAGATATGGCTTGTGGACGTGAAGCGGGTTTCACAGACTCCCTTCTTGACCGTCTCCAATTAACGGAAGATCGCCTTGCCAAAATTGCCGGTGCCGTCCGCCAATTGACAGAGCTTGCCGATCCGGTTGGTGAAACAGTTGAATCATGGACAACAGAACATGGCCTTGAAATTGAAACGATTCGCGTTCCGCTTGGCGTTGTCGGTATGGTGTATGAAGCGCGGCCGAATGTAACAGTAGATGCCGCGACATTGTGTCTAAAAGCAGGCAACGCGGTTCTTTTAAGGGGAAGTACATCCGCTCTTCATTCAAACAAAGCCCTCGTTTCCGTTATGAAACAGGCGCTTGAATCATCACCTCTTCCAGCAGATGCACTTCAATTGTTAGAAGATACAAGCCGTGAAACAGCGGGCGAAATGTTTAAGTTAAATGAGTATCTTGATGTACTCATTCCTCGCGGCGGAGCGGGCTTGATTCAATCTGTTATTAATCAGGCAACTGTTCCGGTTCTGGAAACGGGTGTCGGAAACTGCCACGTGTATATTGATGAATCGGCGCAAAAGGATATGGCAATTGACATCGCCCTAAATGCCAAGACACACCGTCCATCTGTTTGCAATGCGGCAGAAAGTCTGCTTGTGCACAAAAACTGGCCTTATCAGGATGAATTGTTTAACACGTTGAAGCAGGCAAATGTGGAAGTGCGCGGGGATCAAACATTGGCCCAAAATTACGATTTTGTCAAACCGGCATCTGAAGAAGACTGGGGACAGGAATTTTTGGCGATGACGCTTTCTGCCAAAACAGTCGAGACGACGCAGGAAGCTGTTTTACACATAAATCAATATGGCACGAAACATTCAGAAGCAATCGTCACCGAAAACGAAGACAGTGCGGACTTATTTTTCCGCGGGATTGATGCCGCTGTTTTATACCGGAATGCTTCGACAAGATTTACAGACGGTGAGCAATTCGGCTACGGCGCCGAAATCGGCATCAGCACGCAAAAACTTCATGCACGCGGACCAATGGGTTTAAAAGCGATTACGACCGTAAAATCGCTCGTTCGCGGAAATGGTCAAATTCGAAAATAACAAAAAGTGCCAGGAATCACCCTGGCGCTTTTTACATGAATGCTTTATCAATATAGCTGCTTTCTTTTAAAACAAACCCGTTTGAGATCAATTCTTCCCAGATCATACGGTCAACAGCATACGGCGACCGCTGCTGAAGTAATTTCAACTGTTCTTTTCCCAAAGAAAATTCATACAAAAAGCCATCGATTATAAATGACCCTGAGACATTTTTTTCTTTCTTTTCCCAGTTAAACAGCAGCAGAGGATCACTTCCCCAATCAACAAGCTGTTTTTCCATACAGTTAATAACATGGAAAAAGAAACTTTCCTGATCCATTACTTTTGCTAAATAGCCTCGCAGCATTCCTGAGGTGTTCATTCTCTCCCCCCCTAAGATCCCACCCCCTTGTGCCTTCTTTTAAACGAAAAAGCACATCTTTTCAAGATGTGCTTTTTTATTATTTCAATTCTTTAATCACGAGCTGTTCTCCATTTTCTACAAAGACGAACGTCACGCTGTCGCCTGCTGTTAATTGTTCAAAGCGCGGCATAATATCCCCTTCTGGATCAACTTGATAAGAAGCCGGTACGCCGTCCACCTCAATTTCGACGGTATGAGGATCAACAAGGCCATTAAATGTACCGGTTGCTTCCTGACCATCCGCTTCAATTACATTGTCGACGCTTTCCTGAACATTTGATGATCCTTCTTCCACTGCAGCACCAAGATCAGCAGCTTCCTCTTCGACAGTATCCACCGTATCACTTGCCTTTTTCTGAATATCTTCGGACGCGTTTTCAGTCGCTTTCGATGTATCTTCGGCTGCTTGATCCGTTTCTGCAGGTGTAACTGCTTCGTCTGTTGTATTTTCTTCTGGAGCCGGGTTTTCTGAATCCGCTGAACAGCCGGCCAGGATGCCGCCGGCAAGAAGCGCCGCGCCCATAAAACCTGTTACTTTATTCATTATGTAATTCCCCCTCATGTGTTGATACATCAAATCATACTGGTTTTTTCCATTATTGAAAAGCAATATGATTAAAAACAGCGCAAATGAACTGTTTTCCCTCCTATCCAGTGAATAACACACAGTTTTTAGGGCAATACGTCATAAACAATTGGATGAGTTATTTTTTCATAAATTCCCTTTTTTCAGTATCATTTGTTGTATAGATCAGAATATAAATATGCATTTCCAATTGAATAAAAGTCATGCAGATTTTCAATAACAAAATAAGGAATTTTATGAATACGTTCCCCCGCAAGTGTATTTTCACCAAGATACATAACATTTGCTACCGCCCTTTTTGAATGATTCCTTTTCCGGCTGCGAATAGTAATAGCAAACAAAAGAGGTGGTGAAAAAAATGTCCAGCAATCGAGGTAATCGAAATCCACTTGTCGTCCCTGGTGCAGAACGGGTTCTGGAGCAATTCAAATATGAAATTGCAAACGAATTCGGCGTCACTTTAGGGCCGGACACGACTGCACGCACCAACGGTTCAACCGGCGGAGAAATCACAAAACGTTTAATACGAATGGCACAACAGGATCTGCGGGGTCGTTAAGCTAAATTGTTGACATCCATCCCTCAAACGGATGGATTTTTCTTGACCATTCACTAAAAAGTGGACAGCACCTCCTCTTTTCTACGCATCAAGCAGCATTCTTTCGGTCAGTTGCTCAAACCACTCTTTATCTTCCATGAAAATGGACAAATCGATTAACCCGTCCCAGTCCTCTTTTTCAAGTGTCAAATCCATCTGTGAAACGCTGTTTAAAGGACATGTTTTCCTTGCGGGGGTCATCCACACCGGCTGACCTTTTACATAATTGGCTACCTTCGTAATAAATATCAGGTCCCTTGAAATTGACACATTCTCAACATATCCAATGACCAGTATTTGATCGGATACGGCGTAAACCCAATCACCAATGTTGTACATTACACTGCCTCCTCGTTTTCACATATATCCATTGATATAATTCGTCTCTCCGCTTCCCTTTTACGAAAGAAATGAAATAGCCTATAAATCGTTTATTTCCAAGAAAACGTTATTCTATAACCACTTTTTTCATCTCAAACTGACCAGCTTCTTTAAGTGGCTTTTTCCTTGAAAATCGATTGACATGCACTGTTAAAATTTGTTTGCTTCACATTCTTTTTCATTTGCATGAAAAACAGGTATAATAGGAGGTTGAAAGAAAAAGAGGTGTTGTACGAATGAAAAGAATGATTACGCCCGCGTTCGATCCATGGGAAACCTATATGGATATTGATGAAACTGGGTCCATGCGTCTCTCAAATATTGAATTGACAACCACCACATTATGCAATATGCGCTGTGAGCATTGTGCGGTTGGGTATACATTGCAAACGAAAGATCCGATTGCATTGCCTTTATCTTTACTCTTATCAAAACTCGATGAAATTCCCGAACTCCGGTCATTAAGTATTACAGGCGGAGAGCCGATGCTGTCTAAAAAATCCGTGCAAAACTATGTATTACCGCTTCTTCGCTACGCGCACGAACGCGGTGTGTACACGCAAATGAATTCGAATTTGACGATTGATGCAGAGCGGTATGAACACATTGTTCCCTATCTGGATGTTCTTCATATATCGCATAACTGGGGAACAGTTGATGAGTTTGTGGAAGCGGGATTCGCCAACATGGAGCGAAAACCATCATATAAACAACGTGAACAGCTATTTACACGTATGATTGAAAACAGCCGAATTCTCGCAGATGCAGGAGTGATGGTTTCAGCGGAAACGATGCTTAATAAACGGACGCTGCCGTATCTTGAAAAAATTCACCGGCAAATTGTGACAGAGATGAAGTGTACACGTCATGAAGTTCACCCCATGTATCCGAGTGACTTTGCAAGTGCATTAGAGTCGCTGTCACTGGATGACATGCGCACAGCCATCCATCATTTGCTCGATGTAAGAGATCCGAACGTGTGGATGCTGTTCGGGACGCTTCCGTTCTTTGCCTGCAGCGAAGATGAACGTGACCGTGGCCTTGTGTATCGTTTACAAAAAGAACCGCTTGTCACAGTGCGGAATGATCCTGATGGCCGGTCACGTTTAAATGTAAATATTTTCTCGGGAGATATTATCGTAACAGACTTTGCCGATGCTCCTTCGCTTGGCAATATTCAAACAAATTCATTTCAGGAGGCGTATGAAACGTGGACAGCATCCCAGCTGGCAAAGGAAACAGGATGCCACTGCCCGTCTGTCCGTTGTCTCGGACCTAATATATTAGTAAAACATGCGTATTATCAAAATGATGACTTTACAAAACGGTCAGCGATTTTGGGGAGAAAGGAAGTTCAGCTATGAACAAACAAAAAGCCATTTTTGCGGGCGGATGCTTTTGGTGTATGGTGAAGCCATTTGATCAGTGGGACGGAATTGAATCGGTCGTCTCCGGCTATACAGGCGGCCATGTCGAAAACCCGACATATGAGCAAGTAAAAAGCGGTGGAACCGGACATATGGAAGCAGTCGAAATCACGTATGATTCCGATCTATTCTCCTATGAGCAGCTGTTAGAAATTTTTTGGCAGCAAATTGATCCAACCGATGACGAAGGGCAATTTCAAGACCGGGGGGATTCGTACCGTGCTGCTATTTTTTATGCAAATGATCAGCAAAAAAAAGCAGCGGAACAGTCTAAGCAGCAGCTGGCTGCGAGCGGCAAGTTTATGAAACCCATCGTCACACCGATTTTGCCCGCTTTCCCGTTTTATCCGGCTGAGACATATCATCAGGATTTTTATAAAAACTATAAAGCGGAATACGAACAAGACCGCAAACAATCCGGACGGGACGAATTTATTCAAGCGCACTGGAAAGAGGAGAAATGAAACCAGTAACGAAATCCAATATTGTTGCAGACTGGATTAAAGAACAAATCAGAGCTGGGAAATGGGCACCTGGCGCGAAAATTCCGAGCCAGCGTGTGCTGGCAGATGAATTTTCTGTCAACAGAAGCACTGTTATTGCAGCGCTGGAACAGCTGAAAACGGACGGTATCGTTGAAGCTGTAATGGGAAAAGGCACGATTGTTGCCAATGATACGTGGTCTCTTCTCGCTTCACTGCCCCGTCAAAAAGAAACACATCCTTTACAATCAACTGAATCCGGCATCATCGACTTAAGCAAAGGGGAACTGGCGGAAGATGTGTTTCCAGACGGCTATTTAAACGATGTACTTGGTCGATTGTCCGGGAAAATACAATCGCTTGGGTATGAAGAACGCGGGGGCTACGAGCCGTTACGTGAAGCAGTCGCCGGTTATATGACAAGGCAAGGTACGCCTGTTTCGCCTTCTTCCATTTTAATTGTTTCCGGTGCGATGCAGGGACTGCAGCTTATTGCATCCGGGCTGCTCGAGCGCGGTTCGTCCATTTATTTAGAAGAACCGTCTTACCTTTATTCCATTCATACCTTTCAATCGCTTGGCATGTCACTTGCGGGAGTTGAGATGGATGAAGAGGGGCTTATCACATCCGATTTGCAGGCAAAATGGAAGACAGAGCAGCCTGGTGCGCTATATACCATTCCATGCTTTCATAATCCGACTGGCGTGATGATGAGCGAATCACGCCGAAAAGAGATCCTGTCATTTTGTGCAGCACATCGTCTTCCCATCATAGAAGATGATATTTACCGTGAACTCTGGCTGGACTCTGCGCCGCCGCCTTCATTAAAATCAATGGACACGCACGGAAATGTTCTTTATATTGGCAGTTTGTCCAAAACGCTCAGTCCGGGATTGCGGATTGGCTGGATTGCCGGTGCTGAACCGGTTATTGAGCGGCTGTCTGATTTGAAAATGCAAGCCGATTATGGAACAAGTTCGCTGTCACAGCGTGTGGCCGCAGAATGGTTGGGTGAAGGATTATATGAACACCATCTCGAATATGTGCGTAAAGCACTTTTGAAGCGCCGAACAAGTGCCCAATCTTCACTTGAACGTCATTTATCCGATATTGCGGAATGGCGCATTCCGAACGGTGGTTTTTTCATCTGGCTGCGTTTTAAAATGGATATTTCAATTAAAGATTTATACGCGGAAGCTGTAAATGAAGGCATTTTATTTCATCCAGGCAGTATTTATACAGGAGGGGCTTCGCGCTCGATCCGTCTTTCATACGGATACGCAGGTGCTGCCCAATTTGAAGAAGGCATTAAGCGTATGAAAAAGTGGATTATTGCGCTGGCCAAATAAAAACAGGAGGGAATTACATGAATATTACCGATCATAAATTCGAAAAAATCGAAGACCCGTTTGGCATTTTAGAAGGAGAGCGTTACGAATTTCACCTTTACGCTTCCGTGGATGAAGAAGATGAACTGTATTCCCCTGAAGGATTTTACATTCGCGTACTTTATGCAGTTACAGAAAATGAACAAAAGATTGCCGGTTTATTTTTGCATAATCGTGCAAATGACAGCGTTCTTGATTTTGAACTTGAAGAGGATGAAATCGAACTCGTACGCACTTATTGCGCCGGCCATTTAAACGCATAAACATGTTAAACCCCGTCTACTTATTTATAAGTTGGCGGGGTTTTCAGAAATCTTCTTCGTTTAAAATCACCTTCATAATCAGCCCTTTCAATTAGTTTGCTGTTTGAATGTATTGCTGAATTTGATCTTCTGTTAAGGTATGCATAAATCGATAAAACGGAACACAGTCCATTCCATAATTTTCGCACATCCGCATGTAATATTCATAAGCTTTTTTATACATCTCCATTGTTTCTCCCCTCTGTTATACAACAATATAATTTTAATTGTTACTAATATATAACACATGTGATTGGTTGTCAAATAAAAAAAGCAGAATTTTTCTGCTTTTATACGATCATTATCTCATCTTCATCTGTTGGGTCCACTGCCGCAGGAATAACGACTGTCGTCTTAAGATACCATTTATGCTTTTCATCTGTTTTTTCTGCATTTTGGGGTATCATAATAGTGAATGGAACCTGATCTTGTTCACCTGATTTAATATTTCTCTTTACATCGATTGTCACTTCTTCAATATGTTTGTCATGCCAAGAAAAATCACTATCTTCATGTACTTCTTCATATTGTAAATAAAGAAGCACAATAATTTTATCAATGATTTCATCCGCCAAGCCGCCCTGAATCCTCACTTCCCCTTTTATTGTGTCCCTGGGTTCTGCATGTTTATCATGTATAACCGTATCTACCTTTACACTGTCTAATCCAATGCTCGAAAAAAATTCTTTCCACACGATGATATACCTCCTTTTTTTATTCTATTAATTCTATTCCCTCTTTTTTCTTTTTTTATTTCTGTTTTTAAAAGAATATATTTTGAAATTTGCACATAGTGTATTAATAATTTTAAACCCATTTAAATGGGTTTAAAATTCTTTTTTCCATAATGGATAAAACCATTTTACCCCTTTTTTATTAGCAGGGAGTATTTTCATATCTGCGGCTAAATGGGAGGTATAGCTGATGATCAGTGTTGCAAACAGCCCCGGGATGGGGTAGGTATTTACGATTTCCGAGGCAACAAAACCAAATAACACAATGCCAATGATCGAATGCGTCCATGTGCGATGTGAAACAAGTGATGAAAAAATAATAAAAAGAGCCATATATATAATCCAGAGCTCGTCAATCCTCCGGCCTGCATATAAAACAACTGCCCCTGTTAAAAAAAGCATCGTACGCTGCTTAATGAACAGCCTTGGCAGAAGCAATAGGCCGATGCTGATGAAAAAGCCGCTCATCTGCTTAATACCGAATAGCATGAAATAACTGTACAATGCCAGCATCAGCCCGGCAGCGGTAAAAAATAAAATCAGCCATTTTTTTTCAACTGTAATTTTGTTTGCCAGTTTTCCGTTCACATCAAGATCCGGAACCAGAGCCGAAATTGCACCAATTCCTGACAATACAGCCGTTTCAAGTGGAGATGCATTAATCCAAATCGATACACCGAGACCTGCGGCAGCTCCGATGGCCGCATGCGTAGATCCTTTCATTGAAAGACTCCCTTTCTTTTTGCAAATAAATAACCGCCCTGTGAAAAGGCGGTTCTGCAATGTCATGTTTGATCCATAACACGTAATATCCAGTCTTGAACGGGCTCAATATGTTCAGCTGAAATTTCCATTTCACACAATACTGCGCCTTTACCGATAATTTTCAATACAGGTACAATTGCCGGCTTTTTCGGGTTGTATGAGTAGACAACGGTGTCAATATGAACAATGGGAATACGGGTATTTGTAATCATACCAGTACTTTTTAAATAGCCTTCTTCCACTTTGACTATATTTTTCTTCCAGCAGTATGATGTAGCGGTTACGACCGCTTCTGCCTGCTCATCTGAGATGATCACCATTCTATATAACCCCTTTCTTCATAACTACTATAACGTAACAGCTTCTCATGTCTTTGTAAATAGTCATTTTTGGGTTATCTTTAAAATAAAAAAGAACACTTAAAAGTTAACATAATATTATTACGGTATTCTTTTGATAAAAAAAAAACCGGACGATTGTCCGTTTTAAATCACTTTCGCTTTAATATAGACAGCCGGGTTTTGTGCTTTCACGGATTTTACAAGCCGGTCCGTATTGCGCAGCATAAAGAAATAAGATACATTTGAACGAGTGAATACTGCAACACGCTCTTTTTTAATATATGGCCGAATAATATATTTTTCAAAGAAAGATGGATCTTTAGGGAATTCATCCATTTCAAATACTTCTACAATTTCGTTCATTGGTATAGCGGTTTCTTTGTCTCCTGATTTAATGACAAGAAGCCCTTCTTCCACTTTATGTCCGGCTAAATACCGGTTTGCCAAAAACACACCTGCAACAACAATCAGCGCGACTGCTGCAATATATATCATTTTCATCCTCCTGATCGTTCTGTTTCATTTTCTTTTGTTTCACTTATTGTACTCGTTTTTTGTAAAAAAACACCCTTTTTCAAAGGGGATTTGTAGCATTTTTGTGACAAATTCCCCCGAGTGTATTGACAGCGTTTACAAGTTGAGCTTTAAAAATGAAACAACGAAAAACAGGTGAAGCTATCGCTCCACCTGTTATGGTTTCAATCAGAATTAGTGTTTTTCTACGTTAGCAGCTTGTGGGCCACGTGGTCCTTCAACCACTTCGAATGTCACGCTTTGGCCTTCTTCAAGTGATTTGTAGCCTTCACCTTGAATAGCTGAGAAATGTACGAATACATCGTCTTGTCCTTCAACTTCGATGAAACCGAAGCCTTTTTCTGCGTTAAACCATTTTACTTTACCTTCTAACATGTTATGTCCTCCTCGCGCTTTATGCGCACAATCATTCTTGCTGTTTGCTGCAATTTCAATCCGAAAACACTTGACGTAGTTCTCTTTTGAAATGAACGAACAACTGTCTTTACTATATCATCTTTTTTTTTTCGGTGCAACCGGAACTTTCAAATTTTCTCAATTCCCAGTGATTTTGCCACATGTAATAGATGAGGCGGAATATCCCATTTTACGACACCGTTTGGATAGATCCACATGCGGATAATATCCAGCTTATCCAATCCCCCTGATAGCTTTGACACAATCCATTTTATCCGGTCAAGACCAGGGCAAGCCATAATAAAAAGGCTCGGTGTGTCCGCATCTTCCTGTACACGCATCAGCTTTTCCACTTGATCGGCCGCATTCGCACGGAGTTGTGTATTGTCATACACCATGCCCTCCTTTTGCCGTTTGCTTCTAGAGCCTTTGCATTTTAAATAAGCCGTCCATTCCATTTTTCCAGCCTGAACATCGTGGCCGCCAATTGAAGACTCCACACGAGCCGTCCAGCCGTTTTTCTTTAAATATCGGACGGCTTCTTCTATGATCTCTTCCTGCGTTAAAACAAATTCATCCGGCACTTTTAACCGCTCCAAACTAATCGGCACATTTCCTCCTCCATTTCGCTCATTTTCATTAAACATTCCACTTTAATCGTCAAAAATCCTGTTTAACGGATGACTTTTCGTACGAGATCCACGCGGCTGCCGTATGGCGGAAATAATAGATTGGACTGCAGTAAACCACTTTTCCGCATAATACTTTTCTTATGAGAGAAGACATCGAAACTTGCTTTTCCGTGATAGGCATTTATACCGGACGTGCCGACACCGCCAAATGGCAAATGAAGATTGGATACATGAACGAGTGTATCATTTACACTGGCGCCTCCAAACGGAATGGATGTAATGACTTTTTCTTCAATGGCTTTTTCTTTTGTAAAAACATAGAGCGCAAGAGGTTTCGGTAATTTTTTTACCCGATTGATCGCTTGATCGAGTTCTGAATAGGTTAATACCGGCAGAATCGGACCAAAAATTTCATCTTCCATTAATGAATCCTCCCAGTCTGTTTCGACAATGGTCGGGGCAATATATACATCTTCCCGGTCCGTTTCTCCGCCTTGAATAATTTGTCCATGTGTTTTTTTCAAAATAGAGCTTAAGCGGTCAAACTGCTTTTTATTCACAACCCGGCCATAGTCCGGACTTCTTTGCGGTTCGGCCCCATAAAAATCAAAAACAGCCAGATTCAATTCTTTTAAAAAAACGTCTTTCACATTTTGATGGACAAGAACATAATCAGGTGCAACACACGTCTGTCCGGCATTCGAAAACTTTCCCCAGGCAATTCGCTTCGCTACCATTTTTATATCAGCCGAATAGTCAACAAATGCCGGGCTTTTTCCGCCAAGTTCCAGAGTCACCGGAATTAGCTGTTTTGCTGCAGCTTCCATCACAACTTTGGCAGTGGGGACACTTCCTGTGAAAAATAGGTAATCAAAGGGAGCTTCAAGAAGCGCTGTTACCGTTTCTTTGCCGCCCTCCTGTACGCCGACAAAAGATGAATCAAACGTTTCTTCCAACAGACTTTTTAACACAGCGGATGTATGGGGCGTACTTTCAGAAGGTTTTACAATGGATGTGTTACCAGCAGCAATGGCCCCAATCAGCGGCTCGATCACTAGCTGGAATGGATAATTAAAGGGTCCAATGATCAGTGTAACTCCGTAAGGTTCTGATAATATCATGCTTTCAGCGGGCATTTGATGTATTGGTGTTTTCACTTTTTCAGCGGCGGCCCATTTTGGCAGGTTCTGGATCATAAAGCGGATGCTCTCATATAAAAAACCCACTTCGGTCGTATAGGCCTCAAATTCATTTTTACGCAAATCGAGAAAAAGAGAGCTTATAATGTCTTCTTCACGGGACTTAATAGCCGCTTTCAGCTCTTTTAGGCGGTCGATTCGCCAGCTGACGCTTCGTGTAATTCCGGTATCAAAAAACTCTTTTTGAGCATGGATCATTTCTAATACGTCCAATATCATCATCTCCATAGCGTATTTACTTCATTTTAGCAGTCGGCTATTTCACCGTCAAAATACACCCTTCTCTCTATATAATAAATAAGGTATGATGACAGACAGAGGTGAGTATTTTGAAACTATTAATCTGGACGGCTGGAGCCTTTCTGCAGGCGTCAGCCATGTCCTTATTTTTATTTCCTCATGCGATTTCATCGGGCGGGGCGGCAGGCATCAGTATTATGATGCACCATCTTTTCCACACGCCATATGCTGCAACAATTTGGGGTGTAAATGCTATTATGATTGTTCTGGCAGTAAAATGGCTTGGCGTCAAAACAGCAGCTGGCACGATGTATTGCGTGTCCATTGCCGCACTTGTTATTGATATTTTATCTCCGTATTTTGTTTCACCGATCGGCACCATCTGGACCGACTTACCCGCCGGAGCACTGTTGTTTGGGCTCGGACTCGGCGTTTTATTTAAAAGCGGCGCTTCTTCCGGCGGCATGGATATTCTCGCGCTGATCCTGTCAAAATGGCGCGGATGGCCGCCTGGCCGCACCTTGTTTTATATAAATACGACCATTTTAATTGCAGCAGGTATCGTCGTCGATCTACGAACAATTTTGTACGCAGTTATTTGTCAGTGGATGGCTTCACGTGTCATTGATTTTCTTCAGTCACTGTCCCATCGTACCACATCCGCACGCCAATCATAAAAATCCGCTTCCTGATTCGGAAGCGGATTTTTATGATCATTTTGTCATCGCTGTTTTAAGCGTCTCAATATTTTGTTCCATAATCGATAAATAGTCAGCACCATTTTTAACATCTTCATCAGTTAATGTTGCCAGATTATGCAGACGGAGCGATTCAGCACCAATTTCATTTTGAATGATTTCCGCTACTTTCGGGGTAATGTTTTGCTCAAAAATAACGTATTGAATGCCCTGTTCAGCGGCTGTATCCGCAATTTCTTTTAATTCCTTCTGTGACGGCTCATCTGTCGGTGACAGTCCCGCTACACTGATTTGCTCGATCCCATATGATTTTTCCCAATAGCCGTACGCTGCATGTGAGACTAATATTTCTTTTTGATCAGCATTGTCAGCCATTGCATGAAACTGTTCATCAAGCTTTTCAAGATCTTCTTTCAGCGTCTCGAAGTTTTCATTATACGTTGTTTCCTCATCCGGATTCAGTGCTGTAAGCTCCTCTTTAATAACAGCCGCCATTTGAACAGCCAGCATTGGATCTATCCAAATGTGTGGGTCTATTCCGCCATGATCGTGCCCATCACCGGATGCTTCTTCTTCGTGTCCATGTTCACCATCTGCATCCGTTTTTCCTTCGTGGGCATGTTCATCTCCTATTACGGTTTCTTCATGTGAATGACCTTCATGATCAGCTTCCTCCACATTTACACGTTCACCGACGTTGATAATCACCGCATTTTCTCCTGCTAATGTCTCCTCGGTTTTTTCTGCAAACGGTTCAAGATTTAAACCATTATATAAAAACAAATCGGCTTCCGCCAGGTCCAGCATTGTTTTCGATGTCGGTTCAAATGTATGCGCATCAGCGCCCGGCGGCATAATACTTTCTACAGTAACCGTGTCACTGCCAATCCGCTCGGTAAAATATTCAAGCGGATAAATCGTTGTATAAACAGTCAGCTTTCCTTTTCCATTCTCTTCCGGTACCGGTGTCGCCATCTCCTCTTTATTTCCACATGCCGCCAGTGCCATCGACAGACCGGCTGCAATAACTGCCCATTTTTTCACATTAATACCCTCCAAACATGAATATATAGTCTATCATATAGTAATCATTCCGATTTGTAAATTGTAATAGTTACGATTTAGAAGATCTCTCCCTTAAAGTGATTTGTTTCGTGCAATTCTTCAATTAATTGGGCTGTCCAGCATATGAAGTTATACCACTTTCTATTTCATTTATCAAGTAAACATACTTTTTTCTGGTTATTCATCATGGCAGGGGCTTTTAATATGTTGGGAGGCTTTAGACGTATAATGAGGCAAAGGGCCTCTCATAAATCCGCATGAAAGAAGAAACACGCTGGGGTGTTGACTTCCAGGCGGCGTTTCTTCATTTTATTGAGGATTACTTCGTTAAAATGATCGGCTCTCCTCTCGTTACGACCACTGTATGCTCAATTTGGGCTACCCGGCTTCCATCCGGTGTTTTGAACGTCCAACCGTCTCCTGCCTCTTTAATCATGTCCGCTTTTTCCGACACAAACGGTTCAAACGCAAGGACCATGCCTTCTTTTAAAAGAGCGTTATCCCAAGGATCGAAATAATTTAAAATATGATCCGGTGCTTCATGAAGAGATTTGCCGACACCGTGCCCTGTTAAATTTTTGATGACGGTAAATCCATTCCGGCGCGCCTCATTGGCCACTGCTTTCCCAATTTGATTTTGCTTCGCGCCGGCTTTCATTTTCAACAGCCCTCGTTCAAATGCCTGCTCTGCCGCTTCACATAATTTCGTTAAAATGGGTTCTCCTTCTCCGACGACAAACGAAATGCCTGTATCAGCAAAGTAGCCGTCATAGGAACCGGAGACATCTATATTCACAAGATCTCCTTCTTGAATAACGCGGCTTCCGGGAATTCCATGTGCCACTTCGTCATTTACACTGATACAGGTAAAGCCCGGGAAATCATATTCACCTTTTGGTCCCGAGATTGCCCCATGCTGCTCAAACAAACGGCCGCCAAATTCATCTATTTCTTTCGTCGTCACACCCGGCTTCGTGAAGGCGCGCATTTCATCGCGAATAACGGCAACAATTTTGCCGATTTTTTTCAATGCCTGTAATTCTTCATCTGTTTTTACGATCATTTCGTCCATTCCTTCTCAATTAATTTTCCATCCTCATTATAGCAGAAGGAGGAGGTTATGAAAAAAAATATCTTTTTCATGTTTGACGGGCCTTTTCAGTGATAAACTAACAATATACGCGAATGACTCTGTTCATATTCGAAAGGGTGAAATATATGATAAAGTGTGTCATCTTTGATTTTGATGGAACGCTTTCTGATTCCATCAAAGTATTTATACAGGCATACAATAATTTTGCAGAAGCAGAAGGCTACAATAAAGTAGCACTGGATGAACTGGATGATTTGAAAAAAATGAGCATTCCTGAACGGTGCCGCCATTTAAACTTCCCGATGCGCAGTATTCCGTTTGCCGCGCCTAAATTATACCGCTATGTACGTGAGACCAGAGAAACCCTCCCTCTTTTTTCCGGCATAAAGCAAATGCTTGATGAACTGAACAGCCGCGGCATTCATATTGCTATTATTTCTTCCAATGCAAGCGACATCATTAAAAACTGCCTGGAATCAAATGGAATCAATTATATTCATGACGTTCTTTCATCCAAATACATTTTCAGCAAAGATAAATTAATCAAAAAATTATTAAAGCAATACAGTTATACATCAGAAGATGCCTTCTACGTTGGGGATGAACAGAGGGATATCGATGCCAGTAAAAAGTCCGGACTGCGGGCTGTATGGGTAGCATGGGGATATGACGATGAATCATTGATCAGCGGATCTGACTTTAAGGCTGCTGCACCGGATGACATTGTTGATTATGCCGCAAAAGGATAAAAAAAAGTGCGGCTGCAGCCGCACTTTTTTAATGCATAGAACTGGCGACGTTTTGCCGTTTCCGTCCCCGTGACCAGTTAATGCAGATAATTAATGTTACGCCAATGATAATCGAACCAAAAATATACGGAAGGCCCATGTTGACATCAAACAATGTACCCGCGAGAGCCGGACCGACCATATTGCCAACGCTCATGTACGCATTATTCATTCCAGCGGCAAACCCTTGCTCACTGCCTGCCATTTTAGATACAGTCGTGTTAATGGCCGGACGAAGAAGCGATGCGGCTGTAAAGAACACACCGGAAATAATTAAGACGGAAACAAAACCCGCGGCCCATAAAATACTGAGCATAGAAAGGGCGGCGACGACAAGCATTGTATTCATGACTCGCACCTCGCCAAACCGTTCGAGTACACGATCCAGTACAAAAGCCTGCACGATGACACCAGCGAGACCGCCAACAACCATTAAAATCGAAATATCAGAGGGGCTGAAATCAAATTTCATATCTGTATATAAACTGATTGTCGATTGGTAATTAGCCAAACCGAACGAAAGTGTAAACATCATAATAAGCAAGATAAAATACGGCTTCGTGACGGAGCTCGCCATCTGTTTAAACAATGAATCACGGTGAGCCGGTGCCTTCTGTACAGCCGGGGCTTTATCCGGTTCTTTTAAACAAAAAATGGACATAATGACAGCTAAAGCCGCCACTACACCGGCAATGATAAAAGGAGCGCGCAAACCAAAAGCCGCCAAAAAGCCGCCGACACCTGGTCCAACCACGAAACCAAATGACATGGCTGCACCGAGCCGTCCCATTCCTTTCGCGCGTGTTTCAACGGTCGTAATATCTGCCACAAACGCCATCATGGACGGAATCATAAACGCTCCGCCAATACCGCCTATTAAACGAGATACGTACAGCAATGAAAGATGCTCCGAAAAAGTAAATAGGAATTGCGAAAGGGAAAATAACAAGAGTCCGAAGACAATGGCATTTTTGCGTCCAAATCGATCAGACAAGTCACCAGCAAGAGGAGAGAATAAAAATTGGGCAAAAGCGAATGTCGCAATTAAAAAGCCAAATGTTTTTCCATCCGCTTGGAATTCATGAATAATCGTCGGCATAATCGGAATCACGAGTCCGATTCCCATCATGACGATAAACATATTCATCATTAAAATAAAGAGTGGAAACTGCTGTATATTTTTTCTGGTCATCGTTTAGCCTGCTTTCTTTTATAAATGAATGGTTTCCGGCATTTTTTTTAAAGCTTGTTCAAGTTCTTCCGCCAGTTTTACTGTCATTTTGCCTTTTTTCAAATTAAACAGCATGCCTTCCAAAATGGCATGACGCGGCTTTACCTCAAGGAGTTCCTGTTCAAGAATGATAACGGAATCCATCAAAATTCCTGTTTCTTTTTCTGTCTGCACCGCTTCTTTCAACTTTTTTAAAATATGGAGTGGATGGACGGCTTCTTCTTGTTTACATTCTTTCCCCTGCAATAAATACGATTCAAAAAACGGCATTGGCTTATCATTTAATACCTTCCCAGCCATCGCATCCAGCTGGCTGACTAAATAACGGGCCAGTTCATCAAAATCACACGGGGATTCCTTTTCGATGATTTCCTGCAAATACGAAATCATCATTCCTTTTAGTGAAGCGGTCAAATCAGCGGCATATGGTTTTACATCCGGTCCATACATGTCGATGATCCGCTTTTCTGTCCGCTGCATCAGCTGAAGATTTTCCCGGCGGACAAATTGATTCAGTGTTGGATCTTCAAGACCGCGTATTTCTTTTACCTGCATGAGAAAAAACTCTTGAAAGGCACAATAATGACGCGTTCTGATTGCCACCTCACGTACAAACGCTTCATGAACCGTATCAGATTCCTGCCGCGAAGCCGCAATTTGATCATGTAAGATTTGATAGTAATACACAAAAATATCTGAAAGTAATTCTTCCTTTGATTTAAAGTGTGTGTATAAACTGCCTTTTGACAAACCGCATACATCCGCAATTTGCTGCATCGAGGTTTGATGAAAGCTTTTTTTCGAAAAAAGCTTCATCGCCGCAAGTAAAATTTTTCGTTTTTTTTCGTTCAAAACCATCCACCAACCAATTAGTTTTTAATTTGACTGCTTAGTCAATATTAGCATAATTTATTTCTATACGCACGAAGTATATTTCGATATACGAAATATAGTCAAAAAAAAGATGACGGGCTGCTGCCCGATCATCTTTTATCACTGTTTTTTCTGTAAGAGGCCACGTTTTTCTGTCAGTAATTCTTCTTCTTTCGTTAAAGAAGGAGATGCTTCCTCGACTTTTTTCTCGAGCGTGAAAATGGTGTTAAATAGTTTAATAAATAAGACAATAGAAAAAACGATAATAACAAAAGCAATTTTCGTTTTAATAAAAATGAAAAGCAGGAGGATTATTTCTCATTGTTCAAACGATTTGCCTCGTTAAGTTTGCGGTTTCGTTTTTGCTCCAGTTTAAATAAGCGGACAAACAACGTGATAAAAAAAACGGGGATAGAATAAATAAACAGGTGAATAAAAAAAGCAATGACCTGCATAAAGTCCACCTCATTTTTCAGCTGTTTACAGGCAGTGTAATCGTCGCTTTTGTGCCTTGCCCTTCTTCACTTGTAAACGACAGATCCCCATTATGATGGTCAATAATTTTCATACTGACCATTAGCCCGAGCCCTGTGCCATTTTCTTTATTAGAAAAAAATGGTTCCCCCAGGTGTGGAATGGCTTCAGGAGAAATACCGATTCCTTGGTCGATAATATCGATCGAAACAGCGCCTGGATATTTAGCAGCTGAGACTTTTATAAAGCCTCCTTCGTCCATTGCTTCCATGCCATTTTTAATTAAATTAATTAAGACTTGTTTAATTTGCTTTGTCTCCAAATTCAAAAAAGGTAATTGTTCCTGAAGATCAACCTTGATGTCAATATTTTTCAATAATGCTTCCGCGCTCATAAATGTAACCACTTCATCAATAAGTGCCTTTAGCTCAATCCGCTCCATTTTGTGTGAGTGATGCGGCTTGGCGAGCATCAAAAATTCATTCATAATAAATTCGACCCGCGCCAGTTCCGATAAAATAATCTCGCTGAATGGATTTACAGATTCCTGCTGCCACAGCTGTACAAATCCCTTGATGGCCGTCATCGGATTACGAATTTCATGAGCAATACCAGCCGCGAGCTGGCCAATCGCCCCAAGTGTATCCGCATTTTGAATCAGCTGTTCTTTTTCCTTCAGTTCAGTAATATCTTCTGAGACACTTAACACGCGTACCGGCTCATTGTTCTCGTTGTAAATCACCGTCTTGTTAGAGCGAATCCAGCGAATCGAACAGTCCGGACGAACAATCCGGTATTCGAACGTGCCGCTCCTCCCATTTGTTTCTTTCAAAAACAAGTGCTCATCTATCGGATGAACCATTTTAACAATCAACGCTGGGTTTTCATAAATGGCGTCCCGTTTTGATCCCCATATTCGCTCAAACGCTTCACTTACGTATAAAATTTGCCGATCCGGGACGGTGTAAATACAGAATATTTCGCGAATATTTTCTGTAATCTCCTGAAGACGCTGTTCTGTGTCCATCAGCTTTGCCATCGTTTCATATCGATCATGTACATCTTTCAAGAAGACGGCCATCCCTGTTACTTGCGGCGATATCGTCATTTCACAGCACCGTCTATGCGTTTTGGAAAATACTTCGAATGTTACATTTTCTCTCGTCTCCGCCGCTTCACGAAGACGGTGTTCAATTAATGTACCGGTCCATTCCGGAAACACGTTCCACACATTTTGATCAATTAATTCGCCATGTTCTCTTCCCAAAAGCAATTCCAGTTGCCTGTTTACATATGTTAACTGCCACTCATCATCGACAAACAAAAAACCTTCCGCGAAATGTCCAAAAAATGATTCAAATTGTCCGTCCGTTATATGAATAAATCGGCTTGTCAATGATTCTTCCCGCAGCTGGTGTTTCATTTTTAATAGTTTATCCACCGATGACGTAATCTCCTTTCTAATTATAAAAAATCACGCTACCGCATTTATTCAATTTAACTCATTTCGGTGTTTTCACAGAAATTCCTTCTTCTTTTTACATAAATTATGCGAAATTATTATTATATATTCTTTATTTTATTTTTGAAATAGAATTGAATTTTGCATATAGTGAAAGAGGAATATTAAATAGTCAGCTTTCATAAACGGCACAAAACTCAATTTAACATCAAAAAGCTTCACGTCATGTTGACCGTGAAGCTTTTTGATTAATCAGCCGGCAATTCTGTCACAAGCAATCGCTGAACAGTGCCCTGTTCTTTTTCGTCGACTACAAATGAACCATTTGAATAGCGGTCTACTTTTTTCAGCGACTGCACATCGATTTGAATATCTTCTCCTTTGTTCATACGTAAAAAATACGTGTGATGCTCATCAATCAATGCAGCCCCGGTAATGCGATGAGGATTCGCTTTTAATTCTCTCAGCATGACAACACCGCGTTTTGCCCGGGTTGATTTTTCAAATTGATCAAACCCGCTTCGTTTGACGGCTCCCCGGTTTGTAACAGCAACAAATTGAGCAGAGTCGCCTTCACTTGACACAATAGCTGCAGTGGTATAGTCGCCTTCTTTTAAACTGATTCCTTTTACACCGGCTGCGCGGGGACCGACAACCGGTATTTCTTCTTCGGAAAAACGTAATCCAAAGCCGAAATGGGTGACAAGCAGCACATCAAATGCTCCGTCCGTTAGCGCAACGGCCCGTACTTCATCATCTTTCTTTACATTCATCGCCATAAGCGGGCGGGAATAGCGCTGCACTTTAAACTGTGATAATTCTGTCCGCTTCACCATTCCCGCTTTCGTCACAGCAAGAATATATTTGGGTTTTGTAAAATCCCGAATGGAAAATGCCGCTACAATCGTCTCGTCTTTGATGCCATTTACGAGTCCTGCTGCGTGCTGCCCCGCATCTTTCCAACGGATATCCGGCAGTTCATGCACCGGCAAATACAGATAGCTTCCTTTGTTTGTGAAAACTAGAAGTACATCCGTTGTATTCATTTCCTTTTTAAATAATAGACCGTCCGATTCTTTCATCGCTGGAAGACCGCCTGACGCAGTATAGGATCGGATGCCTGTCCGTTTAATATATCCTTCACGCGTCACTGATACGATGACATCCTCGCTCGGAATCATCGCTTCCCGATCAATTTTAATCTCTTCAATTTCCGCTTCAATTTTTGTACGGCGCTCCGTTGCATACGTTTTTTTCAACTCTTTCAGTTCACGTTTAATAACGGAAGCAAGCTTTTTATCGCTTGCTAAAACGGATTCCAAAAGTTGAATAGTCTTCTCAAGCTCCTCTGATTCTCTTTCAAGAGCGGTAATATCCGTATTCGTTAAACGGTATAACTGCAATGTCACTATCGCCTCTGCCTGTGCTTCTGTAAAGGAAAATTCTGCTATAAGCCGGTTTTTTGCATCCTGCTTATCTTTCGAAGCACGAATGCAGGCGATCACTTCGTCCAGAATCGACAACGCTTTTATTAAACCCGCAACGATGTGATGGCGCACTTTCGCTTTTTCAAGATCGTATTCTGACCGGTTTGTCACCACTTCTTTCCGGTGCTCAATATATGCATCAAGCAGCCGGTTCAGCCCCATTAATACGGGCCGTTTATTATAAATCGCAACCATATTAAAATTGTAGGATACCTGTAAATCGGTCACTTTATATAAATATTGCAAGATGAGCTCTGCATCCGCATCTTTTTTTAAATCAACGACTACGCGAAGTCCTGTCCGGTCTGTTTCATCCCGTACTTCTGCTATTCCGTCGAGCTTCCGATCGACCCGCAGCTCATCCATTTTTTTGACGAGTGATGCTTTGTTAATTTCATATGGAATTTCCGTAATGACGATACGCTGACGGCCGCCGCGGACGGACTCAATTTCTGCACGTCCCCGAATAATGATTTTCCCTTTTCCGGTTTTATATGCTTTTTCAATTCCGTCTACTCCTTGGATAATCCCGCCAGTTGGAAAGTCAGGTCCTTTTATAACCGTCATTAACTGCTCCACGGTGCAGTCCGGCTGTTCCATGCGCATAATGACCGCATCAATAACTTCATCCAGTCGGTGCGGCGGAATTTCAGTCGCATAGCCGGCAGAAATTCCGGTCGAACCATTGACCAGTAAATTCGGGAATCTTGCCGGCAGCACGACCGGTTCATTTGTCGTTTCATCAAAGTTCGGGATAAAATCGACGGTCCGTTTTTCGATGTCTGTTAACAGCTCACCCGCGATGGCTGACAACCTTGTTTCCGTGTAACGCATGGCGGCGGGCGGATCGCCGTCCACTGAACCATTATTTCCATGCATTTCAATGAGTGGCGTCCTCATTTTCCAGTCCTGGCTGAGACGCACCATCGCGTCATAAACAGAAGAATCACCATGTGGATGATAATTACCGATGACATTTCCGACCGTTTTGGCTGCTTTCCGGAACGGTTTTTGATGAGTATTGCCTTCTGTATGCATGGAAAAAAGAATGCGGCGCTGTACCGGTTTTAATCCGTCACGTGCATCAGGAAGCGCCCGTTCCTGAATAATATATTTACTGTACCGTCCGAATCGGTCACCAATTACATCTTCGAGCGGCAAATCTTGAATATGTTCTTTCTCCATTGATTAATCCTCCCTGCTGCCGGTCAACTGATCACTTTCAAGCAGTGCTGCTTCTTCTTCGAGTCCGAATGCGACATTGGATTCGATCCACTTTCTGCGCGGCTCGACCTTATCCCCCATTAACACGGTAACACGGCGTTCAGCACGAGCTGCATCGTCTATCGTGACCCTGATGAGCGTTCTTGTCTCTGGATTCATCGTTGTGTCCCACAGCTGATCGGCATTCATCTCACCTAGCCCTTTATAGCGCTGAATGACCGCACCTTTACCCATTTTTTTCAAAAGGGATTCGAGTTCCCGCTCTGTCCACACATACTCAGCCACTTCTTTTTTACCTGTGCCTTTACTTACTTTAAAGAGCGGCGGTAAAGCAATAAACACTTTCCCGCTTTCGATAAGCGGCTTCATATAGCGGTAGAAAAATGTGAGCAACAGGACTTGAATGTGAGCACCGTCCGTGTCGGCATCGGTCATTATAATGACTTTATCGTAATTCGTATCTTCCACTGCAAAATCAGGTCCTACTCCAGCACCAACTGCGTGAATGATCGTATTAATTTCTTCATTTTTGAAAATGTCCGCGAGTTTTGCTTTTTCGGTATTAATCACTTTCCCCCGAAGCGGCAAAACCGCTTGAAATCTCCGGTCACGTCCTTGCTTCGCTGAACCGCCCGCCGAGTCTCCCTCAACGAGGTACAGTTCATTCTTTTCTGGGTTGCGCGACTGAGCCGGTGTCAGTTTGCCTGATAAAATCGATTCGCCTTTTTTGCGTTTTTTTCCGTTTCGTGCATCTTCACGCGCTTTCCGGGCCGCTTCACGCGCCTGAGCGGCTTTAACGGCTTTTTTAATAAGCAATGCACTTACTTCCGGATTTTCTTCCAAAAAATAAAGCAGTTTTTCTGATATAACCTGGTCAACGGCTGAACGCGCTTCTCCTGTGCCAAGCTTTCCTTTCGTCTGTCCTTCAAACTGCAGCAAATGTTCCGGCACACGTACAGAGACAACAGCGGTTAACCCTTCCCGAATGTCCGTGCCCTCTAAATTTTTGTCTTTTTCTTTCAACAACCCGCTTTTCCGTGCATATTCGTTAAAGGTCCGCGTCATGGCCGCTCTTGCACCAGCTTCATGTGTGCCTCCATCTTTTGTGCGTACATTGTTGACAAAGGATAAGACATTTTCGGAAAAACCGTCATTAAACTGAAAAGCAAACTCGGCTTCTATTTCATTTTGGGTACCGGAAAAAGAGGCGACAGGATGAAGTGTGTCTTTTTCTTCGTTCAAATATTTAACGAACTCTTCAATACCGTTTTCATAAAAATATTCTTCCTTCTGCTCTCGGTCTTTCCGTTTGTCTTCAAGGGTAATTTTTAATCCTTTTAATAGAAAAGCGGATTCGCGCAGCCGTTCGCCAAGCGTATCAAATTGAAAAACAGTGGTTGAAAAAATAGATGAATCCGGTTTGAAATGGATTTCCGTACCGGTCGATTTTGCTTTACCTTTTTTCTCAAGGGTTGTAATCGGCTTGCCGCCATCCCTAAATTGCTGTTCATATTGATAACCGTCACGCCAAATTTTCACTGTTAACGATTCTGACAGCGCATTAACAACTGAAGCACCGACACCGTGCAGTCCACCGCTCGTTTTATAGCCGCCCTGACCGAATTTCCCTCCGGCATGAAGCACTGTTAATATAACTTCTGTTGTCGGTTTGCCGGTACGGTGCATTCCCGTTGGCATACCGCGTCCATAGTCGCGTACGCTGATCGAATTGTCTTCATAAATCGTGACATTAATTTCAGTGCCGTGACCGCCGAGCGCTTCATCTACCGAGTTGTCAACGATTTCATAAACAAGATGATGCAGTCCCCGCCCATCTGTTGAACCAATATACATACCAGGACGCTTCCGGACCGCTTCAAGCCCCTCCAGCACCTGTATGGAATCATCATTATAAACTGCCTTTTGCTTTGAATCCGCCATAAAAATCCCCTCTCTTTCCAAAAACCAGGACAACGAAACGTATGTTCCTAATTATCATATCATACATGTCAATCACTCAACAATTTCCTTTTTATATTCCGTTAAAAGAGTACGTTACTTTTCAGCGAGAATCAACCGAAATATTTTTCCCGCCGCATGATCCGTCATGGTAAAATGATGATTAGACGTCATTCACACGATTATACAATACGAAAAGGGAGAATGAAAAATTGATTCAGGCATTTATTTTACTATTCGCTTATTTACTTGGTTCGATCCCGTCCGGCCTTATTGCCGGAAAAGTTTTTTTCGGCATCGATATACGCGATCATGGAAGCGGTAATCTTGGAGCAACCAACTCTTTTCGCGTTTTGGGCAAAAAAGCAGGCGCGTTTGTGACAGCGGCAGATATTTTAAAAGGAACCGCAGCTGCTCTCCTTCCCCTAATGTTTGATGTTGACGTTCATCAGCTTCTTGCCGGACTGCTGGCGGTCATCGGGCATATGTTCCCAATCTTTGCCGGATTCCGCGGTGGAAAAGCTGTGGCCACTTCGGCTGGTGTTTTACTTGCCTACAACCCGCTGTTTTTCTTGTTTTTAGCTGCTATATTTGTCACCATGATCTTAATGACAAAATATGTATCGCTCGCATCCGTAACAGCGGCGGCGGGGGCATTCATCTATGCGGTTATTCACACAGTATACACGCAGGACATCCCTTTTCTTACAGTTGTTTCCGCTCTCGCGTTTTTCGTTATTTACCGGCACAAGTCAAATATCGTCCGTTTAAAAAATGGGACGGAACCAAAAATTAATGCAGGGAGAAAAAACTGAAACAAGCGGCTTAACTTTTAATGTGTTAAGCCGCTTGTTTTTATAAATCCTTCATCATCACAAAAGACAGTCATTGGACCTTCATTTCGATGAAACGTCATTTTTTTATGCCGATTTGGATCGGCAACATTATTCGCGCACTTCCGGTATAAACCGTATATCGTGAAAATTGGCTACTCCGTTCCAGAAGCAATCATAAACAGATCTTCATACCGGCAATGAATAGCCCCTTTCAAACGAGATTACTAACGGATTTTTATAAATCCATCTTCTGATAGTCTAGCTTTTACACCAACTTCTTTTCTTACAAAATGAAGACGGCGTTTTCCAACCTGTATAATGGTGTCTTCAAATGCTTCTCCTATTTCAATGATACCGCTTTCATTAGTTTTCAACACTGTTTTTACAGCCGTTTCAGAACTGGTTTTCCCCACTTTGATTCGGTTTGCCGCGTACACTTCCCCTCCTTTTACATATCCTTCAGTCAAAAAATCATTGCCTGCTTTCACATAGCAGTTATAAATTCCCTGCCCCGTAATGATCACATCGCCGCTTGAAAAAAGACGGCTGTTTAACGCATAAGGAAGAATCATTTTTGCCTCTATATCTTCCATCATTTTATTCATTTCATATACAGCGATGGCTTCGCTCATCGTCTCCTCCATATATTCAATTACGTTCCGGTCTCCCGGAGGAAGGGTAAAAAATAATTTGTATAAGTGAGTAGACAAATTGCTCCATTCTTCGTCAATAAGACTGTGATAACGGGCGGTTTTATGAATAAAGCTTTTCAGCTCATCCATCATAAGCGCATTTTTTTTGCCAACAATCAACCGAAAAGCACCCCATGTTTGACCGATTGAAAGCTGGCGTACTTTTTCATCGTTTAACAGAAAATTTAGGGATTTGCTGACAAGTTCCAAATGTACGATAATGCCGCTTAACTGCGCCGTTAATTCCGAAATCACAATACTCGATTTTCCGGTTGAAAGCGTTGATGAAAACACGTTTCCCTTCATTTCAATACAGCTGCCTGATTGAATAGAGGCTTTTGAAATGGAGCCGGTGATGGTAATATCACCTTTTGCTTCCACCTTCATTAAATCCTTTACATTTCCTTTTATTTGCACATCTCCGTCAAAGTAAATATTTCCGCTTTTTAAACTGACGTCACCTTCATGCTCATATTGTTTTAACAAATGAATTTTCACGAGATTCCCGCTTCTTTCCACATGAGGACGACCGGATGTTAACGAGATGATTTCTTCACCGCCAAGCATTCTGACTCCTTTGCCAGTCCGGACAATCACGTCTTTGGCAGGTTTCGGTTTTAATTCATAACCGGTAACGGAAATACCTGGTTTCCCTTGCTGGGCCGGTTTGATATGCGCAATCAGCACCCCTTCTTCAACAGAAGGAATAAAGCCCGTTTCCCGATAATCCACTTTTCCATTTTCCGTTACTTTCGGTCCTGTATCAAAAGCGCGATTTACTTCTACAACAAAATCAATGGAACCATCCACTCCGTCTACAGGAGGAATGCCCTTTGCAATGACAAATGTGCCCGGTTCAAGTGTTTCGGCTGCTTTGACAATTTCAGCATGTTGTATGCCTGTTGTGATACCCATTTCCTTTAACTCATCTCGAATTTCTTTTTCAGTTAAAGGGTTATGGACATCAATCACTTTCTCCACTTGAAGTTTTAATGTTTCAAGTCTAGGTGATTCTTTTACTTTGTACGTTATACGACGCTCTGGTTGAACATCAATTGAAACCGACAGCTCATCCTGCGCGACGTTCAGTGACCACTTTGCCTGCTCAACAGTTTCGCGGGGTCTGACTTCAATCTCATCACTTTCCGTCACTGTTCTTCTTCCCGTCAGTAAACGACTGTTCACGTACACTGCCACATGCGGGTGCGGCACAATAAACAGCTGCTCATCGCCTGGAGAAGATACGATTACTTTTTCATTCAAAACTTGAATATAAGGTTTTGTATCTTTTTTTCGAAAAGACAAAGATGCTGCTTCCGCTTCGTATATATGGTTTGTTGTTCCTTCATCCATCAACGCTCCAACTGCAGTCTCTTTCGATTTAATTTCAGCGGCTTCTTTTTTAATGACCTTGACAACCGCTGCCTTTTGTCTCATGCCCAAAAAAGAACGGCCGCCGTTTTCAAGTATAATAATATCTACTTCCGGCAATGTAGCATTGAGCAGCTTGAGCGCATTTTGCACCGCTTCTTCCGTAGTAGCACCTTTCGCAACAATCGACGTTTCCATGACGATATCCTCCTTAAGCTATCCTGCTCCGGCAGCGCTGTGTATTATGTTGACTCAACATGATTCTATGCTACACTTAAAAAAAGAGCGGAGTTGATTATCGTGAAAATTGAAATAGACAGTCAGGCAAAAAAATGGTTTGAAGAGGAGATGCAGGCAGCTAATGGTGACTTTATCCGCTTTTACGTCCGATATGGCGGTTCGAGCCCTCTTCATGATGGTTTTTCACTCGGTGTTTCAAAAGAAGAACCGATCGAAGCAGCTGTAACGGCGAAACTCGATGGTGTCACATATTTTATTGAAGAAAAAGATGTTTGGTATTTTGATGGGCATCACCTTGTCGTCGGCTATAACGAGAAGCTCCAGGAACCGGCTTACGAATACATACGTGATTCATTTACTCAAGATGAAATTTTCGGATGTGATGGTGCAAACCTTCCTGTTTTAAAATAAAGAGCTGTTTGTCACCGAGTAAATCATAATGCGGACGGGATGGATTGCGCATGTCAATCCAATCCGGCCGCAGTCCGTATTGATCTCCCCATTCAATAAGCTTATCTACATGAATACAGCCCGCTTTTGTTACGGTGCGGCAATGAGGAAACCGTTCATCATACCAATAATGAGTTAAAAAAGTGATATGGCCCTGTTCAAGTTCCCGCTTCCATCTTTCCACATCGATTCGGTTGATTCCAAATGCCATTACACCGGTTTCTTTTCTTTCTCATATACGCTATGCCACTCCGGAAATTCTTTTTTAAATTTCACCGGACGAAACGTTTCTGTTTTCACCACCGTATGAACGCTTTCACCTGTCACACAAATATCCCCTTCCTTATTCACAATTTCGTAGCCGTATGTTGTCCGGATGCCGCTGTGGCTCTCAATCCACGTCCGTACTTTCGCTGTTTCACCGTAACGGAACGGTTGTTTATATGATATATGAATATCAACGACCGGCGAGACAAAACCCGCTTTTTCCATTTCCGCATAATCAAATCCAAGATCCTTGATTAAACGGGTGCGGCCAATTTCAAACCAGACGACATATTGTCCGTGATATACGACTTGCATCGCATCTGTTTCTGCATAGCGAACTTCTACTTCTGCTTCTGAAATAAACAATGTTCAAAAACTCCTTTATATGACTTGCTTCTATATCTATTTTACCATGTTTTCCCCAAACGTTTATCTTTTTTGTCTTTTCGGGTAAAAGTAATCATCAGCATCAAGGAGGAGTTTAGTTGATTACGCATTTAAAAAAAGAAAAAGGAAACATGATTGCTCTATTAGAAAAGCTGGTCAATATAGACAGCCATTCATACAATAAAGAAGGCGTTGATAAAATTGGAACTATTTTACAAAAAGAATTTGAAGCCCTCGGCATGAAAGTTGATGTTCATAGAGAAAAAAATTTGGCAACCATTTAAGCATTACATCCCCAAACGCAAAACAGCCAGCGATCTTAATTATCGCCCATATGGATACCGTGTTTCCGGATGGTGAAGCTAAAACGCGGCCATTTAAAATTATTGGGGATAAAGCATACGGTCCTGGCGTAAATGACGAAAAAGCGAGTCATGTTCAGGTTTTATATGCTTTAAAAGCGTTAAAAAAAAGCGGGCTCTCCTCTTTTCATAACGTGCATATCCTATTTAACAGCGATGAAGAACTCGGGTCCCCCTCTTCAAAAGCCATTATTAAAGAAGCAGCTGAAGGGAAAGATTATAGTCTTGTCGTTGAATGCGGACGCCCAAATGATGGTGTTGTGACATCACGAAAGGGCGTCGGACGATTTACCATGAGTGTAACCGGTAAAAGTGCCCACGCCGGTGTCGAACCCGAAATCGGCCGAAGCGCAATTGAAGAAATAGCCTATAAAGTGATTAAACTGCAGCACTTGAATGATTATGAAAACGGCCTTACGGTTAATGTCGGGTTAATTAACGGCGGAACATCAGCCAATACGGTTTCACCGGAAGCAGAGGCGGTCATAGACGTGCGCGTTCAAAATAAAGAACAGACAGAGGGCGTCGTGAAAGACATATACGCCATTGCAGAGGAAGATACTGTGCAAGGAACGGATACGAAAGTGGCCGGACAAATTTCACGGCCTCCTATGGAAATGACCAGAGCTTCAAAAAAGCTTCTTAACCGTATCGTCGAAATAGGAAGGGAAATTGGACTTGAGATTCACGGAGAGTCAACAGGCGGAGCTTCAGATGCCTCTTTCACCGCAAGTGAAGGAATCCCCACCATCGATGGACTCGGACCGATTGGAGAGTTTTCCCATAGTGAGACGGACGAATATACACTTGTCGATTCACTCATTGAACGGACCGCCCTTCTTGCGAAAACGATTGAACAACTGTCAAAAAAAGAGACGGAGGAACACGCATGACAATGGAGCACATCTGGGCCAATCAGAAAGAAGGTTTAAACAAACAGCAGGCACGCGGAAAAAACGGCATGACCGCCAGTGCAACGGAAGAATCTTCTAAAATCGGCGCTGAAATTTTATCCAGCGGAGGCAATGCCATGGATGCACTTGCCGCAATGCAGTTTGCACTCGCTGTATCAGAACCGTTTAATACGGGGCTTGCGGCAAGTGGATTCATCATGTATTACGATGCAAACAAGAAGAAGGCATTTGTCGTAAATGGTCATTCCATTGCGCCCCAAAAAGCACATAAAAATATTTTTGTGGATGAACATCAGGATATTATTCCTTTTTTGAAGCGTTCAACACCAGGAACAGCCGTATCCGTTCCTGGTATTTTAAAAGGATTTGAAAAAGCATTGGCTGAATTCGGCACGATGAAATGGCCTGACGTCATTGCACCTGCTGTCCGGTTATCCGAAGAAGGTGTACGCGTTAACTTAACATGGAATACCGGCCTCGAACGATTCAGTGACCGGCTCGGCACAGAAGCGCGGAAGTTTTTCTTCCCGGATGACGTTCCCCTTACAGAAGGAGAAGTCGTCACAAATGATAATTTGACGAAAACGCTAAAAATTTTACAGGAACAAGGCGCAGATGCCTTTTATAAGGGCGAAATTGCGGATGCTATTGTTGAAACCGTCCAATCGTTTGACGGTTTTATGAAAAAAAACGATTTAATGGAGTATGAAGCGGTTGTTACAGAGGCGATGACGGGTACATACGGTGATTACACTATTGCCGTCCCATCCCCTCCGAATGCTGGCGGCTTTTCACTTTTGTATATGTTAAAGCTGCTTGAAAACAAGAATATTTCAAAATACGATGTTCGTTCATGGGAAAAATATTATCTTATAGCGGAAGTGCTTCGAGTCATGACAGCCGATAAACTAGCTTTTATGGGGGACCCGAACTTTTATGATATTCCTCTCGACGGTCTTCTTCATGATGAATATGTAGAAAAAAGAGGAGAATTGTTGAATTTCAAATTCCGAAACGATTCTATTACAGAAGGAAATCCATGGAACTATGACAAAAAGAAACAACACCACACAAAAAAAGCAAGTACGAAAGAACCCGGACCGGAAACGACTCATTTTATCGCTGTAGACAAAGAGGGAAATATTGCCGCCTGTACTTCTTCACTTGAACACTTTTTCGGTTCCGGCATTATGGTACCGGAATACGGATTTTTATTAAATAATGACATGACGGATTTTGACCCGGATCCGGCTGGCATTAATGCGGTTGAACCCGGCAAATACCCAGTCAGCATGAAAACGCCGACAATCGTATTTAAAGATGGCCACCCTGTCCTGACCCTTGGTTCTCCGGGCGGTCCCACTATTCCCGCATCGGTTTTACAGACGATGATTCATATTCTCGACTACGGAATGGATGTGAAAGATGCGATTGAGGAACCCCGGATTTATAACGGAACCGGACCGCTTATCTGGCAGGAAGAAGGCATTCCAGATCAGGCAAAAAGAAAACTTGAGCAGATGAATTATCAATTTGATTCTATTGCGCTGTCAATCGGCAATGTACAGGCCATTCTCATCCATACACTAACCGGTGAGCTTTACGGTGCCTGTGATTCTTCGCGACCTGGTATACCAGTAGCTGTAAATACCGTTTAATTTGGAAAGACTCCCTCTGAAAAGTGTTGATTAGAGGGAGCCTTTCATTTCATGTTAAATTGACCCCAGCGCTGCCCATTTATTGTGAAAGATTAATTCTTTTAATCTTTCTCTTTTTCTCCATTTCTCTGTTTCTAAAATAGGAGCCTTCGGATACACATCTGTCCAGCCAATTGAAAGCAGCGCAACTGGATCAATATGAGGGGGAATACCTAAAATGTCGCGCACATCCGCTTTTTTATAAAAACTGACCCATCCCATCGCCAATCCTTCCGCACAGGATGCCAGCCACATGTTTTGAATGGCACAAGCCGTTGACATCATGTCCGTTTCCGGGATTGAGTTTCGCCCCAGCACATGTGAACCTCCCCTGGATGGATCGCATGTGACACAAATCGTTAATGGTGCTTCTTTCAGCCCCTCAATTTTTAAATCCAGAAATTTTTCCGACCGGTCATCATTTTCATAATGGATGGCAAGTGCCCTCCGTTCTTTATCGGCTGCCCATGCTAATTGTTCTTTTATGTGGTCATCATCTATTAAGATAAAGTTCCAAGGCTGCATAAACCCGACGGATGGTCCGTGATGAGCCGCTTCTAAAATGCGGTCAACTGCCGATTGAGGGACAGGATCCGGTAAAAAACTCCGAACATCTCTTCTTGTAAAGATCACTTTATAGACCGCTTCTTTTTCTTCATCTGTAAACATTTTAAAGTCCTCCATTAATCGCGATTGGAAATTTGCGCTGTTTCAAAGGTAGCCATTTCTTTCAACATGACAACGGCGGATTGAAGAATAGGAAAAGCAACCGCCGCCCCGCTCCCTTCACCGAGCCGCATCCCTAAATCGAGAATCGGTTTTTTTCCTAATAAATCCATCACAATCGCATGACCCGGCTCTACCGAACGATGCCCCATAATCATATAATCCGTCACCTGACTCGATATCATTTGCGCGACCAGACCGGCTGTTGCCGCAATAAACCCGTCGACAAGAATCGGTATTCTGTTGCTGGCAGCAGCAAGCATCGCTCCGGCCATCCCGGCAATTTCAAGCCCGCCGATTTTCGATAAAAGATCGATCGGATCCGTATTGCTCGGTTTTCTCTTTTCCAGAGCCCTCTTAATCACCTGTTGTTTAAATTGAATTTTTTCATCCTCAATTCCTGTCCCTGTTCCGACCAGGCTTTCGATGTTTTTCCCGCTGACAGCCGCCAAAATAGCACTGCTTGTCGTCGTGTTGCCGATCCCCATTTCCCCTAAAATCAGACATTTAATGCCATCGTCAATTAATTTTTGTGCTTGTTCATAGCCCACTTCAATTGCTTGTATCGCTTCAGAGGGTGACATCGCATTTTCTTCATAAAAATTAGCTGTAGCATATCGAACTTTTTTATTAATGAGGTTTTCATCATCCATATCAACCGCAACGCCAATATCTACAATGTTTAACCGGGCACGGATGGCTTTACTGAATACATTTATGGCTGCTCCGCCATTTAAAAAATTCCGCACCATTTGATAGGTTACTTCCTGTGGAAAAGCAGACACCCCTTCAGCAGTAATCCCATGATCAGCTGCAAAAACAATTATTCCTGGCGGTGAAACCTCCGGAAAAGCGTGTCCTGTCATTTTTGCTAATTCTATGACCAATTCCTCCAGCCTGCCCAGACTGCCTGGCGGTTTCGTTAGAGAATCAACATATTTCTGTACAAGAACACCCGTTTCTTCATCCAGTTTTGGTATATGTATCGATTGTAACGCGCTCATCATATCTTAGTATCATCCTCTCATTGTCTGCTTCCTTATCTATACGAAAAAACCTTAACCGGTGGGGTTAAGGTTTCAAATAAGCACTCTATTTATAGGCAATACAAAAAGTGTTTATAAAATCCTTATCTTCCCACCGAAGAATACAGAAACATTTATAAGCAGGTCTCCTGACTTAGTATTTGTTTATAAAAAACAGCTTTTACAGTAGCGGGGGCTGCTCCGGATTTTCACCGGATTCCCTATTATCTCTCAACGAAACGGTCTCGAGCACTTATAAATTATTATTCAGTTCTATGTTTCATTAAACTATAATTAAACGGTAATAGCAACTTACTTTTTCAAATGAAAAAAGGAGGATTTCTCATGATTGATGACCAATGATGAATACTTTCATTACATATGACTGCAAGCTCATTCTGCTGATTTAGCACGGGCAATAAATTTCGATTCAACCCTTTTTTCAAGTACTTCCATTGCTTCCTGATCAGCAAGTAATTCTTCCTTATTTTCTTTTATAAGATTCGCTAATGTTTTTTTTCTGATTTTGCTCATCCTACTCTCTCCTTTCTATATAGATTTATTATTCCCGCAAAAAAATTTTTTATACTAAATATTCATACAATTATGACATGCAAAAAAGCCAGCTCCATTTGATTGGAGCTGGCTTTGTTATTTATCTTTATTTACCTGCGTTAACACTTTGTAATTTACCGCGAAGGACCATTTGCAGGATGCCGCCGTGACGGTAGTAATCTACGTCTACTTCAGAATCGAAACGAACAAGCGCTTCAAATTCTGTTTTCTTGCCATCTTTATCAGTCGCTGTTACTTTCACAACTTCACGTGGTTTCACGTTGTCATTAATGGCTACTTCGATCGTTTCTTCACCAGTCAATCCAAGAGTCGTTGCATTTTCGCCCAATTTGAATTGAAGCGGAAGTACACCCATCATAACAAGGTTAGAACGGTGAATACGCTCATAGCTTTCTGCGATGACTGTTTTCACACCAAGCAGATTTGTTCCTTTTGCTGCCCAGTCACGTGAAGAACCCATTCCGTAATCTTTACCAGCAAGAACAACAAGACCTGTTCCTTGCTCTTGATATTTCATGCATGCATCATAAATTGGCATTACTTCTCCTGTTGGCCAGAATGTTGTGAAGCCGCCTTCCGTGCCAGGAGCGATTTGGTTACGGATGCGGATATTCGCAAACGTACCGCGCATCATGACTTCGTGGTTACCGCGTCGTGAACCGTATGAGTTGAAGTCACGAGGCTCAACGCCTTTTGAACGAAGATATAAGCCTGCTGGTGTATCTTTACCGATTGCACCTGCTGGAGAGATATGGTCTGTTGTTACAGAATCACCGAATTTACCCATTACCCGCAAGCCAGTAAGAGCTTGGATCGGTTCAGGATTTGGTGAAAGATTTTGGAAGAATGTCGGATTCGCAATGTATGTTGAATCCTCATCCCAGCTGTAAAGCGCTTCGTTGCTCGTTTGAATTTGGTTCCATTTCGCATTGCTGTTGAATACTTGCTCATATTCTTTACGGAATAATTCAGGCGTTACAGTCCGTTTAACAACTTCTTTTACTTCTTCTGTTCCAGGCCAGATATCTTTAAAGAAAACATCCTGACCATCTTTTCCTTTGCCGATCGGCTCATTTTTAAGGTCTACGTTTACATTACCAGCCAGTGCATACGCAACAACAAGCGGTGGTGATGCTAAGTAATTTCCTTTTACAAGCGGATGAATACGGCCTTCAAAGTTTCGGTTACCTGAAAGAACAGATGTAACAAGAAGATCAGAATCAATGATCGCTTTTTCGATTTCTTCCTTCATTGGACCAGAGTTACCAATACATGTTGTACAGCCATAGCCAACTACATTAAAGCCGATTTGTTCCATATAAGGAAGTAAACCGGAATCACGCAAATAGCCCGTTACAACCTTTGAGCCCGGTGCGAGTGATGTTTTCACATATTTCGGCACTTGAAGACCAAGTTCAACGGCTTTTTTCGCTACAAGCCCTGCCGCAAGCAATACGTATGGGTTCGATGTATTTGTGCAGGATGTAATCGCTGCGATGCCGATTGCACCTGTTTTCATTTCAGCAGTAGTGCCGTCGTTGAATGTAACCGTTGTTGTACGGTCAAGCTCATCTGCTGTCAAACCGAAGCCGTGGTTGCCTTGTGGAGCGCTGACAGCTTCCTGGAATGATTTTTTCATTTGAGAAAGTGGAATTAAATCTTGCGGACGTTTCGGACCGGACAAGTTTGGCTCGATCTCTGCAAGGTTAAGTTCTACCACTTCTGTGTATATTGGATCTTCGTTTGCAGAAGTGAAGAACATGCCATTTTCCTTCAAGTACTGTTCCACAACTTGAATATGGTCTTCGTCACGGCCAGTTAAGCGCATGTAATCAAGCGCTTCCGCATCAACAGGGAAGAAACCGCATGTTGCGCCATATTCAGGTGCCATGTTGGCAATCGTTGCACGGTCTGCAAGCGGAAGTGTGGATACACCCGCGCCGAAAAATTCAACAAATTTACCAACTACGCCTTGCTGACGAAGAATTTGTGTTACTTTAAGCGCAAGGTCAGTAGCCGTTGCCCCATCTGGGAGTTCTCCTGTCAACTTTACGCCAACCACTTCCGGAATCGGGAAGTATGAAGGCTGCCCAAGCATTCCTGCTTCCGCTTCAATACCGCCAACACCCCATCCAAGAACGCCGATTCCATTAATCATTGTTGTATGAGAGTCCGTACCAACAAGGGTATCTGGATATGTTTCGAATTCGCCTTCAGTTGTTTCAACTGCATGAACAACACTGGCAAGGTATTCAAGGTTTACCTGATGAACGATTCCCGTTGCCGGTGGAACCGCACGGTAGTTATCGAACGCTTTTTGCGCCCAGCTTAAAAACTCATAGCGCTCCGCATTGCGGTCAAACTCAAGTTCCATATTGCGCTCAAGCGCTTCCGGTGTTCCGTAAGCATCTACCTGAACAGAGTGGTCAATGACAAGGTCAACCGGAATTTCCGGGTTGATGACTTGCGGATCGCCGCCGATGTCAGCCATTGCTTTGCGTAGAGACGCAAGGTCAACGACAACCGGTACACCCGTAAAATCCTGTAAAATAACGCGTGATGGCTTAAAAGGAACCTCTGCTTCTTTATCAGCGTCCACTCCCCATTTCGCCAAGTTTTCAACGTGGTCTTTTTTAATGACATAGCCATCATATTGACGCAGCACAGATTCAAGCAATACTTTAATCGAATATGGCAGGCGTGAAATTTTTGCCGTTCCCGCTTCTTCAAGAGCCGCCAGACGGTAGTAATTGTAGCGCTTACCATTCAGGTCAAAGCTAGCGCGGGCGTTAAATACATCATTTTTCGCCATTTCGGTTCCCCCTCTAAAATATGAATATGTAAGACATCCGAAAAATTAGTTCTTTTCATTAATATTCTAATTTTCCACACCCTTTATCTTATTACAAGGATCTATATAAGTAAATAACAAGAAGTTAATCACGGATCATAAGAAAAACTAATCACTTAAAAAAAGATTTTTTTGATTTTACAGCCAGTATATCACCCATCCAGCCTTTTTTCTTTAAAAACACATATAGTGCAAATGTACTGGCTGCGATTAACACACCAGAGAATAAATATCCGTATTTCCATTCCAGCTCCGGCATGTGTTTAAAATTCATTCCCCAGACAGCCCCCAGTGCCATGACAGGAGTAAACAGCGTCGTAATCACAGTCAATGTTTTCATAATTTCATTTCCACGATGGGTAGAGACGACATTTTCCAAATCTAAAAGCGCATCAATTTCTTCTTCATATTCGCGGATTAATTCCCTTGCACGTGTAATACGGCGCTTTGTTCGTTTATACTGAGTCCCTTCCATTGCTTCATCGCCAAATGCTTCTCCCACAGCCATGCGAATTTCCATCATCGGAATGATTAAATTTTTCCAAATTAAAAGCTCATGATCTGCATTAGCCGTTCGATCCAAAATTTTTGTATTATTCCTCTCTTTTATATCCCAGAGCAAATCACGCAGCCTGATCTCAAATTTGTCAATCTCCATAAGAAAGTGCGACATTATTTCACCGAGCAGCACAAGAAATCCTTCGATTGGTGTTTCAGACAAATTCATTTTTTCTCTCATTGCTTTTACATTGGCATGGTCAAGTTCCTTTAAATCCAGATCGGCAGTGACGAGCTCGTCGCGTGTCAAGTAAAAATGAAACACACATTTTTTCTGTTTCTCGTGTATGTCCTGCTTGTACACGATCGATCCCCAGATCACTTCATCATCCGGTGTACCCGTGTACATTTCAAGGGAATTTGTTTGATTCGTTTTCACCGCGTCAATCCACTTTTGACACGTATGATGCTTCCTGGCAAGTTGTTTTGCCTGTTCCTCATCCTTTATATCAAACTCTTTCCATTTCCATTGCGAAGAGTGGAATGTATGTTCCATTCAAATCCAATCCTTCCCCTATATCGTTCTTCAGCTCTTCAATAATATACCCTGTATTATTTATTCAAAACGCTTTCCTTTTTCAATTGACAATGTTTTGAAAGTGCAGAGGGCGGGTACACTGATTTTAAGTAAGAGCCCAAGCGGCAAATAAGCAAGGAGGATTTTTATGTATAACAACTTCGTAAATAAAAAAGCAGCAAAACAAAAGAGCGGCGGTCTTGGCTATCTTCTTCTTGGCGCCGGAGTAGCAGCATGGTGGCTGTCGAAAGACGAAAACCGCACGAAATTTGAGGGCTGGATGACACAGGCAAAAAAGAAACTAAATGGCGAAACGTCACCTTCTAATGATACGTTCCCGGTTCATAAAGCCGGCAACCCGTATCCGGACGATATTGGAGATAACAAAATGGTCGATGAAGGTGCACAATTTGCTGTTGACTATTACAATAAAAAAGAGCAGTAAGATCCCTTAAATGCGGGTGGAAGGCCGGATTCTGCTTCATGAAGGGCGAATTCATGGACATTCCGGCCAAAAGTACAAGAAAACCATCCAAAAACTAGAAAATCCGGCTATAGAAATGAAGAAGGGAGGTCTCAAAAGCACATTGAGACCTCCCTTCTTCATTTTTTAATCGGCAAAAAGGTTCTTTTACTTTATACCGTTATCGTTATTCTTCATGCCTGTTTGCATATTCATCGACATAATACAATATGTCAGATACATATTTATCGCTTTTATTGTAAGCGAAAATGGCCCGCTCCAAGTCACCTTCGGCCGCCCCGTTTGACTGCAAATAATTTGCTGCACTGAACACGGCATCTTCAATATCAAATGGATCGGCTTTGCCGTCTCCATTTGCATCCACCCCATACCCTCCGTATTTTTCAATCACTTTCGGATCTACTTTTTCTTTTTCCGGAATATTTCCTTTACCAAGTCCGCTGCAGGTAGGATGCTGCCAGCCGACAAACGTACATGGCATAAAGTAGAGTAAGCACCCGGCGCCTTTTCATGTTTCCATGACAGGTTTCCAAGCACTCCTCCCAGAACCGTACGAA
>NZ_MSDU01000037.1 GCF_001936625.1 Domibacillus antri | reverse complement strand
ATTTTAAACTCGGAAATGACAAAAGATGTCTATAGATGCTATTCTAAAGATGCAGAAAAGCATACGGTTCATGGATTGAATATCTTTGACTTGATTGAAATACGTGAAGGAGTTGAAATTGGCACTGTTTATAGCATGAATAATGCCAGAAGAAGATTGACTTCCGATTTAGGTATCGTTTATTCAGAGAGACAGTGGGAAATCTTACAAGAGGAAAAGTATGAAAAAAATATGGATATCCTCCAACGTGCAGATGTTGAGATACAAAGAGATTTCCCGAATTTGTTTAGTTTTATTAAAAGTTATTTGCCCTTGCTGGAGCATCTTAACGATTGGGGAGTTAAGCATATCTTGGAAAAGGAGCATAGTTTTAAAGGTGAAAATATCTTTTTTCAGTCCACTACGCATATGGAAAAGATAGTAGGAAGAGACCAAACGATATGTAGCCGAGCAATTAACATGTTCACAGTATTAGGATTAATACAAAAGCTAAGAGAAGAGGATATTCCTAATAGCTTAATGAGTGTAGCCAAAGCTATCAGAGGAGGGCGAAATGAATTTAGGTTGGTCAATTTTTTTAGCATTCCTGTTCTTAATCACCAAATTCTATCGGAAGCAGAAGAACGTGTAGAGAGATTAAGTGAGCATGGTATTACGAGTATGTCTCTGATTTCAAAGAAGAAAGTGGAGCTGTGCTTTAGTGAAGCATTTGCCAAAAAAGTATATGTAAATCCCATGTCTATTTGGGAACAATTATTGGAGGAATCCTTGGAGAGACACTTATATTATGACTATGACCTCGAACCTGCTGATTGATTGGCAGGTTTTTTTGTGCTGGAGGAGAGTAGGGAATCGCTACACCTCTGGCGTAACTACGCTGACTGCATAAATAAAACTACTATATCATGTTTTAAGCAAAGTCTTAAAATCTCTAAACAAACTACACATTTTACTATAGACAAATATCAAAAAACTAATCAAAATTTTATGTTTATTTCATTGAACTTTTTTCGCCTTTAAAGGCTACTATTCGTCTTATTCAACTTAATCTAAAATGATTTGGAAATATCAAAAGACAAAAGCTGATGATAACTAAACAATTAAGACAAGAAAAACCAACAAACAGCCTAATGTCACTAAATTGAAATCGGTTTGCCTCAAATTGTATTTTGGGCAACAAGAGTTTTCTTAGTAAGAAATATTTTGCAGTGTCTTATTAGATACCACCAGGTTAATCCATATGTAGCGGACTTTAGTTAAAATCCCTTGATTCATTTGGAATTCGACACCTACATTTGATGGTTTTGTTGGCAGGTTCTTTTGGTAACAAAAGAACTTTATGTAGCATAAACGGATTTCCGAATAGTGTTTAAAACATACTTCTATGGGGGTCAGACGGTATAGAACAGTTCTGCTATAGTTTCTCCATCGTTCATTTCTTATAATTGATTTATAAGAAAAAAGATTAATAGCAGGAATAGTATAAATGAGATTTATCGTTCTCAATGAAAGGAGCTGTTGGAATGACTATTGAGCAAATTAAATTAGACATAGACCAACTGGAAAAATCGCTGTGTCTCAATTCACTTCATAGCCTTGATGTAGAAGTGCTGGAGCAATTGCAGGAGAAAGTTAAAGATTTGAAAGAGGCATTTCTGGAAACTTCCTTTGTAGGTTACATGATTGAGGAACTGGAAGAAATTCGATTCAAATTAGCAGAAATTACAGTTGGTATTGAAATTAGGATAAAAGAGAAGTTACATCAGGATATAACAGTCCATATTAGAAAACTTGAAAGTTTATACAGAACAGCATAATGAAAATTGAAGGAGGAAGGAAAAGTGGCAAATAAGATGGATGAAATTAGAGTGAAGAACCCAAAGAGTTTGATAGTTTATAAGAAGTGTATGGAGCTGAATAAAATCATATATCAACTTGTGAAACAGTATCCTATCGAGGAGAAATACATGATGGTATCGCAGACAATTCGTTGTTGTACAAGTATCGGGGCTAATCTATCGGAAGGGAATGGGTAAATTTACCATTTAAAAGAAATTAATTTTATTAATAATGGATTGGGTTCAGCAAACGAATTAAGATATTGGTTAGAGACTTCTTTGCAAAACTCCTATATATCCCAGAAACAATTTACTCAGGCTGATGAACTTACACAAGAAATCATTAGAATACTTATATCTATGATGAAACTACTGAAGAATAATGAAGTAGCTTAGACTACTTGCTCCCCCTAATACCCATTATGAACCTACATTTTCATATGGTGAAAAACAGTTAGATTATTAATAAGAACGAAAAGGAACATGAGGTAACTTTTGAAGAATTTCTTCAAGAGTTGCAAAGTGAATTAGAATATCAATCTGATGGCGGAAAAAAAGACATAAAGGAACTTCTTGGATATCTAAGATGGCTAAAAAGTAAAAGAATTTATTTTTTCATTTCTAAATAGAGGAGGGGAGTTTATATGGCATTAGAGAGAAACAAAGTGAGTAGTAATCCAAATCGCAGAAAGATGACTGTGGCTGATATGAGTCATCCTATTGTAAAGGAAAATAAAAAGGCGTTGGATTTATTAAATGAAATGAATAAAAAGAAGTGTTGGTTTGAGAGGAAGGATAAAAATGTATGAGGATAACATCAGTTTTCCCTACTATGTCATTTCAATTAGTTCTCGAATTTGATTATCAGGAATATCGGCTCTTGGACATGAAAATGCTTCTGCGAAACGACAAAGGGAATTGAGTGATTTTTTGACTGACACAGAAAAAGATTTCTGCTGTACTCAAACCCAAACAGCTGATTTTATGACGAAGTTTCCCAGTGCCATAGAAATTCAGTTCTCACTTATTAATTTGAGTACAACAGAACTTTGAATTGTAGTATTCAAATTGAAATTAGATTGAGGAGCTGGTTATTTCTCCTCTTTTTTATGTTCAGAATCAGTAATCGGAACAATTTCAAATTTCTGAATCAACTTGAATTTTTCTGTCCCTTCCCTATACTCATATCGCATGGAGGATGTAAAGTAAATGAATGAGCCTTTTGGCATATCCCTTTGAACAGTGGCATGATAGCCGAATTGACCCAAAATAAATTTAACCATTGAACCGACACATTGTTTTACAAACCCTTCATTAAAATCAAAGTCACTTTTATTTTGGAAATTCGATTCTAAATCAGGTAGTACACCAAATAAAGCATTTTTTCCGTTGTTATTGGAGTTAATAAGTCTAAACACATTATCTTCTTCACGTAAAAAATCATATACTTCCTTAGCTGAATCACTATCTAAAAATTTTTGATACTTTTTGTACTCATTAATGAAATCTTCAAAAGTAGGGAAAGTCATTGAAAACACATCCTTTTTAACATATGTTATAATACATATGTAGTATAACATATGTTAAAGCTGGTTGCAATGTTTTAAGTAGAATATTTTTGATAAATAAATGAATATGACACAATAACATTATGTAAAGTCATGAATGTTGATTTATTAAGGTTTCTTCATCTTACCAAATTTCTCTTGAGTTTAAATATGACATAATATATACTACAGATGCATTAAGTAATATTAATATAGAGGTGACTCGTATGAACGTAGTTAGCCCGATTAGAGATAAAAAACAGTTAGAACTCATGAAAATGTATTTAAGAGAGAAAAGCAAAAGGGACTATTTAATGTTTATGGTTGGTATTTCCAGTGCTCTTCGTATTTCAGATATTTTAAAATTGAAAGTTCAAGATATTTGGGATGGGAAAAAGCCAAAAGAGTTTATTAAACTCCATGAAGAAAAAACAGGAAAGTATAAGAGATTTCCCATCACAGAAAATTTACAAAAGGCAATAAAGGAATACATAAAAGAATATAATCCAGAACAGGAATCTTTTTTGTTTTTTAGTCGAAAGGGAAACAAGCCAATTACTCGTCAACAGGCTTCTTTAATCCTTTCAAAAGCAGGAGACTACATAGGGATTAAAGAACCTATATCAACTCATTCATGCAGGAAAACTTGGGGGTACTGGGCTTACAAAAGTGGTGTATCACTTGCTCTTATTATGGAAGCATTAAATCATTCAAGTATTGCTAACACGAAGAAATATTTAGGTATTACGCAAGAAGACCTTGATGATGTCTATATGAATCTTAATTTATAAGTTTTGTACATATATAATAGAAGAAACTCGGCAAAATTGGGTAGAGTATGATTAATTCTATTAGGAAATCCCGAATAGACAAATGGCTTATTGGAAATACAATGGAATTGTTGGGCGATAGTTAAATGATTATTTTTGAAATTATTTTTTCATATTATTTGAAAACTTTCATGTAATAAAAGGGAATCATTTATATTGAACATCGTGTATGGCATTGATAAAATAGAGTCGTAGAAATCTCAAAATAATGTTTTGACTTTAATAAAATATCTGTATTGGGAAAGAAGCATTTTGTATTAAGGTATTTAATTGGTAAAAAAAACCAGTTAGATTGCCGATAATACAGAATGCTTCTTTTTTTGTCTATAGTAATTCATTTGGAGGTAATTATCATGGCTAACTTCAATCAATCTAAGATAAAAAAATTATTAAAAGAGGGAAGAGGACAAGGGGCTGGAAAGGGTTATCAGCCTTGGGTTAGAATTTCAGACTATTCAAGCAAAGGAAGAGCATCACGTATTCTGGGCATTAAGACAAAAAGAATTCACCATTTGCAATCAGATAATCAGTTAAGATTTTTTCTCATATGCGAGTGGAACAGTAATGTGCTGGACCTCAGAGAGAGCTACCCCCTTCTGGATGTAATGGAGGTTATTGATAATAAAGAAGATTTAAGGTTTGACAAGTTTAAAAATAAAGAGGGTGAACAGTTAGTTATATGTACAAATTTTCTTTTAACTGTCAAAGAACCAGACGGTGAGGGGAAATTAATTGCAAGAACAGTTAAGAATACATCTGAATTAAATAAGAAGATTACTTTGGAGAAACTTGAAATAGAAAGACGTTATTGGATGCAAAGAGGAATTGAATGGAAAATAGTTACTGAAAAACAATTACCAAGACAGGTTTGCAAAAATATCGAGTGGGTTAGAGAAACGTTATTAGATGATGGAGTGGCAGATAAAGAACCATTATCCCATGTTCTGCTTAAATATCTGCTGAATAATATGGAAACTCCTTTAAAGGAGTTATTGGAACTATTTGATAAGTCTGAAGTGGTTGCTGATGGAACGGGATTATATCTTTTTCGGTATTTAATCGCAAAGAAAGAAATCAAAGTGAAGATGGAAGAAAAGATTAACTTTTCTCAAAAAGCAACAGATATTATTTTGTAGCGACAGGAGGGAGTATTGTGAAACTGGCAGAGAATATGCTGTTTAAATATGGAAGCGGTAAAGTGATTAGAGTTCTTTATATTAATCAGATTACTTCTATTATATACGTCATTGATATGGACAGTAATAGATGGTCATATCCAATATTCAAAGAGGATTTTCTAACTGCTTACAAAGACAAAGAAATAATTGAACTAAATGAAGATAATTATATCCGAGCTGTTTCAGAGGAAGAGTTAAATAAACTTGAAAAGCAGAAAAGAGACCAGGCTTGGGAGACAATAACTTTTTTCAAAAATAAATTAGCTGATGAAGAACGTATGTTTATAAGTAAGTATCGTCAAAAGGCGATGAAGGAAACAATGTCTATTTTCAATATCAGTTACAATGGATTGAAAAATATCTTAATTAAGTATTTTAAAGGGGGGCAAACCAAAAGCGGTTTGTTACCAAACTACTTTAGATGTGGTGCAAGAGGGAAAGAACGAAAAGTAGGAGAGAGAAAACGTGGCCGCCCTCGGAAAAACGGAGAAAATGCGGGAATCAATATTGATGAAAAGATTATGAAGGTTTTTAAAATCGGATTAAACCGCTACTATTATAATTCCCGAAAAAATAGTTTGAAAACTGCTTTTGAATTGACCTTAAAAGATTTCTTCGTAAATGAAGTAATTGATGAAAACGGGGTTAAGATACCTGTTCTTGCTGATATAAAAAACCTACCAACTTATGAACAGTTTCTTTACTGGTTTAGAAAATCACTAAATGACAGTAAGCGAGAGATTATTAAAAGAGAAGGAACGAGAGTGTATCAGCAAAATTACAGAGCAATAATCGGTAGTTCAACGCAAGATGCTGAATTAGGTACTGGTGAAGTATTCCAAATTGATTCAACAATTTTTGATTGCCATCTCGTGTCTTCTTTCAATAGGGACATTATTGTTGGGAGACCGATATTGTTTTTAGTTGTTGATGTTTACTCAAGGGTTATTGTTGGGTTCAATTTAACTTTTGAATCATTAAACTCGTACTCTGGTGCGATGGTAGCCCTTGCAAATAGCATGACATCTAAAAAAGAACTTTGTAAAAAATATGGTATCGAAATTCAGGATAATGAGTTTCCATATTGTGTTCCAAATCGTGTTCTTTCGGACAGAGGAGAGCTTGTAAATGGATATATAAACGATGCTGTAGAAAATTTAGCGATAACAATACAGCAGACAGCCTCCTACCACGCAGATTATAAAGGAATCATCGAACAGGCGTTCAACCAAACTAATATCAAGATATTACCTTTTGTTGATGGTGCGGTTATTGGTGGAAATAGTAAAAGAGAACGTGGTGAAGGAATGGATTATAGGTTGAAATCATCGATGACGATTGAAGATTTTACTAAGGTTATTATCAAATGTATTTTGTTTCATAATAACCACCATGTCTTATCGGATTATATTTTAGAAGAGTCAATGATTGAGAATGGTGTAGAGAAAATTCCTATTAGATTATGGGAGCATGGACTTAAATATAAAAAAGGGCAATTGAGGATATTACCAGAGAAAGTTATAAAAACACATTTACTTCCCTCCCATTCGGGGCTAATAACTCCCAAGGGATTGTCATTTAAAAAAATGCTCTATGCTTCAAAATATGCCTTGGAAAATAATTGGTTTCAAAAGGCAAGGATTAAAGGGAATTGGAAGGTGAAAGTTTGCTTCAATCCTACAGATTTGTCGGATGTTCTTGTGTTTGACGAGCATGGAGAGGGACCGTTTAAATTTAGTCTTTTAGAGCATTTATCCATGTATTCAGGTAAAGGTGAAGCGGAGATTGAACAGATAAAAAACTATGAGAAAGAACTTGAAAAAGAGGGTAAAGAAAGGGAACTGCAAGAAAAAATGAAACTTTTTATCGAGATAGAAGACATTGTAAAGGAGGCGAGAGAAAAAACGGAAGCAGAAAGGGACTATAGCAAGAGTAAAACCCAAAGACTTAAAGGCATCAAGGAAAACCAAAAGAATGAACGATTGTTGCAACGTGAGAAGGCAAAGAAGGAAAGGGAAATGATAGCAGTTTTTGATGAACCTTTAGAGGAAGTAGACGAGTTTGCTATGTTTAGAGATTTGGAGGAATGTAGCGATGACGAATAAAATATTTCTCGATAATGGAATGGAAGCTGTTGAGGCTTCCTATAACGGATTTCCTTTGGAAGAATACAATACTAATCCTTTTATTCAGGCACTTCCTCCCCTGATGGATAAGCAAACGATTATTAAAAAGTTGATGTTGCCTATACCTTTCAAGGAAGAGGAAAGAAATTTGGATTGTTCATATAGACTACATATGATTTATAGACTTTACAAATTGTTTCAACCATTGCCGATTCACGTTGACATCTGGAATATGGTATTTTCATTGATTTATCAGGGATATGTGGCTCGAAACCCCTTTGATGCTGATTATAGGAGATATGTAAATCAAACTGGTAAACAAATTATAAACCGTACCTTTGATATTAATACAAGGACTAATTTTAGAACTACAGCAAGTTGTGCCACTCTAATAGGCTACAGTGGTGTTGGTAAATCAAGTTCAATTAATCGTGTACTGAATAATATTCCACAACTCCTTGTTCACAATCAGTATAATGGTCAGCATTTTAATCAAATTCAGTTATCACATTTAACTCTACAGACTCCGCATAATTCAAGTCTAAAGGCATTGACGCTACAGTTTTTTATGAAAGTAGATGAACTTCTTGGTACAAATAACTACCGAAAGCATATATCCAAAAATTCCTCCGTTGATTTGATGCTCCCCTTAATGGGGCAGGTTGCCAATAATATAGGCTTAGGGATGCTTATAATTGATGAAATTCAACATTTGCAGAACCGAGGAATACAACAAATGATGAATTACTTCGTTACACTCATGAACTCATTTGGTGTTCCTGTACTTTTTATTGGTACTCCAGCTTCTTATGCAATATTTCAGCAAGAATTCAGAATATCAAGAAGGGTATCGGGTAATGGAGAAATTATATGGAACAACATGGAGAGTAATAATGAATTTCATTTTTTCTTAGAATCAATATGGAAATATCAGTGGAATCGTAAAGTTGTTCCTTTAACAGAGGAAATGGTCAAAGTGTTTTATGAAGAAACACAGGGGATATCTGATTTAATTTTGAAATTATTTATAAACGTGCAAAAAGAATGTATCGCTAATGGAAAAGAGGAGTTTACAGTAAGCATGGTTAAGAGGGTAGCAAAAGAGCACTTTAAATTAATGAAACCCATGATTGAAGCTATAAAATCTAAAAATCCTTATAAAATTGCACAATTTGAGGATTTAAGAAGACTTGAACTTACCGATGCTTCTGCACCAAGGAAAGAGAAATCAACATCAACGTCAACAATAGAGAAGGTCAGTAAGGCTCAACAAGACACAAAAGAAATTCCGAAAGCAACTAAATCCTCAACAGAGCCAGAAGTAAAACAAGTTTTAGATTATACAGAAGATGATTTACGGGGACTGTGGAAAGAAGCGAGTAAAGGTGAGAAAACTGTTTACCAACTATTAGTGGAAAATGGATATGTGGATGACATGAGTTTCTGGCAAGAAGAAGGTAGTATAAAATGTTGAATTTCTTGCCAGTATTGTTTCAAGATGAATTATTAGTTTCAATTTTTTCTCGTTATAAAAATATGTGTGGGATGATAAGCAAACAGGCATTTGAAAGAGATTTATTTGATAGGTTAGAGGGAAGGAAGTCAGTTTGGTTGCCACAAAATTTAAGTGCATTTGTAGCTAATCTTCCTCCAAATTCAAAGATAACAGTTGAGGAACTGATACAGAATCATACAATGTATCCATACTACACTGCATTTTTATCAAATCAAAAATCTAAGTTGATATTTGATTGTATGAGGAGAAAGAGCGGAAAAGCAATCGAAAGTATGGTTGGATTAGGTGGGAGCAAAGTAAAGCCGAGCAATGTATTGAGATACTGTCCCTTATGTTTTCAAAGTGATATGGAACAATATGGTGAAAGTTGTTGGCGTAGACTCCCACAAATTCCAGGTGCGATATATTGTCCAATCCATAAAGTTCTTTATAAAGACAGTAATGTTTTAATAACAGAAAGTAGAAATGCTTATATATGTGCAGATGAAGAGGTATGTAATTCTGAATTGGTGGAAGATGTGCACACAACTAATTTCAAAGCACTTAATTTAAAGTACATGAAAAATGCCTCCTATTTGTTATTTCATAATCAGAACAGACTTGATTTATCTTTTATTATCCAGTTTTATATTGATAGGTTGAGAGAGAAACAATTAGCTTCAAATATGGGTAGTCTCTATATAGATAGGTTGTTAGAGGCTTTTATGAAATACTACCCTTCAGATTATTTAGAGCTTATGCAAAGTGAAGTGAATTTGGAGCAGGAAGCCAATTGGCTCAGAATATTTGTAAGAAGCAATAACAAAAATAGAAGTCCACTACGGCATCTTCTTTTCCTACAGTTTTTAAATGTCGATGTTCAAACATTATTTAATACTGATAATGTAATTGGTAAGTGTTCAATAACAATCAATCGTAGCCCTTTATTTTCTATTGAAGAAAGACGTAAAGCGTGGTTGAAGCTCGTTGAAGAGAATCCAGGAGCGAACAGGAGTCAACTAAAGGAAATAGGTAAGGGGCTTCATACTTGGATTTATACTCACGACTGGAATTGGTATAACGAGGTAACTCCTAAAGTTGAAAAAAGAAAGAAAAGGACTGCTACGGTAGATTGGGAAAAAAGAGATGAAGAATATTTGCAGTTGGCTCAACAAGCGGTGGAAACGATTCTAAAGGCAGAGGGAAAACCAATAAGAATTACTCCAAGGAGTATCAGATATGCAGTTGGTATTAAGCGAAGTTTCCATCACCCAAAACTCGTTAAAACTGGAAAATATCTAAAGGAAGTAACCGAAGATATACAGAGTTATCGGATAAGAAAGATAAAATGGGCGATAAATGAAATGATAAAGAATGGACAAAGGTTGACTGTATATAAAATTCAATTATATGCAGGGTTTGGGGAAGGGAATCAGGACATAAAAAAAGAAATAGAAAGAATATTAAATGACTATAATAGAGTAGAACTTCAAAGTTATAAGGTGGATTTTAAAAATGAGACTTGAATTATTGGACAACGGGATTGATTCCCTGAAATTTGGTTTGGAACATTATAATAAATATTTATTGCTTGAGGACAAATATGATTCATCTAATCCAGGTTATTTAAAAATGGCTGTTATCTGTATTCATAACTGTTTGGAGCTATTTAGCAAAAAAGCATTAAGTAATCAAAATGAATTATTAATATATAAGGATTTATCCAATCCACTGCTTTTAGACTTATTAAAGCATAAAAGAGAAAATGAAAGAGATATACCGATGGATTGGTATGCTATTTCTGACCAAATCAATATTATTACTATTGATTATATTGATTGTATCAAGAGGCTTAGAAGTATCTTTGATATTTCTGAAAGTGAATATAAAAATTTAGAAGCCATGGGCTACTTAAGAAATAAGGTAACTCATTTTGGAATTGATAAGTCAATCGACTTTCATGAGATTTTATCAGTAATTAATAATGCCTTAGAGTTTATATCCACATTTTTTTATGACGAGTTTAAGACGAATAAAGATAAAAGAAATCCTTTTGATTCTTTTTATGATGATATATTAGACACATTGGAAATAGCAGAGGTCGAAGAAAAAGAAGCATGGGCTACTTTTTATGCAGATGAATTCGAGGAAATAAATTATCTGTTTGATGAACTTCAGGAAAAGAAGGAATTTACTGATGCTCTGGCATCTGAAGGTTATTCTTTTAAAGTTGAGTTAGGTCGTTTTTCTAATTCACCAACTCTTTCATTTTCTTTAATTAAGAATAATGAAGAGTGTGAGTTTGATATCTATTCGATGAATATTCCACGATTAAACGCAACACTCTTTACTGGAGGAGCAAGTTCTGGACCAATCTACTTTTTGATTGACCATTCAAAGAAGTACAAAGATGTAAAGAAGCCAAAGTATTTCTTTATTTACCATAATCCAATTGAACATGAACATTTTGAAACAGAGTTTGAAAAGTTTTGGGAGATTCACGAAAAGGAAAAGAAATGCTATGGTACTGATTTTAATGAAGAGCAATTAATTAGAGCTATTGAACAACTAACTAAACAAAATGAATGAGATATTTAATTGACGTAGGGTGACAAATACAACTTGTCACCCTTTTTGCTTTTATGACTTAAAAAGGGTTTATTTGAATTGTCTTTAAAGAATTAATTTTTAGAAATCAATATTGACACATACACACACATGTGTGTATTATGTGTTTATAAGAAATAAATGGAAGTGATAAATAGTGCTTACAACAAAAGAAATTAGTGAAATGCTAAGTGTTTCTGAAGAAACCGTACGTAGATGGATTCGTACAGGAGACCTTAAAGCGATACAAGAGGGGAAAAGTTATCTTGTAGAGAAAGAGGATTTAATGAAATTGATTCATCAAAAAGCATCTACAACGAGTTCCTCTATAGGAAAAATGGCTTCATTGCTTCCATTAATAAGTGGAGTCGGTGCGATTGCTGGAGAAACGATTATTAAAATGATAACAAAGAAAAACCTTAATGAATCTGAAAAGGTTGCGGAAAAAGAACTCTCCGTAAAAGATATAAATTATCATTTGGAATCATTGAAACGGAAAAAAAGGAAAATGGAATTAGAATTTCAAATGAAAATGTTAGAGATTGATGAAGAAATATTAGAGCTTCAAAAATTTCAAGATGAAATAAGTAAACGGGATAAATAATTTAAATTTTTTAGAGGAGTGTTTGTTGTGGAAAATAAAGATGAAAAAAAGATTGAAAAGGTTTTATCTAAAGTTGGAGTATCAAGTGTTTCTGAAATCGCCAATCCTAAGCAATTAGGTATTCTGATTGATAATTTAAGTAAGTTACCTAAAGAATCTCTTCAACAACTCGTTGACAAAATTCCGAACTTCTCTGAATTATCAACAAGATACTTAAATGACATAAAGTCATCTCATGAAAAATATTCAGACAGACTGGAAAGAGAAATGGACAAACTGTATGGACTGTTGGAAAAAGATATAAAGGGTTTAGATAAAGCTGATATTTTACAAGAAATAAGAAGAGTAAGACGGTTATTATGGATGGACAGACTATTGTACTCTAAAGAGAAGAAAGTTGTATATACCGCAGGGGTTGCTGTTGTGTCGGTAGTAGCGTCTGCTATGTTAAATAACAAGAAACAATAAAGTCCCATAAAAAACAATTTTTAAGAGATAAAAATTTTTGTGAAATGATAGTAACAAAATAAAAGAGGAAAAGCTAAAACAATTATATTAAATACATTTTTGGAGGATTTATGAAGGGAAATATATTGCAAGTAGAAAATATGAATTATATTCGTAATCAATTTGGTAAAGAATTATGGGTCCAGGTTTGTGGTCATAGAGAAATGCATGGGGCCGATGGTCTATTCTGGGTCGGTTTAATACCAAATAAAGATATTGAAAAATCTCTAAAAAGAACTGATTGGGACCTAAGTATGGGAGTAACTATTTCACCAGGTTTTGTTGGAAACATAAAGAATAATTACCAGTATGATAGATTCTCAGGTTCTCAAGTAGAGCCACTTATCATAGAACGAGACTTTCATGGAATTAAAGAATCAAGTATAGAGATATCAGAGGAATTTCGTTTGCTTAATAATCTATATTTCGATTCCAAACAAGGATTATATATTAAGGTCTCTGAAAATGGCGAGTTGGAGTCAGTAGTAAGGGTTGAAGATAATAACGTTTTTATCAAGTTGAATTACTTAAAACGATATGCGGCCGTGAAGCAGATGGGAATTGCCCTATTTTTTGATATAAGATATGATTCAACGGAATCGTTAGAGGAATTGAACTTAGTACCTGCTATAGAGCGTTATGATGGTTCAGATTGTTGTTTCGACTATTATTCAAATAACTACGATTCAACAGTAGAAGATAAAAAAGCATATTCAATTATTCATGGTAAGAAAATTATTTTTGGTGTTTCAGTAGAAGAAAGTGGATACTGGCCTTATGATAAAAAAAAGGAATATGAAGAGTTTATTGTAGGTATCGATGAAGATGGGAATGAGGTGAAGTTTACTTGTAATCCAGAAAAATTGAGCAATTACTTTGGAGCAAATCCAGATTCCCCGCACTATTTAACGCCAGTATATTTTTCAAAAGATGTCTTGACTAAATACTATGCTAAGCCAGAGCTATATGAAATAAATGATGGTCATATTCGCTGTCAAGGCTTATGGATTTTAAGAGTTGATAATTTAAATAAAGACTACGTTTCTGTTTATCTTGGAGATTTGGGAACGGATATTCCACATAAAGAACAAATGTACTGGAAAAGTTTCAATATTGTCCCTGATGGTAAATTAAGTAAGACTAAATTTAAAAGGGATTTTCTTGCCCAATTTGCTGACCCAGAGATTGCAGATATGAAATTTAAACAAATTTTTACTTTATTTAAAAAGAACTGGTCAAAAAAATTCCAATGGGAGCTTTTTTTAGAGCTTACAGAGGAAGACAAATATAATTTTGAGCATTTAAGAATACCAATATCAAATTCACAAGTAGAATTTGATGGATTGGTACTTTCAATGGTAAAAACTTTAATTGATTCCTTAAATGAAAAAGGTTTAAACAAGTTAATAAGTAGTTCAGAAGATATCAAAGGTAGTATTTCAAGACTGGAAAGATTTTTCCAAGAACAAAATGTAACAGAATACGAACCCCATATTAAATTTTTGAGAAATCTACAGGAGTTGAGGTCAACTGGCTCTGGGCATCGAAAAGGAAAAGGTTATAAAAAAGCATCTGAAAGGTTCAATTTGCAGAACGGAAATTTTGCTGAGGTTTTTGAAAATGTCCTAAATGATGCAATACTTTTTATTGAATTTTTAGAGGAAAAGTTACTTCATAACTAATTGTTAATTAAATTTATTAACTGAGGCTTGGGGTTATCCTATTCCCTTAACCCTATGTTCCTGTAACTATGTAAACCCAAAATATACCCTTTTGCCATAAATCAAACCCATAGCAAAATCAAAACAAAATACT
>NZ_MSDU01000036.1 GCF_001936625.1 Domibacillus antri | reverse complement strand
GCACACTCGCTCAGGTGGTAGAGCAAAGGACGGAAAATCCTTGGGTCGGCTGATCGAAGCCGTCCGGCGCCACCATTTATATTATGGCGGCTATGGCGAAGTGGTTAACGCATCGGATTGTGGCTCCGACACTCGTGGGTTCGATTCCCATTAGTCGCCCCATCTGATTTCATCAAATTTGCGGGTGTAGTTTAATGGTAAAACCTCAGCCTTCCAAGCTGATGTCGTGGGTTCGATTCCCATCACCCGCTCCATTTGAAAAAGCGGGCCTGTAGCTCAGCTGGTTAGAGCGCACGCCTGATAAGCGTGAGGTCGATGGTTCGAGTCCATTCAGGCCCATTCATTCCGCAGTAGCTCAGTGGTAGAGCAATCGGCTGTTAACCGATCGGTCGCAAGTTCGAGTCTTGCCTGCGGAGCCACATATTGGGGAAGTACTCAAGAGGCTGAAGAGGCGCCCCTGCTAAGGGTGTAGGTCGGGTAACCGGCGCGAGGGTTCAAATCCCTCCTTCTCCGCCAGTTGGCCCCTTGGTCAAGCGGTTAAGACACCGCCCTTTCACGGCGGTAACACGGGTTCGAATCCCGTAGGGGTCATTGATTTTCTAAAAACGCTTTAAGGAATTATTACTAATTTCCTTGAAGCGTTTTTTGTTGTGGTAAAATATATCCTCAATGTCGTTATGTTAACGTGAATAAGGGAATATATTAATAAATATTTAATAAAGCATAGGCAGGAAAAACCATCTTTTACACAGAATACTTAGAACAATTAGACAAATACGGAATTATCCGAATTTCCCTCTTTTTTCCACTTCATCAAGAATACATATGCAAAGGATGTGAACTATGTCATCAAACTCATTTTATCCAAGCGATTTCGATCTTCATTTATTTCATGAAGGAAATTTATTCAAAGCTTACAACTTATTCGGCGCTCATGTTCGAAATGAAAAAACATTTTTTACTTTATGGGCGCCAAATGCAAAAAATGTGCGGGTGATTGGTGACTTTAATGATTGGATGGGACGAGGGACAGAAATGAAGAGGGTAACGAGTGAAGGGATATGGTTTTTAGAGATCCCGAAAAACCTGGAAGGCTCTCTTTATAAGTATGAAATTCTTTCTGAAAGCGGCAGAGTGATTCATAAAACGGATCCGTTTGCTTTTATGACAGAATTGCGTCCGCGGACAGCTGGTGTTGTTTATACACTAGACGGCTATAAGTGGCGTGATGAAAAATGGCACAGTGACCGCCATCCTTCTCAAATATATGAAGAGCCGATGTCTATTTATGAACTGCATTTAGGTACATGGAAGAAAAAAGGGGAAGGAGAAAATGATCTTTACACGTATCGCGAGCTTTCAAAAATGGTTATCCCTCATATAAAGGAGCAAGGTTTTACTCATATTGAGGTGATGCCATTGACCGAGCATCCATTCGACCGTTCCTGGGGATATCAAAGTACCGGTTATTTCGCAGCAACGCGCAGATATGGGCTGCCGGAAGACTTTATGTATTTCGTTGATGAATGTCACCGTCAAGGTATTGGCGTTATTATGGACTGGGTACCGGGTCATTTTTGCAAAGATGCACATGGACTGCATCATTTTGATGGTGGATTCAGCTATGAGTACGAAAATAGCTGGGATCGTGAAAATTATGTGTGGGGAACAGCAAATTTTGATTTAAGTAAAACGGAAGTACACAGCTTTTTAATATCAAATGCGCTGTTTTGGATGGATTATTACCATATAGATGGTTTCCGGGTAGACGCGGTGTCGAATATTTTTTACTGGCCAAACCGCGACGGACTTGAAGCGAACCCTCATGGTGTATCCTTTTTAAAAAAATTAAATAAAGCGGTTTTTGCCTTTAAACCGGAAGCGTTAATGATTGCTGAAGATTCAAGTGACTGGCCTCAGGTAACAGCACCGGTTCATCAAGGAGGCATCGGATTTAATTATAAGTGGAATATGGGATGGATGAATGACGTTCTGGATTATATGGAGACACACTGGAACGAACGATCGGGGAAGCACCACCAGATGACATTCTCTCTCATGTATGCTTATTCAGAAAATTATATTTTACCATTTTCACACGACGAAGTGGTTCATGGGAAAAAGTCGCTGCTTGATAAAATGCCGGGTGATTACTGGCAAAAATTTGCTCAGTTAAGACTTTTACTTATGTTTATGATAGCGCATCCGGGTAAAAAATTATTATTTATGGGGACAGAGCTGGCACCGTTTTCAGAGTGGAAGGACCTTGAAGAGGTGGACTGGCATTTAATGGATTATGATATGCATCGCTGCTTTAATGATTATTTTAAGCAGTTAATGCATGTATATAAAAATGTGCGGCCGCTTTATGAATTGGATCATAATCCGGATGGTTTTCAATGGATTGATGTGCATAATCATGACCAAAGTATTTTTTCGTTCTCACGAAAAGATAAAAAAGGGAATACGGTTGTGATCGTTTGTAATTTTGGTGATTATGGGTACGGAAACTATAAAGTGGGCGTGCCTGAGACAGGTATTTACGAAGAGCTTTTGAACAGCGATGACGCTGCTTACGGCGGCTCAAATCGTGTAAACAAAACAAAGATTGTAACAGTCGAGAAGGAATTTCATGGACAGCCGGCTTATGTTGATATAAATGTACCACCGTTTGGCGCAGTGTATTTGCGTCATGTGGATGATAAAGGGAGGAACTAACATGGCAAAACAAAAATGTGTTGCAATGCTGCTTGCTGGGGGAAAAGGGAGCCGTTTGAAAGAATTGACGGAAAATCTTGCAAAACCAGCTGTGCCATTTGGCGGAAAGTACCGGATTATTGATTTCCCGCTTTCCAATTGTGCAAACTCTGGTATTCATACGGTCGGGGTTCTGACACAATATCAGCCGCTCGTTTTAAACTCTTATATCGGTATCGGCAGCGCCTGGGATCTGGACCGCAGAAATGGCGGCGTTACGGTACTGCCTCCTTACAGTGAATCCTCAGAAGTTAAGTGGTATTCCGGTACCGCCAGTGCAATATATCAAAATTTGAACTACATTAAACAATATGATCCCGAGTATGTACTTATTTTGTCAGGAGATCACATTTATAAAATGAACTATGATACGATGCTTGATTATCATATCGAAAAACAGGCAGATGCCACAATCTCAGTTATTGAAGTTCCCTGGGATGAAGCAAGCCGATTCGGTATTATGAATACAGATGAGGCATATAACGTGACACGCTTCGACGAAAAACCGGAAAAACCAGAAAGCAACCTTGCTTCAATGGGGATCTATATCTTTAAATGGTCTGTGCTGCGCAGCTATTTGGAGATGGATGAAAGAAATCCGGATTCATCGAATGACTTCGGAAAAGACGTTATTCCGGCGATGCTGAAAGATGAATTGAAATTGGTGGCGTATCCGTTCGAGGGATATTGGAAAGACGTAGGGACGGTAAAAAGCTTATGGGAAGCAAATATGGATTTACTCGATCAAGAACAGGATTTAAATATGTTTGATCACTCTTGGCGCATCTATTCAGTTAATCCGAATCAGCCGCCTCAAATTATCGGGATGGAGGCAGTTGTCAAGCATTCACTTGTGAACGAAGGATGCGTCATAGACGGGGAAATTGAACATTCCGTTATGTTTCAAGGGGTAGAAGTAGAACAAAATGCTATTGTAAAGGATTCCGTTGTTATGCCGAATGCGCGTATTGGACGAGGCTCTTTCGTTGAAAGGGCGATTGTCATGAGTGATCTGGAAGTACCGGAAAACACGGTAATCCGCAATGCTTCAGATGATATTTTACTGATTACGCAAGCTTTCTTAGCTGAATATACACAAGAACGGACAAAAATGGAGGAAGCATAATGAAAAAATCAATGCTTGGCGTAATTGACGCTACGATGCCCCAAGGGGAAATGGGTGCTCTTGCCGCCCATCGTTCTCCGGCAGCCATTCCATTTGCCGGGCGGTATCGACTTGTAGATTTTGTGTTATCCAATATGGTCAATTCAGGTATTCAAAGTGTCGCCATTTTCCCGCGCTCTCCGTATCGTTCGTTAATGGATCATCTTGGTTCAGGGAAAGACTGGGATTTGAACCGGAAGCGCGACGGATTATTTTTCTTTCCAGCCCCGGCCAAAGAAGGACAATTAAGCCGTCTTGCAGAACATAGTGACTATTTTGAACGGAGCGAACAAAATTATGTGCTCGTTTCGAACTGTACATCTGTTGCCAATATGGATTTTGTTCCGGCACTTGAGCGCTTTATCAGTCAGAAATGTGACTTGCTTGAAATTACGCATAAAGGCCAATCTGTATGCATGTACATTTTGTCTCTTTCTTTACTGATGGACCTGATTAAAAGCCGGCATGAAACAGGTTATCAATCTGTGCAGGATGCGGTTGAAAATCAGCAATCTCCCTATACCATTTGCCATTATGAATATAACGGATTTTTACAGCGGATCAAATCGATTCATGATTATTATGACACAAGCATGAAAATGCTTGAAAAAGAAAAATGGAGTCAGCTTTTTAATGAATTCCAGCCTATTTTTACAAAAGTCAAAGACGAACCGCCAACAAAATACTCGAATGATTCATATGTGACAAATTCAATGATTGCAAACGGGTGCAGCATTGAGGGCGAAGTTAATCACAGCATTATTTTCAGGGCTGTATACGTTGGAAAAGGATCATCTATTCAAAACAGTATTATCATGCAAAAAAGTAAAATTGGTGATAATTGCATCCTTGAACATGTCATTCTTGATAAAGATGTGATTGTAGAAGACGGAGCTGTATTAAGAGGTACGGCGGAAGAACCGCTCGTTGTGAAAAAAGGATCAGTTGTAGAAAGTACGGTGGCTAGCTCATGAAAGTAATGTTTGCCGTATCAGAATGTGTACCATTTGTGAAATCGGGAGGGCTTGCCGATGTGGCAGGTGCCCTCCCAAAAGAGTTGGCAAAACTCGGTGTCGATGTCCGGGTGATGATGCCAAATTACAGCATGATTCCGGATCAGTACCGGAATGAAATGAAAAAAGTCGCTGAGTTCACTGTGCAGGTTGGCTGGCGCAAGCAATATTGCGGGATTTTTGAGCTTGTACAGGACGGGATAACGTATTATTTTATCGATAATTTATATTATTTTAGACGTGATGGCTTATATGGTCATTATGATGATGGAGAGCGTTTTTCGTATTTAACGCGAGCGGTACTTGATTCGCTTTATCATATTGATTTTTATCCGGATATTCTGCACTGTCATGATTGGCATGCAGCGATGATTCCGTTTATGCTCAAAGTTGAGCATCAGCATCGTCCGGGTTATGAAAAAATTAAAACTGTTTTTACGATTCATAACTTAATGTTCCAGGGGATTTTCCCGCCAGAGGCTGTGACGGATTTGCTGAATCTGCATAGCCATCATTATCAATCAGGTCAGCTTGAATTTAACGGCAATACGAATTTTATGAAGGGGGCGCTTATTGCATCTGATGCGATTACGACAGTAAGTCCGACTTATCGGAATGAGATATTAAATCCTTATTTTGGTGAACGGCTTGAAGGTGTTTTAAAAGAACGGCAGGAAGATTTAACTGGCATCTTAAATGGAGTGGATTATTCCATCTATAATCCGGAAACGAACGAAGCGGTTGTGCCGTATCATACAGGCGATATGGCCGGTAAAGCAGAAAATAAACGCCGTTTGCAGGAATTTTTTCATTTACCGGTCCGGGATGATGTACCGGTTATTGGCTTAGTATCCCGTTTAACAAAACAAAAAGGGCTGGATCTTGTAACGCATGTATTTCATGAAATGATGGAAGATGATATCCAGTTTGTTTTGCTTGGAAGCGGTGACGCTGAATTTGAACATTTTTTTAGAGAAATGGAATGGACATATAAAGAAAAAGTACGCTCTTATATCGGATTTAATGAAAAATTAGCCCATCAGGTGTATGCCGGTGCCGACTTGTTTTTAATGCCTTCCCAGTTCGAACCGTGCGGACTTGGCCAATTGATTGCCATGAAATATGGCGCTCTTCCGATTGTACGTGAAACGGGAGGCTTAAATGATACCGTCCGTTCCTATAACGAGGAGACAGGCAGGGGTAATGGATTTTCATTCAGCAGCTTTAATGCGCATGATATGTTGAATACCTTCCGCCGTGCCGTTTATTTTTACAGGCACAAGCCTGATATATGGGCGAAAATTGTCGAAGAAGCGATGAAAGAAGATTACAGCTGGTCACAGTCTGCACAGGATTATTTGCGCTTGTACGAAGATGTATCCACTAGGAGGGAAAGTCATGTTTTCTGATCAAAAATCGTTTCAGGAGTCGTTTAAAAAGCGCCTTGAGCAGTCGTACAGTATCAGCTTTGGCGATTCAACCCGTGCCCAGCAATTTGTAACGTTGAGCCAGATGGTCCGTGAACACATCAGCAGTGAATGGATTGAAACAAACGAACGATATCGCCAAGGTAAAAAGCAGACGTATTACTTATCCATTGAGTTTTTACTCGGCCGTTTGCTTGGACAAAACTTAATCAATCTTGGACTGTATGAAACGCTGGAAACATGGCTTGAAGATATTGGAATCCCATTGGATGAGCTTGAAGACATTGAACCGGATGCCGGTCTTGGAAATGGCGGTCTCGGCCGCCTTGCCGCCTGTTTCCTTGATTCTCTCGCATCGCTCGGACTGCCGGGGCATGGGTGCGGTATCCGCTATAAACATGGCTTGTTTGAACAGAAAATGGTGGATGGCTTCCAGATGGAGCTTCCGGAAAACTGGCTTCGCTACGGATACGTTTGGGAAGTGCGCAAGTCTGACCTTGCTGTTGAAGTGCCATTTTGGGGAAGTGTGGATGTAGTTGAACGAGAAGAAGGCGTGAAGTTTCGTCATGTTGACGCGGAATATGTTAGAGCCGTTCCCTATGATATGCCGGTTGTCGGTTATGGCGGGGAAACAGTCAATACACTTCGCCTATGGAGCGCAGAGACTTCAAGTTTTTCGCCAAATCAAGACGTGTTAAAGTATAAAAAAGACACAGAAGCGATTTCAGAATTTTTATATCCCGATGATTCCAATGATGACGGAAAAACTCTGCGTTTAAAACAGCAGTATTTTCTAGTGGCTGCCAGCATCCGCTCGATCATCCGCCATCATTTAAGCATGGGGGGGGAGCTGCGCCTCTTGCATGAGCGGGCCGCCATCCACATTAACGATACACATCCGGTGCTGGCAATTCCCGAATTAATGAGGGTGCTGATGGATGATTACCAGTTATCATGGGATGAGGCATGGCATGTGACGGAAAATACATTTGCTTATACGAATCATACAACATTGTCGGAAGCCCTTGAGCGGTGGCCGATCCGAATTTTCAGACCGCTTCTGCCCCGTATTTTTATGATCGTTGAAGAAATTAACGAGCGTTTCTGCCGAAGTTTATGGGAAGAATATCCGGGTGATTGGGACCGCATTGAAAAAATGGCGATTGTCGCAAATGACGAGGTGCGGATGGCGCATCTTGCTATTGCCGGCAGTCATAGTGTAAACGGAGTGGCCCGGCTTCATACAGAAATTTTGAAAAATCGTGAAATGAATGAATTTTACCAATTCCAGCCGGCGAAGTTTAACAATAAAACGAATGGCATTACACATCGGCGCTGGCTGTTAAAAGCAAATCCGCAATTGACGTCTCTCTTAACAGAAACGATTGGCGATGCGTTTAAAACAGATGCGGGTGAGCTGTCAAAACTGGCGCCTTTTGCCGATGATTCCGTATTCCTTGGAAAATTGTGGGATGTGAAGCTGAAACGAAAAGAAATTTTAGCGAAGCGCATTTTTGAACAAAATGGGATTAAAGTGGATCCGGCATCGATTTTTGACGTGCAGGTAAAACGGCTTCATGCCTACAAACGTCAATTGCTGAATGTACTGCATATTTTGGCGTTGTACAACAAAGTGAAAAATGAGCCATCGTTCAATATGCATCCGCGTACATTTATTTTTGGGGCTAAAGCATCACCGGGTTATTTCTACGCAAAGCGCATTATTAAATTGATTCACTCTGTGGTAGATCTTGTGAATAATGATCCGGAAACAAAAGGGCTGATCACGGTCGTCTTTATGGAAAACTACCGCGTGTCGCTTGCCGAAGATATTATTCCGGCAGCTGATATCAGCGAGCAAATTTCCACAGCAAGTAAAGAAGCGTCAGGTACCGGCAACATGAAGTTTATGATGAACGGTGCTGTGACGATGGGAACGCTTGACGGTGCAAACGTGGAAATTTTAGAACAGACAGGTCCGGATGATATTTTCATTTTTGGTTTAAAAGCGGAAGAAGTGATGGCGTATGACCGGGACGGAGGCTACCGTTCGATGGACTACTATCATCACGACCCGCTCATCCGCCGAACGCTCAATCAATTAGTCGATGGAACGCTGGATGATAAAAACTTGTTTGGGGTTATATATGACTCGCTGCTGGCAGAAAACGATCAATATTTTGTATTGAAAGATTTTGAAGCCTATCGTTCCGCACAAGAAGAAGCGGGTCGGATTTATGCACAAAATCCGGAGCGCTGGCGTCAAATGATGGTGAAAAATATCAGCGGCTCCGGCATTTTCTCAAGCGACCGGACCATCAAAGAATACGCAAACGAAATTTGGAAGATATAATAAATATGCCGGCCGACGCCGGCTTATTTATCATCGTCGTTATCATCCGTATACAGATCATTATAGCTGTCATGATCTTCTGCAAAATCTGATGGAGTTTCGGACGTTCCGTAAACGGCTGCGTCCCGGAAACTGTCGATGCCGTCATCCGGGTGCGGAATACGTTCTTCCATCACTCGGTCGTCTGCCGGTGTTCGTTCTGGTGTATGCTCAACGGTATATAATGTTGTCGGAACCGCCTGCAGCCGTTCAAAAGGAATCTCTTCACCGCTTTTTTTGCAAATGCCGTATGTTCCATCTTTCATAGCTTCTAGTGCGGCGTCAATTTTATCGAGCTCCTCCCGGCTATGCTCATCGATCGCCGCATCTCGTTCACGTTCGTACAATTCAGTTCCCATATCGGCCGGATGGTTGTCGTACAATGATAATTCGCCTTCATTAACAAATTCTTCATCATGTTCTATCCGCCCCGTCAATAGTTCTTTTTGGCGAAGCAGCTCATTTTTCAATTCTGTTAATTGATCGTTTGTTAACATGCATTCTCATCCTTTCGTTATGGTATAGGTATAACCGTTTTTGTCCATAAAAAAACCCGCTCCAATGATGAGCGGTCAAAAAATGTAGCTGAGGCATAATCCGATCGATAACAGAAAACCGTATAGTGTATTAGTCTGGGCCGTTGATTTCATCGCGGGCATCATGTCCAGAGGATTGTTTTTTCCTTTAAATCCGCTTACGGCTTTCAGCGCTTTTGGAATACTCAAATACGTTAAAAACAGCCAGAGTGAACCGTAAACACCAAATACGAGAATGATCCCCCATAAATACGCCACGATAAACATAGAAGCAAGTAGACGTACAGCATGGTCATGTCCAATTAAAATCGCAATGGTTTTCCGTCCGGCTTCTTGGTCACCGACACGGTCGCGGATATTATTGGACAGCATAATCGCTCCGATTAAGATAATGATCGGAATCGAAAACAAAATGGCGCCGCTTGAAACAAAACCGGTTTGAATGTAAAACGAGATGTAAATAATCATACCGCCCATAAAGAAACCGGAAGCTAGTTCACCGAATGGCGTATAAGCGATCGGAAGCGGGCCGCCTGTATAAAAGTAGCCGACTGCCATACAAATGATGCCGATCAACGCAATCCACCACGTTGTTATTGAACAAATATATAGTCCTAGCAGCAAAGCGATTCCGAAAAAGGTAAAAGCCATATTCAGTACGGTCTTTGGCTTGACGCCATTTCGTACGATCGCGCCGCCGATACCGATCGATTCTTCCGTATCCAGCCCGCGTTTGTAATCAAAGTACTCATTGAACATATTGGTTGCTGCCTGAATGAGCAGAGACGCAATCATCATCGCTAAAAATAAAAATACATGTAAATCAGTATGCTCAAGTGCAAGCGCTGTCCCGAGAAAAACAGGAACAAACGCGGCTGTCAATGTGTGAGGCCGCATAAGCTGCCACCATATTTGAAAGCCTGTATCCGCTGAAGGGGTTTGGTTCATTATAAAGTCTCTCCCAATCGGTCATTGTGAACAATTAAACAAATGTCCTTTATCAAGTGTAGAAAACGGAATCAAAAGTGTCAATCTTTTTTCACAATTTAACCCATTCTTTAGCGTTTTCCGAAAAGTCGAACATTGCGATTCATAAATGAAAATCATTGTTAAGTGGTATATAATGATAGTTAATAATAAAGATCAATAGTTAGAGTACTCCGTATTTTTGTGACCTGCATCACAGGACGAAGGAAAGATGAATGAGAAACGTTGACACCCTCTTGAAAAGAGGTGTATCTTTAAAGAAGTTTGACCTTTTGAGGTCGGCACAATGGAGGGATTTCATTGGCTATGATAAAAGGGCATCCTCTGAAAGGAGCCTTTATTGATTTTATACACGAAATAAACGGATCAACATTGTTCAGTTATGTTGAGAAGGTGGATGCTCTGGATCCGGTTCGCTTTTATGAAAAAGGGATAAAATGGTATAAAGGTGAACGCTTTTATTTTAAAGATCGCGAAGGCGAAATGACCTTGGCCGGCCTTGGCAGCGTCTATACGATTCAAAGCGGGAAAACGAACCGTTTCGCTGATGTAGAAGCAAATTGGGATGCATTGACGAAACGGGCAGCCGTTCATAATCCATATGACGTGTACGGCACGGGTCCGGTTGCTTTCGGCGGTTTTTCATTTGATCCGGAGCAGCAGGCAGGAGAAGAGTGGTCCCGCTTCGCCCCGTCTTTTTTTTATGTACCGGAAATAATGCTGACTGTATACGAGGGTGAAACATTTGTAACGGTCAATGTATTGTGTGACGGGACGAATTCTTTAGCGCTGTTTGAACGGATTGAAGAGCGAAAACGGTGGATTTTTGATCAGAATGACAAGGCGATGAACGAGAAAGCAGTGCTTGTAGAACTTCGCAGCGGCGATACCGATGCATGGAAGAACTCGATTCAGTCAGCCATTCAATCTATTAAATCGGATGAGGAACTAAAAAAAATAGTGCTTGCACGTAAAATAACAGCGGTGTTTGATGAGGCAATTGTACCGGATCATGTGCTGCGCCGTCTAGATGAAGAGCAGCCGGACAGCTTTATATTTTCGATTGAAGCAATGGACAGCTGTTTCCTCGGCGCCTCGCCGGAACGTCTCGTGAAAAAGCAAAGCCGGACATTAATGACGACTTGTCTTGCAGGATCAACGGCGCGCGGTGCGACGGAGGAAGAAGATCGAAAATTGGCAGATGCTTTGTTAAACGACGATAAAAATCGAATTGAACACGATTATGTCGTGCAGATGATTCGCCGTGAAATGCAATCCATGTGTGTAAGTGTGACGGTACCGGAAGAACCGATCATTATGAAAGTGCGCGATATTCAACATTTGTATACACCGGTAACCGGTCTTGCAGACGAATTTGATTCTATTTTGCGTTTTGTTGAACGGCTTCATCCAACACCTGCTCTAGGCGGTTTGCCTGCTCAAAAAGCATTGAATGTCATTCGTGAACTTGAACCGATGGACCGCGGCTTTTATGCTGCACCGGTCGGATGGATGGATTATCGAAAAAATGGAGAGTTTGCAGTAGCTATCCGATCCGGACTTATTGTGCAAAATGAAGCATTTTTATATGCCGGATGCGGTGTTGTACCGGATTCAAATCCGGACACGGAATTGGAAGAAACAACGATGAAACTTCGGCCGATGCTGCGGGCGATTGGAGGCGGCAATGAGTAATCATCAGGAAAATTTGACATACTATAATGCGCATTTCATTGATAGTCTTGTACGGTCGGGTGTGGAGCATGCGGTGATCAGCCCGGGTTCCCGTTCAACACCTATGGCGCTGCTAATGGAAGAGCATCCTCATTTAACAACATACATTCAAGTAGACGAGCGGTCTGCCGGTTTTTTTGCTTTAGGATTGGCAAAATCTTCCCGTAAACCGGTCGCGCTTCTTTGCACGTCCGGCACGGCAGCGGCGAATTATATGCCGTCTGTTGCCGAAGCTGCGATTTCGCGTGTGCCGCTGATTGTGCTGACGTCAGATCGTCCGCCTGAATTGCGTGATGTCGGTGCGCCGCAGACAATTGATCAAATCCATTTATATGGACATACAGCGAAATGGTTTTCTGAAATGGCCATCCCGGAATCTTCTGATAGGGCACTTAAATACGCAAGAACACAAGGCGCACGCGCTGTATTTGAAGCGACAGCAGCGCCGAAAGGACCGGTTCATTTGAACTTTCCATTCAGGGAGCCGCTTGTGCCGGATTATGACGGTATTTTTGACCGGCTGCATATTCCCGCACCGGTCCGGTTATTAGCTGGAAAAAAAGTGCCGGACAGCGGGCAAATGGACGATGTTGCTCAAGAGATAAAGGGTAAAAAAGGGGTCATTGTTGCGGGTGAAATCGTCAATATGGAGGTACTGCCGGCAATTCTTTCGCTTTCCGAAAAAATCGGATGGCCGGTTATTGCCGACCCGCTGTCACAGCTGCGTTCACATGCGGAGGTCATTGACAGCTACGATGCGTTCTTGCGGGATGATGACATAAAAGATACGTTAAAACCAGAAGCGATGATCCGTTTTGGTGCACTGCCGGTTTCAAAATCATTGATGCTTTATATGAAACGCCACAGTGATGTTCCGCATCTTATTATTGATGAGGAAGGCGGATGGCGTGATCCGTCACATGCTGCGACACATATGGTGGTCGTCAATGAAGCGCTTTTTTGTGAAGAAATGATAGACAGGCTGCCGAAACAGTCATCCGAATGGACCGAGCTATGGCAAAGTGTGAATAAGGCATCGCGAAATGTGATGAAAACGGCTGATGGGCTGGACGAAGGCGCACTGTTCAGACGCTTTTTGCAAAGTGTTCCAGATGAGGCATCTGTCTTTACTGGAAACAGCATGCCGATCCGTGATCTTGATTCCTTTTTGTTTGCGGGTGAACAGCGTGTAAGACTGCATGGAAACCGGGGCGCAAATGGGATTGACGGACTTGTATCAACAGCGCTTGGTATTGCGGCAAGCGGAGAAAACGTCTTTGCCGTCATGGGGGATTTGTCCTTTTTCCATGATGTTAATGGTCTGCTTGGGGCGAAAATGAACGGACTGTCGATGACGGTACTTGTTATGAATAATGATGGCGGCGGTATTTTTTCTTATTTGCCGCAGTCGGGAGAAGAAAAGCATTTTGAACGGCTGTTTGGCACACCGGCAGGACTGAAATTTGAACATGCGGCGGCTTTATACGGATGTCACTATGTCCGCATTGAGAGCGGTGATCAGCTGGAAAGGGAATTAAGTGAAACCCGTGAAGGTGTCACGATTTTAGAGGCGTTTACCGATAGAACAGCAAATACGTCCATACACCGGGCATTATGGAAGCAGGCAATCGAAAAAGCAAAAGAAGTACTGGAGGACCGGATATGACCAACCGGCCTTATAATAAAGACCTCTCTTTTTATCGAGTCGACAAGACGGGTGAGGGAGAACCGGTATTGTTTTTACACGGTTTTACCGGCTCAGGAGATACGTGGCGCCATATTGCGCCGCTTATTCCTTGTGAAGCGGTCATGCCTGATCTCGCCGGACACGGGAGGACGATAGCTGAATGCTTTGATCTTGAATCAGAAGCAGAAGCAATGAAAACGATTATGAACAATATGGGATTTGCTGCCTTCCATGTTGTTGGCTATTCAATGGGCGGCCGGCTGGCACTCGCGCTGGCTGTAACGTATCCTGAAACGGTGCGTTCGCTCGTTCTTGAAAGCGCTTCGCCTGGTCTTGCCACAGAAGAAGAACGTGCAGATCGCCGCAAATCCGATGAACAGCTTGCCTGTAAAATTGAAAAGGAAGGGATCGAAGCGTTCGTTGACTTTTGGGAAAACATCCCGATGTTTGAAACGCAAAAATCGCTGCCTGCTTCTGTCCGTGAATCGATGAGGAGCGAACGGTTAAACCAGTCGGCATCGGGGCTTGCTTCGTCACTTCGGGCAATGGGAACAGGCGCACAGAAATCGTATTGGAACAGGCTTCACGAGCTGAAGATGCCGGTTCTGCTGCTGACGGGTACACGTGATCAAAAGTTTACACATATCGCCAGACGGATGAAAGAACGCATTCCGCATTGTCAATGGATAGAATTTGATGACACCGGCCATGCAATTCATGTGGAGCAGCATAAAAAATTTGGTACAATAATAAAGACGTTTTTGTTTGAAAACAAAGGAGGCAATTCAAATGGCTTTTAATTGGGTGAAAGAACGTGAATATGAAGATATCATTTATGAAACGTATAATGGTATTGCGAAAGTAACGATTAACCGTCCGGAAGTACATAATGCATTTCGTCCGAAAACGGTCATGGAAATGATTGATGCATTTGCCTATGCACGCGATGACTCAAAAATTGGTGTCATTATCCTTGCGGGTGCAGGCGGCAAAGCGTTTTGCTCAGGCGGCGATCAAAAAGTGCGCGGACACGGCGGCTACGTCGGCGATGATGAAATACCGCGTCTAAATGTGCTTGACCTGCAGCGGCTGATCCGTGTGATTCCAAAACCGGTCATTGCCATGGTTGCAGGGTATGCAATCGGCGGCGGCCACGTCCTTCATGTTGTATGCGACTTGACGATTGCAGCAGACAATGCTGTATTCGGCCAAACCGGTCCGAAAGTCGGCTCATTCGATGCCGGTTATGGTTCAGGTTATCTTGCCCGCATCGTCGGCCATAAAAAAGCACGCGAAATCTGGTTCCTTTGCCGTCAGTATAACGCCCAGGAAGCACTTGACATGGGTCTTGTGAATACGGTTGTGCCGCTTGAAAAGCTGGAAGAAGAAACGGTGAAGTGGGCGGAAGAAATGCTTGAAAAGAGCCCGACTGCCCTTCGTTTTATTAAAGCAGCCATGAATGCGGACACTGACGGCCTTGCCGGTCTTCAGCAATTCGCGGGTGACGCGACACTGCTTTATTACACAACAGATGAAGCGAAAGAAGGACGCGATTCATTTAAAGAAAAACGCGACCCGGACTTCGGTCAGTTCCCAAGATTTCCGTAAACAAATGCAGAAAGGGTGTCCAATTAACCGGGCACCCTTTTTCCATTGAAAGGATGAATGAGATGAACATGCCCAATTGGTTAAAACAGCGCGCATTTTTAACACCTGATCGGACAGCACTCGTTTTTGAAAAAAGATCATGGACATTTGCACAGCTGTACAGAAATACATTGAAAGCAGCATCAGCACTCAGCGCATCCGGTATTCAAAAAGGTGACTTTTGCGGGGTGCTCGCATCCAATAAGCCGGAGACGATTTTCACTATTTATGCGCTTCAGCAAATAGGCGCTATCGCTCTTATGCTGAACAGCCGGCTCACGGCGGAAGAAATAGAATGGCAGCTGCTGGATGCCGGCGCTTCCCATATCCTATTCGATCCTTTTCATGAAAGAAAAGCAGCAGCCATTTCCGGCATTCGGTCCATTTCAATAGCAGATTTTCCCGATGGTAAGCCGTTTACACCACGTGAGACGTTTGTACTTGATGAACCATGTTCAATCATGTATACATCCGGTACAACCGGACGTCCGAAAGGGGTTATTCAAACATACGGAAACCATTATACAAGCGCAGAGGGCTCAGCATTAAATCTTGGACTTCATACTGACGATACGTGGCTTTGTGCAGTACCGTTATTCCATATTTCCGGCTATTCGATCGTTATGAAAAGTGTGATTTACGGAATGGAAGTGTGTCTTTTTGAAAAATTTGATGCAAAACGGATCAATGAATCACTTGAAAATGGGGATGTCACCATCATTTCAGTTGTGACTGCCATGCTTTCCGACATGTTAAAAGAACTCACCGGCAATTACAGCCCGCGTTTTCGTTGCATGCTGCTGGGGGGAGGACCAGCTCCTTTGCCGCTTCTGGAACAATGCCGGCAAAAAGACATTCCCGTTTACCAGACGTATGGCATGACGGAAACATCATCCCAAATCGTTACACTTGCTCCGGAGTATGCGTTGACAAAACTTGGATCTGCCGGAAAGCCTCTTTTCCCGTGCGCGGTCAAAATTGATGGGGAAGAAGAAGGGGAAATTTTAGTAAGCGGTCCGAATGTAACGCAAGGTTATTTAAATCGGCCGGAAGCAAATGAACAATCATTCCAAAACGGCTGGTTTCATACAGGCGATATCGGCCGTCTTGATTCGGAAGGCTTTCTATACGTTCTTGACCGCCGTTCTGATTTAATCATTTCAGGCGGGGAAAACATTTATCCGGCGGAAATCGAATCTGTGCTTACAAGCTTCGAAGCGGTACTGGAAGCAGGTGTTACCGGTGTACCGGACGAAAAATGGGGAAGTGTGCCGGCTGCCTTTTATGTAGCTGACAGACCATTGTCGTCAGAGGAGCTCGCTGCTTTTTGTTCTGAAAAACTGGCACGCTACAAAGTGCCGGCTTATTTTATTCAAGTGGATAAGCTTCCGCGCAATGCATCGAATAAACTTTTGCGAAGAGAGCTGGCCGCGAAGTGGAGGGATGAATATGCGCATTAAAAAATGGACAATGCGTCTTATTGAAATGCCGCTCAAGCAGCCCTTTTTTACGCATCTTGAAACCGTCTCTATGCGGCAGGCAGTTATCATTGAAGCGGAAGATGAACAAGGGGGGGTTGGATGGGGGGAAGCATCCGCTTTTTCAACACCATGGTATACCGAAGAAACGGTGCTCACGGAATGGCACATCATCAAAGATGTGCTGTTTCCGCTGTTGCATGGCAAAACAATCGATCATCCATCAGACGTTCAATCATTGTTTGCTTCGGTCCGGGGCAATCGGATGGCGAAAGCGGGTATCGAATCTGCTCTCTGGGATTTATACGCAAAACAGCAAAATAAACCGCTTTACCGGCTTCTTGGCGGTATGCGCACATCCATCCCAGCCGGTGCTGTCGCAGCAGGAAAAACGACGGCGGATATGATTACCCGGATGGCAGCACTTATGGAATCCGGGTACGAACGCATTAAATTTAAAATGGAACCCAAAAAAGACCGTTACCTGTTGAAAGAGATCCGCCGTCTCTTTCCGGATGTACCGCTCCTCGCTGATGCCAACTCTGCTTATTCACTGCAGGATATCGATCATTTAAAAAGCCTTGATGAGTATAACTTACTGATGATTGAGCAGCCGTTTCATGCAGAAGATTTATGGGAGCATTCAAAACTGCAAAAAGAAATCAAAACACCTGTCTGCCTCGATGAAAGCATCCGGTCTGCCCATGATGCGAAATGCGCACTGGAAATGGACGCCTGCCGGGTCATAAATGTGAAATTCAGCAGGGTGGGCGGACTGACAGAGGCAATAAAAATTCATGATCAATGTGTGTCGAATGGAGCTGGGTTATGGACGGGCGGCATGATTGAGTTCGGTATTTCTCGTGCGCATACTATAGCGCTCGCCTCTTTGCCCGGTTTTACGATTCCTGGCGATATTGTTTCGTCTGATCATTATTGGGAAGAGGACGTGATTGAAACGGGTATTATCGTTGAAAACGGGCGGATCCAATTGTCAGAACAGCCGGGTATTGGCTATGAAATAAATCGAAAGCGGCTGGATACGATGACAATTGACACATATTTTGTCTGAATTTTAGTTTTATAGAAACTTTTTTAGAGGAAAAGAAGTAGAAATAATGGAAACAAAAAATAGAAGGAGGGTGGTGTATTGGAAAACGGATTATGGATCATATTCACCGGAGCCGGTCTCACTCTTCTTCTATTTGTGTGGACTTATAGAAGACTTATTGGTCTGCAGAAAAAAACGGAAGCGTTATTTCGAGATGTGGATCGTTTTATGGAGGCCCGCGTTAATTTATATGCAAAATGGGCAGAAACAGTGGCTGCATATGATTTAAATGAACAGGGAATCCTGGCAGAGATGATGATCATTCGAGATCGATTTCCGGAGATGACGGCAGAGGAAAAGCTCAGACTTTGCGGCAAACTGGATCTATTTTATGAAAGGATGACCGCTTCCGCCGCCAAATGCCCTCCGCTTCGGACGAGCCCGATGTATATTCAGCTTCATGCGCGTGTCGATGACATGATGGAGGAAATGCCGGATGCGTGCAGCCATTATAATGCACATGCAGGACAGCTGAACGAAGCGATCAGCCGTTTTCCGGCGAATATGACCGCTGTCTTGTTCGGGTTTGAGAAAAAAGAATTGTTCATCCGTCCGAAAAAAAATCAGAAGCTGTCTGATTTTTTTTTCGGCCATTTGTCCGGCACGTAATCCACACCGCCGGGATGAAACGGATGGCATTTGCAGATGCGGATGATGGTCAATAGACCGCCTTTCCATGCGCCATGTTTTTGAACTGCTTCGTATCCATAATGTGAGCATGTCGGATAAAAGCGGCATGTCGGCGGTTTAAGGGGTGAAATGCCTTTTTGGTAAAAGCGGATCAGCAAAAGAAACATTTTTTTCATGGTTTATCACGTGTTCCCTCCGGCTTTTCCTCGGCAGGCGGATCAATGGTATGTTTATAACTGTATCCTTTATTAATTGTCAGCACTGATAAAACGAGTACGATAAGAACGATAATAATGGAAATAATGATGATCGTCAGCAAAAAAATCCCTCCTTTGTTCAATAGTTTATCATGATTTTGTTTACTTTTGCACAAATCGGGTATTAATATAGTAATGAGCCAAACTACATAATTTGGAGGGATTTTTTTTATGTCAAAGAAATTAATCAACAGCGTAAACAAACAAGTTGCAAACTGGACGGTTTTATACACGAAGCTTCACAATTACCACTGGTATGTGAAAGGTCCTCAGTTCTTTACTCTGCATGCGAAATTTGAAGAGCTGTACACGGAAGCAAGCGTTCATATTGATGAATTGGCGGAGCGTCTTCTTGCACTTGATGGAAAACCGATTGCAACACTTCAGGAATCACTAGAAAAAGCAAGTGTCAATGAAGCGGAAGGAAAAGAATCCGCTGAAGAAATGGTTAAATCCATCATTGACGATTTTACAACGCTAACAGGCGAGTTAAAAGAAGCGATGGATTTAGCGGCTGAAGTAGGGGATGAAACGACAGGGGACATGCTCCTTGCCATTCATCAAAGCCTTGAAAAACATGTCTGGATGCTTAAATCATTTCTTGGAAAATAATATGGAATCGAGCCATGAACAGGCTCGATTTTTTTATCGTGTCTCGAGAGAAGACTCCCACTTCAAGGAATGAGAAGGGCATTAGCCCAATGAGTAAGCGGGAGATGAATAGCAGCAGGTGTTAGTCTAAGTTTTGTGATACAATATTCTTGAACGATTCTAGCGTGGTGCTAGTTGCGTAAATAGAACCTGTTTGTTGTCTATCGTTCGCCTATAACTTTCGAAGGTCGCAAAGAATAACCATTTTCCTTTTGTGTGCGAAAATCAAGCATATACACGAAGATAAGATAGAAAGACCATACGAATTTCGTATCAATCGTAGGGACTACGAGGGTAGCCCGCTAAAAAACTGAAGAATACTTAGGTGTCCGCAGAAATCTCCACTTCTAAACGAAGTGAAAGTGGGGGTAGTTCAAGGTTCTCTGGTATGATGAATCGAAAAAGGGGGGGCGGCGATGGAACTATCTTCAATTATGGAAGGGCAGGTTGCCGATCTGCGCCGGACGTTAAATGTAAACTTGCTTAAAAGCCAGATGGCCACACAAACGGCTGCTGTTACAGCAATGATTCAGCAGATGCCTGCACCGGCCGTGCAGGAAGCGCCGCATCCTTATAAGGGAACAGTTGTAGACGTATCGGTTTAACGTAAAAAAGACGGCGTATCCCGTCTTTTTTTTATGTATTAATGAAAATGATTATTTTTTCTTACTGGTAGTTGATCCTGATTAAATTTTTCTTTCAGTCCTTCATACAAATAAACGCGGAACAGCCAGGCAAGCTCTTCTTCCGACATATCCTGAATGACCGTTAAAATATCCGCTTTAGACATTTCACCGAGCACCGTCAGCGTAATCATGTCAAGGTCATCCTCTGTACCTTGCAGCCTCCCCCGGTACAATTCGAACAATTCATCCACGAATTTCATCATTGTCCCTCCTTCGCCAAAGAATATATATATAGTTATACATGAAAGCGTTCTCATATTCCAACTTTTTTATTTGAATGGAAAAAAAAGTTTCGGGCATCTTAATCGAAAAGGGGTGATGAAATTGGAAAAACAGCCGTATTATATACAAATCGCCAATGGAGAGATACAATCAAAACCGGACGTATCGCCATGGAATTTCCGTATTTTTGCCAATGAGAAGGAAATTCATGACTTGCGGGAAATGTTCAATGCGATGAACGGAGCGGATTCCGGTACGTTCTGGCGGGCACATCTTCCATCCATTCCGTATCATCTGGATGCAGATAATGATCAATACGACCGGCGGATGATGGCGGTGTATGATAAGGTATATGAGCTGGGTGATGACGAAGCGCGCTCACATATAAAAAAGATGCGGAATGAAGTATAATAGAGAGACATGAAGTGGAGATGAGGGGTATGGATGCATACGTTTATAGATAAAAATGGATTTAATGTGCAATTATCACTCGAACCCGGTGCTTTTCATGACTCACCTACGCATGTGTTTATTATTTGCCGCTGTGAAGAAGGCTGGTTATTGACGAAACATCGCACGAGGGGTCTTGAATTTCCGGGCGGAAAAATGGAAGAAGATGAAACGCTGGAGGAAGCGGCTCGGCGTGAAATATGGGAAGAAACCGGCGCTTTTGTCGATCATTTACATTTTATTGGCGAGTATTGTGTGCAAGATCCGGAAAAACCGTTTTTAAAAGCGGTTTTTTTCGCGCGTGTAACGGATATAGAAAAGAAAGGCGATTATTTGGAAACGGATGGCCCTTATATTGAAAAAAACAATATTTTACGAGCGCGTTTTCAAGACTCCTATTCATTTTTAATGAAAGATGATGTAATTGCCTGCTCGTTTGAAAAGTTGAAGAGGAGCGGTTTAATATGATTGAATGTACGCCGTATCCATCTCCGAACCCGAATGTGCGTCTCTTTTCTGTTGTGTATGAATCGGCCGGCCTGCGTGTAAAAGGATTTCTAGCTGAGCCGGCAGATGACGGGCTGTATGAAGGGTTTTTATATTTGCGCGGAGGCATTAAAGGTGTCGGAATGGTAAGGCCTGCCCGGATTGCTGAATTTGCGGCAGAAGGGTTTATCGTCTTTGCTCCGTTTTACAGAGGCAACCGCGGGGGAGAAGGAAATGAAGATTTTGCAGGAGAAGACCGGGAAGACGCGTTTTCCGCCTTTGATTTGCTGAGGGATTATCCGCGTGTAAAAAACAACCGCGTTCACGTATTCGGGTTTTCACGGGGAGGGGTCATGGCCCTTTTAACGGCGATTCATAAACCGGCTGCTTCATTAGTGACGTGGGGGGGTGTGTCAGATATGGTGCTTACGTATGAGGAGAGGAAAGATATGAGACGTATGATGAAACGGGTGATTGGCGGCAGCCCTTCGAAAGTCCCGGAACAGTATAAATGGCGCACACCTCTTGAAGATGTTCATAAAATTACTTCACCTGTTTTGATTATTCATGGCCGGCTTGATGATAATGTATCCGCTGAACATGCTTACCGGCTCGAAAAAAAATTACCAAAAGCAGACACGATGTATTTTGATGAATACGACCATTACATACCTCCAGATGTCAACCGGCAAATTGTCCGGAAAGTGGCAGTCTGGATGAAAGGGGAATGAATAATGGGTATGCCGTTGGAATTAAATACGATGATTGTGACAAAAGGAAATGAAATGAGGAAAGAGGACAATCGGTTTGTGTTGAAAAAGAAGGGATACAGACTGTACCCAATCTCTATTCCTATTGCTGTTCATAAAACGAAAGACAGTGAGCAGAGCGGCACTGCGCTCATTACAAAAGTGGAATGGACAAACAATTCGACCACGATTACTTACACTCTTGTATCGTTAAAATCAACGAATTGACGATTCCTGTGCATGTGCAAAAACTTAGCTTGAGAAGAACAGAAAAGAGGTTCCGTAAATCACAGACTCATGATTTACAGAACCTCTCTTTTTGCTGTTTACAGTTTTGGTCCGCCAAGTTCTTCAATTTCAGAAGGAACACCGGCGAATTTTTTGAAATTCTCGCGGAATTTAGCAGAAAGCTGTTTTGCTTTTTCCATAAATGCCTCTTCGTCTGCCCATGCTTTGCGCGGAATTAAGACGTCATCTGGCACACCTGGCACGTGAACAGGAATATCGAGTCCGAATACTTTCGTTGTGTACGTTTCCACATTGTTCAGTTCACCTTCAAGCGCTGCCTGAATCATGGCACGCGTGTATGAAAGCTTCATACGATGGCCTGTTCCGTATTCGCCGCCAGTCCAGCCTGTGTTCACAAGGAAGACCTGCGCGTTATGCTCATCGATCTTTTTGCCGAGCATTTCCGCGTACACTGTTGCCGGAAGAGGAAGGAACGGCGAGCCGAAGCACGTTGAGAACGTAGCCTGAGGACTTGTAATTCCGCGTTCTGTTCCGGCAAGTTTTGATGTGTAGCCGCTCAAGAAATGGTACATCGCCTGCTCTTTTGACAGCTTGCTGATTGGAGGCAGGACACCGAATGCATCAGCCGTTAAGAAAATAATGGTATTTGGGTGACCGGCGACACTTGGATCAACAATGTTGTCAATCGCTTGCAGCGGGTAAGCGGCACGCGTATTTTCAGTTAACACATTGTCATCGTAATCCGGAAGGCGCGTGTCATGATCGAGAATAACATTTTCGAGTACAGAGCCGAAGCGGATCGCATCGAAAATTTGCGGTTCTTTTTCACGAGTCAGTCCGATTGTTTTTGCGTAGCAGCCGCCTTCAATATTGAATACACCGTTTGCGGACCAGCCATGCTCATCATCACCGATTAAGCGTCGGTTTGGATCGGCAGAAAGCGTTGTCTTTCCTGTTCCGGAAAGACCGAAAAATAAAGCGACATCGCCTTCGTAGCCGACATTGGCGGAGCAGTGCATGGACAACACGTTATTTTCAGGAAGCAGGTAGTTCATCACAGAGAAAATCGATTTCTTCATTTCACCGGCATATTCTGTACCGCCGATTAAAACGACACGCTGTTCGAATGATACAATAATGAATGTTTCAGAGTTTGTGCCGTCCACTAACGGATCCGCTTTGAAGGTTGGTGCTGATAAAACAGTGAAGCCGGCTTCATGAGCGCGCAATTCTTCTTTTGTCGGACGGATGAAAAGCTGGTGGACGAATAAGTTGTGCCATGCGTATTCATTAATGACCTGAATAGGCAGACGGTGATTTTGATCCGCGCCGGCAAATCCTTTGAAAACGAATAGTTCGTCTTTTTCTTTTAAATGACGGACAACTTTTTCGTACAAGCTATTGAACTTTTCTACGGAGATCGGCTGGTTCACGCTTCCCCAGTCGATTTTATCTTTTACGGACGCTTCTTGAACAGTGAATTTGTCTTTCGGGGAGCGGCCCGTATATTTGCCTGTTTCGGCGCGAACCGCACCGGAGGCGGTTAAAATGCCTTCGCCGCGCTTAAGCACCTTTTCAACAAGCACAGGTACGGAAGGCTGAAGAATAATATTTGAGCCTTTCAGCAGCTCGACGATTTCGCTGGAAACAGTTAAAGAGTTCATATTTGTACGACCATCCTTTATCTAAATTTTATATGTGTTTGATTAACTTGAAATTAGTATAACACATTAAAATGAATAGTCTATACTATTCAAAAAAACTTTTTTTCCTTGAATTCGCTTTCTCTGGATAATGAGGTTTAATAAGTATACTATATTAATGGAAAAAAAGGGTGATAATTCGCATAAAAGATAACATAATTTTACCGCCTTCTATTTCTCAGAAAAAATCGGTTGACATGATGCGCGATATTTCGTAACATTGACACTTGAACGGATACTCTTATCCTGAGCCGGTGGAGGGACAGGCCCTGTGAAACCCAGCAACCTGCCGCGAGCAGCGGAAAAGGTGCTAAACCTGAGCAAGGATCAGCCTTGGACGATAAGAGTGAAAGGCCCGAGTAAAAACAACCTTTCCTCTCTCTATGCCGGGAGAGTTTTTTTATTTTTCGGATCATCGGGGGAAAATGAGTACCGTACACATACTGATTTAAAGGAGGAATTTTTTCATGACAAAACAGCGCCGTCTGTTTACATCGGAATCCGTAACGGAAGGACATCCAGATAAAATCTGTGACCAGATTTCCGATGCGATTCTTGATGCCATTCTTGACAAAGATCCAAATGCCCGCGTAGCTGCGGAAACATCTGTTACAACAGGGCTTGTACTTGTTGCGGGTGAAATTACGACTTCATCTTATGTAGATATTCCAAAAATCGTTCGTGAAACGGTAAAAGAAATTGGATATGTCCGCGCGAAATACGGGTTTGACTCTGAAACGGCAGGTGTATTGACGTCGATTGATGAGCAGTCTCCTGATATCGCTGCCGGGGTTAACGTTGCACTTGAAGCGCGTGAAGGGCAGATGACAGATAAAGAGATCGATGAAATCGGTGCCGGTGACCAGGGCTTAATGTTCGGGTTTGCGTGCAACGAAACAGATGAATTAATGCCGCTTCCGATTTCACTTGCTCATAAACTTGCACGCCGTCTGACGCAAGTGCGCAAAGAGGAAGTGCTTGATTATCTTCGTCCAGACGGAAAAACGCAAGTAACAGTTGAATACAATGAAAACGGTCAGCCGGTTCGCGTTGATACAATTGTTATTTCAACTCAGCACCATCCGGAAATTACACTTGAACAAATTCAAAAAGAAATTCGTGAGCACGTTATTAATGAAGTCGTTCCGGCTGAATTGATTGATTCTGAAACGAAATTCTTCATTAACCCGACTGGCCGATTCGTTATTGGCGGACCACAAGGGGATGCTGGCTTAACGGGCCGTAAAATTATCGTCGATACATACGGCGGCTACGCCCGTCACGGCGGCGGCGCATTCTCAGGTAAAGATCCGACAAAAGTGGACCGTTCTGCCGCTTATGCAGCGCGCTATGTAGCGAAAAACATCGTCGCTGCAGGTCTTGCAGATAAATGTGAAGTACAGCTTGCATACGCAATCGGAGTCGCACAGCCGGTATCCATCGCGGTCGATACATTTGGAACAGGTACAGTATCAGAAGAAGTCCTTGTTGATGTGATTCGCAACAACTTCGACCTTCGTCCAGCGGGCATTATTAAAATGCTTGACCTGCGCCGTCCTATTTACCGCCAGACAGCGGCATACGGACACTTCGGACGTACAGACGTGGATCTTCCATGGGAGCGTACGGATAAAGCGGAAGTATTAAAAGCAGCAGCGAAATAAGATAAAAAGACTGCCTGAACATCTCGTTCAGGCAGTCTTTTTTTGCTGATAGGAATTCAGAATGTAAAGGAAGAAGTCATCATACATTTAGGAAAAGCTGTCTTTAACAGCTTCGGGTTCTTCAGTTACTTTTGAATCGATTTATAATATTGTCCTTTTTCCGCGTATTCACGCACGATCCGCTCCATGTCTTTCCGGTCATCTTCATTAATCTCACGGATGACTTTCGCTGGGCGGCCAAATGCCATGGTGTTTGGCGGAATGACTTTTCCGGGCGGGACAAGGCTGCCGGCTCCGATGAAGGCTCCTTCTCCGACTTCAGCATTATCTAAAACAATCGATCCCATGCCGACCAGTGCACCTTTTCTGATTTTGCAGCTATGTAAAATGACTTGATGGCCTATTGTGACGTTATCTTCAAGGATGAGCGGGTTGTTTGGACTTTGATGCAAAACAGAATTGTCCTGTACGTTGACACGTTTGCCGATTATGGTTGGCGCCACATCACCGCGGATGACCGTGTTGTACCAGATCGTCGACTCCTCGCCAATTGCCACATCACCTGTAATGGTCACAAAGTCTGCTATAAAGGCTGACTCTGCAATGTCCGGTTCTTTTCCATTGTACGGATATATCATGATTGAAACCCCTTTCTTATTTTGAATCTATCGTTTTATTTTATCGGACGGGAAAAGATTTGTATAATAGAAAAAACGACTGTCGTTTTTGAAGGAGAGAATACATATGTGGAAATGGGAATGTGAAGGGAAGCCAAAAGGTGTCATCGTCATGGTGCATGGTGCGCTTGAGCATCATGGACGGTATGGCTGGCTCATTGAGATGTGGCGCCGGAATGGGTTTAACGTTGTGATGGGTGATTTGCCTGGGCAGGGAATGACATCGCGGGCGAGACGCGGCCACATTTCATCCTTTACTGAATATACAAATGAAATTTCGGACTGGGTAAGGGCTGCGTTTCAATTTGATGTGCCTGTTTTTTTACTCGGCCACAGCATGGGAGGCCTTATTGTCACCCGTTATTTGCAGGAACAAAAGCCGGAACTTGCAGGTGTGATCTTATCGTCACCGCTTTTTAAAATGAAGCATGCTCCCTCAAAGCATTTAAACGTCATGTCACACGGCCTCAATTCGGTCACACCGTCCTTAAAATTTGATTCCGGTATTACCGTTGAAATGGCAACACGCAATGAAGAAGTGCGGGCATTTGACCAGGACGATCCGCTGTTTGTCCGAAAAGTATCGGTCCGCTGGTATCGTGAAATTGTGCAGGCGATTAAAATAGCGGCAGCGGGTCTAGGTGAAATACCCGATATCCCGCATCTTATCATGCAGGCTGGTGATGACAAAGTAACGGATGGAAGTGCTGTCCGCGCATTTGTGAAAAAAATGGATGTGTCCGAGCTGCAGTATAAAGAATGGCCGGAATTGTATCATGAAATTTTTAATGAACCGGAGCGGGAAGATGTGTTTCAATATGCGCTTGATTTTGTTCATAACCGGCTCCGCGCACTCGGTTTTATTATTGAAAAGTGAGGTAAATTGATGACGGTCCCTAAAAATTCGCTTTTATTAATGCGAAAAATTTATAAAGATATTTTTCCGGCAGTGAAAGCGGAATGGAGCAAATGGAAAGTGCTGGCGAATAAAATACCAGATCAAGAGCTTCGTCAGCAGGCGCTCGATGTATATGAAAAAAAGTATTTTCACTGTGAAGCTGGCGGTGTGATTTCGTTGCTTGCGGGTGAAAAATCAGCGGATGCAATTTCGTTTATTGTGCCGTATCAGCTCATTTGCGATTATCTCGATAATTTGTGCGACCAGACGACATCGTTTAATCCTGATGACTTTGCGGCGCTGCACGAAGCACTCCACGACTGCTTTTTTCCGGGCCAGACCAAAAGCGATTATTACCGCTTCCGTGACACGAAAGACGACGGAGGCTATTTAAATGCGCTTGTGGAAGGCTGCCGGCGGATTGTGGCTAAAACCCCTTCATTTGCGGCTGCAAAACCGCATGTGCTTGATTTAAGCCAACATTACAGTGAACTGCAAATTCATAAGCACGTGCGCGAGGAAGAACGGGAAGAGCGGCTGATCCGCTGGTTTGAAAGCTATAAGGCGGATTTGCCGGAAATGACATGGTACGAGTTTTCGGCCTGCACCGGTTCGACGGTTGGCGTGTACTGCTTAATGTCGTGTGCGATGCAGCCGGCTTTTACACCGACGTATGCAAAAATGGTGCGTGACTGTTACTTTCCATATGGACAGGGTATTCATATTTTGCTGGATTATTTCATTGATCAAGAAGAAGATCTCGAAGACGGCGAGTTGAATTTTTGCACGTACTATGAAAATGAAACCGTCATGATGGATCGTTTTTTACATTTTTTACAGAAAGCAAAAGAAGGGACAGAGCGGCTTCCGCATGCGAAATTTCATTCATTTTTAATTGAAGGCATCGTGGCGGTGTATTTATCCGAAGAGAAAGCAGCCGCAAAGAAAAGCGTGCGTCATCAATGCCGTAAGCTCGTTCATACAGCTGGCCCGTCAAGCATGTTCTTTTATTGGAATGGCCGCACATACAAAACATGGAGAAAATGGCGCCGGGCACAATAATAGATTTTTCTCGTGTTCCGAAATAGAATGGACACACGAGAGGTGAAAAAGGATGAAGGTAAACATTTTAGACCAGTCGCCGATTTCAGAAGGAAAAACGGCGGAAGAAGCATTGCGGGAAACAGTGGAGCTTTCACAGCACGCTGAGAAATTAGGGTACAGCCGGTTCTGGGTATCGGAGCATCATGACACGACAACGCTGGCCGGCTCGTCACCGGAAGTGCTTCTCTCATATATGGCAGCGAAAACAAACACCATCCGGCTTGGGTCCGGCGGTGTGATGCTGACGCATTACAGCGCCTATAAAGTGGCGGAAAATTTCCGCGTTCTTTCTGGTCTGGCACCCGGCCGGATTGATCTCGGTGTTGGCCGGGCGCCTGGCGGCATGCCGCGTGCATCGTTTGCACTGTCGGAAGGACGGAAGCGGGATTCGGCTCGTTATCCGGAACAAATTGATGATGTTTTGGCTTATTTACACGATCAGCCGGTTCCGTATATTTATAATGGCGTACGCGCAACGCCAATTGTGCAAAAAGCACCTGAATTGTGGATGCTTGGGTCCAACCTGTCAAGCGCTGTGCTGGCAGCGGAAAAAGGGCTTCCTTATACGTTTGCCCGCTTCATTAACGGAGATGAAGGACGGGAGGTTTTGAAAGAATACCGCGACCAGTTTCAGCCTTCTGCCTATTTGGATCAGCCTAAAAGTATGGCGGCCGTGTTTGTTATTTGCGCGGATACGGACGAAGAAGCAGACTTTCTTGCCGGCAGTCTTGACTTGTCGTTAATGATGTCGGCACAAGGTATCCCATCAAATGGAACCCCATCGCCGGAAAAGGCAGCGGCGTATTCTTATAATCAATATGAAAAAGTTCATGTCGAAGAAAACCGGAAGCGAATGATTGTCGGCGGTCCGAAAACCATTCGTGCTGAGCTGGTTCGATTACAGGAAGAATTTGAAACGGATGAGTTAATGGCTGTTACGATTTTGTACGACTTTGAGAAAAAGAAACGGTCATTTGAACTGCTGGCCGATGTGGCAAAAACGATATAAAAACACGCCCGCAGATCGTGCATCCGCGGGCGTGTTTTTATATGGAACGGTGTCAGTCTCCGATTATAAGGCCGGAATATTTGAAAAAAGGACGTATTATTGAAATGTGGGCCGGAAAAAGGGTGTGCCGGGCCGGATTCGGGATTTTCCGGCCTTCGGGAGCCAGAATCCGGCCTGAGAAAAAATTTTCCGGCCGTCGCGCTTAATAATCCGGTTCTATTTATCCCCGTTTTTCAATGGCAATAATAAACGGCGGATTGTTGGCCTGGTTAATGAATTCGTACCGCATCACATGAGCCTGCTGCTGATCAAGAGATGCGGCAAAAGAAACAACAGCATCCCGTTCTATAGCTCCTTCTTCGTGGCCGTGGTAAATGACGAGCACAATGACACCGCCTGGCTTCATTATGTTAAATAACTGCTTGACCGCGTCAATTGTCGTCTCCGGTTTCGTGACAATGGTTTTGTCGCTTTTTGGCAAATAGCCGAGGTTGAAAATGGCAGCGGAAATCCTTCCATGATCCAAAGCGGGAATCAGTGCTGCCGCCTGTTCATGTCCGGCATGAAAAAGAGAAACACGGTTTAAAAGACCCGCCTCGCTTAAACGCCCGCTTGTTTTTTCGATCGCCTGCTTCTGCACATCGAATGCGTATATCCGTCCAGATTCCCCTGCGAGATTCGCTAAAAACAGCGTGTCATGTCCATTTCCGGCTGTGGCGTCTACGACAGCATCACCAGGTGACACTGCGTTTTCGAGCAACTTTTGCGCGAATGGTAAAATGCCGTCGAGTGTCATAGGTGCAGGGCTGCTCCTTTATAAAATTTCCCCTGCCAGCTGCCGCGGCGGACGAGTTCCGCATCAATCGCATTTAAGACTTCCCACTTATTGACGCTCCACATCGGGCCGACCATTAAGTCGATCGGGCCATCGCCTGTAATGCGGTGAACGATCATTTCCGGCGGCAAAATTTCGAGCTGATCCACGACGAGATTGACATAGTCATCGAATGATAAAAATTCGAGCAGTCCTTTTTCATACTGTTTCACAAGCGGTGTTCCTTTTAATAAATGCAGCAGGTGAATTTTAATGCCTTGCACGTCAAGATCCGCAATGGTTTCCGCTGTTTCCATCATCATTTCCGGCGTTTCAAGCGGAAGGCCGTTTATAAGATGGGAGCAGATGCGAATATTATGTTTGCGAAGTTTTTCAACTCCTTCGACATATGTTTGAAAATCATGGGCACGATTAATAATGCGGGCTGTTTTTTCATGGACGGTCTGCAGGCCGAGCTCGACCCATAAATACGTCCGTTCATTCAGTTCGGCTAAATAATCGACCACGTCATCGGGCAGACAGTCGGGACGGGTCGCAATCGATAAAGCCACCACGTCATCCTGTTTTAAAACACTTTCATATTTTTCGCGGAGCACATCAACAGGTGCATGCGTGTTTGTATATGCTTGAAAATAGGCCATGTATTTGCCGTTTTTCCATTTTTGATGCATTTTACTTTTGATATCGTGAAACTGCTTTTCAAGCGGATCGACACGGTCGCCGGCAAAATCGCCGGAACCGGCCGCGCTGCAAAAGGTGCAGCCGCCGAACGCGACCGTGCCGTCCCGATTCGGGCAGTCAAAGCCGCCGTCAAGTGCGATTTTAAACACTTTATGCCCAAAGTGCTCTCTCAAATGGTAGTTCCATGTATGGTACCGTTTATCGTCGCTCGCGTACGGAAACGGGTTTGTCATCATCCATTCCTCCTTCAATACTCCGCTAAAATTTTAACATGAACATCCTCCCGGGTAAAATGCGCTTGCATATTAACCGAAGTTTTTTTACAATGAGAGATAAAGATTAATGAAGAGTCGGCAATGGTGCAGGCTGGTTAACATTCACAATTGGGTGGTACCAAGGGAAGAGACCATTCTCTCCTGTCCCATATTTTGGGGCGGGAGTTTTTTCATTTGTAGATTATAGAAGATGGAAGGCAGGTTCAACGAATGAATTTCGATCATAAGCAAATTGAACAAAAATGGCAGCACTACTGGGAAAATAATAAAACATTTAAAATGAATGAAGAGACAGATAAGCCAAAATTTTACGCGCTTGATATGTTTCCGTATCCATCCGGTGCCGGGCTTCACGTCGGCCACCCGGAAGGCTATACAGCGACGGATATTTTAAGCCGTTTCAAGCGGATGCAGGGCTATAACGTGCTTCATCCGATGGGCTGGGATGCGTTTGGACTTCCGGCGGAGCAGTATGCACTTGATACGGGGAACGATCCGGCTGAATTTACCGAGCAGAACATTAACAACTTCCGCCGCCAGATTAAATCACTCGGCTTTTCATACGATTGGGACCGGGAAATTAATACAACCGATCCGAACTATTACAAGTGGACGCAGTGGATTTTTCTGCAGCTGTATAAAAAAGGGCTTGCCTATGTAGATGAAGTACCGGTGAACTGGTGCCCGGCGCTTGGCACTGTACTTGCCAACGAAGAAGTCATCGACGGAAAATCCGAGCGCGGCGGTCATCCGGTTGAACGCCGTCCGATGAAGCAGTGGATGCTGAAAATTACGAAATATGCGGACCGTTTGCTTGAAGACCTGGATGAGCTCGACTGGCCGGACAGCATTAAAGAAATGCAGCGCAACTGGATCGGCCGTTCTGAAGGGGCGGAAGTGACGTTTGCGATTGATGGTTACGATGAAACATTTACGGTGTTCACAACACGTCCGGATACATTGTTCGGTGCGACTTACGCTGTTCTTGCGCCTGAGCATCCTTTCGTTGATAAAATAACAGCAGCGGAGCAAAAAGAGGCTGTTGAAGCGTATGTTAACCAAGTCAAATCGAAAAGCGATCTGGAACGTACAGACTTGGCGAAAGATAAAACGGGTGTATTTACAGGTGCATACGCAGTTAATCCGGTCAACGGTGAAAAAATGCCGATCTGGATTGCGGACTATGTATTGATCACATACGGAACAGGCGCCATTATGGCTGTACCTGCCCACGATGAACGCGACTATGAATTTGCGAAAAAATTCGATTTGCCGATTAAAGAAGTAGTGGCCGGCGGAAATGTAGAAGAAGCGGCCTATGCAGGTGATGGACCGCACGTGAATTCTGATTTTCTTAATGGTTTAAACAAAGAAGACGGCATTAAAACGATGATTGAATGGCTGGAAAAGGAAGGTGTCGGCACGAAAAAAGTAACGTACCGTCTCCGTGACTGGCTGTTCAGCCGCCAGCGATACTGGGGTGAGCCGATTCCGATTATTCACTGGGAAAACGGCACAACAACGGCTGTTCCGGAATCAGAATTGCCGCTTGTTTTACCGAAAACAACGGAAATTCGTCCGTCCGGAACAGGCGAATCGCCGCTTGCGGTCATTGAAGACTGGGTCAATGTTGTGGACCCGGAAACAGGCAAAAAAGGCCGCCGCGAAACGAATACAATGCCGCAATGGGCAGGCAGCTGCTGGTATTACTTGCGTTTTATTGATCCAGACAATTCGGAAGCCCTGGCCGATCCGGAAAAACTAAAACGCTGGCTGCCGGTTGATATTTACATTGGCGGAGCGGAACACGCAGTTCTTCACCTTTTATATGCGCGTTTCTGGCACAAAGTTTTGTATGATATCGGCGTTGTTCATACGAAAGAACCATTCCAGAAATTGTTTAACCAAGGCATGATCCTTGGTGAAAACAATGAAAAAATGAGTAAATCGAAAGGCAACGTTGTCAATCCGGACGAAATCGTCGAAAGCCACGGTGCGGATACGCTTCGTCTTTATGAAATGTTCATGGGACCTTTAGATGCGTCTGTCGCATGGAGCACAACCGGACTTGACGGTGCCCGGCGCTTCCTCGACCGAATCTGGCGTTTGTTTGTGAATGAAGATGGAACGCTCACCCGCAAAGTAACCGAAAACAGCTCCGAGCTTGAAAAAGTGTACCATCAAACGGTGAAAAAAGTGACGGATGACTATGAGGGACTGCGCTTTAACACAGCCATTTCACAAATGATGGTATTTGTGAATGAAGCGAATAAAGCTGAAACCATTCCAACTGCGTTTGCAGAAGGGTTTGTGAAATTATTATCGCCGCTCGCACCGCATTTGGCAGAAGAACTTTGGGAAAAGCTCGGTCATACAGAAACGGTTACGTACGAAGCGTGGCCGGAATTTGATGCCTCGAAGCTAGTCGATGACGAAGTGGAAATTGTGCTTCAATTAAATGGAAAAGTAAAAACGAAATTAATGGTTTCAAAAGATGCGACGCGGGAACAAATGGAAGAGATTGCGCTGGCGGATGAAAAATTCCAGGCGGATCTTGCCGGAAAAACAATCCGTAAAGTGATTGCCGTTCCAGGGAAACTTGTGAACGTCGTCGCTAACTAATTTTGAAGGGATGATCAAGATGATTCCAACAATTACGGCAGAAGAAGTAAGACAAAAGCTTGAAAACGGTGAAAACCTCGCATTGATCGATGTTCGTGAAGACGTTGAAGTGGCGGAGGGGATGATCCCGCAGGCTGAACACATTGTCATGAACACAATTCCAGACAATTTGGACCGTCTCGACAAGGAAACAGATTATATTATTATTTGCCGATCCGGCATGCGCTCGGAAAACGTATCGCGCTACTTGATCGAAAATGGCTACAAAGCGACAAATATGACAGGCGGCATGCTTGAATACACAGGCGAAACAGCGCCGAAATAAGAAAAAGCAAAAGGGATGTCTCAAAAGCTCATTGAGACATCCCTTTTTATTTCTATAGCCGGATTTTTTGCACTTTGGGCCGGTTTCCTTGTCATTTAGGCCGAATTTCTATTAATTAGGCCTTCATGAGGCAGAATCCGGCTTTCCTGTCGATAAATCGGTCTGAAGGACTCACAATCCGGCCTTCACCATAGACAATATGTGGATAATATTCATCGTCTTTTTGGAGAAATGTTAAGTTAGCACTCTTGTTACTCTTTATTCAAGCGCGCCGCATTTGTGCCGGCAATATGGCCGGTAATGAGAGCGGCTGTAATATTGTAGCCTCCCGTGTAGCCGTGGATGTCGATAATTTCCCCGCAGAAAAAGAGGCCCTGTTTCTTTTTCGACGCCATCGTTTTTGGTTCAATTTCTTTTACAGATACGCCTCCGCCGGTGACAAACGCTTTTTCAAGCGGCAATGTCCCGTTGACAGCCATTTTAAATGATTTTATGAAGGAAGCAAGTTCCCGAATCGCAGCATCCGATAGTTGATTGCCGGGAATATCTGGATCAATTCCGGCCCGTTCAAGCAAAAAGTGTAAATAACGCTCGGGCAGCAGTCCTTTTAAGCTGTTTTTTACCGCTTTTTTCGGTTCTTCTTTCAGCTGTTTGCGTATTTCGACTCCGGCCTCATGTTCATTGCCGTCAGGCCACGCGTCAATGGACATGTAAACAGGTGCTCCATTTTTTTTCAATTCTTTCACGACATATTGACTGCAGCGAAGTGCTGCAGGGCCGGATACTCCGAGATGGGTAAACAGCATATCCATACGGTGTGTGACAATCACTTTCCCTTTTTTGTTCAGCACGGATAAGCCGACATCTCGCAATGCAAGCCCCTGCATCGAGCGGTTGACGATAAACGGTTCTTTTGAGGTGATCGGAACTTCTGTCGGGAACAGCTCGGTCACGGTATGGCCAGCCCGTTCTGCCCATGGATACCCGTCGCCGGTTGATCCCGTCTGCGGAACGGCTTTGCCTCCTGTGGCAAGAACGACAGCCCCGGCACTAATTTCTTCACCGGATTTCAACCGGACACCGGTGATCCGGTCATCGTTCATCAACAATTTTCCGACAGGCGATTCAAGACGCATGTCAACACGCAGCCGCTTCAGTTCACCAAGCAGTGCTTCCACGACATCCTGCGCCCGGTTTGATACCGGAAACATGCGGCCGTGATCCTCTTCCTTCAATTTAACGCCAAGATTTTCAAAGAAACGGATAATATCTTCATTGCTGAAAACAGAAAACGCGCTGTACAAAAACCGTCCATTCCCCGGAATATGGCTGATAATTTCTTCCACAGGCAACCGGTTCGTCACATTGCACCGTCCGCCGCCTGATATTTGCAGTTTGTTGCCCGGTTTTTTTCCTTTATCAATTAACAGTGTGCGTGCGCCGGCACGTCCGGATGCGATTGCCGCCATCAATCCCGCCGGTCCGCCACCCACAACGATAACGTCGTACATATCAGTCACCTCATCTTCAAACTTTGTTCATTATAGCAGACGGGAAATAAATTGTCAGAAACGATTGGAAGAGTTACACTATCTATTGGTGTTCTATTTTAAAAATGAGGGATTAATCATGTCATCCAATTTAATACGCGGAACGTTCATCTTAACGCTCGGAACGTTCATCTCCAAATTTCTTGGTCTATTTTACGTCATTCCTTTTTACAGCATTATTGGCGGGAAAGAAGCAGCTGCTTTGTACAGTTACGGGTATGTGCCGTATACGATTTTTATCAGCATCGCAACGGCCGGTGTGCCGCTTGCTGTATCAAAATACATTTCTAAATATAATGCGCTTGAAGAATATGCAGTCGGGCGAAAATTATTTAAATCAGGCTTAGTTCTCATGTCATTGACCGGAATGGCTGCTTTTATTGTCATGTATTTATTTGCGCCGTTTTTTGCACAATTATCGATTCCAGACAGTGAACAAGTCTATACGGTTGAGCAGGTAACAAGTGTTATTCGTGCGGTCAGTTTTGCTTTAATCATCGTTCCATTTATGAGTTTAATGCGTGGTTTTTTTCAGGGTCATCAATCAATGGTCCCTTCTGCTGTATCAACCGTTGTTGAACAAATTGCCCGCATTGTTTTTTTGCTTGCCGGCGCATATATTGTCATTCATTTAATGGGCGGTTCGGTTGTGACGGCAATCAGTGTGGCAACGTTTGCGGCGTTTATCGGTGCTGTATTTGGCCTTCTCGTTTTATTTTGGTATTTCTTTAAGCAGAAAAAAGATCTGGATGAGCTGTTAGAAAAAGATAAAGGGCAGGCAGACGTATCATTGACAGGCATGTATTCTGAAATTGTCGTTTATGCCATTCCGTTTATTTTCGTTGGTATTGCCATTCCGCTTTACCAAGTAGTGGATCAAATCACATTCAGCCGGGCGATGTCAGCCATCGGTCTTGCAAAAGAAGCAGACGCAGCTTTCGGTATTTTAAATTTCAGCACGCAAAAACTGGTGATCATTCCTGTGTCTCTTGCAACGGCATTTGCTATGACACTCGTTCCGCTGGTGACCAGTTCGTTTGTAAAAGGAGATTTGAATGTTGTGAAAAGGCAGCTTGATCAAACCTTTGAGGTGCTTCTTTTCTTAACAATACCTGCTGCGATTGGGATTACATTGTTGTCGGGTCCTTTTTACACTGTTTTTTATGGCTTTGATCCACTTGGCACGGATGTATTGCGTGTCTATGCGCCTGTCGCGATCTTGCTTGCTTTATTTTCAGTGACGGCGGCGATTTTGCAGGGAATCAATGAACAGCGCTTTACAGTGCTGAGTTTATTAACGGGGATTTTGTTCAAACTTGCCTTTAATATTCCGTTAATCAAACTGTTTGAAACACAGGGTGCTGTATATGCTACTGCCATCGGCTTCAGTCTATCCATTGTGATGAACTTGCTTGTCATTCGTCATTTTGCCGGCTATTCATTACGGCCTCTTGCAAAGAACATTGGATTAATCGCCATATTTAACGGGGCAATGTCCGTTGTGGTCATGGCATTGTCAATCGTCTTACGTTTGGTACTTGATGAACAATCACGTATTCAGTCCCTGTTCATGATTATGATTTGTGCAGCCGCCGGAGCAGTTGTGTATTTTGCACTGAGCAGCAAAGCAGGGCTTTTAGATACATTGTTCGGATCAAGGCTGGATGGGATTAAACGAAAACTCCGCTAAAAAAAAGCATAATGGAAAAGAGGAACAATATGCGTTTAGATAAAATGCTCGCCAATTCGGGAATCGGTTCCCGGAAAGAAGTAAAAAAGCTCTTGAAAAGCGGGGGTGTGACGGTTAATGGAAAAATGGTGAAAGATGCAAAAATACATGTCGACCCTGAAACTGATGATGTTCAGCTGTTTGATGAACCAGTTGAATACCGTGAATTTATTTATTTAATGATGAACAAGCCGGACGGCGTCGTGTCTGCAACGGAAGATAAACGGGATGAAACGGTTATCGATTTGCTTGATGATAAGCATAAGCACTTTGAGCCGCATCCGGTTGGCCGTCTTGATAAAGATACGGAAGGATTTTTGCTTTTGACAAATGATGGACAATTATCACATCAGTTATTATCACCAAAGCACCATGTTCCGAAAACGTATTTTGCGCATATAAAAGGGCAGGTGACAGAAGAAGATATAAAAGCTTTTGCCAATGGTGTCACACTCGATGACGGCTACGTAACGAAGCCGGGCGAACTCGTTATTTTATCGAGCGGTGAGGAATCGGACATTGAACTGACAATCACAGAAGGAAAGTTTCACCAGGTGAAGCGCATGTTTTTAGCAGTCGGGAAAGAAGTGCTGTATTTAAAGCGTTTATCGATGGGACCGCTGAAGCTCGATGAATCGCTTGAACTCGGCGAGTACCGTGAATTGACTGAAGAAGAAGTGTCTATACTAAAAGGAAACTGAAAAAACGGCTGTCCGCTATGGGACAGCCGTTTTATTATAAACATTATGACGTCATTCGTACCTTTTTTTCTGTTGTCGTCCATTTTCCGCGGGTTGGACTAAAGACAAGCTCATTATAAGCCAGTACATTTAAATCGCGTTGAATGGTGCGCGGAGTGATGCCGAACTCATCTACAATATCCTGTGTCGTCACAGTTCCATTTTCTTTTATAAACATGTAGACGGATTTAATGCGATTCAGCATCCGGTTTGTAGTCGGTTTCAAAAAACCACTCCCTCATCATTTTTCCCTGAGGCATAACAACAGACGGCAGCAACAATCTTATTGGTTTGATGAAGTGTCTCAGACATCTCCTTTGCACAAAAATATGGATCAAAGGCTAAGAGTATAACGCCTTTGCGGCCCGCTTTCGGCAGGTCTAAAGTGTCTGACAACTACAGTTTACTGTATTTACTCATATTTTGCTAGAAAAAAGGCTGAATTTACATTAAATTTACACGCGTGTTGATTAACCAGAATCATGCAGTTTCCTTCCAGTGACCCTCAAAATAATGATGTAGAAACAAGGCCATTTCAGCCTTCCATTCAAACGGCAGCGCACCGTAAAGAAGCATTCGCTGAAAA
>NZ_MSDU01000035.1 GCF_001936625.1 Domibacillus antri | reverse complement strand
TCTCTTCTTTTTTCGGGCGCCCGCGCCCGGAGTGGTGCTTCGTGGTGGAAGACACAATCTGCCCCTGCACAGAGAAGCCTTTTTCCTGAATGAACCGGATGCTTTCCTGCATCGCGGTGTGGGCATCGGCTTCACAGCTGAATGGCACCTTTTCTTTTTTCGCCAGTTCTTTTGCGAGTTTTTCCTGCATCTTGGCCCACTTCTTGGACAATGTTTTTTCTTTCTTGGCGGCCAGTTCTTTGGACCAGACGACAACGAGCGGGTAGGATGCCTGCCCGCTGTCGCAAGGGCTGCCCGCTGTTTCATACAGGTGATACGCCTTGCCGGACGGGCTTTGAAACGGCATCCATTCCGCCTTTTGGATAGCTTGTTCTTTGGCCGATTTGGTCAGGCTGAAGGTGTCCGGCAGTCTGGAAAGAAACAGAATGCGTTCGTTCTTCATCGTGGCCAGGTTCTCTTTGGTCACCAGGCTGCTGTCGAGAATGAACGGTGCTACCTGGCCTTTTTCTTCGAAAAAGGCCTTCATGGACTGGACCGTTTCGATGCTCCATTTCTGGTCTGATACATTGCCGGAAAAGACATTGCCAAAGAGGGGCAGTCCGTTCTGCTGGACGCCCAGTCCGATTTTGATTTGTTTTAAATCTGGGCGATGGTCTTTACTGTGGCCATAGGTAATGGTAAAGGAAAAGTCATCGAAGTGGCAGCGCAGCTTTACGAGACTATTTGCACTCCTGTTCATTTGTTGAATATGCCACCGTTAAAGCTTTCGGGGCACATTGGGATTGGAGCGTCAGAAGAGGAAAAGTATGGGCATTCTGTACTCTTAAATGCCATGATGGCGCTGCGGGATGGGAAAAATAAAAATAAACCGATTCATCTTTTTCAGCAGCACATACAAGAAGCGATGACCCGGCAGCTGACACTGGAAAAAGATTTGCAAAATGTATCCATTGGTGATGAATTTTCTATCGTTTTTCAGCCGCAGGTCAAGGTGTCTACAAACGAAATTATTGGGTTTGAATCGCTTGCCCGATGGCGTCACCCTCTGTTTGGGCCGATTTCACCTGTTGAATTTATTGCATTGGCAGAAGAAAAATTAATCATTTATCAATTGACGGAGCGGACGATTGATTATGTATTCAAAATATTAGAAACACGGAAAAGAGAGTATTCGTTTACGGGCATTGTATCGATTAATATTTCATCCCTTTTACTTGAACATGTTGTGTTCATTGAATTTGTCCGGTCCCGTCTATCCTATTTTGATATTAACCCTAAGCAAATTGAATTTGAAATTACCGAAAGTGTGCAGCTTTTTTCATCGGAAACCGTTTTGTCCCATCTGCAGCTTTTGCGTAAGATGGGCATTCGTATTTCAATTGATGACTTTGGAACAGGCTATGCGGCCCTTTCCTATTTAAGTCATTTCCCGGTGGATAAAGTGAAAATTGATAAACACTTTATTGATCAAATTGACACTGATCGAAAAGGAGAAGCGATTTTAAAATCAATTATTTCACTTATTAAAAATATGGAATTGTATATGATTGCGGAAGGTGTCGAGACAGCGGATCAAATACGGTTTTTAAAAGAGCGCGGCTGCGATCATATTCAAGGATATTATGTTTCGAAGCCTCTTACAGAGGAAAAAAGTGATATGGTTGTAAAAAACGGCTGCTATATAAAGTGAGAAGCTTCTTTGAATAACCTCTTTTTTAAAGGGGAAAAGAAAGCTTCACAACCGGATGAATTGATGAGAAAAACGAGCATATGCATGAGCTGATGACAAATACCTGTATTGCTTCCCTTACAAAACAGCATTAGTCGAACCTTTTGCCTAACCCTTCAAAAAAATTTGACAGGACAAAAATCTTCATAATATAATTAGAGATGCGATGAGCTCGTTTGCGTAAGACGGACGGACATTCCTGTTTCAGGAACATGTTGTGGAGCATGGTTCGGACGCCGCAAATTTCGAGAAAGCACTCTGTCCAAAAGACAGAGTGCTTTTATTGTGTTCTTTGAAAACCCC
>NZ_MSDU01000034.1 GCF_001936625.1 Domibacillus antri | reverse complement strand
TGGACGTCCGTGACGAAAATAAACGCCTTAGATCGGACCTTACACAGATTTCAATCGACGATCTCAAATGGGGGCAAAGAAGCATCAAATCACGCGCGCGGCTGCAAAAGATTGCAGCTGCCGCATTGGAGGATATTAAATAATGGCATACCGCGGAGCAGTAATTGAGCAGCAGTGGACGCCGGAAGAAGTGAAAGCCTATTGCGCAGAAAAATTTGAATCAAAGCGACCGGCATATTTACGCGAGGCAGATGAACGGGTAGGAAACAGGTTTTCTTCACGGGGAAAACGAACGGTCAATTCAAACGGGAATCTCAGTAAGGCACAGTACATGCGGTTTATGGAAAAAGGCATATCCGATGAGCACATTTTATCTCGTTATCAGGATTTGACGCCGGAACGATTGGAAATGGCGAAGAAGCGATGGGGATTTGTATGAGAGAGTCAGATCTGTTTCTGCCAGTTAAAGAGTTTCTGTTAGAAGAAATGGGCTGCACAGATGTTTATGCAGAGTTGTTGAACATTGATGTAGTTGCTGTATGCGGCCCTTGTGACATTGCTGTTGAAATGAAAACGTCTCTTAATTTTAAGGTGATCGAGCAGGCTTATGATAATTTGCACAATGCTCAGTACAGCTGGATTGCAGTGCCTAAACCGAAAAATATCAGCCATATGGCGCAAAGAATCATTAGGCAGCATGGTCTTGGGTTAATGACGTACAGCGAAAGGACAGGACGGATGCACATAGAGGTGCCTGCGAGATATAACCGACTGGCCCAAAAGAGGAAATATGGAGGCAAACGTCTTCGGGATTATGCTAGAGATTTTCATAGAAACAACATTGGCGGTGTAAAAGGCGGCGAGGGTGAAACAGAGTACTCAAATACTATAAAAAACATAAGAGAGTTTCTTCGAATGAGAAGTTTTCAAGGGAAATGGTTCACGGTTGATGAAATCCTTGAGCACTGCGAAACTCACTATGCAAATCCGAAACCGTCTGTCATTGCGACGTTACAAGCACACTGGAATCGTGATTGGTGCGAATCAATCATCATCGATCGTAAGCGGCATTTTCGTTGGAAAGAACAATAAAAAAGCCCCCAGCTCTTTAAAATATTACGGACAATCTTATTTTAACAGACTGGGGGCTTCTACAACATGAAAATAAATCATGAAACTATGACAGTAGAAATTAGCTTGATGGAGAATGCGGTGTATATCGTGAAGGACGGTAAGCTGCAAGAAGTCCCTAAGCCCGATAGCGGACACGGGAAGCAGATTATTAGCTGGCAGGGAAACAAACCGTGTCACGGCAAACTGGAAACGGATATGCGGTTTTAGTCAATATCAAATTGTGAAAGAGGGGCGACCAAATGAAGAAGAGGCGGTTTGTGTATCTTGCGGATAATATGATTGATGAAAATGAAATGGTTATTTTTGAAGCTGGCATACCTTATGAAGTTAGTAAAAAAGGCAGAATCGAAAACGAGGATTTTAAAAGAGTAGCGCTAAACGAAATATCGGTGGATTTTCACTTAGTGCACATTAGTTCTCGATAAACAGTCCGTCAAAAAGAACGATAGTTTGGTATAATATAACTAAGTAAATACGCTTATCGGAAACCCCGAGGGCACTGAACAGACACGAAAAATCGTGTGCTGTTTGGTGTCCTTTTTTGTTGTTTCAGCAGCGCCTGTCGTTGCAACCAATCTACAATTTTACCCCTATTTTTGCAACCGAGGAGTGATTCCGTGAAAACGATGAAAGAGCAGCTGGTCATATGGTGCAAGGTGAACAATGTGCCCAGGCCGGTGAAGCCAAAGAAAAGGCCGAAGAAGAAACAGCCCGTCAGACAGCCGGAGAAGCTCACTGAGCGGGCTTTGCGGGACTTAATGGGCACGAATAGGCAAATACTCAAGCGCGGCAAGGGCGGCGCATTTAGATAGAATAAGGAGGCTTTCCAATGACTCAACAAATATCTTTTTTACCTGAAATCGACCGAAAAGAGACACAAAAGAAAGTTGAAGAGGTGCTGGAAAGCATCCGTATTTACAAGCAGATCGGATTTGTTAGACGCGAAATGAAAACGACTCCGGCATATACTCCCCGATATCACGGACAAACATACGATGTCGGTAGTCCAGCGGAAGATACAGCTTTATGGAATGTAGAGCATGAGCAAGAAATTGAGAATCTTGAGATGAATGTAGATCGTGCCATGAATCGACTTTCCAGAATCGAACGGGCGGTTATTCAAAAGCGTTATTTGGAAGACGAGAGCGTTTATGACTACATGGTGCATGACGAGTTAGGGATGAGCAGTAGGACTTATAGCAGAGTGAAAGCAAGGGCCTTCTACAAGCTCGCCTTTATGCTGCGGCTCGAAGTGGTGAAAGGAGAAGCTAATTAGTGGCGAACTTTTGGCGTGTTTTTGGCTGAATAATGGCGCTCATTTTGTCATAGGTGGTGTTATTATGGTATTACGGAAATATAACAAATGAGGCATTGAAGGGAGATGAGGAGTTTTGGATAAAGATTTTAATATATTAAGTAGCGAACGCATTAGTGAGATTAAAAGGCTTATAAATGAATATTCGCTTTATGTTGGGGATCAAAAAATAGGAATTAAAATCTACTTAGATTCAGATGGTTACTATCAAATGGAAACTAGTCACTATTACAGAGGTAAAGACAAAGCGGGAGTGTATATTACATCCGCCGCTAACTTCGAATCCGAAGACGAAGCTTTAAGCAACGCTAAGCGGCAGCTATTAATGTTTAATGACGGCAAAGGCGAATGGCGTAAAAATGAGGATTATTATATATAAGCACCCACAGCGGTGCTTTTTATTTTGAAGGGAATCTCCTTCTTTTGTTGAATGGTAATGAAAGGGAGGTGGGGAAAATGAAAACATATAGACTAACATTTATTTTTTCATCAGGAAAAGAGCTTATTCAAGAAGTAAAAGCCGAATCGCCCGAAACTGCATTGAAGTCCTTGAAAGATGGAGATGCGTACACGTTTGTCGATAAAGACGATGCGCTCATCCAAGCGAATATGACTAACGTGGATTATGTAAGAGTGAAGGAGTACTAACGATAGCAGAATTTAAGCATCTTTCGGGGTGCTTTTTTCTTTGCTCCAAAACAAACAAATAAAGGAGGCTGGTGGTGATGTGACGTGGCGAGAAAACGAGATCCGAAACGAGATGAAGCCTATCAACTTTGGAAGCAACTTAACGGAGAAATAACAAATCGTGCGCTTGCTGAACAATTAGGCGTTCCGGAAAAAACGATCAGTGGATGGAAGTCTAAAGATAAATGGAACGATAAATTGAATGGAGTACTCCAAAAGAAAATACGGAGTACTCCAAATAAAAAGCCTGCAAAAAAGGCGCGTGCTCCAAATAAAAAACAATCGAATAACGAAACGGAGAGCCTTGTTGAATCGGATGAATTAAACGATAAACAAAGGCTTTTTTGCCTGTATTACATTAAGTATTTTAATGCCACAAAAGCTTACCAGAAAGCATACGAATGTGCATATGCAACAGCGATGGTTAACGGTCATGGCTTACTAAGAAATACTAAGATTGCCTCAGAAATTGATCGATTGAAATTAGAGCAAACCAATGAGTTGAAATTAGATGCTAAAAATGTGCTTCAAAAGTACATTGACATCGCCTTTGCTGATATAACTGACTTTGTTGAGTTTGGCCAGAAAGAACAGCCGGACATCAGCATTGTTACAGGAGAACCACTGCTTGATGAAAATGGTGATCCGGTCATGTACAAGTACAGTTTCGTGAATTTAAAAGATGATGCCGAAGTAGACGGCACAATTATCACTGAAGTAAAAAAAGGAAAAGACGGGGTGTCCGTTAAGCTAGCCGATAAAATGAAGGCGCTAGATATGCTCGCGAAATACACGAACCTTCTTTCTGATGATGAATTGAAGCAACTGGAGAAGGAGAAAGCAAAAGCAGAAATCGCCAAAAAGCATGCGGAAATCGCAAAGATTCGCGGTGATGACGAGACAGAAGACTATGAGGATGATGGATTTGAAGCCGCTTTGGATAGCGTGACGGAAGAGGTGTGGGCTGATGAGGACGATGAAACAGAAGCAGAGTGAACAGCTTGAAAAAGACTTGAACTTCCTTATTCCAGCTGATCCGAAACGAAAGAAAAAACGCGCACCATTCAAATTCCAACCGTTTTCTGTGAAGCAAAAAAAGGTGCTTACCTGGTGGCGAGACAAGTCCCCTCACAAAGACAAAGACGGCATCATTTGCGATGGATCTGTTCGTGCAGGGAAAACGGTTGTGATGTCACTTTCTTACGTGATGTGGGCAATGGATCGGTTTGATGATGAAAACTTCGGAATGGCCGGAAAAACAATTGGCTCCTTTAGACGAAATGTTATCCGACCGCTGAAACGAATGTTAAAGTCACGCGGCTACAGAGTGAAGGACCACCGTTCGGAAAACATGCTCACGATCACGTTTAAAGGGCGTACCAATTATTTTTATGTGTTCGGCGGGAAAGATGAATCTTCACAGGATCTTATCCAAGGGATCACATTAGCTGGCATGTTCTTTGACGAGGCCGCTTTAATGCCGGAATCATTTGTTTCTCAGGCAACTGCCAGATGCTCTGTCAAAGGAGCGAAGTTTTGGTTTAACTGTAATCCGGCTGGCCCGTATCACTGGTTCAAAGAAAAGTGGCTGGATCAGAAGCAAGAAAAGAATCTGCTCCATATCCACTTTGTTATGGACGACAATCTCTCTCTTGATGAAGAAACAAAGCAGCGTTATTACCGGATGTACACGGGCGTCTTTTATAAACGATATATTCTTGGGCTTTGGGTTCTTGCTGAAGGTGTAATTTACGATATGTTCAACGAAGATGACCATGTCATCGATAATGCTCCCGAGAATATAGTTGATTATCAAGTCGTGATTGACTATGGAACAAAAAACCCTACAGCTTTTATTCTACAGGGCATTACTTACGACGAAAGCGGCAAGCGGACCTATTATGATTTGAAGGAATATTATTACGACGGCCGCAAAGAAGGAAGACAGAAAACGGATGAGCAGTATTATAAGGACCTGCTTGAATTCTGCGGGGATAAAACAACGGATGTCATCATTGACCCGTCAGCCGCTTCACTAATCGCGGTTATTCAGCAGGATGGGAAGCTGAGTGTCACGACCGCAAATAACGATGTGGTGGATGGAATCCGGACGGTTGCTTCCACGTTGTCTGAAATGCGGCATTTTGTGCACCGCTCATGTAAAAATCTCTTACGAGAATTTGCTTCATACGTATGGGACGAAAAAGCGGCACAGCGCGGTGAAGACAAGCCGGTTAAACAACACGATCATGCACTTGATGCTGTGCGTTATGGGATTTTTACGCGCGAAACAGAAGCAGTACCTGTTATCCGCAATCCATTCGACGATTAAAGGGGGTGATGGACATAAATAAGAATATGCTGTTAGGCATGCAGTACAAAGCGTCGATGGTCTCGAATGCTATTTTGATGCTGTACAATGGGCAGCCTGCTCAAACACCGGTGCGATTTGACAAACTGGCGAAAGAAGGATTCGAGCGGAATGTATGGGTGTACCGATGTGTGATGGCAACAGCGCGTTCAGCTGCATCGATTCCGATTCTGCTGTATCAGAAAAAAGGCAAGGAACTTGTTGAAATTGAACAGCACCCGCTTCTGGAATTGCTGAATAAACCGAATAACCATGAATCTGCAATCGACTTCCGTGAGAAGCTGATTGCTTTTTTGTTGTTGTCGGGGAATGCCTACATGGAGATGAACGGGCCGAACCGTGGCGCGCCGACAGAGTTATGGTCATGGCGTCCGGATCGCGTGACAATCGTGCCTGGCGGCGACTACATTCGTGCGTTCCGCTATTCGGTTAGTGGTAAAGAGACGGATATTCCGTATGAAAAAATTGTTCACAGCAAGTTTTTTGCACCGCTTGATGATTTTTACGGCATGGGCCCGATTCAAGTAGCGCGGCAGACCATTGACATGGATAATGCAACCGCTGAATGGAATACGTCATTAACGCAGAATCATGCAGCACCCAGCGGGTTTTTAAAAACGGCAAGCTCTTTATCTGAGCCGCAATACAACCGGTTGAAGATGATGATTCGTAAAATGTTCGGCGGGAAGCAGAATGCCGGAAAAGCGCATTTGCTTGAAGGCGGGCTTGAGTGGCAACAACTAGGTCTGTCACCGAAAGACATGGACTTTATCAATTCTCGCAAAATGACGCGTGAAGAAATATGTGCTGTGTTCGGAGTGCCGCCGCAGATTGTCGGAATACAGGATAATTCGACGTATTCAAACTACCAGGAAGCACGGACCGCTTTCTATATGGAAACGGTTCTCCCAACACTGGAAAAACTTATTAGCGGCTGGAATCACAAGCTTGCACCGCTGTTCGGGGATAACCTTGTGATCAGTTATGACATTGACCGTATCGAAGCATTGCAGGAAATCTCAGATACAAAATGGACGCGGCTTGGAGGAATGAAAGACATTCTGACAGTCAATGAAATACGGGAGGCGATTGGCTATGAAGCAATTGATGGCGGCAATGTACGTTACGTTCCGGTTGGTGTTTATCCAGAAGGAGAAGATGCACCGGAAGCTCCTGTGATTGAAGAGCCGGCTGATGATCCAGCGGCCGAAGAAGATCCCATGAAGCGGGCTAGCGCCATTTTTACAAAGGCTGCTGCTGATATTGAACAGAAAGCGTCAGATGCCCGTTACGTTGCTGAAATTGAGCGCCGCCGCACCGGTTACATTAAATCGGCTGAAAACCTCGTGAAAAAGCGTTTTATTGCTGAGCAGAAGGTAGTCCTTTCCGCGTTTAATAAAGACGGTGAGAGCGGCGCTGAGAAGGCAGTCAATCAGCAAAAGCGGGAGTGGGAAAAGACACTTACAGCAGCTTGGCTTGCCGCGTCTGAAGCATTTGCCGAAGCGAACTATAGCAGACTTGCAGAACAGGCCAAGGCAAAAGGTAAGGTCCACGAAAAGAAATTTATTTTTGAAGAAGAGTTTCCAGAGATTCTTGCGTTTATGCATGAATACATTTCCGAGCAGGTCGCTGAAGCTGTCGTGCTCATATCAACCTTTTCTATTGAGCGACTAAAAGCGGTAATCGGGGACAGTGTAGCTGCCGGTGAAACCATTCAGCAGACAGCGAAGCGGATTGAGGAGCTTTACAGCGAAGAATTCGGAAAAGCCCGGGCGCTTACCATTGCGCGGACTGAGGTCATATCAGCCGCAAATTATGGGAACCGAATGGGTGCAAAGGCAACGGGGCTGGACCTTGAAAAAAAGTGGATTTCCGTCGGTGACAAACGTTCAAGGGATTCGCATAAGACCGCAAATGGTCAGACACGACCAATGGACGAGCCATACGACATCGGCGGTGCAGAAGCGATGTATCCTGGAGATCCAAGCCTTCCGGCGAAAGAACGAATTAAATGCCGCTGTGCTGAAAGGCATGATGTGATTTAAGAAGGGGTGAAAATATTGAAAGCATTTATTGAAACAAAATCAGCCGCCGCTCCAATTGATATTGAACAAAAGGCGCTGACATTTGAGATCAAAGCGGTGGACGATGAAACGAATATCATTGAAGGTTATGCCAGCACATTCGGTGGCGATCCAGATGCATACGGTGATGTCATCAAAAAAGGCGCATTTACGAAAACGATTCAGGAAAGCGGCGATCGTATCAAGTTTTTGTGGCAGCATGACTGGAACCATCCGATTGGTAAAGTCGTTGAGGTGCGAGAAGATGACATCGGCTTGTATTTCAAAGCAAAGATTAGCAGCACGACAAAAGGGCAAGAAGCGATGCAGTTGATGAAAGATAAAGTGATTGACCGCGTTTCCATCGGTTATCGCACTGTTAAGTCAGAATACGATAATGAGAATAATATCCGTATTTTAACAGAAATACGTTTGTTCGAAATTAGCGCAGTAACTTTTCCGGCAAACGACAATGCGGTAATCACAAACGCCAAAAATGCGCCGGAACAAAAAGCGGGCCGTGTGCTGTCGAAGCAAAATGAGAACTTGGTTCGAGGAGTGCTTGACGCTGTGAAATCCTTGATCGAACCGCTCGAAGAATTACTTGCTGCTGTGGACCCGGATGAACCCGATGATAACGGTAAAGGAAAAGACTTCACTGACGATGAGCAGAAGGATATTCTTTCGATGATTGAAGAAATGAAGGCATTTGCGGAAGTGAGCGATGAGCATGAAGATTAAAAACAGGAATTACTTTCATATTTCCGGTTACGAAACAGATGCGCTCGACATTCGAAATAAGATGGTCGAGTTCAGCGTTGAATTAAAAATGCCGGTGCCCGATATGTGTGCAGAATCTGTAGCTTTCATGCAGGCCGAGTTTATTCAAGATGTGCAAGCGATGCTTGATGCTAAATACAATGATCAGCCTGAGGCGCCGCGTGATGAAAACGCGCAACTAAGTACAATTGATGAGTTGGAGAGGGTAACCTATCAGTGCATCGATAAAGGTGTCGGTCTTGGTCTCTTTATCGAAATGCCGGGATTTGAACAGCCCGAATTAATTACGAATCCGCCGGCTAATTTGCCTAAGAAGCTCGAATATTACAAAGCAACCTATGACGAAAACTTGAATCACAAACATGCGAAAGGCATTCGCATTATCGGATATACACTTTAAGTCGCTCATTTGAGGGGCTTTTTTCATGCACTTTCTGCAAAGTACCAAGCCGCTCCGGCACTTGTGAAATGAGAAAGCCGCAAAAAAATAAAACACATACACTGGAGGAAAGAGAATGGAACAGTATAAATTGGAAAGCATCACGAAGCCGAAGTTTCCGTTGAAGTTGGACATTCAGTTTTTTGGTGCTGGAGATGAGTCAAAATCGCTGGCCGATCAAATCAAATCTGGTTTTGAAGCGATGAAAGCAGCTGCTGAAAAACAGGACGATGAAATCAAGAAGTTCGGTGCGGTTACACAAGAAACAAAGTCAGAGCTTGAAAAAATCAATAAAGCGTTAGACGAAGCAAAAACTCGTCTTGACGAAATTGAAGTGAAAGCAAACCGCGGATTCCAGCCGGATGGCGGCGAAGGTAAAGGGACACCGGATGAGAAGGCACTTGAAAAGAAGAATGCTTTCTTTACCTTCTTGCGTGAAGGTAAAACGGGATTGACGAAAGAACAAAAGGCACTTGTTGAGGATGCGACAGGTGAAATTATTGTACCAGAGGACCTCGACACAACCATTTACCGCGAATTACCGAAACTTGTGGTGATGCGCCAATTGGCAGGCACACGCAACACAACATCAAACCGTGTGCGCCGCCGCTCAATGAACGAAGTCACAATGGGATGGGGTAAGCTTGAAACGTCGACAACCCAAACGCTTTCTAATTTTGAGTCCACACTTACACCTGATGAAGCATACTTGTATGTTGAAAACCTCTACGGCTTGACGAAGATCGGTGAAGATGAGCTGGATGATACCGACTTGAACCTACAAGCATACCTTGCGGATTCATTTGGTCGGGCTCGCGCGGAGAAAGAAGCTTATGCGTTCTTGCGCGGTACAGGACACACGACTTTACAACCGGAAGGTATCCTGACTAATGCCGATGTACAGCGTACTGAAACAGCCGCTGTGGGCGCTGTGACACTTGACGATGTGATTCGTCTTATGTACGCGACACCAGCCCAGTACCGCAACACAGGCGTTTTCTTAATGCCATCTGAGCTTGAAATGACAGCTCGTACACTGAAAAACGGAAACGGTGACTACGTATGGCAGCCATCTGCTCAAGCGGGCACACCAAATACATTGTTCGGCCGTCCGGTTTATACGCAGGATGACTTTGACGCAATGGCAGCGGGTGCAGATATTGCGGTATTCGGTGATTTCAAGGCGGGGTATCAAATCCTTGACTGTCAAGGCTTAACGCTTACTCGCATCAACGAGCTTTACGCTGAAGAAGGTCTTGTTGGATTTAAGGCTAAAGCGCGTGTGGGTGGCGGCGTTGTTCGTCCGAAAGCGTTCCGTGTATTGAAAGTGAAAGCAGTCTAATTCGAAGGGAGGAAGCGGCATCTTTTAAAGGGTGCCGCGCTTTTTTTATGGTAAAAGTGAAGATGCTAAAAAGCGTTGGAAGTGCTAATGGTGTTCATCAGCCTGGGCATATTGTCGACTTGGAAGAAAAAGTGGCAGCCGCTTGGATTAAAGCAGAATTGGCAGAAGAAGCGGATCAAGCAGAATCAAAAGCAAAGCCGGCGCATGAAAATAAAATGGTGAAGCCGGACGAGGATAAAGAAGCAGATGAAAAGCCTACTCGCCGGCGCACGCCGAAAAAGAAAATAGATGAGGACGCTGAGTAATCGGCGCCTTTTTTAATGAGGTGAGTTTATGCTCGCGCGAAACGCATTAACAACAGTTGAAGAGGCACGGCGGTTCCTTGGATTGACTGAGGATACCGGCATTGAGCGGGCGATAAATGAGGCCAGTTCGATAATTGAAACACATTGCCGGCGCTCATTCTCTGTTCGTGAATACAGTCAGCGTATTTCACATCAAGATTTCGGGCTGGATGGTTATCCGGTTATCAATGTCTTGTCTTTTAACGGTGATCCGCTGCCGGATGATGTCTATATCGATAAAGTCAGCGGCTTGATTGATACCTGCAGAAGCGGGGAAATCGTTTATACTGCGGGCTACGTCCTTCCGAAAGATGAAACAGCTGACAATCCCCACACGTTGCCATACGACATTGAGCGGGCCTGCTTGCAACTGATTGATACACTTTATGTGGATGCTGACGGATTTATCGGTGAAGCATCCGCCATTAAAATCGGCGACTGGAGCATTAACCAAAAAGGAGCGGTACCAGGGGGATTTATTCCTGATGACATCCGTTCGACGTTGGATATGTACCGGCGGGTGCTCGTATGAATCTTACGAAAAGCCAGCGCATTTTCAAACGGCAGCTGATTCATGAGGTTGAAATCTATCGCAAGAAGCGTTTTCGTGAAGGCTCGGTATGGAAAGAGGAATTTGTTTTTCTAAAGAAGATCAAATGCCGTTTATCCACGAACACGCCAAGCAAGACCGGCGATGAGGTGCTGACAGAAAATCAACAGCGCTTTTTATCGCCATTCACGCTATACAGCCTGCCCGATGATATTAAAGCGGATGATCGGTTTGTTTTTTACCATAGCCGTGGACATACGCTGTACGAAGCGGTTTCCAGCCCACGTAATCCATCTTTTCTCGATCATCATTACGAAACACCGCTTGAAGAAATCAACTTAACAGTAGAATTTGTCAATTCCGGCACAGCTGTTTATATGCAGGTGTCATCATGAGCCGCTCGGATTTTCAATTTAAGATGGATACAAAAAAGCTGGAACAATTTATTCGTTCGAAGGTTGAAAAGAATGTGGCGAAAGCGGCGTTTCATTTACGCGGCGAACTGATCGAATCGGTCAGTCAGGAAGGGCATGGGCTTGAATATAAAGTGCCTGGTACCAAGCAAACTAAGCATCGTGCGTCTGCAGAAGGAGAAGCGCCGGCCGTTTTATTCGGGCAGTTACGGAATAGCTTTGCTGTAGAGTTTGATCGAGATAAAAAATATATACAGGCGTATGTTGGCGTCCGCGGTGTGCCATATGCACGTCGCTTGGAATTAGGTTTCACCGGCAAAGACAGCTTGGGGCGAGCTTACAACATGCAGCCTCGTCCTTATTTTTATGTCACGTACGAACAGCAACGGAACGAAATTAAAAAAATCATGAGGGAGGGATAAGATGACCGTTGTCGATAATATTCAATCGATTTTAGAGAGTGACCCGACCGTCCGCGGCTGGGTGTCCGAATTGGAAGATCAAATGACCGGTGTCAAGTATCCCTCTATCATGCAGGATTTTGCACCGGAAGGCACCCCGATGCCTTATATCGTTATTCGGACAGAATCAGATGTCCCGGACGGCGATCACCGGAACCGCTTGTCGCTTAGCTTCGACGTGTTTGCGGAAAATGATCCAGCCGGTGTTAAACAAATATCGAATCGAATTGACCAGCTGTTGCACAGGGAGAAGCTAATGCCTTATGCGGCAGCTGCTTTTATGAATGGACAATATCCGATTGAAAGCGGAGATCCATCAATATCAGGTCGCAATGTAAAAATCATCGTTCATCACAGTCGTGAGGACGTACTTTAAAGGAGGAATGAAGCATGGGTTATAAATATCAGACTGGGTTAAAGCCTGGATCAACGAAGAACTTTATGATCGGACCGGGCGCCATGTACCGAAATTTTGACCTGGCTAATTTAGCAAACGGATTCGGGGAGCGTGTAGGCGCAACGAAAGGTGGCTGCACGGTTTCGGTTGATACCGAATACCATGTAGTCGAAATCGATGGAACACTCGGCGAGGTGCAGGGAGCGGCATGGCTGGTCAGTGCTGCAGCTAAGCTCGGTGTGACCATGCTTGAAATGACACCAGAAAATTATTTGTCAATGCTTCCGTCATTTGAAAAAGCATCCCACAATACGGATTATGACATCATCCGTCACAACGGAAGCATTGCACCGCCTGAAACGAATAACTTGGCGGTTGTAGGAAACTTAATCGGCAGTGACTTGCCGGTTATTTTTGTTCTGGAAAACGCCCGGGTTATCAGTGGATTTGAGTTGCCCCTTGGTGACGGAAAAGAAGATGTTACAACAGATGCGGAATTTCAGGCGCTTTACACTGAAGATAATCCGACGCTCATCCCGTTTTACATTCTTTATCCGAAAGGCGGCTCGCCGGTTGCGCCGCCAGCCGCTTCACCGGCACCGGGAACAGTAACAGCCGGTACCACGGTTACATTAACAGCTACAGCTGGTGCTCAGATTTATTACACGACAGATGGATCTACACCGACGCCGGCAACAGGCACGCTCTACAGCGGTCCAATCACGATCAATGCAACCACAACGATCAACGCAATTGCTTATGTTGCACCGGATTCATCTTCAGTTGTTTCGTTCACATATACAGTCTAATTTCAAGGGGCCAATGAGGCTCCTTTTATTTAATTCAAGGAGGAATTTTTGATGGAATCAATTATTGCAAAAACACCTGTTATCACGATTGACGGAAAAGAATACACAATGAAGCGGCTCACAACCGTAGATGCGTTTACGTTCCTGGGTGTGATTAAAAAGGTGGGCCTCGCTCGCTCTATCTCAGCTTTTTCTTCTTTCACTCAAAACAAAAAAGACGGCGACAACGACGCCATGATCGGTGCCGCTCTTGCTCTATTTTTGAATCTTCAAGATGCACAAGGAGAACTGTTTTCGTTTTTCGCTAAAGTGCTCGGTACAGAAAAAGAAACAGTCGAATCAATGCCGCCTGTTGCGCTTGTTGAAATTATTAAAGGAGTTCTTGAACATCCGGATTTAAAGGCTTTTACCAAAGCGGTCGCGGGTCTAATCAAAGTGATGCCGCAGGCCGCGGGAGTGGACAGCACAGCAGCGATGACAGTGCCGGTAACGCACAGCTAAACGAAAGAGTCTTACGCCGGGCGATTGACCGCATTCAAGCGCGATACGGTTGGACAGATGATTACGTGCTTTATCAGCTTCCACTTGCCCGTGTGATGCAGCTTTTTAAGGATATTACAGAGTATAGACATGATGAGCAGCAGGAACGGTATAAAGAGCAGGCATTTAATGCATGGATTACGTACCGGACCAAAACGCAAAAAGGCATGGACTTCTCTTCCTTCCTGAACACACTCGGACTCGGCGACAAGCGACAAGTCGTTACGGCAGAAGAAGCGTACAAAACAGCAGACAGCATCCTCGCCGCGATGGCGGAGGAGGTGAAGAAAAATGCAAGAACTGTTTGATTTATTTGGTAAGATCGGCGTCGACACCGGCTCGGTCATGAAGGAATTTGAGAAGGTTGAAAAAGCTGGTCAGGATACCGCGAAAGAAATGGAGCGGGCATTTGATAAGCTCTCTGATCACCTGAAAGATATTGATCTGTCTGTCGATATGGATGCCAAAGACGTCTTGAAAGAGCTGGAGAAAGTCGAAAAAGCGGCAGTAGAAACCGGTGTGGAATTAAAATCGCTTGATGGAAAAGTCGTTGATATCGATGTAAAGAAGGCTTTAAAAGAAACAGAAAAGCTGGAGCAACAAGCAAAGGATCTTGCCAAACAGATTGAAAAAGATATGCGGCTTGGTCTGGATGTTGGCAACGCTGAAGCGGAACTGAATGACGTAATTTCGCAGATTAAAAAGGTTGAATCCGCCGCAAAAGATGTTAAAGCGAAAGTGACGATCGACAGCAAGGGCGCTGAAACAGGAGCAAGTCGAATTGTTGCAGCTCTCGATAAAGTCGAACAGAAAGCAAAAAGCGTTCAGGAGCGTATGCAGCAGACCGGAGACTCTATCAATCAGACCGGGCAAAACATGCGTGATGGAATGGGACCTGCAGCTGCGGCAATCGGCGGTGCCTTAATAGTAGCGGTGAAAAAATCGGCCGACTTTGATACCGCTATGCGAAAAGCTGGAGCAATAGCCAATGCTTCAGCAGAAGAGTTGGATAAGATGCGTGAATCAGCACTTAATTTAGGTGCTACAACATCCTTATCCGCTAGTGAAGTCGCCAATGCGATGACTGAAATGGCAGCTAAAGGCTTTACTGCTACACAAGTTATTTCTGCAATGCCAGGAGTCATTTCTGCCGCTGAAGCATCTGGTGAAGATTTAGCCATTGCGGCTGACACTGTTGCATCCGCTTTAAACATTTTCGGGTTAAAAGCTAGCGACGCGAATAAGGTTGCCGATATACTTGCGCAAACTGCTAACTCTACAGCTGCAGGTATTACGGATATGCAGTATGCGTTGAAATATGCGGGTCCCCCAGCTGCCGCATTGGGTGTTTCACTTGAAGAAACATCAGCGGCAGTTGGTTTAATGACAAATGCAGGTATGAAAGGCGAGCAGGCGGGTACAACGTTACGTGCCGCGTTGCTTGCTTTATTAGACCCATCAAAAGAAAACGCTAAAATGATGGATTCAATGGGTATTGCAATTACGGATGCTTCAGGAAACTTCGTCGGGATTTCTCAACTGATTGAAAATATTTCTTCTTCGATGGATGGGATGACCGATGCACAAAAAGCAGCAACTCTTTCATCCTTAGTTGGTACCGAAGCGGTGTCTGGTATGCTATCGCTTATGGATGCTGGGCCAGAAAAGATTGATAAGATGACCGCTTCCCTTGAAAAAAGCGGTGGCGCATCAAAAAAAGCAGCGGACGAAATGAAAGCAGGCATCGGTGGTGCGCTTGAAAATTTATCAGGTGCATTTGATTCTTTTCTTATTACTTACGGTGATCAACTCGTTCCTTATGTTCAGAAGGCAGCTAAGTGGCTTACAGATTTAACGAATAAATTCACTGCCTTACCAGACGCAGTTAAGAAAAATATTGTAATCATCACAGCTGTCATTGGTATTTTGGCTGGTCTTGGGACAGTGCTTGGCTTTGTCATGATGGGGCTGGGAGCGTTTATTAGTGCCTTCAGTGGAATAGCTGGACTGTTTGGTGGTTTCATTGGGATGATCGGAAAAGTGGCCGGCGCTTTTTCTAAAGCATTCGGATTTTTAAAGGGAATACCTGGTTTGTTCGGCCGAATCGGACCAGCGATCGTTAGGTTTGCTTTGATGATTCCGCGGCTACTAACACCAGCCGGTTTAGCCATCACAGCGTTCTCTTTACTATTTACCTTCTTTGGAAAAGACATAGTGGCTGGACTGAAGAATGGGCTTTCTGGTTTGAGTAATTTCAAAACATGGCTTTTAGACGGAATTCGAAAAGGGATAGAGGCGTTCAAATCATTCCTTGGCATCGCTTCCCCGTCTAAGCTGTTTCACCAGTTCGGCGTCTGGATTATCCAGGGTTTAATAAATGGCATTCGATCATTGATTGGTGCTGTAGCCGGCATTTTCAGCAGTTTATTCAATACGATGCGAAACGCCGCCTCAACAGCCTTAAATGCTTTGATCAGTTTTGTCGCCGCTTCCTGGAATCGACTGAAGGCACTCACTCAAGCACTCGCTTCATTTTTACGATCTGTATGGACTTCAATATTTAATTACTTAGCAGCAACCGCACGGAAAATCCTTTTCGCTATCCGGTCTGCTTTTTTGGCGTTGAAAAATGCGGTCGTTAACATCATCACCATTTTGTGGAACTGGCTCAAGATGATTTGGACTGTCATTTTTAATTTCTTGCGGACCATTGCCGCCCGAATTAAAAATACGGTTGTCCAAGCCTTCACCGCTTTGAAAAACGGTGTGGTGCAGGTACTAACGGTCATGCGCAATTTCATTGTCAGTGTCTTTAACCGCATCATTTCAGCGGCAAAAGCCGTGGGCAGGGCCATTATATCCGGCATTGTCAACGCCTTTAAAACAGCGCTAAATGCAGCCAAGAAATTTATTAATGTTGCCAAACAGCTTGGTTCGGATGTCATCGGCGGGATTGTCCGCGGTATAAAATCAGGAGCCAAGCTGGTTAAAAAAGCAATGGGTGACATTGTCGATGGCGCGATCAGCTCATTCAAGAAGAAATTCGGCATCGCTTCCCCATCTAAGATCATGAAGTCACTCTCGAAATGGGTGCCAGTTGGTGCTGCTGAAGGAATTGACGATGGAGCGCCGGCTGTCGAACAGGCCATGAGCGATATGGTAGACCTGACGAATGCGGAAGCAGATTTCAAATGGAACATTCCGGAGCCGGACACGGATTTTGCACAAGCGATTGCCGGTAATATTCCGGTTGATCCATCTTTTAACCCGGTTTACAGACAGTCGAATCAAGAAAGCAGCGGAAATGGTGGCATGACGATTGAACAGCTGATTTTACAAGTACAAAACCTGCCAACATTACAGGAGCTTGAAAATTTAAAACAAGAACTGCAAAACCAAGCGACGAACGTTTTCTTTAGACGGGCAGTGCAGATGGAATGAGGTGATTAAATGGCAAAGTTATATAGACGAGGCACGAATTTTTACAGTGATACTGCGGAGACTGTGGTCGGTACCGGTCCGAATCAATCATACGTCCTTACACAGACATTCAGCGAACCAGGCTGGGTGTCTTTTGATTTTTTAACGAATGTCGCATTTAGCAGTTCTGGTGAACTTGGCATGGGGCACTTCATCGTTGAGGTAAACGGCATTGAGCGGTACCGAGCTCGCGCATCGTATACATGGACACGGCATTATATGTTTGTAGGTGCAGGTGAGAATATGATCATATTCCGCACAGATTCCGCTTACCAGGCGGGTGATTATGCCAAAATACGCAACATTGTGTTAACACGATTTATTGAGCAGAGTTATATTGCTGGTATTGGAGGCATCACACCACCAAAACCGCTTCAGCAAATTACAAACTTTTCTATATTGGACGGTTATACGCGCTATCAGCGGACGGGACCAGTCGGCTCACAGATTGATTTCGAGCTTGTATTTACAAACGCAGCAGATTACAACACATTCATAGCTGAAGTTGATAATTTCTGTATTCTTAAATATTCTGTCGGCGTTTTTGGCGGGCTGCTGATTCCACAGGACAGTGATTCACAGCGAAAGGGACCGCTTTACATTGTTAAATGCAAAATGCATAGCTCAGAGCGTGCTGGTGTCGGGGTGTTAGGATCATGAGAACGGTTAGTGATGAATTAAGAGCAGCCGCACAGAATGCGATACAAAGCAGGCCGGAGCAATATGTAATGGTGCGGAATCGTTTCTTTGGCAAAGATCAGATAAACAGTCAGTTTGAAATTGAATGGGCCCGCCTGCCGAATGTCTTGAGTATCGACATTGACGAAACGGTGGATACGGCCGCGAAGTCGTTTACGATCACAATTGAAAATAAGGACGGATTATTCTCGCCGGATTACGCGAAAACAAAACGGCCGGCGGGTTTTCAATGGCGCGGCTCCGGTGACAGCAGCTGGTTCCGGCAGATTTATCCAAACACGGAAATTCAGATTCACTGGGGCTATGATGGGCATGTGGTTAAGGTGCTCACTGGTTACATCGATGACATCCGCATTGATGCTGAGTCGCAGACAATCGCAATCAATGGCCGCTCAAAATACAAAAGGGCTATTTCGAATGACATTGTTCCGGATCCAGGCAAGGAGTACATTACGACAGATCCTAATTTAAATATGCGTGATGTTGTGCAAGCAGTGCTTACTGATGCCGGATTAACCTGTACAGGCGATTTGGTCAAAGTGCCGTTCACTGGCGAACTATATTATGCGGTCGTCCCGCACGGAAAACGCGGCGAAAGCTATGATGCGGTTGTAAGAGAAATCGCTGATTCCGTGGCATGGACCTTAACGGAAGATCAGCACGGAAACATTCATTTTCATGAAATCCCGGAGTATACCCGCGATGAACCCGCTGACGTTATGGTGGATGATTATAAAGATATCATAAGCCTTGAATACGAATTTGGAGATATAGGTCTGGCCGGCCGGATATACGTCAAATGCGGTGATGCGGTCAACGCATTTACTTCCGCTTATATCGAACAGGACTTGCTGGATTATCAGCGGCGCACATTGGAGTTTGACATCCCGTGGGCAAATTCCCCGTCCCGCCGACGGCTTGTCGCAAAATCGCAGTTTACACAAATGCTACAGCGATGGCGCCGGGTTTCATTGACGATACCAGCTAATCCAGCGATTGAATTATGGGACAATATAAGCGTCCGAGAAAAGATTTCAACGGCAACACAGACGTATCATGTCCGCGGTATCCGGACGACATTTAACGAGCAGGGATTCACGCAGACACTTGAGATGTTTTCCAATATCGGCTTTAACCAGCCGCCGCAAAGTCCGAACGGCAGTGATATACCGACAATTGATGCCGCTGTTGGGCGTGGATATATCACGCTGAGGGATACCGGCTTAGAGGACGGCGACCGCATAACGGTATGGCTTAACGGAAACCCTGTTATCTCATTTGCGAAGCTGATTGCAACAGGCCGGCCTTATTTCTTTGATCTCGTCCCAGGAGAAAACGTCTTTATCATTGAAGGCATATCCGCCGGAACACAAAACGGACTGAATGCAAGCCTCGTCCTTGTTGATGCGGCTGGTGTTCAATCATCGACGATCCCACTTAATTTTGACCGGACGAACGTGGATGAGCAAACCGGTTATTATCGGGTACGGCCGCGCATTACGTGGGTTGTGAGGGGGATTCAAACATGAGTAAAGGCGTAATCAACCGCAATTTATACGAGCCTGTCCTATATATGATGAAGCGGCTGCGCCGGCGCATTTCAAACAGCGTTGGTGAAAAAACTTCAACTATTCAACTAGAAAATATAAAAGAAGGCGGACAGCTCATACGGAAAGGAAACTTTCTTGTTGAAGTGGAAGGCGAGGATGTCTTCACATATGAGCTGTTTTATAATGAAAAAGGGATTTTACATGTGTTTATTGTGCTTAATCGAATCAACGGCAAAGTGGAAAAATGGTCGCTCGAATGGACTCCAAATTTTACCGAGCTCGTCCGTTACAATTACGAAATCATTCATGAAGCATCTGGACCGCCGGCGGTGAACGAAAACATTGACAATATTTTATAAAGGAATGATGTTATGTCACAGTTTAATGTTGCCTATCTTGGCGGCGGCAGACTGGATGCGCCCTTTTACCCGACAAAATCACAACCTTTTTTCAAAGGCATCCGTGTAGAAGCCTTGGCAGGTTCCACGGTCGCTATTCACCAACACACAATCGACCGTGAATCAGAGTTAATCAGTATCGCCATCGCTTGCTCACGGTACGATGATCCGGATAACTGGGATTTGGCGATAAACAATCAGCTAATCGTCGAATCCATTTACACAAAAGAGCTCCCAGAAGGGCTTTTTTTTATGGTCGCACATCAGTTAGTACCTGCCGACATTATCGAATTACGATATAAAAACGAATCAGGACGAGCGAAAAATGTATATGTAAACTACCAATTTTTAACGGATTAAGGAGGGGAACACATGCCATATATAAGCTCAATGTTTACGGAACAGACATTACAGACGGATTTCGTCGCTTTAGCTGTTGCGAATGGATGGTTGGAAGTCGCTCGCTTTAAAAAAGTGACTTATGTTTTTACTGATATTTTTTACGGAACAAATTCTATACCTGAACCATCGACTCTCCCGTTAGAATTAAAGATTGCCGATCATGCACTACTTAAAAATAGCCGTGGTGACATTTACGCGATTGCGCGCATCTGTGAACCAGAATTGACGTGGGGAGATATACCGGCAGAATTTAAAACCGGCGAACTTCCGAATCAGGAACAGCTCGGAACAGATTCAGTATTAAGAGAAAGCTTGCACGCTTGGATGCATGATCAATGGAATGAGCAGTTGGTTGATACATCAAAAATCTATTTTTACATGCTTAATTCAGCGCCGACCATACCAGTAAGCAACGAAGTCGTATTCCCGACGTCTGCAGCTTCCATTCGTGATGTACTGGATATTGAACTGCTAGGGTATGAACCTAAATTAATCGAAGGGGGAACCAGCTACGAAATCATCCGGACGGACGTGCAGCACTTGATCATGCAGTCGCCGATGACGCCTGTTTCAACACGAAATATTGGAACATCAGATAATGGATGGATGACGAACTGGTGGCCGGACTCAAAATTAAAAGTTGAAGGGTTTATTGATGGTGAAGTATTATCTCTGCTAATTCGAGCAGACAACACTGCTGCATACGATGACAATCAAGTGCCGATGATTCCTGTTTATTTCGGTCCGTTAGTGCCTCTTGATCCTGCTGATACAGACCATGCATCGCTTTTTGCCGGGAGCGCAGTCGGGTTGCCGACCTATCAATATGATTCGACGACGCCGTTCATAGCGGATACAGCTATTTTATTGCCTACTGAAAAGCAGTATCCGCAGAATCCGGGAAACGGCATTGATAACATTATCGTCAAGCGCTCAAAACTCGGTGCCTATTATCAAGCATACTCTTTGTCCGTCAGTACAGGACCGGAGCAAATGCCGCCGGACCGTAAAGATGATGCAGGTCGCCAGTTTCCTTCTGCATGGAGGAATGAAGCGAATGACGAATATACGTATCCTGCTACGAGCTCATACACAAATAAGGCAACTGTCAGCCGTGCATGGGTTGTGCATCCGGAAGAAAGAGAGCGTGGCTATTTAAAACACATGATCGTTGCTTCTTCCGTGGGACCACGAAATGGCGTAAGGCTGAAACTGAAAAAAGCCGCCTGCCCGGACGTGTTTGAATACTATAAATATATTGTTGTCGATGCTGTTTCTCCGTTAACAAAACGGCCATCGGTTCCATACAGACCAATGGGATTCGGCATTTTTGAAAGAGAGGGGGTATAAGTATGTGGATTAATGAACAGATGATACTGCAGCGATTTCCGGCAACACTAAAGACTATTTTTGAAAGCGGAGGGTGGGAAGAATTCGCCAAATATCGGGCAAAAGATGGTCAGAAAAGTGCGGAAGTAAGATTGTTTCGTGCGACCGGTTCCGATAAAGTTAAGAGGCAATTCGGGCTTATCAATGCTTATGACTTAGCCGTACCGACCTTTCCGGATAATCGTTTTATTTCGGATACGTCGAAGCTGGCAATTATCGGGATTGGAAATGGTACACAGACCGCTTTCGAATTTCCAGCCGAATATATATTGCCGGGCTCAGAAGTGGTCACGGTAAATGATACACCGGTCGCTAATACAGATTACACGATTGATCCAAAAGGGCGGACGATTACTTTTTCCGTTGCACCAAACGGACTTATCAAGGCATCCTATCATTTGTCATCGAAGGCTTTTGAGCCGACAAATGCAATGGGTGTCTTTTTGTTTGACTCTGTTTCATTCGATTTAACAGAAACAGGTATCAGCATAGGGACAGGTGACGGTACGACGACTATTTTTAACATCGGACAAACAGGTATTAAACCAGGTTCGGTCACGGTATATATCGACGGGGTAGCGGCGGATGACCTGTCTTATGTTGTTGATAATACGGCAGGAACCGTAACCTTTTATACGGCGCCGGCATCTGGTGCGATTACGGCAGATTATGCGTATTCCAAAACGCCGGTTGAAGGCTATGATTATGGCGACATCGACGTATCAGTAGCTGGTCTGCCGGATACTGCAGACGGGATGGGCAATCTTGCTTTTGCGGCGGCAACATATTTACGACCGTCCATCCCGACAGTGTTTACATTCACGAATGAGGAAAACTTCAATTTATCCTTCGGGCGTGATTCACTCATGAGTATATGGGGATCGATTAATAAAGACCGTATTGCTATCTTTATGAGAGCAGATGCGACATCAGATCCGGACAATGTATGGGTTGTTCCTTTTTATCTCGGCCGTGTTAATAACAGCGGTAAAAAACCACGTCAAAATACTGTTTTGATCGGAGGATCGAGAGCAGGTGTAACTGGCACATGGTTTGCTGAAAAAATGCTCGGGGGAACATCGGTTGATTATGGTCCTGATACAACGAATGGAAATGATTTTGTCAATTTACATCAGGCCGTAGGCGGCGCTTATTATCAAAAGCATTATCTCTCTTTCATCACACATTCAAGAGAAATTGAGAAACCGGAAGTCGGAAATGGTCCATCTATTTACACGGACAAGTATCATCAATCATTCATGTCGATTGTCCATCCTTTCGATAAAGAAATCGGTGTCCTGGATGGTATTTACGCTGTCCATCCCAAGGGGCTTGAACAAGGGGATGAGCTCGAAGTAACAAAAACTGTCGTGCATCAAGTGATCGGTGTCGGAGATGGGGAAACGAAAATGTTTCATTTATTCCATCAATGCCAGGAATTAAACCCGATGATTTACTTCGATTGCGTCGAACAGACAGGTTTTACGTATGATCCTGCATATAAAGCAGTGGAATTTGCAATAGCGCCAGCTGCGGGAATAGAGGTCACTGCCTCATATACAGTCAAAGAACTTTATCAATATAACTTGGCAATGACGCCGGTAACGCCCATGCGCAGGGAAGAGGCGTCGCCGTATGCGCCAATCGGATGGGGTGTATTTAAAGAGAGCCTGTGAGGTGATTAAGAATGAATAAGTACGTCTATAGTTTCCGGGTGACGCTTAATGAGCGCCGGTATCCATTTTCGGCGGCCTATCAAGTCAATAGCGGTAAATATGATGTATTTGCCACATTGCCGGTTAAAGATGGGCGTACTTATCATTTCGCGGCGACGGTACCGCGACGGATCATACAATCGTATCCGTTTTATGTAGCACGCAATACCAAACAATATGTATTTTCGGCCTATCCGGTTTATGCTTTCGGCAAGGAAACTTTGTATCCGTTTGAAGTCATTATTGACGAGGTTATTCCAGTCGTTTTAGTGCCGATTGAGTTTGCTAGAATATCAACCGTCATTCACGTGGAATGGGCACAGACAAGTGATTTAACCGATGCGACAATACTGAAGGTTGATGGCGCACAAAAAGATGCATTATTGCCTACAGCTGAAGAAGAGGCGGCTCACGCTGAATACAATCACTTCATAAAAATTTTTCCTGATCTTTCTGTAGAGCTGAGTAAAGGTGCCGATTTAAGTGCAGATAGTACTATTTCGGGAGAATTAAGAGAGAACGAATCTTTCTCGATTGACCAAAGAAAAGATGCAGAAATAACGGATAGGGCAAGCATTACGGTTCTTCCAGAAACAATTGAATCAACAGAAATCAGCAATGACTCAGGAACAAATGAAGCGCATGTTATGATTGTTCAGGAAAAGGCATCCAATCAGCTTAAAAACCGATTGTTCATTTATGAAACATATGGGCCCGAAATGGATGAGGGGATAGGGATTCCAAAGCAAATTGATGCTGCCATACCCGAAAAAGATGCAGTTTTAAAAGAAACTTTCATTATCGATGCAGATGTACCGAATAGTGATTCTTTTACGGAAAACGGGTTGGGTGAGGTTGATATTGTTTCACTTGCTGACATATCAAAACGAATTGTTGAAGAGGCAGTAACGTTACCTAACTTTGATCATGCATCAGTCAAAATACAGACGATAACTATTGATGAAACAATTTTGGACGGTCTTAACTTATACGCACTACCAGCTGAAGAAAGTATTCTTGATGCTTTCAGCGCGGATAAGTACACATTAAGCGCTTCTTTTGTTGATAAGGATACATCAATTAACGAAAAAGAATATTTTGCCACAGACATAGGTTTCGAAGCAACAGGATACATTGCATCAGAAGTAAATGACGAGCAGATTGAAAGTATTGAGGCTTCGGCGGGAAATAAGCAGCTTGAATTGATTGTCACAGACAATGATGTGTCATCTTCTTCTCAAAAAATACTCGAAACATATCTTTCTGGCCAGGATGATTTTTCAAATGATCAGGAAATAGAGTCATCCATATATAGGCATGACGCTTTCGAAGATGGAACTATGCTTGAAGCTGATGAAAACACGTCAGATTTTCTACTGGATGTGACGGAATTTGATTCTGAAATCAATTTACCGAGCGATTTAACCTCTGTTAATTCAATTGCTGCCGTACTGGATGAGCCGGCGCAGCTGAACGCAGGTACCGTTTTTGATTTGCATTTAAGCGAGAACGATGTCCTCTTATCAAATATGATTTTTGAAGCGAATATGAGCGAAGAAGACAAATTAACATCCAGCTCTTTTGCCGAAACAATTTTTAATGATCTTGACCAGTTTGAAAGCCATCCAGTTGATAGCGCGGTTTTGATGGATACTGAAGCATTTGAATCGAAACTATTATTTTCAGCGGACTTGATAAATTTTGACCAATTAGCTGCGAATCCAATGATCGAAACGGAAGCCATCCATTTAACTGAAGCGGAATTTTTGATCGGGCCGCCAATCGAAGGTGAACTATCAGACCTCGATGGAATGAGAGATCCAACAAGAAAGAAAAAAATATGGCTGATCCCCGCACGGGCTAATTGGTACAGTAAATGGTTTACGAAGAAAACAAGATAGGAGGGATACGATGCGCTTATATCGATATTCAAGCGGCTTGGTAATTGACGAGAACTTTAATAGTCTTGGTCCGGATTGGAGCAGCACCGATCCAGCCAACACGACGATTGAAAATGGATCTCTTAAACTTTTGCATTCGACTATACGCGATGTAACAGTTTTACGAGATGTTCCGGCCGATGCGAATGCATTTGAAGCAACCGTCAATTATACGCCGACTGTAGAAGGAGATCAAGGGGGATTAACTTTATTTAACGCGGCAAACCGCAAAGTAGAGCTACTGGAAATGGCGGATGCTGCTTTAACTCCTCTCGACAATATAAAAGTCGTCCGAAACGGGGATGCCTATGATTTTTACATGGAGCGTGGCGGCGTATTTGAGTTCATCGATACGGTAAAGTACAACTTTTTAAAAATCGGCTTTGTGCTTAAAAAAGGAAATTCATCCGGGTATGTTCCGTTTTATGCGGATCGGTTTATTGCGACAAAGAACGACTGTCTGCAGGTAAAGAACCTTTTGAGCGGACATAGTATTGAACTGACAAGCGGCACAGTCGTTTTAAGCGCATTAGCGGGAACTTCCGGCACTGTAGAATTAGCATTGCCTCATTTGATCATGAATGGCACGTTACGACTATACGACGATCAGGGCGTTTTAATCGGCGAGCAGACTGCAGATTTTGTCGGCGGGGATGTTTATTATTACGGGACATTCCTCGAAATACGTAAAAATGGTGTGTCGCTGTCAGAATCTGACCCGAATGAACTCGGCCGTATACAAGGAGGCGTGCTGGAAGCGAAACTGGAATTGTATAATCCGACAGCTTCACCGGTTACGAACATCGTGATGAAGGTTGAACAATATCTAGGTCAATTCGGCTCCGAATGGGCCGACATAGCGCCGGATAATGCGGGCGTTCCGGGTACCTATGCAGATATATTAAACATCCCGACAATAGATGGGGTACAGACAGTTCCCTTCTGGGTTCGAATTCAGCAAAACACTGCCATCACAAATATTGATTCGGTATTCTTCAGCATCCATCTTGAACACGATTAAGGGGCGAGGATATGACAAAAGCACAATTAAACATTGATCTGCCCGGTATTAACAGCGTGATTACCGTACCGAATCGCGCCTCTTTGCCGTTGACCGGGCAGGAAGATGCACTCTACCTTGTGAAAATAGACGAAACAAATGAAAATAGGCCATCTATTTACCATTTTGATGGGCTTGAATATGAAATGATCGGAAGCGGCGGAGGGGGTGGCGGCGCGCAGATCTATCAGCAAATCACACGGCTTGGCGTAGTGGCCAGCTCAACAGCCCCGCGCGTTTATGATATTACGATTGAGCCAACATCCACGTTTTTGCGTGCACCGCTTGAAGTATTAATATTTCAAGGCGGTATACAAAACGTTGTAAAAACAGAAGTTGGATTTGATAATTCTGACGCAGCTGATTTTGACGAATCGGAATATGTCATTTTTGACGGGGCGATGAATCTGAAGACAAATTATACTTATCAGATGACTGAAGACGCAACATGGGTAGAGAGCGGTACGCTCCTGAAATGCGCAATTAATATGGGGAATTTTAAGAAAATCGACAAAATTGTTATTTCTTGAAACAATATGCTTTTCATCTAGAAATAGGGTGGTGGAAAAATGGCTGGTACAGCAAAACCTATTGTGAGTGGTTTGAAACAAGAGGCACAATATACTCATATTGGAGGTGATCTTTATGATGTTCAAACAGGCTCCGGTTTGTTTGATGGAACACAAGTTAATGAGTGGAATACGAATAAAGTCGCTTATTGGAATGCGGCGGGCACATACGTAGAAGTTGACATTCTGTCGAATAAAGTGAACATTTGGAGAAGTGGGACAACAACATGGCCAACTTACACGGGTGCTTTTGTAATAAAAAAATGGAATGAATCAACTTTAGTGTATGACGATGTGACATCTTCATATCCACAAGCAATCACTGCGATAAATGAAACTCAATGGGAGAAAACTATCTCAGATTTACCTAAAGGGAAATATCGATTTGAATACAGTTCAGCGTTACGCATGGATTCAGAATGGTATATAGAATTGAATACCTCCAATAAAACGCTCATTTTTAATGGTGGAGAATACAAGAAATACGATGATGCAACAACATCTTGGGTATCCGTTTCAACTACCACGCCGACACAGGCGCAGTTTGAGTCAGATGGTATGGATTCAATTCCTGACTGGTCAGCTTTAAGTCTGCTTGCAGGTAATATTGAAGTTGTCACCTGGACAGATGAAGATAATGCGATTAGAAATGTTAGCAAATCAGCAATACCGCAAGATCAACTTGTCCAGATGACAAGGGACATTAACATACGCAGTATTGAAAATATCGACTCCTTTTCGCTTAACACTCTGATTAGCGGACAAGCTATTGTCAAAACAGCCGTATCGTTCGACAGCGGGGTTACATGGTACACAAGGTCAGGAACCGTATGGGCCGTAATTCCGATGGACTTAGCAAGTATGAAAGCTGACGGCATGACACCGGCTGTATTAAATGCTCTTACAACGGTGGAATGGACAGAACTGCGGGGAACAAGCGACACCGTGCGCTTTGCCTATCTGCTGTCAGCAGAAGAAGTGACAGACACGCTGGAGGTACGAGATTTAGTTTCGCAAATGGATATGCGGGGAACTTGGAAAAAAGCTGCGCATCCGACCATTTACGATTACGAATACCCTTTTAATGACCAGCTGCGTGTGACGATCTTTGCAAGTGGTGATTATAAAATCAATTACTAACACCCTCGTAGGTGTATTTTTTATGGTCAAAAACCATGTCGCCTCTGGGCGGCATTTTTTAAATAGATAAACGATTTAAAAGGATGTGTTGAAAGTGACTATGGCTTTAGTTGGACTTGTCTGTACAGTCGTGGGTGTTTTGCTCGGAATACTCACATTTGGCCGAAACCGAGATAAAGATATACGGCAGGATGCGGCAGATGCCGCTACCATTCGCACCAAGCTGGATCATATCAGCTCAGGGGTGGACAGCATTCGAGTGGATTTCAAAGCAACTGTTCAAAGAGTAGAGGACTTAACAGAGCGTGTAACAAGGGTAGAAGAATCAGCAAAGCAAGCACATAAACGCCTGGATAACATGGGTGAGAGGAGAACTGCAGAATGAATGGAATGCAGGAAATTATGGTATTAGCGACGATTATCGCACCTATTATCGTCGGTCTTGTCGAGCTAATAAAACGGTCGGTTGCATTAAAGAGAAATTTTGTGCCGTTAATTGCTCTTTTGGTTGGTTTAGTGGTTGGTATTACCGCTACACCTTTTACAACATTAGATATTGTGTACCGGTTGTGGGCTGGCGTTTTCGCCGGTCTTTCTGCAACCGGTCTTTTTGAGCTTGTTAATCAGCGGACAGGATACACGAAAGGGGCGGATGAAGATGAGTAAACTCTTAAACGATGTTGGACATGGCCGGAACACATACCCGCCAAGCAAGGGAGTGCCCGGACTGCCGGAACACACTTTTAATGCAGCGGTTGGCCAGGAAGTAAAACGGCTGCTGACCGGTAAAGTTTCCACGTATGAAGCGCAGCCTTTCGGGGGATTAGACGTTTCCCTGAATGAGCGGACTCGTCAATATAATGCTCAGTACGCCAAAGATAAAACCGCTATTGGTATTTCTCATCATGCCAATGCAAACGCGGATCCGTCACGACGTGGATTCGGTGTTTTTTATTGGCACACAAGTAAGACGGGGAAAGCACTGGCTGAATCGCTCTTATCGGAATACAAAAAAGAGTTTCCGGATCTTCCTATTTGGGGATCCGGACTTTTTCCATCTGTACCGGGAACATGGACAAACCTGCATATGTGCCGGGAAACAGATGCGGCTTTTCTGTTAGTTGAGTGGGGGTTTATGACGAACGTAGAGGACCTTGCCCTTCTTAAATCGGACAGTTACCGCAAGCGTTGTGCCCTTGTGACAGCCCGTACAGTGTGCAAACATTACGGTATCACCTTCAATACGGGAAGCACTTCGCCAGCAGGTACTCCATCGACAAGTACTGCACCAAAAAAGGAGGAATCCAAATTGTTTGTTCCATCAAATAACGCCATTAAAAATTCTACTCGTACAGTATTAACTCGCCTAGTAGAGAAAGATCCAAATGGTATTGATCCATCGTGGGTAGAAAAATTGGATAAGGGAACGCTGACTGAATCTGATGCGACAGGCTTGCTGTTTGTAGCTGTTGAGCGCGGATTAATTAAAGGAGAAAAAACAGCTAATTAAACATAAAGCCCGGCACTCAAACGAGTACCGGGCCCTTTCTTTATCTCCAGTGTTTCTTCCAGTTTCTAAGCACCCAATCTGGGTCACTAAACTGTATACCGTCGTAATCATCCCAGATACCTGTTTTAGGGTCTAAGTAAAGCTCAAAAAACATCGGTCCGTAACCCGGTATATCGTTTGCAATTAAATATAGATTCTTCCCTTTAATCATTGGTCTTTTCGTATAAGTAGCACCAACGATATACGTTAACTTACCATTTCTCATATAGTAGAGATCAGCCGACTCCGATTCGAATCCGTCGTCGTTAGAAATCGCCAAAAGATCCGGTTGCCCTTTGAATTGCGCAGGGTAGATATGGACCGATTTATTACGAGTGTTTACTGTATAGTTTTTATATGCAATTTTAGCATCTTTAATATGACTTAGTTTCGGATCGCGTGTGTATAATTTGTAATTCGCATTATAAAGCACATCGCCTTCTTTTGTGTTAAATCTTAATCCTGACCATTTATACTGCGGATTCTTTGATGCTTTCGCATTTGTTTCTTTGCTGCTTGGTGCAAAATAAATGGTGTACGGCTTACCGTTTGCATCCTTAATTGTGTACGTTACACGGCTTTGACTCGGTTTGATCGGGTTTGCTGCTTCTGCTGGGTGATATGTACTAAAACACAAAGCGAAGACCGCAGACAGCATAATGAATAATTTCACTTTTATTTTCAATAAAATCCCTCCTTTTCCATCTATAATACTATGAAAATAGAAGGTATGTAAGAGGGGACTTGAACATTTGCTCATAAATATTTGTCTAAAGCTTCCTCAAACGAGCAAACGTCAATAATCCTTTCACCCAGCATTGGCATGGCGCCGCACGTAAAGTGCACTACGCTATGAATGTGGGTGATACCTACACGATCACTCGCCTGGATCACATTTTGGCAATGCGGGCACACCATAACAATTTCCTCTTCCACATACGATCAGCTCCTTTACAAATAAGGTAACAGGAAGCACCTTAATATGTAAAATCACGATAAATCAATCAACAAATTTGGTAGATACAATATCTCTTATGTATCGCTTGAATCTGCAGAAGAAGCACGGGCGCTTATTGAAGCGGAGCATGGATACAACCCAAGAATTAAATCGTACAGCGAAAGTAGATGAAATAGAAAGAGCCCCGACATCGGGGCTCAAATTCGTTATGAATCTAAATCTAAATGCAGAGTGAATTTTTCATCGTTGTAGTTATTACTTACATATGGAGTCAAAATAATTGAATTATTGACAGAAGGTAATGAATCAAAGTATATTTCCCCCTCAACAGTTTGACCAACTTTTATACCGTTATAATCAAAACTGTCGAGATAATCATCTTTTCCAAGATAATCAACTAGCATGTTATCAGCATAAAAACTCCAAGAACTTGCTCTTAAAAAAGCGTTTCTATTTCCATTATTTGTTATCTTGATTTTGAAAGCAGTTGTATTGTTGATTTCACTGATAGAAATGATAGTGATCGTCATGCCAGTTAAACTTGAATGTAATGTATAAGGAAGGTCGCTTTTCTTAATGATCTCTTGTTCAGTATGCTGCGGTTTGTTGGTGATTTTTGCACCCATTGTTATGGGATCATATAAAACCTCTGCTCCCAACATTTCTGCAGCATCGCGTAATGGCACATATGTTGTTCCATCTACATACCAAGTTGGTTTTTTGACTTTTCCCCCATCCACTTCAAGAGAAATTCGGTTTTTATGTATTTCTTCTTTTTCAACTGTAGCGAAGTCCCCACGAGGTGTTTTATATGTCTTTACTACTGTTCCTGCGTATACCCCAGATCCAAATACAGACAAAGCTAACGATGATATTACTACTTTTTGTTTTAAAGATTTCTTCAAAAAATCTACCCCTTTATTAAATAGTTAATTAAACATGATTCTATTTTCCTATTAGGCAGATCAGAAATCTATCATTTTCGTTCGACAAATATCGACAGTAAGGAGCCGGTTATCTAAATTCTAAAAGTTCACTAACATCTTTGATATTTAATGCCTGGCAAAATGCTGCGACTGTTATTTGCCGACGTCTATATGTAGGCATGTAGATATCGGCAAGAAAATGAATTGAATCGAACGGAATCAAATATATAGAAGAAACGCGTTTTTGGGGGCTTGGGGGAGCTGGGGGGATTATCAACGCATTCCATTCGTCATCAAAAAAAATAAAAAAATCCCTGAAACCTTGTTGTTAAAGGAATCAGGGATTTTTAAAATGAACGTATCTTTTTGTGGTAACGTCCTCGATAGGAATCGAACTCATATTAGTCACTATTGTCAACAACACAGTAACAATACAACCCAAATAAAAAAATGACGAGTTTCCCCGCCATTTCCCCGCCCTAATTTGGGCGTTTTTTTATTTAAGATTCAGAGTCAATATTTTAAAACCGTGATATGAAGCTGTTTTGAGGGAATGATTCTTTAAGATTCTTGGTCATCCGTTATGATATTTATACATCTATACTGACAGTCTCTAAAGTATTAAACATTGTAACTTTCAAAACAAGTGTGACCGGCCGCAGCCAGTCATAAATATTTTTTCGATATATCCTTGAAAGAACCTTCATTAACAATCTGCTCACCAGGACGCGGCCAGGCTCCACAATATAAATGAACGACACTGTGCATTTAAGTTATCCCCACATGATCGGTTTCCCGTATTTCTTCTCGGCAACGAGGACAAAACATAACGGCCTTTTCTTTCTTCTTCCACATAAAATCAGCTCCTTTACGTAAAAGATAGCAGGACCTTTGTTTATACGTAAAGTCGCGATAAATCAACTCTTTACCTCTTAAAAATAAGTTCTCTATATTAATGAAGGAACGCAACTGTGATTCATAGTGATGATAACGGTTTACTGAGTGACTATAGGTGACCAAATAGGTGACCAAACAATTAAAATCACTTGAAACACCTGTTCTTAATATTCGGTATAATTGTTGGTATAACAGTATTATTTGATAATATACAAAATAGTTAAAAACACCGAAAAAGACTATGAATATACTTTATCCTTATCTTGACTTTATTATTGTACCCTTCCGCTGCATAAAAAGCAATCCTATGTAATATAAAGGGAAAGGAGGGATGAGATGGTTTGCCAACATTGCGGGTACAAGCTGACATACTGGCAGAAAATGAAATCGCTTTGGCCATTTTGACGGAAAGTGACGTGTCCGACTTGTCAGCGCATTCAATATGACCGTCTCCATGAACCATGGCGGCTCGGTGTGTTATATGTCATTCCGTATGCACTGTTTATTCTATTGTCTGCTTTTCATTTTCCGGCATGGATCAGCGTCATTATCTTAATCGTGAGTTATTTATGCCTTTTCTTTATGTGTTGAGCAGTAAAGAGGAGATGTGGTAAAATAGCGTTCTTTCGCAGCTGAAGAACGCTATTTTACGGTTGGGGAAACTTTTCTTATAAAAGGAAACAATTGTCATCTGAACATTTTTATCGCAATTGACAAGACGTTTAAAATAAGAAAAATATTCTCAAGTTCCATATAGAGGAATAATAAAATTGGCTAACAAGTTCAAATTCTTTAAGCTAAAAATGTATTTTGAATACGCTTACATAAAAGGAGGAGGACAAAGTGCGGAAAGTAAATGCAACAGATGTAATGGCTCAAAGTAAGTTTAATCGTTTTCATTTATTGGTTTTTTTATGGTGTGTTTATGCTATTGCATTTGATGGGTATGACATCGCCATGTATGGTGTCGGGCTCCCGCTGATGATGGAGGATTTCGGATTAACAGCGGTTGAAGCAGGTGCGGTGGGCAGCTATACCCTCATTGGCATGATGGTCGGTGCGTTCGTTTTTGGCCCTCTTGCAGATATGATCGGCCGAAAAAAAGTATTGGCCATCTGTATGTTTTTATTCAGCGTCTTTACCCTTTTGGCGGGACTTGCCCCATCCATTACGGTATTTACCATTATGCGCTTTATCGCTGCGCTGGGAATGGGCGGCCTTATGCCGAATGTCATCTCATTAATGACGGAATATTCACCGAAAAAGAATCGTGCACTTATTGTGGCAACGATGTACTGCGGTTATTCAATCGGAGGCATTCTTGCTTCTCTCATCGGTATGTATATTATGGAGGGATTTGGCTGGAGAGTTTTGTACTGGATCGGTATTATTCCGCTCTTCACATTGCCGTTTTTCATGAAAAAGTTTCCTGAATCCTTATCGTATTACATTGTCCGAAATCAAGGAGAACAGTTAGCGTCCATTTTAAATAAAGTGGATCCGACAGGAAATTATAAAGCAACAGATGATTATGAGTTTGCCAGTGCGAAAGAAAATGCAAAAGGATCTCCTGTGAAAAAGTTGTTCCAGCAAAACCGCATGATCAGCACATTTGCTTTCTGGACAGCCGTATTCTGCTGCCTTCTTATGGTGTACGGATTGAATACGTGGCTGCCTAAAATTATGCAGGCGTCCGGCTACGGATTGACATCCAGTCTTTCATTCACTCTCGTCCTCTGTGTCGGACAGATCGGCGGATCACTGTTTGGCGGCTATCTTGTAGACCGGATCGGCCACCGGAAAGTGCTTGTTTCCATGTACTTCATTGGTGCTGTCACTTTTGTTGCGCTGAGTATGACATCTAATTTAATGTTGTTATACATTTTAATTGCTATTGGAGGTGCGTGTACAGTTGGGACACAAAACCTCGCAAATCCATACATTTCCGAATTTTACCCGAAAGAAGTACGGGCAACCGGCATGGGCATTGCACTTGGTTTCGGACGGATCGGAGCCATTTTAGCACCGATTCTTGTCGGATTCCTCCTTGCGGCTAATCTTGAACCGCAAAATGCGTTTATGGCGTTCGCTGTTCCCAGTATACTTGGTGGTATCGCGCTTCTTTTTATTCAAGAAAAATACGGAAGTTTCGATAAGCTAGGGATGGAACCGAAAGAAAACCTTGTTTTAAATCAATCGGCTGTCAAATGATTATGAGAACGCTGTAAAAAGAAAACGGATTTTCACTGGGAAAGAAAGATAAAAAAACAGACCAAATAACGATTTTTGGTCTGTTTTTTTCAATCGATCTTTAAATAGCAGAAAATCAATCTATAGAGAGGGAAGTACGGAATAAATCATTCTCTACTTTTTTTAGTGAATGGGATTTAATATAAGGTCTGGCAGCCCCGCAATCTATGGCCTGATGCGGACGTGTGTGCCGACGGGAACTATTCTTGCCAATTCCTCCACATCCTTGTTGTACATGCGGACACACCTCAGTGAAACATATTTCCCGATTGAGCTTGGATTTTTTGTTCCATGAATCCCATATCCTTTTTTGGATAAACTCATCCACATTGTGCCATAAGCCCCCTGGATTGGGTGCTTTATTTATAATAATGATATCTCCTGTCGGTGTTTCGTGAAGCATTCTGCCAACTCCGATTGGATAAACTTTTCTCAGTTGTTGGTCGTATCGTAAAGTCAGTGTTCTATTTGATAGAGAAATAATAATGGAATAAGGAATCTGGCCTGCAGAAGAAAAACCTGGCACGATTATTTTCTGTCCAACGTAGATCCTGTTCGGGTGTATACTTGGATTTGCGGTAATAATTGCTGCTAATAAAACGCGATAATCTTCGGCAATGGATGAAAGAGTTTCTCCAGCTTTAACGCTATGGATCATGATTGGCCTCCAATCATCAAGTTGATTACTCATCCTGTTCATTGTCTTTTTTGATTTAGAACTTGAATAATGCATCATTGCTTAAAAAACGAATTATTATATCGTTAATTTCTGTTACGTTCGCTATTTTGATGTTAAATGTACTTGAAACGTTTAAAATGATACGATATTATGATCAAATAACGGATGTTGAGGAGAGTGAACAATGAGTGGATTACAGGCAAAAAAAGTGATGTTGTTAGGATCAGGCGAGCTTGGTAAGGAAGTGATCATTGAAGCGCAGCGGTTAGGGGTGAAAACGGTTGCGGTAGACCGGTATGAAAACGCGCCGGCAATGCAGGCTGCCCATGCCTCTCATGTGATCAATATGCTCGATGGGGGAGCGTTGCGCGCGATTGTGGAGCAGGAAAAGCCCGATTATATCATTCCCGAAATTGAAGCCATCGCGACCGAAACATTGATGGAACTGGAGAAAGAAGGCTATCATGTTGTTCCGACTGCAAAAGCGACGAATTTAACAATGAACCGTGAAGGGATCCGTCGTTTGGCGAGTGAAACACTTGGCCTTCCAACGGCAAACTATGCATTTGCAGATACGCTGGATGAGCTGAAAGATGCGGTTGAGAAAATTGGCACACCTTGTGTTATTAAGCCGATTATGAGTTCTTCAGGAAAAGGACAAAGTGTGTGCCGCTCAATCGATGACGCAGAAACATCGTGGGATGCAGCGATGGAAGGGGGGCGGGCGAAGAAAACACGTGTAATCGTTGAAGAGTTTATTACTTTTGAATCCGAAATCACCCTCTTGACCGTCCGCTCTGTTTCAGGAACTACATACTGCGCGCCAATCGGTCATATTCAGCAGGACGGTGATTACATTGAGTCATGGCAGCCGCATGATATGACGGAAGCGCAAATTGCCGAAGCGGAAGACATTGCGAAAAAAATTACAGATGCCCTCGGCGGCTACGGATTGTTCGGCGTGGAATTGTTTATTACACCAAACGGCATTGTGTTCAGTGAGGTATCACCACGGCCTCATGATACAGGCATGGTGACGATGGTGACACAGGGTCTTTCTGAATTTGCGATTCACATCCGGGCGATTTTAGGTTATCCGATTCCAGCAATACGGCTTATCTCACCTGGAGCAAGCCGTACAATCAAAGCTTGGGAAGAACATGCATCTTACAGCGTGAATGGCATCGAAAAAGCATTGGAGACACCGGATACGCAGGTGCGCGTTTTCGGGAAACCGGAAACAAAAGTCGGCCGCCGGATGGCTGTTGTGCTGAATGCAGCAGAAACCACAGAAAAAGCACGTCAACAAGCTGACAAAGCGGCTTCTTATATCAAAGTTGACTACCATTTCTGATTATTGGTGAAATGCGAAAGGGACTGTCTTAATAATCTTATTGAGACAGCCCCTTTTTCTATGATGCATCTGACTGTAGTGCTTTCAAAATCGCTTTCGTTTCCGCTATTTTTTGCTCATCACCTTGCTCCATATAATCATGGAGCAAGCTCAAATAATAATCAATTTCTTTATACTGCATTTCTTTTGTCAGCATCATCGTTTTCTTATGATTTTGCTCTGTACGGAGTTCAAACTGAATATCTCTATTTAATAGAAGTAAGATGTCTTCATCAATAATTTTCGCATAAATCATTTCCATCGTGTTCTTGTGGCGGATAAAAGCAAACTGGTTATTCGCTTTTGCGTGATATACATTTAAAATCATTGTGCCTTGGTCAAATCCCCAAAAAATTAAGTAGTGCTGCTGGGCCATTTCGTGAACCATGCTTTTTAACTGCTCCTTTGAAACGTGAAGAGACAAGTTTTTATGTTCAATCATAATAACACCTCTTTCCGTAATAAAGTAAGCGTTTACATTTATTTTATTATATGATAAAACAGGGATTTAGTTCAAGTGCCGGACTTGTTTTTTACCAGTCCGGCCTTTCTCTTTCCTGCATTTCCTCGGTTGCCGTCTGCAAGTCATACATGGTAATCTCGAATAGTGAATACTCTCCTGATTCCACCCGTTTATCAGCAGCGGCTTTTAAAAACCTTGGCGACCCCTCTTTTTCTTCATCATAAACGAGCAGTAGGGCATCCGTATTATCGAGGGAAAATTCATCTCTGGCCTTAAACTGCCATGGTGCAATGTATGGTTTTTTTGACACTGCATCCACAAAATCCGCTTGACTTATGATCATATTGTAATGCTCCTGCCGCTCTTCTTTCCAGTTTTTCTCCTGTTCCAAAAAAGGCATTAATACGCCAAGCTTCAAATCGGCAAATTCATCTTTCAATGCTAAAACGACTTCGGCGCCCCATAATTCCACCCCCGGCTGGCCGCCGATGATGACCCATTCCAACCCTTCTTCCAATAACGATCGCAGCTGTTTTTCGATCGCAGCTTTAACGATGAAAATGCCGGGATTTTTTGTATCCCAAATGCCAAGCTCGTGGCTTTTATAGCCGGACAGCAGCACGGTTTTAATCAATTGAATCACCTCATAGCTAATTATACACTTAACTTAATTCGTTCTCTCCTCTTGGCTTTTTTTGCTCCGCGGTATGGTAAAATAAAGAGACTATATCAATGAAGGAGCACATAATGAAAGTTTTTACGATAGAAGGACTCATCAAAACGCTTGGTGAAAAAACGCTGTTTAACAATATTTCGTTTTCTATTTCAGAAGGGGATAAAATCGGCGTTCTCGGCATTAACGGAACAGGGAAATCGACGCTGCTTAATGTGATTGCCGGGCTGGACGATTACGATGCCGGTTCTAAAGACCACCCGAATGATTACTCCATTTCATATTTGCCGCAAAATCCGCATTTCGATGAACAATCGACCATTATGGATTTTCTTTACGCAAGTGACTCGCCTGTATTTAACGTGATCAAACAATATGAACAAACACTTTTGAAGCTGCAAGAAAATCCGAATGATCCGGATGTACAGAATCAATTAATGAAACACCAGCAGCAAATGGATGAGCTGAACGCGTGGGATACGAGTGCGGATGCAAAAACCATTTTGACGAAGCTTGGCCTCCCCGATTTTTCAAAAAAAATATCGGAGCTGTCAGGCGGACAGAAGAAGCGGGCTGCTCTGGCGAAAACGCTCATTGAAACGCCTGATCTGCTGATTTTGGATGAACCGACAAACCATCTTGATTATGACAGCATTAAATGGCTTCAGGAATACTTAAAAAAGTATAAGAATGCTGTGCTGTTCGTGACGCATGACCGGTATTTTTTAGATGAAGTAACCGATAAAATATGGGAATTAGAGCGCGGGAAGTTGTATGAATATAAAGGGAATTACGCCGACTTCCTTGAATCGAAAGCGATCCGAGAAGAAAATGAATCACTTGAGCAGAGCAAAAAGGAAAGTTTGTTTAAAAAAGAACTGGCCTGGATGCGAAAAGGGGCGAAAGCGCGGACCACGAAACAAAAAGCGCGCATTCAGCGTTTTGAAGCACTTGATGAGGATGTGAAAAATAAGGCGAAGCAAGAGTCGCTGGAAATTGAACTCAGTGGGGCGCGGCTCGGGAAAAAAGTGCTTGAGCTGAAAAACATCTCGAAATCGTTTGCAAACCAGCGGATTTTACATGACTTTTCATTTTTATTTAAACGTGGTGACCGGATTGGCATCGTCGGCCAAAATGGGAGCGGCAAATCAACGCTCTTAAATATCGTTTCCGAACGGGAAGAAATCGATTCGGGGGAAGTAGATACAGGACAGACAGTAAAAATTGGCTACTATACGCAGGAAAACGCAGATATGGATGATAACTTACGGATGATTGAATACATTCGTGAGACGGCAGATTCAATTCAATTGAAAGATGGCAGCCACATTTCAGCGGCACAAATGCTGGAGCGTTTTTTATTTTCAATGCATACGCATGGCACTCCGATCCGCAAGCTGTCTGGCGGGGAGAAACGAAGACTGTATTTATTAAATATTTTAATGTCCGCGCCGAACGTATTGCTTTTGGATGAGCCGACAAATGATCTTGACACTCAAACCTTGACCATTCTTGAAGACTATTTAGAGGCCTTCCCGGGGGTTGTCATTACTGTTTCACATGACCGCTATTTCCTCGATAAAGTATGTCATCAGCTGCTTGTCTTTAAAGGGAAAGGCGTCGTCGATTTTTATTACGGCAGCTACTCCGAGTTTTTGGAGGAAAAAGAAGCGCCGGCTGAACCGGAAGTGAAGACGGCACCTGTTTCGCAGTCTCGTCCCGAAAAGAAAAAGAAGATGTCTTATTCGGAAACGAGAGAATGGGAAACCATTGAAGATGAAATGGAGGCGGCCGAACAGCGCTTAACAGAGATTGCGGCGGAAATGACCACAGCAGGCAGTGATTTTGACAAACTGCGGATTTTGATGGAGGAAGAAGCGGAATGGAAAGCAAAACTCGATCATATGCTGGAGCGATGGGAGTATTTAGCTGAAAAAGCAGAGGGATAATGAACTTAAGCAGGAATTTGGTAAATTGAATCTTAAAGGTATAGAATACAAGAAGAAATTGCTTTTGAAATAAACAAACGAATAGGAGATCGAAACGATGAAGTGCAAAGTGAATCAAAAAGCGGCAAAAGCATTAAAAATAATGCTTGAAATTCCCGAAGCAGAAGGAAAGATGATCCGGGTAGAGGTGACGGAGCTGCACGGCAACCATGCTCATTACGGCATCAAATTGGATAAGCAAAAAGAACACGATGTTGTTGTCAAAACGGACAAAGATATTGATATTCTTTTAGACAGCAGAGAAGAATTTCTGGACGGTATCTTTGTTCAGTACTTTTTTGTCCCTCAAGAAGGATTTGTTATTACCAATTCCTCTAAAGGACACCATCATCACCATTAATTTAAAGATGGGGTCTTGGATATCCTAAGTGATGTGGACCATCATGTCAAAAAGTCCGATTCTAATAATTAATTCCCAGATCCAAAAAATTTAATTTTGGGCCGGTTTCCAGGCAATAATGGCCGGGAAAGTGGAAGACGAATTTTCATTTATACGCTTAAATCCATTCAGACATGAACGTTTTCGTGCGTGTCTTTTTTCAAATGGTCATATATAACGGATAAAATATACCACGCATGCTGATCTTAAATAATCTTTCAAAAATAAACGACAAACAATAATATGTGCATTTTATATGCAAGACACAGCGATGCATGGATAAAAAACAATCCCATCCATTAATGGCGGGATTGCACGCGTGTTGATTATGAATAAACTTCCAGAAATACACGCCAAAAAAGCGATGCCGTCTTGTAAAATGTAAGTACGCCC
>NZ_MSDU01000033.1 GCF_001936625.1 Domibacillus antri | reverse complement strand
AAAAGTAACTCGGCGTTGACACAAGCTGAAGAACAGCGTATGCTGTTCTTTTTTTGTTGTAATGATAATGAGTTTCCATTCAGGACAAGTTTTATGTTTCGGTTTCGCTTTTCGGCTGGACGAGGTGATCGAAGGTTGTATTACGTGATAGACGAATTCCTGCCACCTGCCACAACCCCATATCTTCCGTTTTCAAAGAGTCATCTGTACAGGGATATCATAGCGAGTGTGTTAGTTTTTTTGTGTGCAAAAAAGACCATTCATCTCCAGCCTGCATATTGGGCGGTGCCATTCTCACTCCCCAAGGTGGGGGCGCTTCTCACCTAAAAACGATAAAGAGCCCGGAGAAACGTATACACATTCTGCGGGCTCTTTGTTGATTTTATAAAAAGCGTTTTCGTACATCAGGCGATGGGAGCATACAATGATCTTCTTTTTTGCCAAACCATTTGTAACGGTTTCTTGCAATAAAATCGTAAAAAAGATCGCGGATCGGGCTCGGGACGATTACCAGCGCATATAACATATTCCATCTTCTGGATAAATGTCTGCTGATCCGAAGTGCCGCTGCTGATTTAAAATAGGCTTTTCCATCCTCGACCAGCATCATGCTGTCCATGTCATCCGGTACGTTATATTCTTTTGTAAGTTTTCGTCCAACATCGCTTTGCAAAGATGCAAAGTGGAAGTATCTCTCAGCATCACGTTTTATAATAAACTGCACACTGGAATCACAAAAGTTGCATTCACCGTCAAATAATACAATGGCACTCATTTTATCTGCCTCCTAAATGAAAGAGTGATCTCTTACTAATTTAGCCGCTTTTGCACGGTTTGAAACACGGGGTTTACGAGAGAGTCACACTGCATTCTTTTTTAAGAGGTTGTGCAGCGTGACGAAAATGGCAGCGGAGATAAGGATGAGTCCCGTCATAAGAAAGCCGCCGGATGGGGACAATGCAAGCAGACCGGTGATGCCGGAGCCGGCCACAACGCCGAGTGAGAAAAAGGCGTAAAAATACCCGTATGCTTTGCCGCGCTGTCCCGGTTCGACTGCACCGACGAGCAATGAATTGATTGAGGGAAATAAAAAGGCGAATCCGACGCCGTATATCCCCATCAATAAATAAAGGCTCTCTGTGCTTTCCATCTGCCCGAGCAAAATAAGACTTGCTCCCATCAAGGCAACACCAAACGCGAATGTGTAAACAGGCTTTAATACATCAAAGAGGCGATTTGTCGGCAGCAAAAAAACGAGAATAGCCACAATGCCAAAAGTACTTAAAAGAAGTCCGCTGGTTTTTGTATCGTAACCGAGGTGAATGACTTTGAGCGGCAGCATGTATGCCAGCACACCTTGCGAAAACATGAGCAAAAAAGCGCCGGTAAAGGCTTTTAACACGTCTGGATGACTCAAAAATGTGCCGTCCGCTTTTGCTTGATGCAATAGTTTGCCCTGAACATCCGCCCGCAGAAAAGAAATAGCGAGCACACCAAGTAAAAGCATAATGACAGCTGTTACCGTTAAAACAGCTGTTTCACTTGCCCGGCTGGCAACAATACCGCTGAATGCCGGACCGATAATAGCCGCTAGTCCAACAAAAGCGCCTGAAATTGCAGCGCCTTTTCCTTTTTCCTCATTCGCCGTGGCATTGGCCAGATAGGTAAAGGCCGCCGGTGTAATGAAGCCGGCCATTAAACCGTGGACAAAGCGGATCGCCAAAAGCAGCCAAGCATTATCAGCGATATTATATAAAAACAGGGCAATGCCGGTAGAAATCAATCCCGTAATCAGGACATAAAAAGGTCCATTTTTATCGGTTAAAAACCCGGACAGCACATTGCCGATTGTATTAGAAAAGGAGTATATGCCGACAATTAAACCTGTTAAAAACGGTGTGGCGCCAAGTGACTCGGCGAAAGGACTCATGATTGGCAATTGTGTAAATAAATCAAAGAATGAAAAAAAGATAATGACATAGACGAATTTGCGCATGAACATAGCCGCCTTTAAATGAATAGGATAAGACTATCATCTGTTACGTAATGAGCAAGTGTCAACTGATTTGATACGGCAGGGGAAATTAGTTTGATTTTAGAAAGCATTGCTATACACTATGAAAAGCAGAATATGAAAGAAGGATTACGGATGAATCAATTACTTAAAACACTTATTCATACAGCACAGCACCCGGAAGAAGCCGATCTCATTATTCAAAACGGCATGGTTGTTGATGTGTTTTCTCTCCAAACGTTTGAAGCGGACATTGCCATTAAAGATGGATACATCGTCGGCATTGGTACATATAAAGAAGGAAAGACGATTATTAATGCGGAAGGGAAATATGTGATGCCTGGTTTTATCGACGGTCATATCCATATTGAATCGACGATGGTCACGCCGGCGGAATTCTCAAGAGCTCTCCTGCAGCACGGTGTAACAACGGTTGTCACGGACCCGCATGAAATTGCGAATGTAGCGGGAAAGAAAGGCATCGAATATATGCTGGAAGATGCTGAGCATGCGGAGATCGACATTTTGATGAAGCTGCCTTCCTGTGTGCCGGCGACTCCGTTTGAACAAAATGGAGCGGTATTGACGGCTGCTGATTTGCGGCCATATTTAACTCACAAAAACGTCATTGGACTAGCTGAAGTAATGGATTATCCATCTGTGTTGAAGGCGGATGATGGAATGTTGGAAAAAATAACGATTACGACGGATCACGGTTTGACTGTAGATGGACATGCAGCCGGCCTTTCAGAAGACGCACTGAATGCTTACAGTACGGCGTCGATTCGCAATGATCATGAAGCAGTGAGTGCATTTGAAGCGGAAGCCCGTGTTCGAAGAGGCATCCACGTCATTGTAAGGGAAGGGTCTGCTGCGAAAGATTTGCTGGCGATTTTACCGGCCATCACGGAGCGGAACAGCACACGCTTTTCATTTTGCACGGATGATAAACATCTGGATGAGCTGGCGGCGGAAGGGACGGTCAATTATGCGGCGCAGCTGGCGATTGAAAATGGGCTCAATCCGCTTATCGCGATCCAAATGGCGACACTAAATAATGCTGTGTGTCATCAGTTGAAAGACAAGGGGGCAGTGGCGCCGGGATATGCGGCGGATTTATTAATTGTGGAAAATTTGAATGAACTGCGGCCCTCGACGATTGTGAAAAAAGGAAAAGTAATCGATTTCTCCGCTTTACAAATAAAAAAGACACCAGTTCCCGTGCTTTTGAAAGAATCGGTTAAGATGAAAAAAGTCGATAAGCAGTCATTGCAGATCCCGATTCAAAATGGACAGAAAGCGATCATCATTGAAGTATTACCCGGGAAATTAATCACGAAAAAATTAATTGAAGATGTGCAAACAAACGAAGGATTTTTTGAAGCGGATGTGAAACGGGACCAGCTTAAAATCGCTGTTTGCGAGCGGCATCATGCGACGGGCAGTGTCGGTGTCGGCATTGTGAAAGGCTTGAAGCTGAAAAGCGGAGCCATTGCGTCAACGGTCGCCCATGACTCGCATAATCTGGTGGTGGCAGGGACAAACGATGAGGATATGATGACAGCGATTGAAACGATTGAACAGATGCAGGGCGGTCTGGTCATTGTTGACAATGGTAAGGTTCTTGCTTCTGTTACTCTCCGTGTCGGCGGTATTATGTCAGAAAAGCCGTATGAAGAAGTCATGGAAGAATTGCATCATTTGCACGAACAGCTTTCCATTGTGGCGGAAGAATCGCAAAATATTTTTATGATTTTATCGTTTCTATGTCTGCCGGTGATCCCGAGTTTAAAGCTGACGGACAAAGGACTGTTTGATGTCGATTCATTTCAGCATATTGAAGTTGGAATAAAAAATAATTGAAAAAGTAATCTTTTCTATTTAAGAACACGAATTCATGACTGATGCTATAAAGAATGTGCGGGCGGCATTATCCGGTATTCAAGAGGAAGCTTCCCTCGTTAAGCTATACGGCATTACTTTTCAAAATAAATAAAATTGAACAGTACATGTTTCATTCAATAAAGCATTGACACGAGACTTGTAATGGAGATACAATGTTTCTTAATCTAATAACTGAGAGATGACATTTTATCTTTTATATTCACGCCGCTTTAGCCTGTTGTTAATGTAATCATTGACCGCATGAAAAAGCCGTCCGGATAATATAAAAGATAAGAATGAGATAAATCGGTATATTTCTTAACCTGGTAACAGGGAGAGGTATGCCGGTTTTTTGTTTAATGGGGGAGCACAATGGAAAAAACAAAAGGTTCAATTGAAGCTGAGATCAGTAAATTGTTAACGCAGTGGGAAAAAGATTATTTGGGCCGCGGCTCTGTTTCCGTGAAGACAGATATTTTGCGGGATATGATTATTGTAACACTGCGCGGTGTGCTGACGCCGGCTGAATATCGTTTATGCGAAACGAGGGAAGGGATGTTATCAATTAAAAGAACCCGGTCCGACCTTGTGAAATCAGGGGCGGAAGAATTGAAGGATATTATTGCTGAGAAGACGGGTGAAGAGGTGAAAAGCTTTCATACTGATATTAGTACACAATCAGGAGAGCGAGTCATGATTTTCAAGCTCGCCCGTGACTTTGAAAAAAGTATTCAAAATAAATGATGTTGTATCACAATAGATAGGGAGATCACCCAAAAAACACAAGTGGTTAGTTGGAGATAAACCGGCAATGTTCAGAATGAATGGTCAAAAGGCCAAACAACATTCTGTTATTGCCGGTTTTTTTTATGAAGTGGAGGAAAATGAAATGTATGAAATTATGATGCAAAATTTACTGTCACCCGTTGTATTGTTTTTTGTACTCGGCCTGTTCGCGGCCATTGTGAAATCTGACTTGAAATTTCCGAATGGTCTTGGGGAGGCATTAAGTATTTATTTATTAATGGCCATCGGATTAAAGGGCGGAATGGAGCTCTCTCACTATTCCGTTGAATCAGTAGCAAAACCCATCCTCGGCACACTTTTGCTGGGGACAGTGCTGCCGGTGATTACTCTTTTAATTATGCGGCTTATTAAAATGGACCTTTACAATGCCATCGGATTAGCGGCGGCATATGGTTCTGTCAGTATTGTCACTTACGGAGCGGCAGTCTCGTTTCTTGAGAAAAATGGAACATCGTATGAAGGATTTATGAATGCAATGGTCGTTCTGTTAGAGAGTCCGGCGATCTTGATCTCACTTCTATTACTTAAAATAATGGAAAAGACAAAAAAACAGCCAATTATAACATTACAAAACGCGGGGGTCGTACACCCGGCGCTGCAGCTTATTGATAAAGAAGTGATAAAAGAAAGTTTATTTGGAAAAAGTGTATTGCTTTTACTCGGCAGTTTAATCATCGGACTGGCAGTTGGAGAGGCAGCTTTGCCGGCCGTTAAACCATTATTTATCGACTTGTACAGCGGTGTTTTAATGTTATTTCTATTAAACATGGGGTTAATTGCTGGAAAGCGCCTGCCGGAATTACGGAAACATGGTTTGAAGCTGGTGCTATTTGGGATATTCATGCCTGTATTTTCTGGAGTATTAGGGGTTTTGGTAGGGAATCTGGCCGGGCTTTCACCAGGCGGTGCTGCACTTATGGGTGTCCTGGCTGGAAGTGCTTCATACATTGCTGCGCCGGCCGCGCTAAAAACATCTGTGCCGGAAGCAAGTCCGTCTATCTATTTAGGGTTATCTTTAGGAATCACGTTTCCTTTTAACCTCATAATTGGTATTCCTATTTACTACCATTTTGCGCAATGGATACAATAATAAAGTCGTTGAAAACACACGGGGGCGGCCGTGTGTTTTTTTTATGAGGCAGTATAAGAAGAATTGACATTTATCCATTTTCTCACTATAATGCAGTCGACGAAAGCAGGTGACGGACATAAAAATATCATTTTTGGATTATATAAGCATTACCATTCACCAGACGGATTTGAAGCTGACAGGCTGGGTGAAGGATAAGCTCGCCCCTTTTAATCTGGCACCGGAACAAAATTTAATTATGATGCTTCTCTGGGAAAAAGACGGACGGACGCAAAATGAAATTGCGGATAAGCTGGATAAAGATAAAACGAATATTACGCGAATGCTGGCAAGCCTGGAGCAAAAAGGTTTTATTAAACGGTCGATGATACCGGACGATCGCCGGTCACTTCGGGTATGTTTAACCGATGAAGGCAAAAAACTGGAGTGTGAGATCATTCCGATTACGGAAGAGTTTCATCGGATGGTGACGAAAGGCATTACGGAAGATGAATTAACGGAAGTACGCCGTATTTTATTGAAAATGCGTCAAAACGTACAATAAAATATTTTAAATTCAAACAGTTGCTATGACAACTAAATGTGTGGTACACTACATTCGTTCTAAAAAAAGCAACTGGAGGAATGACAATGTCAAACGTATTATTTGTAAAAGCAAATTCGCGCCCGATTGATCAGTCGGTCAGCGTTCAATTATATCATGCATTTTTGGACAGCTACAAAAAAGAAAATCCGTCCGATACGATTACGGAATTGGATCTTTTTGCTGAAAACCTGCCTTATTATGATACAGACAAAATTAACGGCATGTTCAAACTGTCAAAAGGAATGGAATTGACAGAAGATGAGAAAGCCGCAACAGATCTTGTAAATAAATATTTAAATCAATTTTTGGAAGCGGACAAAGTAGTGATTGCATTCCCGCTTTGGAACTTCACCATTCCTGCTGTTCTTCACACGTATCTGGACTATTTGAATCAGGCTGGTAAAACATTCAGCTATACACCGGAAGGTCCGGTCGGCCTTTTGAAGGATAAAAAGGTGATCTTGTTGAATGCTCGCGGCGGCGTTTACTCCGAAGGCCCGATGCAGTCACTTGAAATGGCGGTCAATTATGTAAAAGCAATCCTTTCTTTCTGGGGCGTACAGGATGTGCAGACGGTTGTCGTTGAAGGACATAACCAGTTCCCTGATCGTTCACAAGAAATTATCGAGGCCGGCGTTAAAACGGCAGAAGAAGCTGTATTAAGCTTTTAATTAAGGAGCTGTCTCACTTGTTGAGGCAGCTTTTTTTGTATGCATTTCAACATCGACAGAACATTTGCGCTCCGATAAAATGATAAAATAATATGAATTTTAAACAGGAGATGAGAGCGGATGCATAGAAATCCTGAATTGCACCAATTTTTATTAAGTAAAGCATGGAAATTAACGGAGGATTGGTACGCATCTCTGGATAAATCCAAGACCGCCGGCGTGTATGCTTCCAATGATCCGGAAGTGATTCAAAATTTAAAAAGGCAAAACTATTCCTTCCATGAACATTTATGCGACGTATTTATAAAAGAAGAAGACTCTTTTTTTCATGACTTTATCAAGTGGATTCTAGAGGTTGCGGAGGATTCACAGCATTTAAACACGCCTATTCATATTATTCTAGGTGAGTTTTTAAACGTTCAGGAACAATATCTTGATCATATCGATGAATTTGTCAGTCATCATGAAGGTCAATATACAAATGAGGAAATCAATCGATGGAAGCGGATGGTCATTAAAACATTCGGGAAAGTCATCACCCGGTTTGTTGAAGAAAATCACAATGTGTCGCAAATGAAGCTCCGCAGCCAGCAGGAAGTCATTCATGAATTAAGCGCACCTGTCATCGCGCTGCAAAATCAAAAAGGGCTGCTGCCGATTATTGGTGCAGTTGATACGGATCGTGCACAGCATTTGCTTGAACAAACGATTAAGCAATGTGTGGAAAAACGTATACAACATCTCTTTATTGATTTATCCGGCGTGATGATTGTCGATACGATGGTAGCAATGCAAATTTTCCGCCTGATTGATTCGCTGAAATTAGTTGGCGTAAAAACGACATTATCCGGCATCCGGCCGGAAGTGGCAATGACATCCATTCAGCTTGGATTAAATTTTAATGATCTTGATATTACAAGTAATCTTGCCCGGGCATTAAAAGAGTGAAGCATTTCAAAAAGCGGATGGTTTTTGAAATAGCACCTGTCAAAAACCGGAAAATTCTGTATAATGGATAAAACAACATATGCTTTTTGGGGGATGGTCTGATGAATAAATTCGTTTTTGCGCTGTTGGTCATTTTAACAACTGCTTTAATGGGGTCCTCATTTGCGGTGGGAAAAATGGGGCTGGCGTATTTTTCTCCGCTTTTGCTTGTTGCATTCCGGTTTACGATTGCCGGTGTTGTCATGGCAGCTGCGGTGAAGGTTTGGAAGCGGCCGCATCCGGAAACAGCGAAACAGTGGATGCAAATGGCGGCGGTCGGATTTTTTCAAACGGCCGCTGTCATGGGGTGTATTTTTTTGAGTTTGCGGACGATTACATCGGGGGAATCTGCCATTTTAACGTTTACCAATCCGCTTCTCGTCGTTGTGTTCGGAACGATTATTTTGCGGGTCCGGTATAGAATGGTGCAATGGATTGGTGTTGTGCTTGGGATGGCCGGTGTATTTATTACGATGGGCGGCCGGCTGGATATCGAAATCGGTACACTGCTTGGATTTATGTCGGCTGTTTCCTGGGCCATTGCGACGCTGCTCATTAAAACGTGGGGTTTCCGTCTCGATACGTGGGTGCTGACAGCCTATCAAATGCTGTTTGGGGGTCTATTTTTATTTGCCGGCAGTTTTTTACTGGAAGAACCGTTTATTGAAGTGAATGCGGCATCGATGTTTATTTTAATATGGCTGGCGTTTATGGCTTCTATTGTACAATTTGCGGGCTGGTTTTACTTGCTGCAGACCGGCGATCCAGGGAGAACGAGTGCTTTTTTGTTTCTTGCACCGTTCTTTGGCGTATTAAGCGGCTGGCTGCTGCTGGATGAGCAGCTGCATTTGTACGTATTAACAGGCGGTGTGCTTATTTTTGCCGGGATTTTTCTTGTGAATTGGCGAAGCGGCCCTATTCAACCGGCAAAATGAAAACATTTTCTTTTTAATGGCTTGCTTATTTTTACGGAAGCTGTTAAGATAAAAGAGAATTATTTTTGTTCGAGAGGTACAAGTGCTGTAAAGCTTATTGTCTTGATATTGCTTTGAGCAGGAATAGTATTATTTTGTGCAAATTGCACAACGGGAGGCAACATAACATGGAACAAGGTAAAGTAAAATGGTTTAACGCAGAAAAAGGTTTCGGTTTCATCGAGCGCGAAGCTGGAGACGACGTATTCGTTCACTTCTCAGCAATTCAAGGCGAAGGCTACAAAACTCTTGATGAAGGTCAAGAAGTTACGTTCGAAGTTGAACAAGGCCAACGTGGTCCACAAGCAACTAACGTACAAAAAAACTAATCATAATATACTTTATAAAAAGGCAATCTCATTTGAGATTGCCTTTTTTGTATAGGAAAATGGTTTTCATTGAGCTGTGAACCTGGTCGAATGGCGTTGAACGCGAGCAGCGAAAAAATCCCGATGCTTTTTGCAGACGGGATCAGTTGTCGAAAAAATTCTCTGTATAATACGGCTGTGACTCTTCATTGAATGCGACACCGACACCTAAATAGCTGAAATCATCATTTAAAATATTTTTACGGTGACCGGCTGAATTCATCAATCCTTCATGTGCGAAAATACTGCTGTACTGTCCGTACGCTAAATTTTCACCGGCCGCCATAAATGGAATACCGTCGTCTTCCATCCGGTCAAACGGAGATTCACCCTGCAAATTCGTATGGTCAAAATATTTATTTTCGGCCATGTCCAGACTGTGATCGCGGGCTGTTTTCCGTACTTGATCGTCCCATGTCAACACGGAAAGTCCATGCGTCACACGCGCGGCGTTTGTGACGTCAAAAAGCTGATATTCCAACCCTTCTTTTAAAGAAGTACTTTCTGCCGCATACATCCCTTTTTTACTTGCTTCCAAATCGTCATCTATAATTTGAATGGCCGTTACTGTATGGTTTTCATGGACATCGTAAAAAACAGTCACATAAGTACCGTCAAGATGGAAGTAATCATGCTCGTCCGTTTCATTCAAAATGTAATACGTCAATCCTTTTCGCATCTTATCCATCGGTTCACCGAGTTTTGCCCGCACGGTTTCCTTTGGTGTGTTAAGCGCAATTCCGGCCGTGGATGAAATTAAATCATGGCTCGTATAAAGGCCGTTCACCTGGTTGTTTTCGTCGTACGACACCATCAAAAAGTTATGATAATTTTCATGATACGCGTACCAGTCAACACCATATTCATTTTGTGAATGACGTTTTGGTGAGCCGATTTCCTGCTCCACATCTTTGCGGGCATCACCAATCTGCACATTGTAAACGGAAAATGTCTGTGAGTCAGGTACAGCAAGCGCCGGTTTTTCCACCTGCACAACAGATTGATCGGGCTCAAACCCAATCCAGCTCCCGACTTCGCTTATCACTGTATCAACTGCCTGAATAACAGCCGGATTTTCTCTCACTGTATCCACTTGCTCTTTAATAACATCTATAAACGACAAATCGACATATTGCTCTGCATTCTCTTCCCAGAGAGGCCGCGTCTGATATACAACGACTAACAGCAAAATAAACAGGAATAACTTTTTCAATCATTCACTCTCCATTCTGCTTCCATTGTACCGAAAACGACACGAAATTTCATGTGAATAGGCTTTCTCCTTCATCAATCATGAAATGAATATATACTTCAGGAAAAAATGTTGTTATAACATAATAGCGCACCTTTTTATTAAGGGAAGATAAATCAAGCGAAAGGAGAGAAAAAATGATCAGCAAAATGGAGCATACGGCCATTGTGGTGAAGGATATGGACCGGTCCATTCAATTCTATACAAATATGTTTGGGTTTAACGTCCGTCTTCGCGGCAGCAGTCCGATCAGAGAGATGGCGTTCTTATATCTGGAGGCGCAGCCTGATATGGAGATTGAACTTATTCGGGATATCGATCCAATCGGCGAATACAGTGAAAGCGGTATTGTGAATCATCTTGCTTTTACAGTTGAGGATATCAATGAAAGCCGTCCGCTCTTATAAAGAAAAAGGGATCGAATTTACGTCCAGTGAGAGAAAACCAACGCTTGAAGGAGGCCGAATGATTTTATTTTACGGTCCGGACCGGGAGCTGCTGCAATTGGCAGAGCGGGCAAAAATTTGAATAGAGCAGATAGAAAATGATCGCGAGGGTTAATAAGGTGAAATAATTCACAAAGTTTTTTTAATTTCTAATTATATTATCTTTTATATTGAAAGCGTTATTATAGAATAGAATTATGTTTTCGTTATTTTACTTTATCGGAGGTAGACAATATATGGCATACAATAAATTGATTCGCACGCTTATGATCGAAATTCCGTCCGTGCCGGGAAGTCTTGGGAAAGTGACGACCGCCATCGGTGTTGCGGGAGGGGACATTGGAGAAGTAAAGACGATAAAAGTGGGGCTCGCTTATACATTGCGCAACATTACGGTTCAGTTCGAAAATGAAGAGCAGCTGTCGGAAATATTGGCGGCAATCAATAAACTGGACGGTTTTCGGGTGCAAACCGTTTCAGATGAAGTGCTCCGTGCGCATGAAGGCGGAAAGGTTCAAATGAAAAGTAAAGTGCCAATTGAGAGTTTAGCTGATTTAAGCCGGGTATATACACCGGGTGTAGCCAACGTTTGCCGGGTTATTCAAGAAGAACCTGAAAAAGCAAAAATTTACACAAACATCGGCAACAGTGTGGCGATCGTCACGGATGGAACAGCTATTTTGGGGCTTGGCGACATCGGTCCGGTTGCGGGAATGCCGGTTATGGAAGGAAAATCCGCATTATTTGACCAATTAGTCGGCATCAATGGCATTCCTATTTTGCTTGACACAAAAAATCCGGATGAGATTGTCGAAACGGTGAAACATATTGCGCCTGGCTTTAGCGGTATTTTACTTGAGGATATCGGGTCGCCGCATTGTTTTGAAGTGGAAGAGCGGCTGAAGAAGGCTCTCGACATTCCCGTCATGCATGACGATCAACACGGAACGGCTGTCGTCACACTGGCTGCGGTCATTTCTGCCTGCAAGAGCACCGGTGTGGATTTAAAAGAAGCAAGCGTCGGACAGATTGGCCTCGGCGCAGCGGGTCTAGCCATTTGCCGGATGTTGATGGCGTACGGTGCAAAGTCTGTGCTTGGGGCGGACCGGTCTCAAGAAGCAAAAACACGTTTGGAAAATTACGGCGGAACAGCTGTTGACCAGCTTGAGGAATTGATGGAGCGCTGTGATATCGTCATTGCAACAACAGGTGTTGCGGGCTTGATCAAAAAAGAATGGGTTCGTAAAGGACAAATCATTTTAGCGCTGTCTAATCCAAAGCCGGAAATTGAGCGGGGAGAAGCGCTGGAAGCAGGAGCGGCCTATGCAGCAGATGGGCGTTCCGTTAACAATGTGCTTGGATTCCCCGGTATTTTCCGAGGTGTGCTGAATGCGCAGGCGAAAGAAGTAACGCATCCAATGCTTGTTGCCGCAGCCGAAGCGATTGCTTCATGCACGAAGCCGGGTGATCTCGTGCCGCAGCCGTTAGATCCGGAAGTTCATGAAGCGGTGGCGGCAGCGGTAGAAAACGTTGCATTGAATTTAGGAAAGAAATAAATAAATCAAAAGGCCGTCCCAGCGTCAGGAAAACCTGATGGAAGGGGCGGCTTCTTTAGCTGGCCGGATCAAGCCGCAGCCATATTTCTGTTTTTGTTTTATGCTCTCTTTTGAACGATTTGCTTTCGGCTTTCCTGCCACGGAAGTGTGTCTTTGAAAAACAGGATCGTTTCAATGGCAAGCAAGGTCACTAAAACGGGAATGCCGGATTGAATCACGATATTCTGAATGTGCAAAAAGATTGGATGATGACCGGATAAATTGATGTTCAGTGTAAAGAAATAAAAGGTGCCGAATGTAAAGTTGCGCGCCCATTGAGAGACGTGATACCGGCCGATTGCTTCATTAAATGAATATTTATTTAAACGGACGTACAGACGCCGTAATTCAATTCCTTCAATGATGACAAATAGGACGGCTGCCCATATCCACATAAAGAAAATCAGCTTCATGGGTAATGCACCCGATATAATTGAGGCGATGCCGGTAATCGACATGGCGCCGTGAACGATGCAATTTGTATTTTTCCAGCCATCCGATAATTGATGGGAATGGAATGATTTGAAACGAACAATCATGAGCGCGAAATTAACGAAATAAAATATAAGTCCGATCAAAATGGCGGCGCGGCTCATATTTAACAAAATCGGATGCTCGAACAATGTATTAAATAAAATAATGAGTGACTGCGTACTGACAGTCGATAGAAAAACAATGCCGTGGACTCGCTCGTAATAATTAGCTGAAAAAATGACTTTGTAGCACTTTAAGCATAAAGATAAATAAAACACCAACAGTCCTGTATTTAATACAGCGATGGTGAAAATGATGTTTTTAAAAAAAGGATAATGGTAATACAGGACAAGACACAGGATGGATGTGGAAGCGACCCAAGTGCCGACTGCAAAGCTTTGAACAGGATGTGTTAAATAGCGCCTCCGGAATACGCCTTTAAAAGCAGCTCTCATAAAAGAGAAAATAAGAATGAGCCAAATCGCAAAAAGTGAAAAATCAATAAGATACGCTGGAAAGACAAATGGAATGTCGAATCGCGGCGCGGCGTCGATTAAGAAAATGCCGATTGCCATAATCATGGCACCATATGAGGCATCAATTCGGCTGCCGCGAACCATCGGTGATTTTACAATAAGTAAAACGAAAAATAAACATAACCCGAGAATGACCCGATGCAATCGAAACAGCTCCCTTTTTACAGATAAGTTTACTTGGTTTTAGATAAACAAGTATGTAAAATACTTGTTAAAACAATAGACTTATCATAGCAATGGAAAAAAGAGGAGTCAAGGTAACGCTAATATTTAATGCGAAATATTTTCAGACCTTGAACAGGAATGAATGCTTCCTCAATTCGGTGTACGTTCGCAAACAAATTGCCTTTTTAAGAGCGGCTAAAAAAGTCTCGATATTTTCAGTTGTACCTTCCGTGTGAATCGCAACGGACCCATTGTCTAAATTTTGCGCCCAGCCGGTTATATCATGATCGGCTGCGGTCATTTGGGCAAAATATCTGAACCCGACACCCTGTACCTTCCCTGATACCATTAATCTTCTTGCTTCTTTCATGAGAACCGCTTCCTTTCTATTTCGTTTTCTTTATTTTACAATAGAAGAAAGGGGGGGAGCGATGTTGAAATCCATTGATCCAAATCAATTACCGGAACGGGAAAATTATAAATTCTTAACGGGCAGTATTATTCCGCGTCCGGTTGCGTTTGTGACGACTCAATCAAAAGCGGAGGTGTTGAATGCGGCTCCGTTTAGTTACTTTAATATTGTGACGGCTAACCCGCCGATGATCTCCGTGTCAGTCCAGCGCCATAACGGCGAGATGAAAGATACTGCGCGCAATGCGGTGGAGCAGAAAGAGTTCGTTGTACATATTTCAGATGAGTCGTATATTCATGAAATTAACGAAACGGCCAAGGTACTTCCACCGGATGAAAGTGAAATTGATTTGACAAGTTTAACGCCAATTGACAGTGAAAAAGTAAGTGTGCCGGCAATAAAAGAGGCAAATATCCGCATGGAATGTGTGCTTGAGCAGGTAGTCACACTCGGGGACGGCCCGGCGTGTGATTTACTGATTGGCCGCGTCGTTCAATATCATATACGTGAAGATTTATATGAAAAAGGAAGAGTCAATGCTGAAAAACTCGCGCCGGTCAGCCGCCTTGCCGGCAACTATTATGCAAAGCTGGGCGAAATGTTTGAAATTGTCCGCCCGAAGTAGAAAAGAGGAAATGGGAATGAATGGTCAAAACAGAAATGATATTAAGCCGGGGCTTGAAGTGAACATTGTTCTGAAAAAAGATCAGCGCACCGGCGCGAAGACACGCGGCATTGTAAAAGATATTTTAACGAATTCAAGCTTCCATCCGCATGGCATCAAAGTCAGGCTGCAGGACGGCCAAGTCGGGCGTGTGTGTGATATTTTATCGTAAATAAAAAAATCGATGGGGTCTTCCCCGTCGATTTTTTTATGATTTCCAGAATGGTTCCTGCACTTTTTTAAGCGTGTTAACACTAATATCAAACAACTCTTTTTCCTTTTCGCTGAGCGGAATTTCAACGACTTCGCGTATTCCCTGCCGGTTAATGACTGCCGGCACACCGATGTATACATCTTCATGCCCGAATTCGCCTTCGAGTAAGGCGGACACTGTTAAGACAACGTCCTGGTTTTGCAAAATTGCCCGGGAAATACGTGTCAATCCCATGGCGATACCATAGTATGTAGAGCCTTTTGCTTCAATGATTTCATATGCCGCATCACGAACCTGCTCCGCGATTTCTTTCATTTTATCTTCCGGGTTTTCAGTGTGGTCCCGCGCTACATAATCTTTCAGCGGGATACCTGATATATTCGCGCTGCTCCACACTGCTACTTCTGTATCACCATGTTCGCCGATAATGGAGGCATGGACGCTTGTGGGTGCTACGCCGAATTGTTCGCCGAGAAGATAGCGGAAACGTGCTGTGTCGAGAATGGTACCGGAACCGATCACACGCTCCTTCGGCAGACCGGAAAATTTCCATGTTGCGTATGTTAAAATATCGACGGGATTCGTCGCGATCAAGAAGATGCCGTCAAAGCCGGAGTTCATGACTTGCCCGACAATGCTTTTGAAGACCGCCATATTTTTTTTCACGAGCTCAAGGCGGGTTTCACCCGGCTTCTGATTCGCTCCGGCGCAAATGACCACAAGGGCTGCATCTGCACAGTCTATATATTGGCCAAAGCTTACTTTTGTTGTTGTCGGAGCGTAAAGGACACCGTGGTTTAAATCCATCACATCGCCCATTGACTTTTGTTCATTTAAATCAATTAAGACAAGTTCATCGCACACGCCCTGGTTTAACATCGAAAACGCATAGCTTGCACCGACTGCACCTGTACCGATCAGAACGACTTTATTGCCTTTTATTTCGATCATCCTAAACACTCCTTCATTTAAATGAGGTTGTAAAATACATAATGTGAAATTATTCACAAACTTATTATAGAATGCTGGCGGCCGGATTGCAAGTATGGATGTGGAGAGTATGTTTCGAATAGGTGAACGTCAGTCATGTTGAAAGCGTGGAGCGGTCCCATAAGTGCGGATGGAAGGCCGCATTCATGGAGAATCGACTATAGAAATGAAGAAGGGGGATGGCTTAATGAGCTTTTGAGCCCCCCCTCTTTTTTTCAGAAAATGAGTGGTCAGTCTCTGTCTCCACCGATGAAATCGAACATGCCGGCGAGTCCGCCTTCTCCTTTTGAGTCGCCGTTTTGCGGCATCGCAGCGAAGACACGGCTGGCGAGACGGCTGAATGGAAGGGACTGCACCCAAACTGCCCCCGGTCCGCGCAATGTTGCTAAAAACAAGCCTTCCCCGCCGAACAATGCTGTTTTCACGCCGCGGACCATTTCGATATCGTAATCCACATCGCCCGTCATGGCGACAAGACATCCCGTATCAAGGCGGATCGTTTCACCCGGCGCAAGTGTCTTTTTATAAATCGTACCGCCGGCGTGTACAAAGGCCATGCCGTCCCCTTCTAATTTGTGCATAATGAATCCTTCACCGCCGAAAAAGCCGGTGCCGAGTTTGCGCTGTAATTCAATGTCTATAAATACGCCTTTAGCTGCGGCCAGAAATGCATCTTTTTGACAAATGATTTTTCCATTCAGCTCGCTTAAATCCATCGGAATGATTTTCCAGGATATGGGGAAGCGAATGATACGTGCTTTTTCCCGTGTACTTCATTCGTAAACGTCGTCATAAATAAACTTTCGCCTGTCAGTACACGTTTACCGGCTCCGATCAGTTTTCCCATAAAACCTCCCTGATTTGAAGAGCCATCCCCAAACACTGTCTCCATTTTAATGCCGTCATCCATCATCATTAAGCTGCCGGCTTCGGCAATAACCGTTTCCTGCGGGTCCAGTTCCACCTGTACAAACTGCATGTCGTCGCCAAAGATTTGGTAATCAATTTCGTGGTTGTTCATTTGTTATCCTCCGTTATTTTCAAATAAGAGTACGCGTGAACAGGTGAAAAGTTTCGGGAAAAGGAAACTTTGTTAATTGGTGTAACCTTAAGAAGGATATCCCCAGTTGATGACATCAATGACAAGATCGGCAGAAGCAGCTGGATTTTGTGCGTTAACAAACCTTTTTTCCGCCGTCCTCCATGAACTAAATATTAAGCTGGGGGAGCGGCTATTGATGGAAATGAAGTGACAGCCATCGTGTAAACGCATCGAAGGCTGTCACTTTTATAGTATACTTTTTTATACTATATGATAAAAAAGTGTGTACTTTCATCAATGTTATATAACATTTATTATATGACTTACAGGTCAAGTATATATTTAATGAATTGAAACAGATTAACATGACGAAATCAGGGAACGTTAAAAATGAACAACAAACCGTTCATCTGTTTGATTTTTTAATCCGATGTTTTTTTGAAAGGGGATTTTACAATGAATCGTTTTACTATTCCTAGAGATATTTTTTATGGGGAAGGCGCCCTGGAAACATTGAAAACATTAGAGGGGAAAAAAGCCACGATCGTCATTGGCGGTCAATCAATTAAAAAATCGGGCTATCTCGATAAAATCGATGCTTATTTACGCGAAGCGGGCTTTGAAACGCAGCTGATTGACGGCGTTGAAAATGATCCGTCCGCTAAAACCGCTTTTGAAGGTGCCAAGAAGATGCAGGAATTTCAGCCGGATTGGATTATTTCCGCAGGCGGCGGTTCTCCGATTGACGCAGCGAAAGTGATGTGGATTTTTTATGAGCATCCGGAGCTGACATTTGATGAAATTAAAGCGCCGAATCCACTGCCGGTTTTACGAAACAAAGCCCGTTTCGCGGCAATTTCGACAACAAGCGGCACAGGAACGGATGTGTCTCCTTTTTCTGTTATCACCGATCATGAAACGGGAACGAAATATCCGGTATTCGGCTATGATATTACGCCGGACGTAGCGATTATCGATCCTGAATTGACTTATTCAATGCCGGCGGATATTGTTGCGTACACGGGAATGGATGCATTAACGCACGGAATTGAGGCGTATGTGTCAACAATGCATAATACATTCTCTGATCCTTTAGCGATGCAGTCCATCAAAATGTCGGTCGACAATATCGAAAAATCAGTAGCCGGAGATAAACAGGCAAGAGAGGAAATGCACTATGCTCAGGCGATCGCAGGCATGGCCTTCTCAAACGGATTTTTAGGTATCGTACACAGCTTATCGCATAAGAGCGGTGCGATTTTTAACATCCCTCATGGTCTTGCGAATGCTCTTTATTTGCCGTACGTGATCGATTTTAATAAAAAGGCGGACGGCTCCCGGTTTGCGGATATCGCGAAAATGCTTGGACTTGCCGGCAGCACAGAAGACGAGCTGATCGACTCTTTGACAGATTTACTGCGCCGTTTAAATAAATCAATGAACCTTCCGTTAACGCTTCAGGAATTTGGGGTTGACGAAAGTGAATTTGAAAAGCATCTGGATCAAATGGCGGCAGGTGCGATTAATGATCCGTGCACGCCATCCAACCCGCGAGAAGTATCCGTTGAAGAGATGAAAAAACTTTACATCGCCGCATATAAAGGTGAAAAAGTAAACTTCTAAAAATTTCGAAAGGAGCTGCTGATGCAGCTCCTTTATTTCTTGATTCCGACAACCCTGATCCGGCAATAATCCGCTATCCAATGATCGCCATGAAATAATATGCTTCTTAATTCACTGTCAGCTTCAGTAATAATCCGGTCTTTTTCCTCGTTCGTCCGGTTTCCCATGATAACATCGCCAAACATCTTTATCCAATTACGCATACCGTTTTCACCATCCAGCGGTGTCGGCCGTTCGAAGTGTTCGGCCAAAGTGACATGAAAGCCTGCCTGTTCCATTAGCGCCGTATATTCTGCAATGGATGGGAAATACCATGGAAAAGACTCTGCATCATAGTCATCCATTTGATTAATGACTGCGCGGGAAATAAGTTCAACGTTTCCTTTCCCGCCAAATTCAGCGACGAATCTTCCGCCCGGTTTCAAACTCTTATAAATGCTGCTCAATACTTGATCGGGCGGCTTAATCCAATGGAGCGCCGCATTGGAAAATACAGCATCAAATTCACTGCTATAACCTAAATTACGCGCATCTCGGATGAAGAAAGGGACAGTGGGATACTTATGCTTCGCTTTTTCAATCATCGCAGCCGATTGATCTATGCCGACCGCTTCAATTCCTTTTTCAGCCAGGGTATGCGCAAGATCACCGGTACCGCAGCCGACATCCAAAATCCGTTCACCCGCCCTCGGCGCCAGCAGCTTCACAACATCCTGTCCGTATTCTGATACAAATCGGTGTTTTCCATCATATAGCTGTGCGTTCCAATTCATCATCCATCACTCCTTTGAAAAGTAATAGTTGAATTGTATCGTTTTTTTTATATAATGAATATTAACAAATTTAATAAAAACCAATAACAATCTGTTATAAGGAGAACTAAAATGGATATGAAGTGGCTTCAAACATTTATAGTGGCAGCAGAACTTGAAAACTTTAGGCGGGCATCTGAAGAACTTTATATTACACAGCCGGCTGTCACAAAGCACATTCACCGTCTTGAAGATTATTTGAATATTCTTCTGTTTGAACGTAACGGAAAATCAGTGAAGCTGACAGCAGCTGGCCACAAATTTTTACCGCTCGCGAAAGAAATGACGTACACTTTTAATAAAAACATGAATGAATTTGATTCATGGAAACAAGGATATAATAAAAAACTGACCATCGTCTGCGCACCGCAGATTGCATCCTCATATTTGCCGGATCTGTTAAAAGACTTCATTAAGGAATATCCGAATATCGAAGTTGACATCGATATTTCAAAATCATACGAAATTGGCAAGAAAGTGAGTGCCGGCACCGTTGATCTCGGACTCGCCCGTATGCCATCTCCGTACACGAACACGACGAGTCATATTGTCCAGAAAGAACCGGTTGTGCTCGCTGGACCGATTATAGATGGGGCGGACGAATCTTATCTTCTCGCTCATTACCGTGTCCTCACGCACAACCACCCCGGATACTGGGATGCTCTTCTAAAAGATTTGAAACAGTTCAATCCACATATTCAAACAATGGCTGTCAGCCAGATCGAAGTCACAAAGCGATTCATAGAAGCAGGGCTTGGCATCTCCTATTTGCCGTTATCCATGGTGCAGGAAGAGCTGATGGTAAAAAAAATAAGCATCTATCCATCTGCTTCATCAGAAACTCAAACGTCATTGACATACTTGATCGAGAAAGTGGAAACAGAAGAAGGGAGACTTTTTAAACAATTTGTGATGAATTTATAAAGAAGGTGTGCGAACGGTTTTAGATGCGGTGCACTTTGAAAGAAAAAAAGGCGATTTCAAAAAAGTATTGACTTACCTATTATAAAGGTGATAAATTATATAGCGTCGCTGATAAAGAATTGTGATTTTGAAGAACAATTATTCATCAATCGCTATTTTAAAAAGAAGCTGATGACCGTCACTTGAACATGCAAGCATCATTCATTTCATGACAGTAATCACGAAGGATAGTAAAAAACTTTTTCGAGGAATATTTTTTTGAAAAGAGTTGACATCCTCGCTTGATACGTGTTATGATGTTGGAGCTGTCGAGAGATGGTGAAACAAATTGAACATTGAAAACTGAACAAAATCAATAAAAACGTCAACGTTTTAGAATTAAACTTTCTATATGAAATGCCCGTCATTTCGATGGGAAGAAGAAGCAAGAAACATCGGTTAAGTTCGCAGCGTCCTGCTGCAACACCGATGCCAGCACATCCGTGTGCTAGTCAAACTACTTTTTGGAGAGTTTGATCCTGGCTCAGGACGAAAGCTGGCGGAGTGCCTAATACATGCAAGGCGAGCGGACTTGACGGATCTTGCTCTGTTCAAGTCAGCGGCGGACGGGTGAGGAAAACGTGGGAATCCTGCAC
>NZ_MSDU01000032.1 GCF_001936625.1 Domibacillus antri | reverse complement strand
TACAATTAACAAGAGGGCATCTCTTTTTTGTCGTTTATTTATGGAAGATTATTCATAATCAACACGCGTGAAATTATATAGTATTCCACCTTAATCAGAATATTAAAATAGTTAATTTTTCCTATTTTTAATTTAGGTGTATTTCCCATGGGGAAATTGTAAACAATGTTGCTGTAGTGTTAAATCAAAAAATATTGTAGAGGAGATATCTTTATGGAAATAAAAACATTAGAAAACGTAATAAGTCCTTCATTACCTATATATCTAAGAAGTTATAGACATAATTTAACGTCAGGTTACAGTATGTGTGCACAATGTAAAGGCGTGACTTTCAATAATAAAGAATGTATTGGTTGTCATAAAAGTGAACGGAAATATTGGCAGTCACTGGTGATAAAAATTCTGTGCATCATGAATCCTTATTTTCATGAATCTGAGTATCAACATAGTGAGATTATCAATCCATTGACAAATCGGCATTTGAGTACGGATATAGCAATAAAAAGAACGTATGACAGCAAAATTCCTTATTTTGTAATAGAGGTATGTGAGCCTCATCATTTTGCAAAGAAGGGGTTAATTTACAAAACAAAACCAAATGATTTTTTAAAATGGGAATTCTATTCTCTGAAATATCTAATCCCTCTTTTTTACTTGAACATTCATGAGTTTATATCTAAGGAAAATATTCGATCAAAAACTCCTAATGATGTGGAATTGAGAAGTATTGTGGATTACCTGAAAAAAATATATTCACTGACAGACAGATACTATTCACGCTCTTTAGATAAGCGAGAGGAATTCTTTATTAAAAACATTGTAAGTGTACCTTCTACCAAGCTTGAACTTGAAAAGGGAAGTGATAACAATAATGATCGTGAAACTGTAGACAAGTGTATAGAACTGATTAATTATGCAAATTCAAGTAACCTACAAGAATATGTAAAACAAGAAATGATAAGAGGGGAAAGACAGTTGTTAGAATTAAATTAAATAAGATTAGGAGGCCGAGACAAGATGTTCATATCATGGTATTAAGATCTATTTACCTCTCCAATAGATAGGTTATAGATGTAAATAGTTTTTTATTGACGACCTTGGTGTAATCAATTATGATATTGGAATAAGTAACCAATATTAGAAGGCAGGATGAAAATGATGAAGATCGTTTTAAACCAAACCTCACAACTATATAAAAAAAAAATGAACGCCCCGTTATCGACGGGGCGTTTTTGTTTTTTCTAATCTTGTTTTCAAAGCAACATTATTGAGATTAATTGGTGACAAAAAAGTGGAAGGGATGAACAAAATGAAGGTACTGGTGGCAAAAATGAAGAACAAGCAATTCGCACAAAATGTAATAATTGGGGTGATATCAGACTTACTTATGCTCGCTACGGGTATTACTATTGGCTACTACTTTAAAACGATGATGTTCTAATTAAATAGGAGAAATCAGGTTAAAGGGGGAAATTGATATATAGGGTTCTATCCTTACATTTTGTTGAAAAATCTCCGCCTATCTCCCCTCATACTGGCTCTAAAAGGAGTGGCATAAGTACATGGACAGAGAGAATAAATGCTTTTTAATAAGCTATGCTCTACTAAATCCTATTTTAAGAAAGGATGAATTAATATGAACATAATTCCAAGAAAATACGAACAGGAAATTCCATACGAAGTCTTCGGAAAATCAGTCCTCAATGAAGAAAAAGTGCAGTTCACGGGAACAGATTTTTGGTGGAGCGACGAAGAAATGAAAGAGGTAATTTTAATGCTGGTCTTTAGTATAGGATTGCAACGTTTAATACAAATCCTTCCTGATCAATCAAGGGAGGAGTTAGTGAGTATACTTTTGCTTGGACCTGAAACATGATGTGGGAAGAAAGTGGCTGTGATACTCGGAAGAATATTTATGAACCTCTACTTAAACTTGATTCAACCATAAGAGAACCATTAAATAGCTATACGGAATTAATTAGTTAGGAGGTCAGTATGATCACATTCAAAACCGATATTTCCGATAAATTAAAAAGAGAGATTAGGCAAACAGTGGTGAAGCAAGTCGTTGAAACCAAAGATGTTGAACCGTTTGCTGTTATAAACAAAGATGAGATTATCGTTGGGATAAGAGATAGGAATAAATTCATCATTAAGCGAGTAATTCATAAGGTAATTTGATAATGAACCAAATAAAAGGAGTGGGAAAAGATGGGGTATCTCCAACTTGGTATATGCCACCGTATGTCAGTACATAAAGACAAAATGACAAAAATGAAGCTAACAAATGAAATGTTAATAAGCAAGTTGAATAAAGAAATGGATATGTCACTATTTAACTATGGAGAGAATGAAAACGAGATTACTTTCGTTATTAAGGAACCAATCTTAATACAATTACATAATTTTATGCAGTTCCAATTTTCATTGTATCCACAGAACAAAAGCGAAACTAAGGAATTTGAAGCATTATTGAATAGAGTCACAAATGCCTCGTATAAAGAGCTTATTGAATTGTCAAAGGAGCGGAGCATATATAATTTTCAACACAATCAAATCAGTCATAAAATTCAAGTGGACTCTTGGAATTGGTTGCAAGTAGATGTATCATTATTTGTTATTTTTGTGGAAGGGAAAATCTTGATGGAAGGCTACAATTCTTTTTTGGGATATTTCGAGAATTTAGTTAGGTCATCGAGTGGAAATTGGTCAATTGCTGGAGCATTTCGTGGTTTTATCCAATGATTTGTTTTCTTGTACTGATTAGGTTTTACAAACACGATAGAAAACAATTTAAAAAATTTTTTAAAAAGCAGTCAAATAATCAAAGGTGAAATCTAATGAAAAAAGCCAGCTTATACCTCTGAAGGAAGGGGAAATCCTATGTTATGACGAGTAGACAGACATACGTCCGAAGAGCATAAGTGGAAGTCGAATTAGAATTGAAAGGCTCTTTTAATGAAGTGATTTTTACTATTTTTCATCATTCAGGCAAAAAATCAATCAAGCAAGAACTGATAATTTTCCTTGGGATTAAAGAAGACATGTTGACTACAAAGATAGAAGGGTATGAAAGAAGAGTGATCGAAAAGGTATTCATAAACTTTTATTTACCAAAAACGTACTGGTCAGTTAGACAGGATGTTTGGGCTTAGAGACGAAAAGAGATAGTTCATATTAACAATTATTATTTACTGATTAAGGTGGGGATAAAAAGAAGAACAGTTCTGTCCTTCTCAATTTGTATTACAGATTACTGAATAATTATGAATAATATCGGAGTATATACTGATATGTTATGAAAGATATATGCATTAGTTATGAAGACAAACACAAGGTCGTGAAAGAGGTGTAATAATGGGATGAGGGCATCACTCCATAAGTAAAATGGAGTGATGCCCTCATTTTTGGGATGGAGTTACCATTCGAACCTCTTTAAAACAACGGGAAGGGATTGTCTTGTAACTATATCAAATATTAATTGGTACAGGAGATGAAGCTAATCAATGTTATCAAGTTCACTCAATACTTTCTTAAAAGATGTAAAGAGCAAAAGATTAGTTCTAACGGAATAAAAGAATTGAGATATCCGTCGATGCAATGTACGGATATATTGCTGACATCATAGAAAACAGGCCACTTGAACTTGAGGCTTTTCCGATGACGACTATTAGTAGCATGTGTCGGGGGTGTAACTTTAAAGAATTGTGTGTTAACGAAATTAGATTTGATATCTTAAATATAGTTTATGTTTTAGAGAATGAAAGACTTAGAAAAATACTATAATACAATATACAAAAAATCTCAGGATCTCAACAGAGAATCCACGAAAGGATGATGTCATGTGAACATGGACAAGTTAATAGATCAAAAAGGGGAAAACCTGTCTGGATTACAGGTTTCAGATAATTTTGGATTATTGATCAAACACTTCAGAGAAATCCGTAATATGACGCTTAAAGATGTTGAAATGCGTTCAGGTGTCTCAGGCTCCTATGTGAACCGCTTGGAGAAGGGGGAACGCAAAAGTCCTGGGTTACCCACAGTATTCAAAATCGCTGATGCGTTACAAATACCGTATTACGAACTTATTACCACAGCTTTTGTTGAAGCTGCATCTTCAAAAAGAGATGAACAATCGCTCCCAGAAGTTTTGATACAAAATGATTTTTTTATTGGTGATGAAATTGTAAACAAGAATGCTAAGCAACTATTGGTACAAATTAATGAGCAAATCCTAAGTAGTCAGTGGGATGAGCAAAGCAAAATCAAGGAAATGCTTGAAATTTCCCAACTAATTGATCGCTTCAAAAAGGCAATTTAATTAAGAGAAGAAAAGGGGCAGTTCATTGCTTCTTTCTTCTCGTAAAGAGGGGTGAAAAATATAGGGAAATTAGGTTCTGAAAAAGAATTCATCTTTAGTCTCTATCTCAAAAAATATCCAAAGGTTTTAGAAAAGGAGATTAGTCTTAAACTAAGCAATATACAACTTGAAGTACCACTTGGCCGTAAGAAGATTGATTATCTTTCAATTTCGAAATCTCGAAGACTTACAGTAATTGTTGAAAATCAGCTTACACCTTCTGATAAATATCATCTTGATGACAAAATCATGCCTATATTGTATTCCACGCGGGTTGATTATGAATCATCTTCGATAAATAACGGCCAAAAAAGAGATGCCTTCTTGTAA
>NZ_MSDU01000031.1 GCF_001936625.1 Domibacillus antri | reverse complement strand
TCAGTGTGGGGTCGTACTTACATTTTACAACGGTGCAGGTCTATTTTTGCGGTTCTTTAAGGAACATTAGTCAAAATCAACACGCGGGTTGTTCTATTTAAATTATTAATTAAAGAGACAACATTTTCAAATTGATTAATTTTATCCGACCAATAGATAAAATTAATAGTCCGGAGAGCGTAAAATATCTTTTGTAAATAAACAGAAAAAAGAATACCTTTTCTGGTAGAATTAAGTTACCACACACAAATTCACAGAAAAGTGGTCCTCGCTGGTTGTGCCCGCAGTTATTATTTTGGGCATTATATTGGGTATATTTACTGCCACTGAATCCGCAGCCATTGCCTGCGCTCTTGCCATTATAGTAGGGATCTTTTTTTACCGCGAATTGAAGTTTAAAGACATTCCAACTGTCTTTATTAATACAGCATTGTCTACAGCTACCGTTACAATGTTACTGGCTATGGCCAATTTATTCGGTCTTGTTCTCACATTTGAGCGGATTCCGCAGGTTCTTGCTGCATGGATGGGTACTATTTCGGAAAACCCTCTTATTTTCCTATTAATCTTGAATATCTTTTTACTTCTTGTCGGAATGGTAATGGATGGGATTGCTTCAATCGATATTCTCGTGCCTATTTTAGTTCCGATTGCTAAAATGTTTGAAATTGATTTAATTCACCTTGGGGGCATTATAGGTATTAATACAGTTATCGGCAGTTTAACACCTCCTGTGGGAGCTGGTTTATTCGTCGCCTCCAGTGTAGGCGGGGTCAAGCTGGAGTCTTTAATTAAACAGGTATGGCCTTTCCTTGGCGTTTCTGTGATTGTTCTCTTTATCGTCACTTACTTCCCGGCGATCGTCTTATGGATACCATCGATATTCTCTTAATTCTAAAAGAGTTAAATGAAAATGTCTCTACGATCAGGAATACCTGAAAAGCAGAGACATTTTTTTGTTTTCTGCTATCCTATTCGCAATGAATCTTTTCAAAGCATCCAGCGCGTCAATGACGGGGAACCTATTATCAGCAGCTTCAATTATGTGATTCAAACGACGTGTTAATAACGCCGCCGCAATACTAAGGAGAAGGCGAACACTTGTGAACAGACCTGATTGCATTAAAAGCGGTCTGCTGGTACTGGGTTCCTAAGGTACCCGTTTCACACCTCTCTTTATTGAGCCTTTAAGCACTGCCATAAGAGCTTTTAAAACAAGCAGGGTAAAATCCCCATAAGTAATGATGGACGAGCTTACAGGGCAATCTCTGCATTTTTTCCGCTGACAAAATGAGTAATTTCTTTTTAGCGCAATGAAATGAAAAAGCGGCGCAACACCTATTATTTCAGGTGAATTGCGCCGCTTTATTCGTTTTTATCCTGCAATTCGCGCCGGACAGCGTGATGCAACTGTTCCTTTTTAGCGTTTTGAACCAGATACTTCTACTTGCCAATACAATTTTATTGCCACGGTGAAACAGTAACCAATAGACGAGATGGATCCATTTCACCGGCCGCTGTTCTTAAAGCCAGGTCTGTTTCATTTAAGGGATAATTGTGAGAATTCATTTTCGCGAGCGGGAATTTACCCGAAGAGATAAATTCGACAGCCATCTGGACGGACTTGTAGCTGTGTCCGCGCACTCCCTTTATCGTTAAACTCTTGTTATAAATAATATCGAGGTCAAAGTCATTAAAGCGTTTGCCTTTTAAAGCGCCTAATAACACCAGGCCGCCTGTTTTCGCTGATTCCAATGAAGATACAACAGGATCCGTTCCTCCGCTCGTTACATCAATGACCAAGTCAGCCATTTTTCCATTTGTTATTTCTTTTACTCTTTCAGCCAAATTTTCCGAACTAACATTCACAATGTAATCAGCTCCTAATTCCAGAGCCAGATTCAACCGCTCCAAGCTGCTTTGACGGCCTGTCATAATGACGGTCTCCGCCCCCGCTGCTTTAGCCGCTAAAGCACAGGCAAGCCCTTGTTGACCCGGTCCTTGAATGACAACGATAGACCCAGGCCCGACTCCTCCGATAATCCGCATCCATTCAAATCCATTTGAAAGCGGCAGTGCCAGGGCCGCTTCCACTGCCGGTACATGGTCCGGCAATTTATGAATGACCGCATTTGGATGGAGATACATGTATTGGCTAAACCCGCCATAAAGAGAGGGTTCAATATCAATTGGAGTAGCGCCATATCGGATCCCATCTACTTTTGGATTTGTATCCGGACATAAACGGTATAATCCCGTTCTGCACAGTTCGCATTGACCGCATGGGATGTATTCTTCCATCACAATACGGTCCCCTTCTTGAACGCCCCATCGTTTAGAGGCTGCTTCACCAATTTTGTGAATATGCCCCACAACATGATGGCCTAAGATCATCGGTGCTTTTAGATCATTATAGTAGGAAACATCGGTTCCACAGACCCCGACAATTTCAACTTTTAAAATGCCGGCCGCAGATTCGATATCCGGTAAAGCCACTTCTTTTATTTCGGTCTGTTTCGTACCCGTGGCGACTGCCGCTAATGTTTTTTCCGTCATAAGAATCCACTCACCCTATTCCGTTGTATTTGCTGAATATGAATGTCTGATTATACCGCTTCGAAATCTTTTTCTGTAAGTGCCAGCGCTTCCTTCGCGCCTTCCTGGAACGGAACACCTTTCGGAAGTAAAACAGATGCAGAGCGGATTCGATGTGTTTCCGGATCCAGTGCCGGCAGTCTTTTTCCTTCTTCAAGCAATTTCGCTGCTTTTAATAAACATTGACGCGCTTTAATAATCGCCGTGTCACTTGTTCCTAACTTTTCCTGTGACCGGTCAACGATAGACCCGGCACTTACTTGAACGGCGTGGTCTTCCATACCAACTCCGAAAATGCCTGCGAACGATTCCCCTCTTTTTTGCATGTCACGGTCAATCAGGAAATCATTGGATTTATTGGCTTTTGTACGGAATGTACCCGGTATTAATGACGGATGAATGCCCGCTCCGGATTTCATTTGCGCAATTTCTTCTTCTGTTAAATCGCGGTCCGGTGTCCAGCTCCAGCTCCATACCCAGCAATGTTCATCGTCGATCGGCACCCATGCATGACCGCCGCGCGGAGCGCCGCCGAATGGAGGAATCATTGTGTACCAAGGCATTAAGAACTGTGTAATTCTCCAATAAAAGTTTTCTTCATCCGCTTCTCTTCTTGCGCCGATTAAAAGTCCGTAATCCGTATCCACAACTTCAAATCGCGGCGCTGTATCTCTGGCTAACAATGACGTACTGCTGCTTTTTTTAGAAACGCCTAATCCGCCGACCGATCCTGAATGAAGAATGGATACATGGCTGGAATCAATTCCGCCTTCTAAAGCTTGAAAGTAATTGCATTCTTGAATTTTCTTTGAAAGGTGGCGCTGCTTGTCTGATACCATCATCCATTCTTGTTCCGGAAGTTCCGGTTTGGATTCAGGAGGTCCCATATACGTCCAAATCACGCCGCCGCGTTCTTCACATGGATACGACTTAATTTTCACTTTATTCTTAAATTTGCTTTCCGCCGGCTCGGAAGGAAGATCCACACAGTTTCCTTCCGTATCAAATTTCCACCCATGATAAGCGCATCGAAGTCCGCAGTCTTCATTGCGTCCATAAAAGAGAGAAACTTTGCGGTGCGGACAGAATTCATCCACTAATCCGATTTCCCCTTTTGTATTACGGAAACCGATTAATTCTTCACCTAACAGTTTTACTCGTACAGGCGGGCAATCCGGTTCCGGAAGTTCCTCTGCTAAAAATGCCGGAATCCAATATTGTCTTAAGACATTGCCCATTGTTGTGTCCGGACCTGTTTGTGTTAATAAATGATTATCGTTAATAGATAGCATATGTTATTTCCTCCCCTTGATGTTTATCTTCTCTTTCTATTTTCATACAAATATAAAGCGTTTTCAAATTGATTCTTTTTATCTGTGCTATAGAAGAAGATAATAGCTTTTCCCCTTTCAAAAACATTAAAGTTCTTAATAGGCGTGATTAAAAGACTCAATTTGTTTTGCTTAGAAGGCATGTGTACAATAAGAAGAAAAAGAACACTTTATACTTTTCTAAATAAATAAAAAGGGAAAGAAGGGCAATAGAATGAACGATAAAGAATTTGAGCAAATGATTATTAAATGCTACAGCAATAAGACGGTTGCTATTCTTGGTTATCAGGATAACGGCGGCCAGCAGCGGGCAAACTTTCTTAGAAATCATGGAATCGATGTCGTGATCGGCCTTCGCTTAGGTGATGAAAATTGGGAGCTTGCCCAAAAAGACGGTTTTACCGTTTTACCTGTCTGGGAGGCTGCCTTGAGAGCTGAAGTCGCTCAAGTTTGGTAAGAGAACCGCACAACATGATATGAAGTAAACATAAAAAAATGGCCCGCAACTTTTTGCGAGCCATTTTTTATAAACGTTTTTAATTGGTAATTTGATTATAGATTTCTTCTTGATGGGCCGTTTTAAAATGAGTAATGATTTCATTTCCTGTCGCCAGCCAGACGCCTTCATGAGCAGTGATATATGAAAAAGCTTTTTCAAGATACTTGCTTCTGAACGGATGGCCGATCAGAAACGGATGCAGACAAATCGACATAACCCTCGCATTTGTTTCTCCTTCAGCATAAAGAACATCAAATTGATCAATGATCATTTGATAAAACTGTTCCGGCGTATGACCAAAGCTTAGGAATGAAGTAATATCATTGATTTCAATAGAGTAAGGAATCGAATATAATGAGTCCCCATTTCTGACTTTCATTGCATAGGGCTGGTCATCATTGACCCAATCCGCCAAATATTCTATTCCTTCTTCTCTTAATAAATCCGGTGTATGAACCGTTTCCGTTAATGCGGGGCTCAGCCATCCTTTTGGCCGCGTGCCAGTGCTTGCTTGAATCGTATCCAGTACGTCTTTGATTAACCGATGCTCTTCTGCTTCATCCATATTCGTAATCAGCCTGGAATTCGTACTGCCATGCCCCATCCATTCCCATCCTAATTCTTGTCCGGCCTCTATGATTTCCGGGTACCCTGCGCATACTTCTGAATTAAGCGCAGCTGTGCCCCTGATGTTGTACTTTTTCATAATCTCAATCATTCTCCAAACACCAACTCGCACTCCATAATCACGCCAGGAATAATTTAAGATATCAGGCTTTAATCCGGCAGTCCCTCCGTAAATAGAGGTAGATGGCTGATCAAAATGAAAGTGCTCTAAATTTGGAATGACCCAAAGAGCCACTCGCGCTCCATCAGGAAGTTTGACAGGTTTTCTTGTCACAATAGGTGAAAAGTCAAAACGATTATGATTCATTATGAACTCTCCTTTTTTAATGCACCGCACCGTGCACTTTGATCATGATCTGAAAAACAATAAATAGGAAACCATCTAACTCTCTATCTTTACTATATGCTGGCGGACTAATTTTCATGATTAATTGTCATTTTTTATTTAACTCTAATTTAGAACACCAAAAATTCCATGCTCTTTCCTGGGAAATATCCATGTTCCATGTTTTTTTATCACAGGTTCTCGCTTCTTCATAGCTCAAGTATTTCGGCTGGCCCAGCTTTAATGCGTTGTATTGATTTTCAGCATCAATAACCATAAAAATAGAATTCATTACACATTTTCTCAAGGACTCTCCCGTCACAATGACGCCGTGGCCTCTAAGGAGGATCGCTCTTTTTTGTCCCAAACATCTGGCCACTCTTTCTCCTTCCTCTTTATTCCGAATCAGCATCCCGTCAGACACATCATAATCGTCATAAACCGGAACACCTTCATAAAACATGGCACCATAGTGGGATAACGGTTTATACGGGATGTCCAGGACAGTAAAAGGCATCAGCGCTTGGGCGTGATTGTGGCAGACTGAATGAACATCTGGATTATGTTTATATATTTCCGAATGAATGACCCGTTCCGCATATGATTTTTTTTCCGACTCTGTTAAGCAGTTCCCTTCCAGATCATACGTAAAGATATCATCCTGCTCAACAGACATTGGCGCTAATGATCTTGATAGAAAGAATTCATTCGGATTCTCCGGATTTCTCACGCTAATATGGCCAAATGCCTCAAATAATACTTTTTCGCTATAAAGAATTTTATTTGCCTTCACCAATTCCTGAATTGCCTGTTCTCTCAGTTCGCCCATTTTTCTTTCCCCCAATGTTTTTTATAAAATGAAGGTGAATTTCTTCTTAATGTGATAGCGCTTTCTTTTTCATTTCTTCAAAATAAGATAAAACAGTTTCTACTGAAACGACATCTCCATACTTCGCCTGTATATCAAATAAGCTTTGATTGTGGGCCGCTACTGAACGATCGCCTACCGCTTCTTCCACAACGATCGGTCTGAATCCATAAGATACGGCATCCACTACACTTGCACGAACGCAGCCGCTTGTTGTACAGCCCGTAATGATAAGTGTATCGACTTGCTGGGACGTCAGCCGTGAAGTTAAATCGGTGCCAAAAAAGGATGAGGCATATTTTTTTGTCAGTAACGTATCTTTTTCCTGCGAATGAAGCCTTGCGTCTATTTTGACCGCTTCCGTATTTGCCCGCAGTGTCATAAGACCGCTTTGCTTCAAAGACCATATGCCTGTATCTTTAAAGTTATCATCATAACTGACCGTTGTATAAATGACCGGAATGCCCAGCGGCCGAGAAGCATCCAACAAACGATTTGTTTCAATTAGTTGTTTTTCCAAATTGGCAGCTAAGACCATGTCAGAGTCTTGATAATTCGTAAAGGCATTAATGAAATCGATGACGAGAATAGCCGGCCGCTGACCGAAGCCCATCTCCTTGCCAAACCCCTGTTTTTCAAAGAATTTTTTTTCTTCATGATCGATCATATTTTACCACTCCTTATTGGAAGCTTTATTTAAAACCATAATTATTTATATGAAGAAAAATAAACAAGACAGCAAAAATAACTAAATTATCGTTGCTGTCTTGTTGTATTTATTCTTTGATGGAAAATGCAGCCGCCGTTCAAATGATTCCGAAATAAGCCTGCTTTTAAGATCAAGCTGCAATAAAAATGAATTGACAGGAAAAGCTGAGTTCGTGTTTACCCGATTTTCATTTCTTCTGTAAAGGCATGATCCGCTACTTTAATGGATTCAGTCGGGCAGCCTTCCAGTGCGTCATCCATTTCGTCCAATAATTCATCCGGAACTTCACAAGTACCTTGGTTATCGTCCAAAATAACATATGCAATTCCTTCGTCATTATAATCATAAATCTCTGGAGCAGCTGCTCCGCACGCTCCGCAAGCAATACACGTATCTTGATCTACCCACGTAAATTTTGACATCATTATGACCTCCTGTATTGATAGTTGAATCGGATGTTAAACCAATGTTTTATCTTGTTTTTTTTCCATTAAACTTGTGCTGTGCAATGGCTGTACTTTTGCTGATGGCTCGATATACACTTTGGCGTTACTTACGGCCGTTGCAGCCTCTCCAAAACCTGTTGCAATCAGTTTAATTTTTCCTTCATACGTACAAATATCGCCGGCAGCATAAATGCCTTCAATATTGGTTTCCATTCTGGAGTTCACGACAAGGGAATTGCTTTCAATAGCAAGATCCCAGCCTTTAATTGGCCCCAATGACGAAACAAAGCCGTAGTTGACAAGCACATCATCCACTTCAATCTCTTTCCCGCCATTTCCTTTCGCTTCTTCGAGGATCACTTTTTCCACGGCATTCTCGCCTTCTAAGCGGACCGGTACATACGGCGTGACAATCTCTACTTTCGATTGTTCCAGCAGGGTGACACTATGTTCATGCGCGCGGAATTTGTCGCGCCGATGGACAAGCGTTACTTTTTCAGCAATTGGCTCCAGCATTAATGCCCAATCAACAGCCGAATCTCCGCCGCCAAATACAACGACTTTCTTGCCGGCAAAGCGATTTAAATCATTTACAAAATAATGCACATTGGCACTTTCCAGCTTTTCCGGCACTTCGATTGGCAGCTTTCTTGCCTGAAACGCGCCATTTCCAGCCGTAATAATAATAGATTTCGAATAATGTGTTTCATCTTCTGTTTTGAGGGTGAAAATACCATCTTTTTTCTCAATATGCTGGACCGACTGTCCAAGGCAAAGAGTCGTATTGTCTTTAAAAAGATTCATTTGCTCGTTTAAGTTATCGATGAGCTCCTGGGCACGAACCTTTGGAAATCCCGCGATATCATAAATATATTTCTCAGGATATAAAGCAGAAAGCTGGCCGCCCAATTGTGGCAGACTTTCAATAATTTTAACGGTCGCCTGCCGCATTCCCGCATAAAAAGCCGTAAACATGCCAACCGGTCCGCCGCCAATAATCGTAATATCAAATACTTTTTCATTTTCCTGCATTCCTGTTCACCCCTGATTTATATTCTGATGAAACCATTACAATTCACTTTCAACTGGCTCTTTGACCGGAACTTGATAGTTTAAATATAGTTCTTTTCTTTCCTTTGATGATTGAATGGCTTTTATACATACTTCCAGATTGGCTCTAGCCCACCGTCCATCATGGATCGGCTTTATCCCTTTGACAACCGCTTCGTATAATTCGTTCATGACATTAAGCCTTCCGGTTTCTTCCATAGGAATGGTCACGGTATATTTTTCGTCTTCTCCATAAACCGTTAAACCTTCCGGGCTTTGTCTAATATCCCCTTTTTCACAGCTCACAATCGTTAAACCGAAAAACGGATGATGCTTTTCTGCGTCTTGGTAATTTTTAGAACGGCTACCGCCGTAACCGGCAGCTACTTTTAACGCTACTTCATCTTCCGGCGAACTTGTTTCTTTTATTGTTCTGCGGGCTTGCGCATATACACCTGAATTTGATAACGGGCCGCCTTCTCCGATGTTATATGTCAGTTCCGTTGTATGGAAATGATCATATCCATTGTACACAGCCGTTGCCGGGATGCCATTTTCGAATTCTAAAAAGACAGTGTGATTTCCTTCTGTCGGTCTGGATGGATCTGAAATATTGGTCACAGCACGAATACTTCGGACCTCCCCTCCTCCTAAAAGGCGGATAATATCAAATTGATGCGATCCCTGCCGATATGTAACGCCTCCACCAAGCTCCGTTTTCAACTCTTCCGGCGTTCTCGGGCGGTAAATCCAGTCATTGTAGTACCAGTTATGGATCATTAGCACTTTTCCAAGCTTTCCGCTGTCGATAATTTCCTTCATTTTTTGAATTGGCGGTTCAAAGCTGTGGGAATGTCCAACGATCAGATAAACACCGTTTTTGTCTGCCAGGTCAATCATGTTTTCTGCTTCTTCCAAAGTAACAGCCAACGGTTTTTCAACAATAATATGTTTTTTCGCTTCGGCTGCAATCCGCACATGTTCCGTATGGAGCTCTGTCGGTGTCGCGATATAGACCGCATCGATTTCCGGATCCTTGCATAATTCATCAATTGTATAGTATGTTTTTGCGTTATAATCTTTGGCAAATTTATCAAGACGTTCTTGATTTCTTGTGGCCGCTGCAGCTAAGTTGACATGGGGATGAGCCAGAACAGCCGGAATCATGGATGCACCGGCAATTCCTAATCCTACAATACCTATATTTAAACTTTTTTTCTCTGAAGGCATAATTCGGCTCCTCTCCTGCAAATTATTTTTCTTGTTCATGTAATTTTTTCACATAGTACTGCCAGACCCATTTCGCATTAAACTTTGTCCCTAAATCCGGTAATTCCGCAATATCTTCTTCTGAAATCGGCTGAGCTTTTTTGCCCATTTTTTCCACTTCCATTGTCACTTTTGCCAATGTATTAAAATTCAAGGCATTGATTGTGGCTTCTTCCACCGTAGCGCCTACAGCCGTAATTCCGTGCCCTTTCATTAAACAAACGTCTTTATTCCCCATCGTTTCAATCATAGGTGCTGCCAATTCCGGCCGTGTCACTAAATAGGATCTCGGGAAAACAGGAACACCCTCAAGCGCCATTCGCATTGCGGGTATATTAAATGCGCCGAAGATCGGCTGAAATTCCAGATCCGTTATCCCGCAAATAAGCGCAGCCGGCGGATGGGCATGAATAACGCAGCCGACTTCCGGACGTGATTTCATGATTTCACCATGTATGGAAAGCTCTTTCGGCACATGATATACACCTTGCAAATCTTCACCGTGACCATCGAAATCCACGCGTCTAATCGCGTCAACGGCCGTGTATCTGACTCCTTTTTCCGATTCGCCGCGGCAGCGGATAAACATTTCATCCGCTCCCGGAATACGGGCGCTGACATGACCCAACGTTTCATCTACTAAACCTTCCATCGCTAAAATCCGGCATGATAAAGCGACTTTTTCTCTAAGCTCTTCCAATGCGTTATTCATTCATTTCACACCTTTATTATGATGTAGCTAATTCTGGAGCCGTCACACGCTTTATTTCAATAATTTCGCCTCTCCACGAACACACTTCGCACCAGCAAAAGTAGGCCGTGTCTTCTGAAATCCAATATTCATTTAAAAGACTGTTTGGTTTTAAAAGAGACTCTCCGCAGTTCGGGCAGTATTTTAATTTCATTTCGTAATTGTTCTTCTCCGCCATTTTAAAAACCTCCTGAATAAGGGGAGAAGCAGCCTCCCTTCATAAGAGAGGCTCCTTCATAGAATGTTATACATTTGACGTAACAGTTCCGCCTTTACAAATTTCAATAATTTCCGTCAGGTTCGGTGCATATCTTGTATTCCAGTGAACGGCTACCCCTGACAATAAACCGCCTTCACTGAATTTATCTTCTTCCTGCGGCAATTCAATATACGTATTTTCTTTCGGGTCACGAATCGTACATTTAGGATCTTCCCCGTTTTCCATCTTCTTCAGCTCTCTCTTGAGCATTTGACGGTACATGATAATCCCTTTATCCGACGTGCCAAGACGTTCTACAGAGCGATCCGCAATAGGCCCCTGTGTGATCCACGCCATCATGTCCTGTCCATCGATATAATCTGTTACAAACTTTCCGTTCTCATCATAAATCGGGCATTCATAGAACGTAATCGGGTAATTTTCCGGCACTTTAACCCCTTCTGCCGGTACAAAGCATGTATACCAGAAATGCAATGTATGGGTTTCATCAATTGGAACCCGAATTTGGAAAGAGTGAGCTCCGCTGTCTCCGACCCTTAAGTAGTTTGGAAAAACAATTGGATGACCGACTGCCCAATCTTCATTTTCTTCTGTCTGCCCTTCCAGCACGCGGCGTTTAATAATTCCATACTCAAACTCATCAAATCCAATCTTCAAATGATGCTTTGTAATCGGCCATTCGTCCTGCGGGCGGCCTTGCTGTTCGAAAATATGTTCAAAATAGTGCCCATGCAGCCATTCCAAATGCGTTGGATCCAACGAGTTTTCCATAATTTGCACCCAATTGCATGGGATTACCGCATATCCGATAGTACGAATTACGTTGTCTTGAACAAACAAATCCCATTTTGGCAATTCAGGAGCAGGGGCAGGACCCATATAAGCAAACACCAAACCGCCCAATTCCTGCACTTCATATCCTGAAATTTTAATCCGGTTTTTAAATGTGCTGTCTTCCGGTTCATTTGGCTGTTCTACACACTGACCGGTTTTATCATATAACCAGCCATGATATTGACAGCGCAATCCGCATTCTTCCGGAATCGCATATTCAAGAGATACACCCCGATGGGCACAACGGTCTGCCACTAAACCAAGGTTGTTTGACTTATCACGATATAATACAAGATCTTCACCCAGGATTTTCAATTTTTTGATTGTACCGATTTTTTCAACTTCCGTACTTGCGGCAATTGGGTGCCAATATCTTCTTAAAAGCTCCCCCATCGGCTCTCCGGATCCAACTTGAGTCAAAGCTTTGTTTTGTTCTTTGCTTAACATGGTTCAGCTCTCCTTTTGGTCAAATTTTTTCCAACGCTTTATTCAGCCTTTTCATTCATGTAACAACCATCTGTATACGCTTCCATTTTAAAGAATATTTACAATAATCAGATTTTAAAATTTCCGCTTGATCACCTCTATTTTATTTTGTGTAATTTCATTCTAAAACAGAAAGTGTTCTATATACAACCACCTAGTTCTTTTATATGCAACAAAATGGCTTTATTTTTCTTTTTTCTCTATTTTTATTTTCCAGGCTCGCGTAAAAGGATGGCGGATCCTTTATCTGTTTTTGCTTCCGGCGGCCAGACGCATAGGTCAAAAGGAAAATCAGATCCGGGAACTACGTGCTCCTCTCCCACTGTTTGAATCAGAAAATTCAGTGCTTCGGGATGCCAGAGAACAGAATCAAACCAAAAACGCTTTAAATATTCTTCGGGAGCAGCCTCCAAAACGCCTGAAACATCCGGCCATTGCGAGGCGCCTTTATTTAAACGCCCGATTTGATACGGTAAAAACCCGCCGCCATGAGCCAATAAAAATTTGATGTTCATGTATTTGTCCAGCATTCCGCCCAGCAGCAAATCTGTGGCGCAAACTGTTGTTTCCCACGGTACACCAATCAGATTCGGCATTTTTCTTTTCTTCAGCCGGGGATCTTCACAAAGAAGCGGATGAATAAAGAGAATGGCCCCAAGCCGGTCTGCTTCTTCAAAGAAAGGAGTGAAATAAGGGTCCGTCAGCATTCGTCCATCCGCATTCGGACCGATAATTGCGCCAATCAATCCATTGTTCATTGCGCTTCGCAATTGCTCAGCCGCGAGTTCCGGACTGGACAGAGAGACAGTAGCGAATGCGGATAATTGGTTTTGCTCTGCCTGAACAAGCCCTGCAAGCGACTGGTTGTATACCGTGACTAATTCTGCCGTGATGTCTGTTGGGAGTTCATATAAAAATAATTGCGGAACCGGGGAAATAACCGGATGAGTGACACCCGCTTTTTCTTGCTCTTCTTTATACCGCTTATAATCAGTAAATGTATCCTTCAGTTCAAATCCCCATTTTCCATTCACCGTCAGAAATGTTTTATGATTGTCTGTGTTTTTCCACTCCGCTTTCACGCTTTCTTTTTGTTCTTGAAGCCATTTCGAAACCTCTTCTGGTATAAAATGTGTGTGAAAATCATGCATAACGTTATTTCCTCCTCAGTTCGTTTGTTTTATTTTTTAAAACATATTATTCATCGTTTCCTCATGATCAACCGTGCAGCGATACCCTAATCGGGCGGAAATTTCCACGGCGGCAATGGAAATTCTTTTTGCAAAAACGGGAATTTTATGCGGTTGAATGCGCTGCTTTGGACCCACTACCGACAGCGCTGCAACAATCGAGCCTGTATGGTCAAATACAGGAGCCGCCACAGAGGTGACACCTTCTTGAAGCTCTTCAATGCTGTATGCATAACCGCTCTCACGAATTTGCTCAAGATGCTCATACAGATCCGCCGGGTCCGTTATCGTGTATTCGGTATACGACTTCAGCCCGTCAGCGATTACTTTTTCCGTAAGACTTTTTTCCGAAAAAGCCAGGATGACTTTCCCCGCACTTGTACAGTAGGCAGGGTTTCGGCCGCCTACATACGTTAAGACGCGAACCGGCTGCTGACATTCAACTTTTTCCAAATACATCACTTCCAGTTGATCAAGAACGGATAAATGAACGGTTTCTTCAATTGTCTCAACGAGTTCTTTTAAAACAGATTGAGATTCACGGGATATATCAAGTTGACTGCTTGCAATGCCGCTTAACGCTAAAGCTGAAATGCCAAGCCTGTACTTTTTCGTTTTTTGATCCTTATAAACAAAACCTTCACTGGCCAGTGTTGTCATCATCCGACTGACCGTACTTTTATTCATTCCGAGTGATTCCGCCAATTCATTGACCTTTTTCTCAGGTTCTTCCATGGAAAAGCTTCGTAAAATACGGAGCGCATTTTTTACTGATGAAAGAAGTTGTTCTTCACTCATTTTTTCACCCCCTAGTTTCACATTCAGCAATTTTCAAACGTTTATGGGAGAAAATATATCAAATTCAACGGATGATGAAAAGAAAATATTGAATATTTTATTTTTTTGTCATTTGTTGCACATAGAAGAACTTGAGTGTTGTATAGCGAAATTTTATTGATTAACATAGATTAAGAAGTTGAAAAATTCAGAATAAAGGATGGGATAAACGTGTCAACACCTTCATTGAAAAATAACGGTTCAACAACAGGTACAGGAAGAACAGAGCCAATTAATTGCTTGCATTTTATTAATGGACAATTCACCAACTCGCTTAATAAAAAAACATTTGAAAACATTAACCCGGCTACAGAAGAAGTGTTGGGCACTGTTGCAGAAGGCGGAAAAGAAGAAGTGGATCTTGCAGTTGCGGCAGCACGGCGGGCGCTTGACGGTCCGTGGAAAAAAATGACGTTAACGGAGCGTTCAAAAATTCTTCGTCGAATCGGCGATTTGATTTTGGAACGACAAGACGAACTGGCTCATTTAGAATCCTATGACACAGGAAAGCCGCTTTCTCTTGCCAACAAAATTGATGTTCCACGTGCGGCGTACAATTTTCATTTCTTTGCCGATTATATTATTTCAATCAATAATGAAGCGCAGCAGCAGGATGATCAGGCGATTCATTACTCATACCGACGCCCGGTTGGTGTTGTCGGCATTATTAAACCGTGGAATTTACCTCTCCTTCTTTTAACATGGAAGCTGGCGCCTTGTCTCGGCATGGGAAATACAGCGGTTATTAAACCAGCAGAATGGACACCAATGACAGCGACAGTATTGATGGAAATTTGTAAAGAAGCGGGCGTTCCGGACGGCGTTGTGAACCTTGTTCACGGATTCGGGCCAAACTCAGCCGGCGGTGCGATTTCAGAGCATCCGGATGTTGATGCGATTTCATTTATTGGAGAGCCGGGCACAGGCTCAGCTATCATGAAGGCCTCTGCTCCTTCCTTGAAAAAATTATCATTTGAATTGGGCGGTAAAAACCCGAATATTATTTTTGCGGATGCGAATTTGGATGAAGTCGTGGAAACAACGATCCGCTCAAGCTTTATCAATCAAGGTGAAGTATGCTTATGCGGCTCCCGTATTTATGTCGAGCGTCCAGCCTATGAAAAATTCCTTGAGAAATTCACAGAAGAGACACGCAAATTAAAAGTGGGCCATCCTCTTGAATCAGAGACAAATGTCGGCGCACTTGTCGGCAAAGAGCACTATGATCGCGTAAACAGCTACATTGATATTGCCCGTGAAGACGGCGCCAATATTTTAACTGGCGGAGGCCGTCCGGAAGGCTTAGAAAAAGGCTACTTCCTTGAGCCGACGATTTTAACGGGACTTGACCGAAATTCAAGATGTGTAAGAGAAGAAATTTTCGGCCCGGTCGTAACGGTCCTGCCGTTTGATACAGAAGAAGAAGTCATCGCTCAGGCAAACGACACGCATTATGGTTTAAGCGCTACCATCTGGACGAATGATCTGCGTCGTGCCCACCGCGTTTCCCACGCAGTAGAAGCTGGAATTGTCTGGGTAAATACATGGTTCCTGCGTGACCTGCGCACACCATTTGGCGGCATGAAACACAGCGGAATCGGCCGAACTGGCGGCATGCACAGCCTTGATTTCTATTCTGAACTGTCAAATATTACGATTAAATTGTAAAAAGGATGGTCATCCAATGACACAAATTAAAGAATATTCAAACCTTCTATTAGAAGCTGAAGAAACAAGAAACGGCACAAACCCTCTTACAGAAGTGATCAATGATTTTGATGTAAAAAATGCTTATTACGTACAGCTTGAAACGATTGCTGAAAAAGTGAAAGCCGGACGGAAAATAACCGGCAAAAAAATTGGCCTTACATCAAAAGCGATGCAGAATCTTCTTGGTGTAGATGAGCCGGATTATGGTCACCTTCTCGATGATATGGTTGTCGAGAACGGCGGGGCCATTTCAGTCCAGCGGCTGCTTCAGCCAAAGGTAGAAGCGGAAATTGCCTTCGTATTAAAGAAAACGCTTAAAGGTCCGGGCATCACGCCGATTGATGTCATCAAAGCAACAGAATATATCGTTCCATCACTGGAAGTTGTGGACAGCCGCATCCGCGATTGGAAAATTAAACTGGCAGATACGGTCGCCGACAACGCTTCTTCAGGACTTTATATTCTCGGCGGAAAACCGGCAGATCCGGCGGAAATCGACCTTGAGATGATTGGCGTCGTATTTGAGAAAAATGGAGAAGTTGTCAACACAGGAGTTGGCGCCGCAGCACTGGGCAATCCTGTATCCTGTGTCGCATGGCTTGCCAATAAACTGGCGGAATTTGATATCGCGCTTGAAGCCGGAGAAGTTATTTTGTCAGGCGCCCTCTCAGCGGCGATTGACGCGAAAGCCGGCGATGTATTCACTGCTAGATTTGCTCATATTGGACAAGTAAGTGTTCATTTCACAGAATGAAAGGGGTTTCTTTATGGATAAAATAAAAGTTGCTGTACTCGGTTCCGGTAATATCGGAACGGACTTAATGATCAAGCTGGGACGTTCTGAGGTACTCGAACTGACAACGGTCATCGGTATCGATCCGAACTCCGATGGATTGAGAAAAGCAAGAGCACTCGGTTATGAAACAATTGATAACGGCATTGACGGATTTTTGGAGCGCCCGGAACTTGCGGACATTGTTTTTGATGCGACTTCCGCGAAAGCACATATCCGCCATGCGAAAAAATTGAAAGCTGCGGGCAAACAAGTATTGGATCTTACACCTGCTGCAGTGGGTCCTCTCGTTGTGCCGCCGGTTAATATAACGGAACATTTGCAGGCAGACAATATCAATTTAATTACATGCGGCGGACAGGCGACGATTCCTATGGTACATGCCATTGACCGTGTTCAATCCGTAACTTACGCAGAAATTGTTGCTACCATTTCAAGTGACAGTGCGGGTCCTGGAACGCGTGCAAATATCGATGAATTTACAAAAACAACGGCAGGCGGAATCGAAAAAATCGGCGGAGCAGAAAAAGGAAAAGCCATTATCATTTTAAATCCCGCTGAACCCCCTATTATGATGCGTGATACGGTTCATGCACTGGTAGATGGAAATAATGTAAAAAAAGATGATATTATCCGCTCCATTAAAAAGATGGAAAAAGAAGTCCAATCGTATGTGCCGGGTTATCGTTTGAAACAGGAACCAATTTTCGAGGATAACAAGGTAACCGTTTTCATTGAAGTGGAAGGTGCGGGTGACTACTTGCCTGCTTACTCTGGTAATCTCGATATTATGACGGCTGCTGCAGTAAAAGTAGCAGAAGAATTAGCGAAACATAAAATTAAGGCCATTGTGTAACGACAAATAGAAAGGAGAGAATACAATGGAGACAAATAAAAAAGTAACGATTACCGAAGTGGCGCTGCGTGATGGAAGCCACGCGATTCGTCATCAATATACGACAGAGCAGGTTGCCTCTGTTGCCGGCGCGCTGGATAAAGCCGGTGTTCCTTACATTGAAGTGTCACATGGGGACGGCCTAGGCGGGTCCTCTCTCCAATATGGATTATCCAAAACAAATGAAATGGAGCTTATTGAAGCGGCTGTTTCAGCTGTTGATCAAGCGAAAATCGCTGTATTGCTGATCCCTGGAATCGGTACGGTGAGCGATCTAAATGAAGCAGCCTCACTGGGAGCGAAAATGGCTCGTGTGGCTACTCATGTGACCGAAGCAGACGTTGCGCCGCAGCATATTTCACGTGCAAAAGAATTAGGAATGGAAACAGTCGGTTTTCTGATGATGTCTCATATGGCGTCTCCGGAAAAACTGACAGAGCAGGCGAAATTAATGGAAAGCTACGGCGCCGATACAGTCTACATTGTGGATTCAGCCGGTGCATTGCTTCCTCATGAAACAGCAGAACGTATCCGCAGACTGAAAAGTGAGTTATCTGTGAATATTGGCTTCCACGCCCACAACAACTTATCACTTGCGATGGCGAATACACTTGCCGCTATTCAAGAAGGCGCCGACCGGATTGATGGCAGTATCCGCTGTCTCGGAGCCGGAGCAGGCAACACACAAACAGAAGTGCTTGTCGCGGTTCTTGAACGCATGGGCATTCAAACAGGAATTGACCTTTATAAAATGATGGATATTGCCGAAGATTTGGTGGCACCGATCTTAGAAAAACCGCAGGAGATCACAAAAGGATCTCTCGTGCTCGGCTATGCAGGCGTATATTCAAGCTTTTTACTCCACTCCGAGCGGGCTGCTCAGCAATTTGGAGTTGATTCACGTGACATTTTGATTGAACTCGGAAAACAAAAAGTGGTCGGCGGACAGGAAGATATGATTTTTGATGTCGCAGCCGAACTTGCCAAACAAAAGAACAGCTTGATTGCTAAATAGGAGGAGCCATTATGCCAGCAACGTATAAAGAAATAGCTGAATACCTCGTGAAAGCCGAAATAGAAAAGTATGAAACACCAAGAGTGACAGCAACACTCAAAAATGATCTTACCGTCGAAGAAGGATATCTTGTTCAAGAAGAAATTGTCAAAATCAAGCAAGCAGAAGGACGAAAAATCATTGGCCCGAAAATGGGCCTCACAAGCCGGGCAAAAATGACGCAGATGAATGTGGATGAGCCTATTTATGGATACGTTTTTGATTATATGCTGATCGAGGATGGCGGAACAGTCCATTTGCGTGACCTTATCCATCCAAAAGTGGAAGCTGAAATTGCATTTGTGATCGGAAAAGATATCGAAGGCCCTGGTATTACCGGTGCCCAAGTGCTTGCAGCGACGGAATATGTCGTGCCGGCTCTTGAAATCATCGACAGCCGTTATGAAAACTTCAACTTTACACTTCCGGATGTTGTTGCAGATAACGCGTCGACATCCAGAGTTGTTTTAGGAAATTCATTAAAAAAACCTACCGCTCTTGATCTTGATTTAGTTGGTGTCACGATGTCCATTAATGGGGAGATCAAAGAGCTTGGTGCAGGTGCTGCCGTATTGGGACACCCTGCTAATTCCATTGCGATGCTTGCGAATATGCTCTCCAAAAAAGGTGAAAAAATTCGTGAAGGTGACGTCATTTTATCCGGTGGAATTACCGGAGCTGTCATGCTTGCCGAAGGAGATCAAGTAATCGGCAAATTCGATGGTTTTCAAGATGTTACATTTAAAGTAGAAGCATAAAGGAGAAAAAACAATGCCGATTGTGAATATACAAATTCTCGAAGGCAGACCGCCCGAGAAAGTGGAAGATCTAATTAAAAATATGACTGATACCGTTGCCGCCACACTTGAAGCACCACACGAATCCGTTCGTGTGGTTGTAACGGAAATCCCAAAAACGCATTGGGGCCGGGCTGGTGTCCCGATGTCGAAAATAGTCAATAAATAATTTGCTCAGGAGGGATAAAAATGCCGATTTTATTTAGCATGCTGGCACCACATGTGCCAAGCATCTGTCATGAAGAAAATGCACCAAGCTTCCAGCAGGAAATGGTGGAGGACATGAAAAAAACAGCGAATAAAATCAAATCGCTGAAACCCGACGTCATCGTGCTTGTTTCCTGTCATTGGCCGTCTACCTTCTTTCATTACGTGGATGCAACACCGGAGCATAAAGGAGTGCTGACTGCATTTGAATGTCCTGATTTAATTAAAGACGTCCCTTACTTCTGGCCGGGAGATGCGGATCTTGCCGCACAACTCGTGGCAGCGGGAGAGCAAAGCGGCATTAAAGCGGTTTCCGTTAATGATCCATACTATGTTTGGGACTACGGAAGTGTTGTTCCATTGCGCTATCTTGTTCCGGATGAAGATATTCCGGTCATTAATTTATCGGTTACGCTTGCTGCATCTTTACAGGAAACATATGAATGGGGCAAAACGATTAAAAAGGTATTGGATGAAAGTCCGAAAAACATCGTATTTGTTTCCAGCGGCGCTCTTTCCCACAACCTTGTGAGAGGCCGTGAAAATAAGCCAACTTTCTCTGAACACGCATTGGATAAAGAATTTTTACAGTTCATTGCCAATAAAGACTATGATTCTGCTTACAATATGCTGCCGCAATATGCCCGTCTTGCAGGTGTAGAATCAGGCGGACGCCATCTGGCTATGCTGCTCGGCATGATCGATCAAAACGATGAAGCGACGATTGGAGCTGCCGGACAGTCTTCCGGAAGCTGGAACGCTGTGATTACCTTCGAGCAAAAACAAGCCATATAATAGATAAAAAACGTTACCGCTTCCTTCTTTAGAAGGGCGGTAACGTTTTTTTAGTGCTTGATGAATTCATTCTTCAACGGTCATAATTCCAGCAGCCCAGGTTTTCAGAAATTTCCTTTGCCGCTTTTATGACTCTGTTAATCAGCGCGGGGTTTTTTGGATTCATACGATGCACAGGTCCCGTAACGGAAACGGAGTATACCACTTTACCTGTATAATCACGTATTGGCGCTGCTACAGAGGCGACGCTTTCAAGAAGTTCCTCCGAGCTGGTCGCATATCCTTGTTTTTTGACGAGGTTTAACGTATCCCGCAGCTTATCCGGGTCCGTAATAGTATTGGCTTTGTAGCCGTACAAACCGTTCTCTATGTACTTACGAATCGTATCCTCTGATTGATGTGCTAAAAGAACTTTCCCCGAACTGGTCGCATGAACCGGATTCCTTTTCCCGATATGGGTTAAAATTTGCACCGGATGCTTACAATCGACTTTATACAAATAAACAACTTCATTCTCTTCCAAAACAGCAACATGTGCTGTTTCCCCTATATCATTTACCAGTTCTTTCAAAATAGGCTGTGATTCCCGATTAATTTCAAGATTGGTGGTCACAATCGTATTTAAATTCAAAATCGTCAAGCCTAAGCGATATTTATTTGTTTCAGGGTTTTTTACGACAAAACCTTCACTGGCCAGCGTAGACAATAAACGGCTGACGGTACTTTTCCCTAAATTCAATGAATTAGCTAAATCGGTTACTTTTTTTTCGGGCTCATCAATCGTAAAGCTGCGCATAATCAGAAGTGCATTCTTCACAGAAGAAAGCAGGTAGTTTTGATTGATTTCGTTCCCCATAATGCCCCTCCCCTCCATTGGTTGCTCATTAAAGAACTATAGTCCTCTATATAAAACATTTTACATGAAACGGCATTCTGCATACAGTAATTTGCTTATGAAACTGCTTTATAAGACAATAATGACTAATCCACTCAACACGAAAGCGATTCCCATTAATGTTTTAAAAGTAATCCCCTCTTGGTTTTTAAAAAGGAAATAACTGACCGGCGTTACGAGAATCGGTGTAGACAGTGTAATAAGATTGGCGACAGAAATAGGAATATAGCGCATAGAGGCAATAACAGAAATTTGAGCGGAAATAGTGATAATTCCACTAATTACGTACATCCATACACCGCTTCTGTCAGCGGCTTTTACCTGGCGCCAAAAATGACGTTTATTCTTGCTTGAAGCCGCATGCAGTATAAAGCCAAGCAGCGCGCCGAGTGCTCCTCCTAAAATAGGCTGGTCCCAGTTAATAATAGCGGCCCCTCTAATCACATTGCCAATCGCATAAGAAAACGAACTAAGCAGCGCGACAAGGACACCTGATTGAACCAGTCCTTTAAGTGATAAGTCGGGAAAGGTTTGAAAGCGTAACATTTTATTTCGTTGTGTTATTTCCTTTTTCAGCGAACGCTGTGGAATGTATGAGACCAGAAATAAGCCAAAAAGGATCAGTACAATAGAAGATAAGTCTCCTGCACTTAATTGCTCGTTGAGGAATATCCAGGCAATGATCGTTGTGAATATCGGGTTTGTCACCTGAAAGGCACTGGCTCTTGTTGGCCCCAGCTTCGCTATTGTTTCAAAGAAAAACCATCTTCCTAAATAGGTGCCAAATAATCCGGCCAGCAAAAATAAAAAAAAGCCTTTCGTATGCCAGGCTAAATCTCCCGCTTCAAAAAAGAGAACTTGAATGAAAAAAAGAAAAAAAGCAAATAAAACATTCACACCTACTGAGATAAGAAACCCCAGATTTAAATCCAATCGGGCAATTGCTACTTTTGTCAATATAATATTGGCAGAAAACAACACCATTGACAGCAGCGCCAGCATTTCTCCCATCTTTCATTCTCCTTTCTCTTCTATATTAATAAAACAATGGATTACTTCGAATTCACCTGATTTTCAACCATAATGTTTTTCGGCGTAAATTCCTTTCTCTTTAAAGATGAATAAAGAACGCCGATGAAGACCAAAGCACCGCCAATGATTTGCGGAACGGTGATTCTTTCTCCCAAAACAAAGAAGGCAATCAACGCGCCAAAAACAGGTGTTAAGTTCATAAAAATAGATGACCTTGATGGGCCGATTAAAGCAACGGCACGATTCCATAATAAGAAAGAACAAATGGAAGGAAAAATACCTAAATAAAAAAGTGCAGTCCATTCTGTTAATCCAATCCTGTCCATTGGAACGAAGGATAATTCAATAATGGAAGCCGGAATCATTAAAATAAAACCAATTAAAAGGCTATAGCCAAAAATGCCGAGAGAAGACATTTTTTTTGATGCATCCCTTACCAGGATAGAATAAAAAGCCCACATCGTGACGGCAAGCAGCATAATCAGATCCCCCGCATTAAATTGGAGAGAAAGAAGCCGTTCAATTGAACCCCGTGTAATCACAATCATAACGCCTGTCATAGAAAGAATAATAGATAATGTATATTTCCAGGTTATTTTTTCACCGATCAAGAGGTACGATAATAAAAAGATGAACAGCGGACTTGTGCTGTTCAGCAAACTGCTGTTGATCGCAGTGGTGTAATTCAGCGCCCAGTAACTTAATAAATTATAGCCGATTACACCTGTAATCGACAAAATGAATAATACCTTTACATTTTTTCGCGCTGCGGATGCTTCCCTTTTTAATAAAGGAAAGATAAACGGCAATACGATCAATAAAGAAATCGCCAAACGGATAAATGAAATGGTCACTGGCGGAATTGAGCCTGCTAAATATTTTCCCGCTACGGCATTTCCACCCCAAAATAAAGTACTGAAAATCAATAGAATATAGGCATTATTTTGCAGTTTTTTCATCCTTCCCCTCCTTCTGTTAAGAAACTATGTAAAACGCCCTGATCTGTCATTACATTTATAAAGCTTGTCTGAAGCCGATCAGCATGTGAAGGGCTTCAGACAAAAGGAGGTCTCGATGATATTATTCTAAAATCCCAATCTCTTTATAAAATTTTTCTGCTCCCGGATGCAAAGGGGCACCTGTGACGTCTGTAATCGTTTCTTTTGTAATGTCTTTAAATGATTGATGGACAGAGTATAAATAATCTAATTGTTCGTACATCGACTTCGTGACTTCATATACAACTTCCTCAGAAACGTCTGTACTCGTCACTAAAACCGTGTCGATTGTAAAAGTAGGAATATCTTCTGTAACAAATGAGTAAGTGCCGGCTTTAATTGTGTATGGTTTGGCCGCCAGCTTTTCTTCCGCTTCCTTCACGGCTTTATCTGAAATAGGCAAAAGTTTAATCGGTGTATTCGTACTCAATTCCACAAGATTGCCGGCCGGCGTTGGCAATGGAGAAATGGTTCCATCCAATTTTTTGTCTTTAATTTGGTCATTTGATTTACTTGGAGCGATGAACTGAATTTTCCCGCCATTTTTTTCAATGTCCTCGTAGCTTGTACCATAGCTTTCAAATACAATACGGTTGGACATTTCCATCGGGGAATCTTTCGTATTGACAGCCGCGTCAAACGGGATTTTTTCTTCCGTAATTTGCTCGATGGAATTTATACCTGATGCTTCACTCACAATGAAGTGATACGGCATGGCATGCAGAAAAGCAACAGTGCGCAGTTTATCAACCTTTTTTGGATAAGGCGCTTCTCCTTCATATGCCCATTTTACAGCGGCAGAGCTGACAATGCCAAAGTCCGCCTGTTTGGAGTCGACAGTTATAATATTAGCTCCATCTTGGCCAGGCTGATACGTAAAAGTAGCTCCATCATGTGTACGTTTGATCGTTTCTCCGATTCCTTCACCGATTGTACTCCACAAGCCGCCTGCAGATCCACCCGCGATCGTAACTTTCAGATTTTCGCTGCCATTTGATGATTCAGCTGTCCCTTCCTCCGTGCTGCTGCTGCAGCCCGCCAAAATCACTGCAGAAGACATAAGCGCAACCATGCTTTTTAGAAATCTTTTTTTCATCTTAACTCCCCCTATTCTAAAATTTAATTTTTTCGTGTGATCACTTTTAACTCGAAATTTTCTGACCGCCTGTGGTGTCATCTACGGCAACTTCACTTACTGTGTTCGCTTTTCCGGCTTCTTTGAAATCCTTCACAAGCGCAGGGAATTTTGTCCCAAGTATTAGAGACACCCCTATTAAGCCGATAATGCTGCTTATATATTCCGGATAAATCATGAGGATCCCGCATACTGCCACTATTGCTCTTTCCCAACCATGAAGTGTTTTTCCGAACCATCCTTCCAAGCCGGCAGCTAACGAAATAACACCAACGATTGCCGTCAGGACCGCTATCACAATATTGAGAGTGGAACCGATCAGTAATAAAGAAGGATCATAGACAAACATGTATGGAATGATAAAGGCTACCAGTCCTAAGCGGCAGGCTAAAAATCCTATCTTCATCGGGTTGGCATCCGCTATGGCTGCTGCCGCATAAGCCGCTACGGCCACTGGCGGTGTGATTGCTGATAAACAAGCGTAGTAAAGAATAAACATATGTGCCTGCATGACATCAATACCGACTTCAATCATAATAGGCGCTGCTAAAACGGCTGTTAAAATATACGCGGCAGGTGTTGGCATGCCCATTCCAAAAATAATACAAACAAGCATCGTCACCACCATCGTCATGAAAACGCTTCCTCCGGAGGCCGCATGAATGAGACTCGAAAACTTTCCACCGAGACCTGTCACTTGAATAATACCGGCAACTACCCCCGCTGCGGCACAGACAGCTACTAATGGAGAAATACGCGTTGTTGTTTCAACCATCGTATCAAACAATTTTCGAGGCGTTAATCTCGTTTCCTTTTTAAAATAACTGACGATAATCGTTGCAATGGAAGCAGCGATAGCGCCGAGAACTGGTGTAAAACCTTGTTCAAGGAAAACAATCAGCACAACAATCGGGATCATAAATTGACCCATTGATTTCATAACGCCTCTTACAGTAGGAAGCGTTTCGTCATCATAACCAGCCATCTTTAATTTTTTAGCTTGAAAATGCACCTGACTAAAAATGGCTAAGTAATACAATAGCCCTGGAATTAAAGCGGCAAGGGCGATCGAAGTATATGAAATGCCTGTCATTTCCGCCATAAGAAATGCGGCTGATCCCATAACCGGCGGAAGGATACTGCCTCCGGTAGCCGCCGTTGCCTCAATCGCTCCGGCATAGGTACCGGAATAACCTACTTTTTTCATTGAAGGAATGGTAAATGAGCCTGTAGTGGCGACATCTGCTGTAGGACTTCCTGAAATGGAACCGTATAATCCGCTGGAAATGACCGCTACTTTTGCGGGTCCGCCTGCCACCCGTCCTGTCACGGCTTTGGACAAAGCGTAAAAAAAGTCTCCCCCGCCTGATGCATTAAATAAATTACCGAATAAAACAAAGAAGAAAACATACGTTGCTGCTACCGTTGCAATGGAGCCAAATACTCCATTTACCGTATAAGCCATTTGGTCAACAATTTGCATGAGGTTATACTGCTCATGACCGAAAGGACCGGAGATGAGATGGCCGAAAAACGCATAAGCCATTAAAGCGCTTACAATAACAAGCATTCCGGCTCCCAATGTTCTTCTTGTCACTTCAAAAACAATTAATAATAAGATTGTTCCTACGATTAATTCCGTTGTACTTAATGGATCCGCTAAAGGCCAGCGGGTAAGGAACCGCTCAGAGTTAACGATCATAAAAATACCGATACCTAATAAGGTTAACGAGATGGCTATATCGTAAAAAGGAATTTTATTATTTTTTTGGCTTGCATTAAATGAAAACACGATAAAGGTAATCGCTAACATAAAGGTAATGAAAATGGCATTGTGTAAAAACGGATCCATGGATGAAAACAATACAACATAAAATTGAAAAATGGTAATCCCGATAACGAGAGAAATGATTAACTTCTTAATCAATCCTTCAGGTTCTCGAATGGCACCGGTACTAAACAAAGCTCCCAAGATAGACGTAAATTTCATCGATTAAGTTCTCCTCCTTTTCAAAAAATAGAATTTTTAAACTATTCGAAATTCATGATAAAGCAAAAAAATTCACTATACAACTCCTCGGTTCTTCTATAAGCAACAAAAATATTTTTTCTCATTTTTTCTGTTTTTCTTTTTAACAGTCTCTATCGTCCGCTTCTTATATTTTTATAGATGAATAAAGGAAGATTAATAGATTTGTGGAATGTTATTTTTATAAGAAAAAAGTAGACTTATTAATCAAAAAATTTTAAAGATTTTTACTTGTTGCATATATAAGAATGTTGGTGTTGTATAAAAGACAAATATCCATTAATTTATAAATAACCTAAATTCCTGGCAGCATTCTCACGTTTGAAAGCGCTATCTACTTTTCAAAGAAACCTAAAAAGATTTCATTTCATCACGCAATTATTTAATTTATGAAATGAAATATGAAAGCGCTTAATGTCCAGCATCAAAGTTCAATTTCTTAATTGGGGAGGATATACATGAGCATTGAAATTATTGCAATTTTAGTACTTCTGATTATTTTTGTTGTTGGTGCTACTTTGCCAATCAACATTGGCGTTTTAGGGTTTGTTGCAGCATTTCTAGTCGGCACGTTTGTAAGCGGGCTGAGCATTGATGAGATTTATGGCGCATTTCCTGTAGAATTGTTTATCTTTATTGCGGGGATTACTTATTTATTTGCCATCATTCAAAAAAGCGGCGTCGTCGATTTAATTGCTGACGGAGGATTGCGGTTAGTGAATGGGAATCTTGGGCTTGTACCATGGCTTATATTTACTTTAAGTTTAGTTTTAGCTGCTGTAGGAACGTATGGAATTGCTGTTGTATCACTGCTGGCTCCAATTGCACTAAAAATAGCCCATAAACATAACATCAGTCCGCTCATGATGAGCATTATGATTATTATGGGCATGCAGGCGGGTTCCTTTTCTCCATTAAATGTGTTCGGAATTATTGTCAACGGCGGGATGCAAGCCAGGGATTTAGAGCACTCTCCTGCTTTACTTTTAGTGAATTGCTTTATCTATTTTGGATTAATTGCCATGATCGCCTATGTCATGTTTGGAGGACATCGTCTTCTAAAAAATCAACCGGCTACTCTTGGCTTTATCGCATCTTCTGCGGAGCTCATCCAATCAAATGGAAATGACCCGTCAGAAAAAAGAAAACATAAATTGGATTTATATAAAATTGCCTGTCTTGCAGCGATTGTCGTCTTAGGGGTTTTATCTCTTGGATTTAACGTTAACATTGGTTTTGCCGCTATTATTGTTGGGCTAGTACTTGCTTTATTAGCTCCTTCTAAACAGGGAAGCGTTTTAAAAGACATGCCATGGGGCGTCATTTTTCTTGTGATGGGGATCGTGACATACGTCGGAGTAATGGAGAAAATGGGCGTTATGGCTTATGTAACCGGATTAATCGCGGATATGAACAATCCATTATTAGCCACTCTTACCGTTTCATATGTAGGCGGATTTGTATCCGCTTTCGCGTCAACGACAGGATTTTTGGCATCCATTATTCCGATTGGAACGCCACTTTTGCAAGATCCAAGTCTTTCATCCATCAATGTTATTTCAGCGATTTCTGCCTCTTCCAGTATCGTTGATTTAAGTCCTCTTTCTTCCGCCGGCGCATTGCTGCTGGCAAATGTTCAAGGTATAAAAGAAAGAGTGTTTTTCAGACAGCTTTTGATCACAACCGGCGTTTTCATCTTATTTGGTCCCGGGTTTGCGTGGCTGCTGTTTATTGTTATTGGAATGCCGTGGTAATTCGAGCAGTGTCTTTTGAGTTTGTCCTCAGAGTATAAATGATTAAAGGTTAAATAGGATTCCTGAACAGTGATCCTATTTAACCTTTTTTGAATTCTTAATTATAATGGGAAGTCAGACAGCATAAAAATTGAACATATTAGTTTTTCTTACTGTGATTATATCTTTACGATTACAGTAGCTAATGATTCCCAATACACCTTAAGAGAATGTTTAAAGTTTGATAAGAAATCAGATTTTATTATTGATATTATTTTAGAAAATATATTTATTTATAATTATTATAAATAAATATTGACTTTCGCATGAGAAGTGTTATCATTACATTATCAGCAAAAATATTAACTTATGAGGTGATTGATTTGATCGAAAAAAACAATCGTTTGACGACTGGCTGGGGAGCCCCGGTCGGCGACAACCAAAACTCTCAAACTGCAGGCCAGCGCGGCCCGACTTTAATCCAAGACGTTCATTTACTTGAAAAACTGGCGCACTTTAACCGCGAACGTGTACCTGAGCGCGTTGTACATGCGAAAGGTGCGGGCGCACACGGTTACTTCGAAGTAACGAACGGCGAGATTGCGAAATATACAAAAGCGGATTTCTTATCTGAAGTTGGAAAACGCACGCCAATGTTCATTCGTTTCTCAACGGTGGCAGGTGAAAGTGGATCATCTGATACAGTAAGGGATCCGCGTGGGTTCGCTGTCAAGTTTTACACAGAAGAGGGCAACTATGATTTGGTCGGAAATAACACACCGGTGTTCTTTATCCGCGATGCGATTAAATTCCCTGACTTCATTCATACACAAAAACGTGATCCTAAGACACATTTAAAAAACCCGACAGCGGTATGGGATTTCTGGTCATTGTCACCTGAATCACTTCATCAAGTAACCATTTTGATGTCCGACCGCGGTATTCCGGCCACACTTCGCCACCAGCATGGATTCGGCAGCCACACATTTAAATGGGTAAATGAAAAAGGCGAAGGTGTCTGGGTGAAATATCACTTTAAAACAGAGCAAGGGATTAAAAACCTCGATGTGAATTTAGCAGCAAAACTTGCCGGTGAGAACCCGGATTATCATACAGAAGATTTATTCAACGCAATTGAGAATGGCGACTTCCCTGCGTGGAAATTGTGCGTCCAAATTATGCCGCTTGAAGATGCGGACACCTATAAATGGGATCCGTTCGATGTGACAAAAGTTTGGTCACAAAAAGATTATCCATTAATCGAAGTTGGCCGTATGGTGCTTGACCGCAATCCTGAAAACTATTTCGCGGAAGTAGAGCAGGCAACATTCTCACCTGGCACACTCGTACCGGGCATTGAGCCATCACCGGACAAAATGCTTCAAGGCCGTTTGTTCGCCTACTCTGATGCAGCCCGTTACCGTGTCGGTGCGAACCATCAACACTTGCCAATCAACCGTCCGAAAGTGGAAGTAAACAACTATCAACGCGATGGACAAATGCGCTTTGACGGCAACGGCGGGGGGTCCGTATATTACGAGCCGAACAGCTTTGACGGCCCGAAAGAAACACCAGAAAACAAGGTAACACCATATGAAGTCTCCGGACAAGCCGGCGAACATTCTTACAGCCACGATGATCATTACACGCAAGCGGGCGACTTGTACCGTTTGTTGTCAGAAGACGAGCGTACCCGCCTTGTGAATAATATCGTCGGTGCAATGAAGCCAGTTGAAAGAGAAGATATTAAGCTCCGTCAAATCGGTCACTTCTACAAAGCAGATCCGGAATACGGAACACATGTTGCAGAAGGTTTAGGTCTTTCTGTACCAGTTCAAAACTAACATAAATAAAGAGGTATCCGGCCGCAGCCGGATACCTCTTTTACCTCATAATAAAAAGGAGCCTACATTATGAATAATAAAAATATTTGTCCTGTCTGTCAGACAACACTCAAAAAACTGAAGCACAGCACCATTTGTGCCTGCGGGATCAAACTGACGACCTTTGTGAAGTCAAAAAAATAATCATTTTTTTAACACACCCATGCCGGTGAGAATTTCCTTCGCATCTTTATTTAAGTAAACGGAGATATCTTCACGCATAAATAACGCCGCCTGATTTTTAATGATCATCTTAATGCCTCTTAAATCAAACTTATAGGCATACTCATTAATAGCATTGATAGTGGAGATTTCTTGTCTTTTAAGCGAAACATTCCCTGAATTTAATTGCTCAACTAAAAACAGCAAAATTTCTCTCGCATTGCTGTTTAATAAATGTTTTTTCTTCTGCAGTTCGTTAATATTTTGCTCAATGTATTTTCTCGCCGAAAAATAATCTAATTCCTCAACGTGCTTGTTAATCTTTTGAACTAGTTCTTCAAATTCCATCCAATCCATCTCTCCTTACCATAATTATCAAGTAAATATCACGTCCGTCATAGTACCTTAATTATAGTTCAAAGGTAATGAATCGGAAAGGGGTTTATGAAAAACGTTCCGGAAAATCGGTAATGATTGCTTCAATCGGAATACCTCTCTCTTTTACACGATGCCACTCTCTCACATCATTAATCGTATAAAGACGCAGCAGAATGCCGCTTTCAACCGCCTGTTTCCCGTATTCACTGAGCGCAAACGAAACTTGCGTATGCAGTGCAGACAGGCCAAGTTTTTTTGCGATGAATAGAGTATCGCGCGGAATACGCCATACAAGTCCCGCGACGGCTATATATGGATCCAGCTCTATTACACGCCGAACACTGTCCGGATTAAAGGAGGAAATGATCACCCTTCCTCTCATCTCATATTTGTTAACAAGTTCCAATACTTTTTGTTCAATTCCGTAGTATGGTATTTTATTCGTTTTCAGTTCAATATTTATTTGCAGCTCGTTCCCTGATGCCCATGTGAAAAATTCGGCCAGTGTCGGAATCTTTTCGCCTTTAAACGCTGGACCAAACCAGCTCCCCGCATCAAGGGAGGCCATTTCATCATACGTCATCTGCTCAATAAAGCCTTTGCCGTTTGTCGTTCGATTGACCGTTTCATCATGAATAATGACAATCTCTCCATCTTTCGTCATTTGCACATCAAGCTCAATTCCATCAGCGCCGAGTCTCTCCGCCGCTCTAAACGCCGCCATCGTATTCTCCGGATGTGTTCCACTTGCACCGCGGTGAGCAAATATGATTGGATGCTGCCCCATTTCGTCCCCTCCCCTTTTTAAGATTATATGCAATCACATTTTACCATATCGAAAAAAGCCTTTTTATTTTATTAAATCATAAAGATAATATACTTAATAATTGAAAAATAGATAAGAATTTGTTATTATAAATGTAAGGAAGTAAGGAAAGGAAGGTGGATAGACCATGGAAATAGCAAAGTTGACCTCAAAAGGACAAATAACCATTCCAAAACATATACGCACCGTGTTAAATGTCCAGGAGGGGGATCGGCTTGCGTTTATTGAAGAGGATGGCCTGGTTATTATGACAAAAGCCAACCTGCAGAAGCTTCATGATTTGCAGGATATTTTAACTGACGAAGCGTTCAAATCGCTTATTCATAAGGCAAAAATTCATTTGGACAGCAAGGAATAAAAAGAATCCGGAAAGATTTATCATCTGCTCAATAAAATTTTCAAATGGAAAGTACCGAAACAAGCTCAAAATTGAACAAATGATTTCGACAGAACTAAACAAAGTGCCTGTCTCGATTTTCGAGCAGGCACTTTTTGCATTCCAGCTTATTTTTTTATCTTAATAAATAGCACTTTCAAGTAATTACCTTCCGGAAATTCATCTATTGACCGAAAATCATCCGGCAGTGTGTATTGCTCCAAAATCGAATACGATACATTCTTTTCCTTGCATGCGGTTTTAATAAAGCTTGTGAATTTTTTTAGATCAAATGTGCTGCTGTTCGTAGAAGCGACAATGACACCATTATTTTTTGTCAAATCAATCGTCTCTTTCATCAGCTTCGTGTAATCTTTCGCCGCACTGAACGTCCGTTTTTTCGTTTTTGCAAAACTGGGCGGATCGACCACAACAAGGTCAAACTTCCGCTTTTTACGTGCTGCATATTTAAAGTATTGAAACACATCATCGACCACAAGTTCATGCTGAGAAGCGTCGATTCCATTTACTTCGAACTGCTGAATTGTCTTTGTCCGGCTTCTGTTGGCGACGTCGACGCTCGTCGTCTTTTCCGCGCCGCCAAGAGCGGCACATACAGAAAAGGCACCCGTATAAGAAAACATATTCAGCATATCAGCACCTTTTGAGTACCGTTCACGAATCGCTTTTCGCACGTTCCGCTGATCAAGAAATAGGCCGGTCATGGCCCCATCATTTAAGTCGACAGCAAACTTCACACCGTTTTCTTTTACCACAATCGGAAACTCCCCGCGTTCTCCTGCCACAAAATCATCGTCTTCGATGTATTGCCCTTTTTGGTCAAAGCGCTTTTTCTCGTAAATGCCTTTATACGTGAACGTTTCATTCATCGCCGCCAGAATTTCATCGCGGAACGAATAAATACCAAGGCTGTACCAGTGAATGACGTAAAAGCCTTCATAATAATCCACAATCAGCCCTCCGATACCGTCACCTTCCCCGTTAAAAACGCGAAACGCTGTTGTATCAGGATCGTCAAATAAATGCTGGCGGTGATGCAGCGCCGTTTTCAATCTTTTTGCAAAAAAAGCGGTGTCTATATACTCTTCCGGTTCACGGGTAACAATCCACCCTACTCCTTTATTCTGTATGCCATAATAGCCCGTACCGATGTAATTTTTCTTATCATCGAGGACACGGACAATCGCTCCTTCTTCTTTGAGTACTTTCTTATTGTCCACCGCTTCTTTTTCAATAAGCGGGTATCCTTTTTTCAACTTCGCCGCTGCCTTTTTACTCACTTTCACATTTACGATTGTTTTCATTTTGCCCCCGAAAGCTTTTTTTCTTTATCTTATCAAAATCGATACAAAAAAGGCATCTATTCTGACTATAAAAAGCGCAACGCATCTTTGGGGGGGGGGGGGATTTTCCCCCCCCCCCCCAAAAAAGAGACATCCGCCATTTCAGGCAATGTCCCTTTCCATTTGCAACTAAATGTTTTTCATTATTTTCCTATTGATTTAACCTCGTATCACCAAGCTTACGTCTCGCATTTGAAATATGCTGCTTCATATATTGGGCCGCCGCTTCTGAATCTTTATTTTGAATTGCTTCGTAAATCAGAAAATGCTCTTTATACACCTGTTCCCGTTTTTCAGGCAGCCCAATATTTTTGGTCAAGGAGTAAACTAAAGCGCCGTGATACAAATCTGATAAATTTTCCATCACACCGATAAGAAAACGATTATCAGAGGTCCTTACAATTTGATGATGAAAATTGTAATCCGCTTCATAGCCAATTACCTTTTCGTCCGTTACAGTGTTTTCAAATTGCTTCAATGCTTTGTGGATATTTTCCAGTTCCTCTTCACTCCGGCGGGAGGCGGCTAAGAAAGCCGCTTCTGTTTCAATGATGGAGCGCATTTCCAGCAATTCATATACTTGTTCAATTTCAATCATTTCAAATGTAACCGGCTCCAACTTAGTCGCCAGAATGACATCTTTGACAAAACTGCCGCCGTCCAATCGGCCGTCCCTCATGGAAGAAATGGTATCATCATATCCTAAATATTCAGGACCGATGTTTTTCTTTGTCAAACCAATACCTTCCATCATGACCACAGTGGACTGCTCGGTTCCGCTTGCTTGCGGTCCTACTGAAAAACGGGTTTCTTCAATATCTGAAATAGTGCCTGTTTTAATATCCTTATCCATTAAGACAAAATGTTCCACGTTCGGCCATAACATCGAAATTGTACGCAGACCTTCATATTGATTACCTTCAAAACTTCCTTTTCCCGTATAAGCATCAACCGCAATTAATCCTTGTAAAATGGCAAGCTGTGCCTCTCCTTTTCTAAGAAGATCAATATTTTCAATTGAACTGGCAGATGACTAGCCGCTCGCTCGAATGTTTTCATCTTTTAAAAGAGGTTTTTGCATTTTCATGCAAAAGCCTCTTTTTCTTGATTTACGTTGATTTTTTGTTTTGAAATTCAAACTGTATCGTGCCTTCTTTTTTCTCTTTCCAAACAATGTACGCGTCAAAAGAACGCTTCCCTTTAAATCCTTTTATAAAGTTTGTTTTTCCGCCTTCAAGCAGCTTTTTTACATTTGCCGCACTGATTGTCTTCCCAAGCATTTTTTTACTTAGCCTAAAACTGCACTTGTTTATCATGTACGATCCACAGCCGTAAAACGTCCCTTTATCAACAACGGAGCCGCCGCACTTTGGACAGAACCCAAGCGATTTTTCTTCGGTCCTCTGCTTCGCATATGATTCAAACTGCCACGAAGCCGAATGATTGATCGCATCCTGAACCATTTTCTCCGCCAGTCTTTTCGACTGGTCAATAAATACATTTGCCGGCGCTTCACCTTTGCCGATTTCTTTTAAACGCTGCTCCCATCGGCCTGTCAGCTCCGGCGATGCGAGCAGCGTATTCTCGACCGCATCCATTAAAATAAATGCCTTTTGCGTAGGTGCCACGCGATGCTGCTCAACCTCCATATATTGAAGCTGTTTCAGCCGTTCAATAATGTTTGAACGTGTACTCTCTTCGCCAAGCCCTGAGACAGACTTCAATACTTGAACGAGTTCCTTATCGTCAAGAGACTGGCCGACATTTTTCATTGCCGTGATCAATTCACCCTCCGTATACCGTTTAGGAGGCATTGTCTGCCCTTTTGTCACCTTCACATCTTCCGCCGCACCTTGCTGCCCTTCTATCACAGAAGGAAGCAGCACATCCTCTTTCTCAGATTCAAACAACACCGGACGCCAGCCCTGGAAAAGGAGCTGTTTCCCGTTCATCATGAACACATGTGATTCAATGTTCGTCTGGATACTCGAATGAGCAAAAACGGCAGGATCATAGTGAGCGGCAATCAGCGAGCGGGCGATTATATCATAGATTTTCTGTTCATCTCCGCTTAGTGATTGCAAAGATGGCACCTTTTCAGTCGGAATGATCGCGTAATGATCACTGACTAATTTCTCATTCACGTATCGCTTGTCCGACATAATGTTCCGCGTCGTTTGGGCAGCCAGTGTCTTATAAGGTGCAAGTGCTGATAACTTCATTAAAATATCTGGAAATGCTGCCGCTTCATCAGCCGTCACATGATTGCTGTCGGTCCTTGGATACGTCACAAATGATTTTTCATAGAGTGACTGCGTCAGTTCCAATGTTTTTTTCGGCGAAAACTTAAACCGCTTGTTCGCCAATGCCTGCAATGTCGATAAGCTATGCAGCGCAGGGGGCGGAACACTTTTATTCTCGGTTTTCACTTTCTGAACGACCGCTGTTTTTCCGAGGCACTGTTCTTGAATGGCCATAGCCTCCTCTTTTTTTTCAAAGTGTGTGCCGCTTTCCATCGTATACTTTCCTTCGTATGTGGCTCCATCCATATTAAACCGGGCGATCACTTCATAAAACGGCTTAGAGACAAATTGTAAAATTTCCCGCTCACGTTTCACAACGAGCGCAAGCGTTGGCGTCTGCACGCGGCCGACTGAATAAACTGACCGCTCCACCCCTTTTGACTGAATGAGAAGGGTATAAACGCGGCTCGCATTCATGCCGATCAGCCAGTCGGCATAGCTTCGCGCCATCGCTTCGTGATAAAGCGGCTTTGTCTGTTCAATATCAAGCAAGTTTGAAAAGGCCTGTTCGACGGCTTTTGGTGTCAGGCTGCTTACCCAGAGCCGCTTCATCGGTTTTTTCACCCCTGACATACGGACAACGAGCTGCACGATCAGTTCGCCTTCGCGGGCCGGGTCACCCGCTGCAATAATTTCCGTCACATCCGGATTCCTGAGTATTTCTTTCACCGCTTTAAAGCGGCTCGCTTTTGATGGAATGACTTTATATTTAAATGATTCCGGAATCATAGGCAGTGTCTCAAGCTGCCACTTTTTAAGCAGAGGATTCATTTCATGCGGCGGAGCAATTTCAAATAAATGTCCGCTGCACCACGTAAGAAGGGCTCCGTTTCGGAATGTTTCACACGGCGCTATTTCTATATGCGTACGCTTCTTTACGTGACGAAATGGCGCTGCCAATGCCTGAGCCTGCAATGCTTTTTCCGCAACAATCGCCTGCATTTATCTCCCTCCCCGCCCAAATAAAACACACGTTCGATTTTTTATTATAATCAATCACGTGTGTTTTGAAAAGATTCTTTTATCCAACTGAAGGATCACCCTTTCGAAAAAAAGTCCGGATTAACGCATCGTGGCGCTTTTCACATGGAGTCCCGCAAGAAATGTTTCCATCATCACATGAAAACTTTCATTGAGATGAAGCGGCAAACCGAAGCCGCCCGACTGTTCAATCGATGTAAAACCGTGCAGCATACTGCGCAGCCCCCGTACCATATGAAGTGTTGTTTCCTCATCGAGATTATAGACGGTCATCACTTTCACAACGAGCCGCACCACTTTTCCCTGCGTTTCTTTTAAGTCAGGGGCGTCAAGATCCGGCGCACGGAAAGCTGCTTCATATAAACCCGGCTGTTTTCGCGCAAATTCAACATAGGCATTTCCAAGCGCGTACACGGCCTTATCGCCGGAAAGACCGACCGCCGCATCCATCATCTGTTCATACAATTTGGCCGATCCATACAAAGCAAGCGCCTGTTTTAATTCTGTCAAACTACCGACGTGATTATAAATCGATGGCGGCTTTATCGACAGCTCTTTCGCCAGTTGACCGATCGTTAACGCATCATATCCGTCCCTGTCAATCATTTCGGCTGCTTTTTGCAAAACAGACGATGCATCTATCCCCGCTCTCGGTGACATTACGTTCTTCCCCCTTCTGCTTCTCTGATCGCCCGCTCTATTGCGCTTGCCGGCTGTTCCAGCATATTTCCATGCCCGACCGCAAGTAAAGACGGATTGAATGTACGCAGTTTTTTCGCACTGTCAATCGCAGTTTGCTTATCCCATGTCGCGAGCGCCGGAAATGGAAACAACGCCTTTACTGTACCGCTTACAGCAATCCCGCCTCTCGTCTGAAACGCATCACCCGCAATGATACTTTTGTTTCGCATGTCGAGAAATGACATCGAACCCGGTGTGTGACCCGGTGTAAAAATTGCTACAAGCGATCCAATCTGATCTCCTTCTTCAAATAACACATCCGGTCTTGTTTTCATCTTTTTCGGTATTCCGCCTTTTATCGGACTTTGCGCTTCACCTGGATCAATGGTCACGTTTCCGTCCAGCAGTCTTGCATCACGTGAAGATATTAAAACCGGCACATCCGGCAAAAAGCTTTTCAGCCGATCGACCGCGCCGATGTGATCTTTATGTGCATGGGTCAGCACAATATGTTCAATTGGTTTTTCTAGTTTTTTCATCATACTCATAATTCCTTTTACACTGTAAGGCAGCGCCGCATCCACAAGTGTCAGAGAAGTTTCTTCTTCAACAATGTAACAATTCACAGGAAAAAACCGCGGCATAAAAGACAGCTGATAAATCGAACCTATTTTTTCAATACGCATCCTTGATCGCCCCTTTAACTAATTTACTTAATATAATAACTAATTATATTAGTTTTCACAACAAAAAAAAACGTCTCCATCCGTCTATTCGATTGCCCAAGGAGACGTTTTTTATGCAATTGATTTATTTGTAAAGCGAATTGACGTTATAGCCTTTCGCTTTATAGTAGTCGAGTATCCCATTGTAAATCGCAATTGACATGATATTCATCCAGTAATCTGAAGCCATTTTGGACGCATCTCCGGCATTTGAAATGAAGCCCATCTCCACAAGCGCTGCAGGCATGTTATTTTCGCGAAGAACCGAGAAGTTCCCCGGCTTCACGCCGCGATCTCTCAAGTTCCATGCGTCCAGCATACGCGCTTGAATTTTCGACGAGAGCAGTTTGCTGTCTGCCGCATGCGGATTAGCTGCTGCATAATAATATGTTTCTGTACCGGTTGCAGCGGCTGATGATGCAGAATTGGCATGAATGCTGACGAAAATGTCACCGCCATTGTCTTTCGCAAAAGCAGAACGGTCTTTCAACTCGATAAATGTATCCGTAGAACGTGTCATTTTCACATTAAACGGCGTTTTTTTCAACAGATTGTTCACTTGAAGCCCCGCCTTTAGCACGACATCTTTTTCTCTCAAGTTATTTCCTACTGCTCCCGAATCTTTGCCGCCATGACCGGGGTCAAGAATGATTGTTTGGCTGGAAAGTTTTGAGTCACTGCTATCTGTTGCGGGTGGCTTCGCTGCACCGTCTGAAGAAGCACTGCGTAAATAATAATTGCTGATAAAGCCCGTCTTGCTGCCCATCTTCACATACGTCCACCCGCCGACGGAATGGGCGCCGGTCACTTGTGTATTGGCTGCAATCGTTCCTACCGATGAATACTCCGTTGACGGACCCGTGCGAATGTTAAGATTTCCGGTCGTTGACCATAATGGTTTTGTAAAATTGACCGATGTTTTTAAACGAAATGCCGGGTTGATCGCCCGCGCCATAAATACGGCGAAATCAGCCCGTTTAATAGGAAGGTCCGTTCCGAATGTCCCATTTGAAAGACCGCTCGCAATTCCAAGTGTCATCAATGCTTTTTCAGCACCTGATACGGTGTTGTTATATGAATAGCCGAACGCGTTCGCCAGCATGACGGCCATTTCCCCCCGTGTTACTTCTTTATAAGGAAGAAAATTGCCCGCTTTATCGCCTGATACAATTCCTTTATCTACGGCCGATTGAATGTAACCCGATGCAAAGTTGCTCATACCAACATCCGGGAAGCCTGTTGCCCGCTGTGTACCATTAAGCTGGAGGGCACGTCCAATAAAAACAGCTGCTTCTGCTTTTGTAATCACTTTATCCGGAGTAAATGTCGTCGGTGAAGAACCATTAACAATTTTGCCTTCTACTAAATAATTTACTTCATTTAATGCACGGGCAGGCACATCGACGAAACCAGCCGCCTGCACCTGTCTATTCATTCCAAACAGGGACACAATCATGACAAATGCCAGCACAACTATCGAAATTCTTTTCACACTTCCGCCTCCATCCGGGAAATATACGATTTTATCTATTTTATAGTATATATGAATTTACTACATTTTTTTATTCTTTTTTCGATTAACTGGCATAATTTCATTTATTGTCCTTTTAAACGGCGCTCAAATGAAACGGCATAGGCTTCACTGCGAAAGCGCAGAACCGGGTCATCCGTGCACATAATCCCTTGCGGCACAACGGTTGGATCGAATACAATATTTTCTTCCATATAATCTAATTTTCTCATGATAGACAAATGTCCGATCGTTATTTTTTGGCGTTCTTTTGGCCATGCTGCTGTCGAATCATCAACCGGATCGCTTTCTTCTCCAAGGATAACCGTCAAGTTAAAATCAATCGGCCCTTTTAAAAAACGCCTCGTTAATTCGGCCTCTAAATAATCAGCTGGATGGACAGCCGCTTCTCTCTTTGCTGCACAATTCCATGTGTCATCCGGTTCCCACTCGTATTTTACCGGTTGTTTTTCCCCAGCTTCATTGACGAAATAAAAAGTATGAATGGGATAATAGCGGCTTGTCGAATAGCTGATAAAAGGGCGGGTATTTTTTATAATGCGAAAAGCCGCTCTGCTTTCCGGATATTGAATAAACATTCTTAAAAGGTCACGCGGTCCCGGTTTCTTTTCCATCACACTGAGTATTTCCACAAATGCTTCCGGCGTTTTCGTGATAAATACAGGTACGGTAACACCGACAAGATTTGCCGCTTTCCCGTCCGGCAATTGAAACTGCACGGACATCCCTTTTACAGGAGAAAACATGTCCACCATGTTCGGGTTCGGTGAGCTATCGGAAAAACGGACAATCGCTTTCACTTTTTCCTTTTGCAAATGAGCGGCCGTTGTATACGGCGAGGCATGTCCATTGGGTGTAAAAACCGCCTCGCAGTATATTCCTTTCGCATGAGCGCGGCGATAGCCCGGATGGGTGCCTGCGATATGTTCAATCAAATCAATTGCCTTTTTTGCTAATTCCGGCTTATTCTGTTCCATCTTTATTCCTCCTTTTTCAGTGAAAAAGCCTTGGTTGATCCAGTTATGATCAATCAAGGCTTCTATTATTCAAACATACATTAAAGGATACATAGTTTAAGACATTCCTTCATTCTGGTACCAATTTTTCTTTATCTTCCCGATGATGAACAAAGGAAAACATCTAAGTTAGAGCATTATTTTTTAAAAAAGATCTCTCTTCACCTCTTTGTTTTCATTCACGTTTAATGGTTATATTGTTTATAATGGAAAAGACTTGAAACCATAGAGAAGGTGATTCCATGATCCGAACTGCTGCCATGACGATTGACCAGACCATTTTGCGCGATGTGCCGCTTGAGGAACTGCGCGGAGAACAAATACAGTGGTATTGGGTCGACTTGAATGGACCAACTGAAGAAGAAACACATATTTTACATGACTTTTTTGCTTTTCACCCGCTCGCCATTGAAGACTGCCTGCAATTTATTCAGCGGCCGAAGCTTGATTATTACGACGATCACAATTTTATGATTATTCAGGCGATCAATCAAAAATCGCTGTCACCCGAAGAAATAGATATTTTTTGGTGTTCAAATTACATTGTCACATTTCATCGGAAGCCATCCGTCGAAGTCGATACAGTATGGGAGCGCCTGCTTGATGCGAAAAAAAGAAAGAATTTGAACCCGGTTCAGATTTTGTATCATCTCTTGGACAAAGTCGTCGATTATTTTTTCCCAAGTGTATATCAAATTGAAGACAGCTTGATTCAATTAGAAGCTGAAGATACGGACCACTATAAAACGGACGATTTGTTTGACATTCGAAAAGAATTATTAAAGCTGCGCCGCATTATTTTTCCAATGAGAGAGCTTTTGTATCGTGTGCTGAATTCAGAACGCGTACAAATGTCTAAAAAAGATAAAGTGTATTTTAAAGATATTTACGATCATTTATTGATGCTGACAGAGATTGTGGAGTCCAACCGCGAATTGACAAAAGATATGCGCGACAGTTATTTGTCCGTCAATTCGAACCGAATGAACAGCATTATGATGACATTGACCGTCATTACAACGATTTTCATGCCGCTCACCTTTATCGCGGGCATTTACGGAATGAATTTCAGTTATATGCCCGAGCTGACATGGCGTTACGGCTACTTTATCGTGCTCGGTATCATGGCAGGAATTGCCCTGTCCATGTTTGCCTTTTTCCGCCGAAAAGGCTGGTTTAAAAACGACGATTAGCCGTATTTTTTCTGAGGTTTTTTCCGGAAATCAATGTGATCAAAATCGAAAGAATAATCCAACGCCATCGTAAATATCTCCTTTTCGCTTTTTCTACCCGTCAGACTGAAAAATAAAACAGAAGACTGAGTTTAGAGGTTTATAAACAAGGATTTTGTCAATAATGTAGATGAACACCCTAGGAGGAGAATACGATGAAAAAATTTTATTATATGACAGCCGCGATGACGCTGACTGTGTTGATGGCAGCCGGATGCGGAGTGGATGAAAGCGAGCAGCCGGTGAGAGACAATCAAACCGATCCAACAGAGGAAGAATGGAGAGACATGCCTAATGCGCTGGACAATGTGCTTGGTACGTTACAAGAATTGAAAGCAAATGCGGAAACACCGGATGAAGGCGAAAAGATACAATCGACCGGCAAGCAGCTTGAGGAACATTGGGACGTCATTGAAAGCCAAATAGAAGAGCAGTATCCAGATGATTATGAGAATATTGAAAAGAGCCTGTATCCGCTTATTAATGAAACAAAAAAAGCACAGCCGGATAGGGAAAAAATAAAGTCCCTCATTGATGATACAACGGCTAAACTAACCGATTTTCTTGAAAAAGCAGAGACGCCAAAAAGAAAAGAAAACGGAATATAATCAAGCTGGCTTCCTGATTTATTTGTTCCATTATTCCCCGGGAAATCATGATCCAATTGAAAGGACTGTTATCTTTGCGTACAGATTTTATGGAGGTGGAACAGCGCCCTTATCCATTGCCTTCCACGCCGTGGCTCATGCAGCAGACATGGCATAATATGCTTTTTGCTCATTGGCCGGTTTCCGACATTTTTTTAAAAGCCTATCTCCCCGAACAGCTTGAAATCGACACATTTGACGGAACAGCGTGGATCGGTGTCATTTCATTTAAAGCGCACAATACAAGACTTCACGGCCTGCCAAAATTTCCATTCTTTCATTCTTATCTGGAACTGAATGTCCGCACATACGTCACCTATAAAGGCATTCCGGGCATTTACTTTTTCAGTCTGGATGTGGACAAACGGCCGGTTGTCATGGGAGCAAAAATGGCAACCTCGCTTCCTTATCGACGTGCTCATATGAAAATGGTGATCACAGAGCCGGTCGTACATTTCACAAGCCGGCGGAAGGATAAGCCGAACGAGTCCTTTCAAGCAAGTTATAAACAGTCAACCAACATCTACTCGCCGGCGAAAGAAAGCCTTGAATACTGGCTGCTGGAGCGCTACTGCTTATGGACGACAAAAGACAATGTTCTCTTTCGAGGCGACATTCATCATGACCGCTGGAGAATCACCGAAGCAAAGGCATCGCTGCACCATCATACAATGGCTTCTTTTTTGCCGCGTTATTACTTTAAAACAAAACCCGTTCTTCATTTTTCAGGAAATAAAAAGGTGTTTATCTGGCCTCTGCAAAAGGTCAAATAAACACCTGTTTTTACTTCTCTACCTCAAATACAATGCCGGCCTGTCTGCGCGCTTCTTCCGTAATGTGAATGACAATCTCGCTTACGCTGCGGAAATGAGCATATTTCTCCTGATCATTTGATTCAATGATCGCGGCCATGGCCTCTGCTTCGTATATCATATCGTTTTCTTCTTCCTGCACAGCCAATTGTTCCTGATCGCCTGTACGGCGGTTTGTAAATTCGATAGTCGAAATGGGCGCAACATGATCGATCACGATTGTGCCGTCTTCCCCGCTAATTTCACCGGGCAAATAGGAATCCGTTATTTTTGAAAACATCGCTGTACACGTATGCGTTCCGTAATCGAGGATGACAGAACCGCTGCCGTCGACGCCCGTCGGCAGCATCGTTACATGACAGGATACATTTTTCGGTTTTCCAAACAACGACACAGCCAGGCTGATCGGATAAACACCCAGATCGACAAGTGCACCGCCTGAAAATTTCGGGGAGAAGATATTCGGTTCTTCGCCGGCGAGCACATTGTCGTAACGCGATGAATATTTCATGTACTGCAAAAAGGAATGGCGGACGGTACCGACTTTTTCAACCGCTTCTTTTAAACGATCATGGTTTAGCGTATACAGATTGCGGAAGGCTTCGAACAAAAAGACGCCATTTTCATCCGCTGTTTTAAAGGCTTCCTCAAGCTCTTTTGCCGTCGAAAACATTGGCTTTTCGCAAATAATGTGCTTCTTCTTTTTCATTAAAAGGAGCGCCTGCTCAAAATGCAGCGAGTTTGGTGACGCAATGTAGACAACATCGATTTCTTTGCTTCCCGCCAATTCTTCCAAATCGGTAAACACACGCGGCGCTCCGAGCTTATTTGCTTTTTCGGCTGAGCGGGAATACGCGCCGGCAAGTGTCAGTTTCCCGCTTTTTCGTACGGCCTCCACAAAGCGTACCGTAATTGTACTCGTTCCAATGGTTGCTATATTCATGTGACTAGTCCTCTCTTTATGCAAAAGTTGAGTGAATGCTCCCTCATAAAGGATTTACCATGTCGATTGAAGTATACAATCGGCTGGTCTGTGCAGCCCGTTCCTATTTTACCATTATCAGTGTGGTGTTTAAACCGTTTCGCAGAAGTGGATCATAATGACAAAAAGGGGTGTCTCAAACGTTTATTGAGACAACCCCTTCCTCATTTCTATTACCGGATTTCCCATAAATTCGGCCTTCATGAAGCAGGATCCGCCTGTAATATCAACAAATCGGCCTAAATAGTACAAAATCCGGCCTTCCATCCGCACTTATGGGACAGCTCCATCCATCTTTATTATTCCGCTTTTTCTACACTGTGTCCGCCAAACTCATTTCGAAGAGCGGCCACCACTTTTCCAGTAAACGTGTCCGTTTCCATCGAACGGTACCGCATTAATAAAGACATCGCAATAACAGGCACAGCAGCCTGTAAATCAAGGGCTGTTTCAACCGTCCATTTTCCTTCTCCGGAAGAATGCATAACGCCTTTAATTCCCTCCAGCTTTTCATCTTTGGAGAAGGCATTTTCTGTTAGTTCCATCAGCCAGGAACGAATAACGGAGCCGTTATTCCAAACTCCGGCCACTTTTTCATAATCGAAGTCGAACTCACTTTTCTCCAGCACTTCAAAGCCTTCACCAATGGCCGCCATCATCCCATACTCGATGCCGTTATGGACCATTTTTAAAAAGTGGCCGCTTCCTGCTTTGCCTGCGTACAAATAGCCTTTTTCCACCGCTGTATCCCGGAAAATGGGCTCCACCGTGTTCCAGGCTTCCGCATCTCCGCCTACCATATAACAAGCGCCATGGCGAGCTCCCTCCATACCGCCTGACGTTCCGACATCCATAAAATGTATGCCGGCCTCTTTTAATTGATCATAACGGCGAATCGATTCTTTATAATGAGAATTTCCGGCTTCAATGACAATATCTCCACTACTTAACAACGGTGTGATTTCGCTGAGAACAGAGTCAACAACCGAATGCGGCACCATGATCCAGAGAATTCTCGGCTTCGGCAATGACTGTACGAGTTCTGATAAACTGGATACACCTTCCGCCCCGTATTTTCTCATTTCCTCAACGGCTTGTGCATTTAAATCGAATGCGGCTACTTCATACTTTTGGTCAATGAGATTTTGACCAAGATTCAATCCCATTTTTCCTAAACCGATTAAACCGATCTTCATGTTTTTATATACTCCTGTCTGTTTATTTTTGTTCGTGATCCAGCCACTTAAACCCATCTTCCTGCAATAATTGATAAGAAGCTTCCGGTCCCATCGATCCTGAGCGGTAAAGATGAAGTGGAACAAGATCCTCTTCAAACGCGTCTAAAATAGGCTGCACCCATTCCCAGGACAATTCAACTTCCTTCCAGTGCGCAAAGAATGTCGGATCTCCCCGTAAAGCACCAAACAGCAGCAATTCATACGCTTCCGGCACATCTTTTGCATTTGCTGAAAAATCGATCGAAACCGGCTCGATTTGATTATTTAAAGGATTCTTCATATTCAATTGCAGAGAAACCCCTTCGCTTGGACTAATGTCAATTGTTAAACGATTTGGTGCTGTTTCTGCGCTTAATGGGTTTTTGAACTCCACAACAATACGTGTCGATTTCTCCTGCATTCTTTTTCCTGTCCGAATATAAAACGGAACTCCCGCCCAGAAGTCATTATCAATCCACAAACGGGCCGCAATAAATGTGTCGTTTTTGGAAGACGGACTCACGCCTGGTTCATTTTCATAGGCAGTAACCGGCTCACCTTTAATTTCCCCGGGACCGTACTGGCCGCGAATCACGTTCGCTGCTACATCTTCTTTTTGCAGCGGCCGGAGAGACTCCATCACTTTCCGCTTCTCATCGTTCACTTCTTCTGCGCCTTTTTTGCTGATCTGCATAGCTGTCATCATCACCATTTGCAGCATATGATTTTGCACCATATCCCGGATGGCTCCGGCCCGGTCATAATAACCGGCTCTTTCTTCCACCCCAACAACCTCACTGGCCGTAATTTGCACATTGACAATATGGTCCTTGTTCCATATAGCCCGGAGAAGCGGATTCGTATAAACGAGTGACTCTAAATTCTGTACCATCGGTTTTCCAAGATAATGATCAATGCGATACATTTCTTCTTCTTCAAATGTTCTGCTCAATTTTTCATTTAACTCACGGGCTGACGTCAAATCATGTCCAAACGGTTTTTCAACGATCAGCCGCTTCCATCCTTTCACCGTTCCCAATCCACTTTGCTTAATGTTGGACGTAATGGCATCAACAAATTCAGGAGACACCGACAAATAAAACAGACGGTTTTCCGGAATACTTAAATTCTTTTCCTGCTGTTGAACCGTTTCAAGAAGTGATTGATACTCGTCGCTTTTCGTTACATCAAGCGGACTGTAGCGAAACGCTTGAAGAAATGTTTTCATGTTTGACGCATCATTGATGATACGTCTGGAAAAGGTATGAACGGATTCTTCAACATGGGACTGAAATGTCTGATCAGACCATTCTCTTCTCCCCACCCCAACAATGGAAAACGAATCGGGCATTTTTCCATCCATAAACAGATTGTATAAAGCAGGGAAAATTTTTCTTTTCGCCAAATCCCCGGTCGCACCGAATAAAACAAACGTCATCGGACTTACCTTCACCGTATCAAACAAACCTGCACTCTGTTCAACTTCATTATGATCGTGCGGAATCATTACTTTATTCATTTCGTCCTCCTCTTCCTTTTATCAGTTATATAAATTGGAATACCTATAGTATTGGTCACCGTCTGTACATTCATGATTATATTTTGTATAATGTTTAAAAGTAAGTACGCACTTATATTTCATATAGTGCCTAAAAGTATACTGTATAAACCATAAATTGGAGGCAAAAGTATGGGCCACGTTTGTGCAAAAGATTTTAATTGTGAAAAAGAACTGACACTGGCCGTTATCGGCGGTAAATGGAAAATGCTGATTTTATGGCACTTAGGAAAGGAAGGAACGAAGCGATTTAATGAATTAAAATCGCTGATGCCAGGCATTACACAGCGGATGCTTGTGAACCAGCTGCGTGAACTTGAATCAGATTTTATCGTTCACCGCGAGGTCTATCCGGTTGTTCCGCCAAAAGTGGAATATTCACTAACGGAACAAGGGAAAACATTAATGCCGATTCTTGAATCCATGTACGATTGGGGAAAAAATTACAAAGTGTTTATCGAAGAGAACTGGGACGACTGTGATGCAAAAACCGGTTCGGATGAATAAGTTTCTTGTCAAACCCGCAGAATACATTCTGCGGGTTTTTTATTCACTTCTCCGCAAATCACAGTATACTTTTTAGCACTATATGATTTTAAAGTGCGTACTTCTTTTTTTGCGAACGAGCAGTTAGACTGAAAATACTAAAAAGAAAAGGGAGAGAAAAAAATGAAATTACAATTAGCACTTGACTTAGTTAACATTCCAGAAGGCATTGAGCTTGTAAAAGAAGTACAGGAACACATTGATGTTGTTGAAATCGGCACACCGGTTGTCATTAACGAAGGCCTTCACGCTGTAAAAGCAATGAAAGAAGCATTTCCGAACTTGGAGGTTCTTGCGGATCTTAAAATTATGGACGCAGCTGGCTACGAAGTCATGAAAGCGGCTGAAGCAGGAGCTGACATCGTGACAATCCTTGGCGCAGCTGAAGATGCATCCATCAAAGGCGCTGTAGAAGAAGCGAAAAAACAAGGGAAGCAAATCCTTGTCGATATGATTGCGGTAAAAGACATTAAAACACGTGCGCAAGAACTGGATGCACTTGGCGTTGACTACATTTGTGTTCATACTGGCTATGATTTGCAGGCAGTCGGTAAAAACTCATTCGAGGACTTGCACACAATTAAAAGCGTCGTGAAAAACGCAAAAACAGCTATCGCTGGCGGCATTAAGCTTGAAACACTTCCTGAAGTCATTAAAGAACAGCCGGACCTTGTCATCGTTGGCGGCGGTATCACAAGCAAGGACGACAAAAAAGCGGCAGCTGCTGAAATGCAAAAATTAATCAAAGAAGCCGTTGCTAAGTAACAATGCAAACGACTCAATACACGGCGGAGATTTTAAAAGAGCTCCAGCGTACAGCTGATTTAATCAGTGATGAGCAGGCAGAGCAGCTTGTCAACGGTATTTTGGAAGCAAAAAAAGTATTCGTGGCGGGAGCAGGCCGATCGGGGTTCATGGCGAAATCATTCGCGATGCGCATGATGCATGTCGGACTTGATCCATACGTCGTCGGCGAAACCGTCACACCTAACCTGGAGGAAGGCGATATTTTTATCGTCGGCTCCGGTTCCGGTGAAACGAAAAGCTTAGTTGCGATGGCGGAAAAAGCGAAAGCAATCGGCGCAACTGTTGCAGCTGTAACGATAGTTCCCGACTCCTCTATTGGAAGGCTCGCTGATATTGTTGTCGAAATTCCGGCCCAAACAAAATCCGGTGAAGATACAGGCAACAAAACAATTCAGCCAATGGGCTCCCTATTTGAACAAAGCCTTTTGCTGATTTACGATTCCGTTATTTTGCGGTTCATGGAGAAAAAAGGCATGGACTCTAACAAAATGTACGGACGGCATGCGAATTTAGAATAGGACCACGTTTCAAACGACATCCGAACGGCTATATAATCTGTACTTGTATGTTTGAAAGGATGTGTACAGATGAGAGGTCTACTGCTTATCATTGTCGGAATCGTTATCGTACTATTCGCTTATACGGTGCTTAAAAACCTGAAGCACCGCAAATAAAAAGCACGGCTGCCCATATGGCGGCTGTGCTTTTTTATTTGGAGCGTATTATTTATTTCCGTAAAAAATAAATAAAATCTGTCGGACAGCTTTTTAAACCGGCTTCCCGCAGCATAACCGCCACATTTCCCCGATGTGAGGTACCTTGTATTTCTCCTTATTATAGAGGCTTCATTAGTTAATCAGTCAAAAATGAGCAGAAAGACTGACCCTTTTTTGGAATAATTACCGTCTCAAAAGGGAAAAGTAGAATATTCCAAAATTAGGAGGGTGTTCATGAAAGCTGTAACGTACCAAGGGGCGAAAAACATTCAAGTGAAAAATGTAGCTGACCCGACTATTCAAAAGAAGGAAGACATTATCGTCCGCATTACCTCAACGGCTATTTGCGGCTCCGATCTCCATATTTATCAAGGTGTTTTACCGCCGGCAGAAGAAGATTATGTCATCGGCCACGAGCCAATGGGGATTGTCGAAGAGGTCGGTTCGGAAGTCACAAAAGTGAAAAAAGGCGACAGGGTTGTATTGCCGTTTAACGTTTCCTGCGGCCACTGTTTTTACTGTCAGCACGACTTAGAGAGCCAGTGCGACAACTCGAATGCAAATCCCCATTTAGATACAGGCGGTTATTTCGGCTTCACAGAGCGGTATGGAAATTTTCCGGGAGGGCAGGCCGAATTTTTACGCGTACCGTATGGAAACTTCATGCCCTTTGTCATTCCGGAGTCGTGTGAACTCGAAGATGAATCTCTTTTGTTTTTATCAGACGTGCTCCCAACCGCTTACTGGAGCGTGGAGAATTCAGGCGTAAAATCTGGTGACACCGTCATTGTGCTTGGTTCAGGACCGATTGGTTTAATGACGCAAAAATTTGCTTGGATGAAAGGCGCGAAACGTGTTATTGCCGTCGATCATTTACCGTATCGCCTGCAGCATGCAAAAAGAATGAACAACGTTGAAACCTTTAATTTTGCAGAATATAAAGATATGGGCAGTCATTTAAAAGAAATCACAAACGGTGGTGCGGACGTCGTGATCGACTGCGTTGGAATGGATGGCAAAAAGTCCGCGATTGAAGCGATTGAGCAAAAGCTGAAGCTGCAAGGCGGCACACTCAGTGCGATTCAAATTGCCACGAAAGCAGTCCGCAAATTCGGGACCGTACAGCTGACCGGTGTATACGGCTCCGTTTACAATATGTTCCCGCTCGGCAGCTTTTTTGAACGAAATATCACCCTGAAAATGGGGCAGGCTCCGGTCATCCATTATATGCCTGAATTATTTAAGAAAATCACAGCCGGTGAATTTGACCCATCTGAAATTGTTACACATAAAGTACCGCTCGATCAAGCGAGTGAATCGTATAAAATGTTTAATGATCATGAAGATGAATGCATTAAATTTGTGTTGAAACCATAACTGACAAAAGGCTGTCCAATAAACTGCAGTTGGACGGCCGAATTCACTAAGAATCCGGCGATGGAAATAAGAAGGAGATGTCTCGATGAAGTTGTGGGATATCTCCTTTGTTTCTTAATGAGAAATTACCTTTTTCTTTTTCATTAAGAAAAGATACCGGTCTGGATGAACAGATCCTGCTATAATGAGCGCGCCGCACGCGTAAAAAACGCCGGACATGCCCACTGCACCGGACAGAGAACCGAGTGACAGCGGTCCTAAAATTTGTGTTAATTTATTAAACGTTAAACGAAGCCCGAGACCTTCCGCCACACGTTCTTTTGGCAGCGCAATGATCGTCGCAAAAATGGTGAGCGGCTGACAAATGCCTGTGCAAAAGCCAAGGATCAATGACAATGCGCTTAGCCAGATCAGATGATCGGATACCGGATTAAGCATGTACATCAAACCGGCGATAAGAATAGAAATGGTAATAATCCGGTCTCGTTTCAAATGCTGCGAAATCCATGGCAGAAAGGTCCGTATAAACATGCCGGCTCCAGCGTTCAAGGCGACAATAACCCCGATCATAGACGCCGATAGACCTTTGTCAGCTGCAAGCAGCGGGAAAAAAGCGATGTATGTATCTTTCGCCAGCAGTCCTATAGAACTGACCAGCACAGCTTTGCGCAAATCCGACATGCGCAGCAATTGAAAGGCATTTCCTTCTTTCTTTTTCGGTGCCTCATCAGCTTCTTTGTCTTTTTCACTGCTAAAGAACAACGACAACGGAAGCATGCCCGCCAAAACAAGGCCAAGCGTTAAAAAAGCGGTTCCATAACTAAACGAATCCGATAAAAATCCGGCTGCTAATGGACCGGCGAAACTTCCTGCCGCAACCGCAATACTAAAAACTGCGATAAAATATTCCCTTAATTTGCTTTTCGAAAATTGGCCGGAATACGCCTGCATGGATAAAACAAAAACTAATTGCGAAAAACCGGCTAACACCTGCGAAAGATAAACACCGGCAAGCGTTCCATAAAAAGCAAGCACGATCATGGACAATGCGCCAAGACCAATACTGGCTATTAACGGACTTTTTATTCCAATCCAATCAATCACCCTTCCTGTTTTAATGGATAAAAAGAGCGGCAAAACAGAAAACAACGCCACAATTAGTCCAATTTCCGCATGGCCCGCACCTAAATCATTTGCATAAAGAGGGATGAGCGGCCGGCTTCCCGCCACACCGACCATAAATAAAGCTGTACATATAAACACAACGTTTTTTGTCGATCTTCTTCCTTTTCTCATTTACATGCCCCCTTACCCTCTCTATCATACAGGAAAAAGCTTTTCCTTATAAGAGAGTCTACTCAAGGGGAATGGCGGGATGCAGTCTGGCGGTGTTGTTTCCGTCACGCTGCATCCGATTCCTCTGTCATAAAAAATACGTTCAAAAAACGCACCGGTTCACTCCGCTTTATAGTAAAGCAACTGTTTTAACATGGTTTATATTTAGATGGATTTTCTGTTCTTTCACTGTCATCAACGTAATAAAGTGTGCGTCTTTATGGAGAAATTTTCCGCTAATACACTCTTTTTCCCCAATATTAAGCGTAATGAAGGATCCTTTTACATTTTCGATCTGATCGGCAAAAGTGGCCGCGTACACTTTAGGGGCAGAAGACGACACTAAACTCAGGGAGTGATCAAATCCATAAGGACGGGAAGAAGCCGGATAAGGAATCAGCCATTTTATATGCTGAATAGGCATCAGCATCATTTGATAAACAGGCGAAAAAAAGACGACATAATCATCCATAACATTGGTTATAGAGCCGTGGACAGGCTGGCCGGCTGTCATATTTAATTCAACAAAGCTCCCTTTTGAGGCGGTCTGCAGTACTTCTTTTAATGATAACTTATCAGCAAGCGGCAGTGTGTCCGTCGTTTCAGGCGGCGTAAGGAAATCTGCTTCTTCTTTTGATAAAAGCCGTATTTCCCGAACATGAAATAATGGAAGATAAAGAAATTCGTTTTGTTTACAAAGAACCAGCACATCGCTGCCAAAGTCAATCAAAATTCCCGACACTTCTCTTTTTCCGGTAAGATCCAGGTGAATGGGCTCGCCAACATACTCTTTTAGGCGTTTCATCAGCTTACCTCCCCTCTTAAAATAAAGCCCAAGATCCATAATTTAAAGTAAAACAGCTTCCTGCACCAATTTAAAAAAAGAACAGTCCTTTATTTCTTCATTTTTTCCCGGTTCAGTCTTTTCTTGCGCAGCTTCATGTAATCTTTTTCCGCCTGTTTCATTAAGGAATAATATTGAGCTTCGAGAATCCTTTCCTTTTCTTCCTGAGTCAACAACGGTTGTAAAAAACCATGTATGTTTTCCGTTATCTGTAAGACTGTTGGAGCGGCACTTTGTTTTTCTTCCGTCTGCGGGCTTCTGTCTTTTTTATTGATTTTCATTTTTTTAACCGGACGGCTTTTTTGAACGCAGGCATCCTTTTCTGGAGATAAGTCCGCTGAACGGCTCTGTGTCTTTTTATCATCTGTATGGGAAGGTTTAGAATCCGAGGCTGCCGTTTTTTTGCCTTTCGTGATGTTCAGCCGCAGCTTTCTGCCCGACAGCTTGAAATCAAACGGGGTCTCTTTTTTCATCCTGATGGTTTTGTTCGCTGGAGAAACGTCCGCTGTTACGGCACACTTCTCTTCCGTTCTTTCTTCCTTTTTTTCAGATGAAGCTTCCCATTCCTCCTTACCTTCCTCTTCTTTCTCTTCATGATCCTCATTTTGAACGTCTTTTTCCTCGTCTTGCTGGCTGGCTGAACGTTCTTTTTTTTCATTTAATTCCTTTGTATCTTCTGTTTCATTGTCTGCGGCTTCCTTATTTTCATGCGAATTATTTGCTGCATCGGAATCCGTTCGTTCATAAAATCCCTGAAAAATATTGTTGATATAGGCTGTTTGCATAATAATCGTTTCTTCGCCGCTTATTAAAATGAGATGATCTTCAAAAACACTGCTGAGAAACCCTGTCAGCATTTGATCGTTATGACAGTTAATCGTGACCCAGCTGTACTTACACTGTTCCAAGATGTCATGTAAATTCTCCGCACGCAAAAAGTCACGGGTGATTTTCTTTGTTTGTCTGTCTTTTGCATTTTTCGAAACGGATTTAATTTGATCAAGGTGATGATAAAAATAGTCTCCTTTTTCATTCTGTAAAATCAGATAATCCTGTTTGACATCAACCAGACTGCCTTTCAGGATGATGCCGTCGCCGGAAAAAACACCGATCGAATAACCGATAAGTGCTGTAAGTGTCTCTGAAAAATAAGGGCCGGACATGTCTAACCCCCTCACATGTTTATCCTTTTTTTCTAAATGGCAAGAGCCACCTTTATTGAATCGGAGAAAAGGAAACAAAATCGTCTCTATCTCTCATTCAAAAGTGGCTTCTTGGCACTTCATACTGAAAATAACGGACAATAATTACTCGCTTGCTTCTTCCGTTTTGCCGCCATCTTTGTCTTTTTTATTTTTCTCTTCATTCTTCTCCTCTGTTTCCTCTTTTTCTTCGTTAGGACCTTCCACTTTCATGTCATAGCTGATATTGCGTATATGGAACATCGCCACGCGAATGACCTCTTCGTTATAAACAATGGTAATATATTCGTCAGTAATTTCGTCCATTACCCCTTCATACTTTTCATGTCCGCCACGATTGATCGTGACCCAGTGATATTTCAAACTATGCAGTACATCTTTAAAGGTTTGACCCTGTGTATATTCAAAATCCTCCGGGATGACAAGATCGAACTCGAGTCCTTTTTTCGTATTGTCCGTCAAACTCTTGACATGGTGGCCTTTATAATAAAGAACACCGTCTTCTTTAGTGAGCAATACAAAATAATCTTCCTCCACTGCCAGCAGCTGTCCGACTCTGGAATCATGGCCGCCGCGGTTTACCTTTACTGTTTTGCCGACTAAAGAACTCAGTATTTCTTTATTCATTCGTTTCTCTCCTCCTGTTTTAGAAAGTCATTGTAATTATATGCATGAAGAGGGAGAGTGTACTGCTTCATTCGCCCGTTCCTTCTGTCAGCGCTTATCCTGACGTTTAAAAATAAAAAAGAGCGGCCCATTGACTTTCAGGGCGGCTCTTTTGTTAAGACAGCTTATATACTCTCGTTTCGTATGGATTCAATATGAGTTCACCTGGCGGATTTTCTTCAGGCACCTTATAGTTGTTCAACATTAAACGTACATACTCATAGGACACGCCGTCCATCTTTTGAACGGGTGCCGGCTGGCAGGACAAGTTCGCGATAACGATGATTTTTTCTTCATTGAACGTACGCGTATAAGCAAAAACACGCGTGTCCTTTTCTAATAACATATCGTACGTACCGTATGTGAAAATCTCGTTCTGTTTTTTAAGCTGAATCATTTTTTTATAAAAATGAAGAATCGAGCTTTCCTCTTGAACCTGTGCTTCGACATTAATTTTTTTATAGTTCTTATTTATTTTCAGCCACGGCGTCCCGGTTGTGAATCCAGCGTTGTTTCCCGCCGACCATTGCATGGGTGTACGTGAGTTATCACGGCTAGAATTCCAAATTATTTCCATCATTTCTTCGTGATGAATCCCCGCTCCAATTCCAAGACGGTACATATTGACCGTTCTTACGTCGTTATAGTCATCAATCGAATCATACTTCACATTTGTCATACCGATTTCCTGTCCTTGATAAATAAACGGTGTCCCCTGCATAAGGAAGTATACCGCCGCAAATGCCGTCGCACTTTCACACCAATATTCTTTATCATTGCCCCAAGTCGACACAACGCGGGCTTTATCATGATTTTCAATAAAGAGCGCATTCCAGCCTTTTCCTTCAAGCGCTTTTTGCCATTTCGTCATGACCCTTTTGTAGCCTTGAATATCTAGACCTGTTTTCGATTCGGAATTCCAAAGCTCTAAATGCTCAAATTGGAAAATCATATTGAACTTTCCTTTTTCCTCATCTACCCATTCTTCGACATCCTCTGCCGTGACACCGTTGGCTTCACCGACGGTCATAATGTCATACTTCGCAAATGTTTCTTCTTTCAATTCCTGTAAAAGCGGCTGAATGCCTTTCACGTTCATGTGATGGTCAAATGACGGCACATATTGCAGTTCATTTGGATTCGGCATGTCAATTAAGCCGTCAATTTTCTTAATATGGCTGATCGCGTCGACACGAAATCCGTCTATGCCTTTATCCAGCCACCACGTAACGGTTTCATACAACGCTTGACGAACTTCAGCATTTTCCCAGTTCAAATCGGGCTGTTTTTTTGAAAAAAGATGAAGGAAATATTGTTCGGTCAGCGGATCATACTCCCACGCGGAGCCGCCAAAAATACTTTCCCAGTTGTTTGGCTCCGCACCATTTTTCCCATCCCGCCAAATGTACCAATCACGCTTCGGATTGTCTTTCGACGAACGGGATTCCATAAACCACGGATGCTCATCGCTCGTATGGTTGATGACAAGGTCAAGAATAAGCTTCATATCCCGCTCATGGACTTCTTTTAACAGCTCATCAAAATCGGACATCGTTCCAAATTCATCCATCACTTTTTTATAGTCACTGATATCATAGCCATTATCGTCATTCGGCGATTCAAACATCGGACAAATCCAAATCACATCAATGCCGAGATCTTTTAAATAATCAAGCTTAGAAATAATCCCTTGAATATCCCCGATCCCATCACCGTTTGAATCCATAAAGCTGCGCGGATAAATTTGATACGCCACCGCTTCTTTCCACCATACTTTTTTCATTTCAACAACCTCACTCCTCTATTGGATGATTGCATATGAGTATTTTAACACGGTATGCCGGAAAAAGAATTTTTAGCAGCAAGACGATAATTCTTCCAAACAATAAAGGCGTTTCATATGATTCCGGGTCATACGACATTTATAGAAGAAGGAGATGTCCGAAACATTCATCGAGACATCTCCTTGTTCATTTCGTTGGTTTAATTTTCCGATTTGGAGTCGGATTCTGCCGTTTATAACTTCCGGCGTATCCCTTCTTCCTTATTCTTCACCACCCTTTTCCAATTGTATTCATCGATGTTTTTTCCAATATTACCCTGCCAACAGCACTGCGTTGGATCTTTCTCTTACTAATTTTAACATTGGGGATGCCTCCAAGCAGACAGGGATCAGTTTGTCGAGATCGTGCATCTGTCTAAAGGCCAAACAATTACTTGAATAGGCACAGGAAATCAGCAGCCGTCTTGAAAACAAATGTAACTAAAAACGCAGTTAAAATCAATGAGAGGACTCTTTGCAATATAAGAGTACGCGAATCATCCATGCTAGGTATGTCACTAAGAAGGTTTTGGCTGTGAAATAACACCTATATTTAAACAAGAGCAGGAATCTCGAGTTTTTTCTTTATAAAAAAGAAGCGTTCACTTAGTCTGTTAAACTAGGTGAACGCTTCTTTTAATAAGCACATGTTTTAAGATACCGGCGGCCGGGGTCGAACCGGCACTCCCGTGAAGGAACTGGATTTTGAGTCCAGCGCGTCTGCCAATTCCGCCACGCCGGCGTTGATTTATCATGGAGCGGAAGACGGGATTCGAACCCGCGACCCCCACCTTGGCAAGGTGATGTTCTACCACTGAACTACTTCCGCATTTGAACACGATGTTCTCGCTTCTGTATTTGACACAGGATGTGACCGTTCTTGGTATAAAACTAAAAAATGCGGGTGAAGGGACTTGAACCCCCACGCCTTGCGGCGCCAGATCCTAAGTCTGGTGCGTCTGCCAATTCCGCCACACCCGCAAGATAAGTGGCTGGGCTAGTTGGATTCGAACCAACGCATGACGGAGTCAAAGTCCGTTGCCTTACCGCTTGGCTATAGCCCAATCTTTTTTAAGAAATATGGGGCGATCGATGGGAATCGAACCCACGAGTGTCGGAGCCACAATCCGATGCGTTAACCACTTCGCCACGACCGCCATTATAGCATTATTCAATTGGCAGGGGCAGTAGGAATCGAACCCACACCGGAGGTTTTGGAGACCTCTGTTCTACCGTTAAACTATGCCCCTTTAAAATGGTGGAGGGGGGCAGATTCGAACTGCCGAACCCGAAGGAGCGGATTTACAGTCCGCCGCGTTTAGCCACTTCGCTACCCCTCCGTCTTAAGATAGTAAATTAAATAAAAAATGGGCCTGAATGGACTCGAACCATCGACCTCACGCTTATCAGGCGTGCGCTCTAACCAGCTGAGCTACAGGCCCATTATGTATAATGGAGCGGGTGATGGGAATCGAACCCACGACATCAGCTTGGAAGGCTGAGGTTTTACCATTAAACTACACCCGCATAGCGGTTTGATGAATGGTGGCTCAGGACGGGAGCGAACCGCCGACCCAAGGAGTTTAAGTGCTTTGCTCGACCAACTGAGCTAGTGAGCCATCATAAAATGGCGGTCCGGACTGGACGC
>NZ_MSDU01000030.1 GCF_001936625.1 Domibacillus antri | reverse complement strand
CGCTTCCGCCTGATCCGCCAACTGCACAGAATGCCCGCTGAAGCCCCAGTGCACCACTGCAAAAGGGAACCGGTAGGTATATGTGAATATGGTGTACGAAGAAATGAAAGGAAAAGCAAGACGAAGCCTTTGGTCTGACGAAGGAGCCGCTGTTTATGATCGACGCAAGATCGAGCCAGAAAGCGCGTTCGGTCATATCAAGGGTAATCGGTCGTTGCGCCGGTTCAGCCTCAGGGGGCTGGACAAGGTGCACATCGAATTCGGCATCGCCGCCATGGCCCACAATTTCCTGAAACAGGCGCAGGTGAACCGCCAGTTTCAGGGGCAAAACGGCGGCAAACGAAAAAATCCGGCGGGTCCTTTTCAAGAACCCGCCGGATTTTCTTCATTTAAGAGGCTTTTGAGACAGCCCCTTTGCGTGAGAAAACCGAAACAAATTCTTATTCTGTTGCGGCTAGCAGCTGCTCATTTAAAATTTTTAATTCTTGTTCCATCGACGTCAGCATTTCTTCTGCTTTCGCGGTACCGTGTCCGGTGGATTCGAGTTTTTCGATATCACCCTGTACCCGTATGTAATCCATCTTCAGTTCTGTAATTTTATATTCAATCTGTGATTTTTTCATATGAAGCCCGCCTTTTTTCTTTTATTGTAACGGATGATATCAAAATAAAAAAGACCGCTGCACGAGACAGCGGTTTTTCATTCATAAATTAATAATAAATTCAAAAGCGAGGTTCAGAAAAAACACCGTATGGACCGCCGCAAAAACCAGTCCTTGTTTATTTAAACGCTGCATTAATACTTGATCCATATCCATCACCTCATAATTAGTTTGTAAAGTCATTATACTACATGTTCACAAAAAGTTCAAAATATTTTTGCGAATTTGTCACAAAATAAAAAAGAAGCGGATTTCGCTTCTTTTAAAGGATAGGAGAAAGCAGCCGGGAGATCGATTCTTTAAATTTGATGACTTTTGACCGCTGCTTATACAGTTCTGGTGTTAATTCATAGGAAACAAGCATGTCATGCATGAAACTTTTAGCCAGTTTCCGGCCATTTGCGTAATCGTACATAAAAGCATTCACTTCAAAATTAAGACGGAAGCTGCGCACATCAATGTTAGCTGTACCGACCGAGCTTAATTTTTCATCAACGACAATTGTTTTAGCGTGAATGAAGCCGTCATCATAAATGTAAATTTTAGCGCCGGCTTTCATCAGTTCACCGGCATAGGAATAGGTTGCCCAATAGACAAACATATGGTCCGGTTTGTTTGGAATCATGACTTTTACATCAATTCCGGACAAAGCGGCAATACGAAGTGCGTCTAAAATGCTGGCGTCCGGAATAAAATATGGAGTCTGAATATAAATCGATTTTTTGGCGGTCATAATGAGCTTAATATAGCCGCTTTTAATTTGTTCCCATTCAGAATCCGGACCACTGGTCACTATTTGCATCGCTGCATCGCCTTTGACGGCAGGGGGTGGAAACAGTCGTTCTTCATACATAAAATCGTGCCGTCTTGATGCCTGATTCCAGTCTAAAATAAAGCGCGTCTGCAAGGCATGGACGGCACTGCCTTCAATGCGTAAATGTGTGTCACGCCAGTAACCGAAAGAGGGATCCTTTCCTAAATATTCATCACCGACATTGAAGCCTCCGACGTAGCCGATTTGCCCGTCGATGACAACAATTTTACGGTGATTCCGGTAATTTAACCGTAAATTGAAGAACGGAATGCGGGACGGAAAGAAAATTTCAACGACACCGCCAGCTTCGATGAGCCCTTTAAAATGGCGGCGCCGTAATTTTCTTGAGCCCATGTCATCATAAAGAATACATACTTCAACACCGTCACGGGCTTTTTCCGTCAACAGATCAATTAATTTTTTCCCGAGACCGTCCAATCGGAAAATGTAATATTGGATGTGAATATGATCTTTTGCCTGACGGATATCATGCATAAGGGATTCGAATTTTTCGGTGCCGTCTGTGTAAATATAGACGCTGTTATCTTCGGATAAAACCGCGTCATTATGACTGAGCATCATATAAACCAGTTTCGAGTTTTCTTGGGTATGCGGATTGGCAAATGGATATACACCTTCTTTGATCGCTTTTTTCTGGTGGGAAATCTGCTCTTCAATACCGACTTTCTTTTTATCCTCCCAGTCAAACAGCCGGCTTCTGCTTAAGTTTTGTCCAAAGACGAGGTATAGAATAAATCCGAGAAAAGGAATGAAAAATAGGACCATCAGCCATGCCCACGTTGCACCGGGATCGCGCCGTTCAAGAAAAATGACGACCGCCGCAAAGGCGACGTTGAGCGGGAATAATATATAAGCGGCCCATGGCCACATTGTGATATCAATCGTCATGTTTATCACCGACCTGTATCAAAATTGTACTCATCATTAACTATACAGGAAAAAAGAAAATTAAACCGGATTGAAAACGGCAAAATGGGGAAAATAATGACTACTTAATAAAAAATTTGAAACGCTTTTGTACTTATAACGTATAGACAAAAAAACTAAAGGATGGATCATGATGAAGAGTGCGGATCGGACTCGTAAAATAGTGGATAAAATCTCCAGACTTGGTGTAAAAGTGACGGTGACAAAGTCAAGAGTGGAGTTGTGGAATGCTTTGCAGGGCAGCCGTGAGACAGCAGGATGCGTAAAAATAGTGACGTCTTATCATCCCGGATAAAAAGGGGGGTGTTTTAATGCGGTTTGAAAAAGGCCTTTTTTTATATAACGAACAGGCGGGTAAAGGACCGGTGCCTATTTCAGAAAAGATTTTACCGCTTATTCAAGAAGCGGTGGAAAATGTGGTCGAGCATGTGCTGACTTTTTCCGGAGAAGGGGAAGAGGTCTGTTTCCAGTCCGGCGGCCATTATGACATTATTATCATTTATGGCGGTGACGGCACGGTGCATGACTGTATTAATGGCATCGCGCGTTTGAAAAGTCGTCCGGTCGTCGCGGTGCTGCCAGGCGGAACGTGCAATGATTTCAGCCGGTCTATTGGTGTACCGGATGATATGGAGTCGGCCTGCCGGATCGTGAAAACGGGCGTCATACGTGAAGTGGATATTGGTGTGATGAACGATCGGTTTTTCGTCAACTTTTGGGGAGTCGGATTGATTACGGATACATCGGAAAATATTGACGAAAACAAAAAGAGCAGGATTGGCAAAATGAGCTATTATTTAAGTACGCTGTCACGCCATCTCACTGTTCGATTAAACCGAAGCATATTGGATTCATCAGCTCTATTTGAAAAATCCGGAAGCCAATAACTTCCGGATTTTTTTTATGCAGATCGGCTGCGTATTTTTTTTACATACCATATCACGGCCGCAATAAAGATAACAGCCAGAATCGCGTACACAATATTGGAGTATACATCCATGTATTCAACAATGGTATGCCATGAGCCTGCGAATGCTGCGCCGAGATTTACAAGGATTGTGTTCCAGATTAATGTTCCGGCTGTCGTAAAGACCAGGAACAGAAAGAAGTTCATATTCGCCATCCCGGCCGGAATGGATATTAAACTGCGGATCAGCGGAACCATACGGCACAGAAAAACTGTCCATACGCCGTACTTGTCAAACCAGGCATCCGCCCGGTGAATATCTTTTTTTGTTACACGAAGAAACCGTCCATAGCGGTCAATGATTTTTTCTAAATTTTCAACATCAAGCAATAATCCGACTCCGTACAAAATAACGGCACCAACGACCGACCCGGCTGTTGAGGCGAAGATGACACCTGTTACCGTTAAATCGGTTGATCCGGTCATGACACCCCCGAATGTTAAAATGACTTCGGATGGAATCGGCGGAAATAAGTTTTCCAGTGCGATTAAAAAGAATACACCCCATAATCCGTACTGTTCCATCATCGATATAATCCAATTCTCCATGTTAAGTCCTTTCCCGCAAAAGATTTACTCTCAAGTTATAATTATAGCATTACATTCAGTCTTTTCTCCAATAAAAGACCCGCCCTTACAGCGGGATTGAGGATGATTTTTTGCCGAAAATGTTGATTAGTGTCGTTTCCAGCGTATGTTCTTTTTCCAAGCGATACATGTCGAGCCGCTTTTTCCATTTGCTTCGCTCGATGTCACTCTCGATAATGGCGGTAATTTGCTGCTCGACAGGCTTGTCATCACATAATTCATAAATAAGCTGCCGTTTCTTTAAATAATCGGCATTGAATTCTTCTTGTCCAGGCAGGGCGCTGGCAATAAAAACAGGCAGTTCTTTTTCCAGAACTTCACTGACCGTAATCCCGCCAGGCTTTGTAATGATTGCCGATGCTTCTTCGTAATATCGATTCATTTCTTCCCGGCTGCTCATATAAGAAAGCGCCTGAATACGCGGATTTTTCAAAGAAATAATTTGTTCACGCAGCTTTTCATTGTGACCGCAAAGCACTTTGTACATGTAAGAGAGCGGTTCAGACTGTAAGCTGTTCAGCAGCTTTTCGAGGTGGCCGAGCCCGCTGTTTCCACCCCCCACAAGAATGGAGCGATATTCAGATCGTGTATGTTCCACTTCAAAGGAGGGATGCACGGGAATGCCGGTGATAAAAATGCGGCTTCCTGGCACTCCGAACTTTGTCAGCCATTTTTTCGCCTCCAGGTGAGGAACAAAATGATAATCAATGCCTTGTTTTCCCCATACATCGCTGACAAAAAAGTCTGTATACACATTGATCACGGGAACATCAATTTTTCGCTGCCGCTTTAAATGATTCAGCAGTTTCGATGGATAGCTGTGTGTGCAAATAATATAATCCGGCTGCTCTTTTTCGATGAAGCGGGCGAGGCGGAATTCAAAATATTTATCCCATACATGAAGAGGGACTTGCTCGCTTCGTTTTCCATCCGGCGTATAAATAAACGATTTATAAAATTTGCTGTATGAGTCCGGTTTTTTGCTGATCCATTGCATGTACATCTTCGAAACAACTGTTTCAAGCGACTCGTGGCAGTAGCTTAATATATCAACCGTCTGAATTTGTGCATCAGGCCGTATACGGGTGATGTGTTCAATAATGGCTTCCGCTGCTTTATGATGACCTGACGGCAGACGAAATAAAGGAAGCACAATAATTTTCATATAATTTTACTCCTTTAACGGCGGGAATGTGACGATTTTCTCCATTTCACAATAAATCGAATGATAAACATTGTGAAAAAAAGCGCACCAGCGATTCCTAAATAGAGCGGCTCAATTTGAATGTAGGAACTGATTAAAAAACCAGCTGACATATACAACAATACCCATATGGACGCTCCTAAAACAGATAGCGCGATATAACCTGTTATAGAGAATTTGGCAATACCGGAAAAATAAGGGTTAAACTGACGGATGCCGGGAATAAAAAAACCGGCTAATAATGATTTTGGTAAATCCCAATGCATAATCGTTTTACGCAGCCGTTTTTTCGTAACACCTAAATATTTTCCATACCGGTCAAGAAGAGGCTGGCCGATGACACGGCCGAGTGTATAACTGATCATCATGCCGGTGACCGCACCGGATATTAATGAAGCGGCTGCTCCTGTGAAAGAAATGGCGCCGTTTTTCGCCAGCATGCCGATGTAGACAAATAAACTTTCTTCCGGTGCAGGAATACCGACAATTCCCAAAAGACCGGCTAAAAATAAGATAACGTATCCATATCTTGATAAATAAGCGAGAATGAACGATTCCATTTATGCCCTCTGTTTAGTATACAATGTGGAAACTGTAACAAATTCATATTGTGCAGAAACCTCATCTGATAAAAACAAATGAAGTGACTCTATCATAACACGCGGAGCTGTTTTATAGGCGCCGAACGTGTCGCCGCTGTCATGCAATGTGATGACCGCTCCATTTGATCGGGCAGCACGCAGCCTTTCCGCCAATGTCACGGCTGTCATCTTTTTTTTCCAGTCACCCGGAATAGCTGTCCACATAACGATCTCAAATTGAGCGGCTTTTGACAGTGTAAAAGGATTAAAGTGCCCCCACGGCGGACGATATAATATTACATCCTGACCGGTAATAGCAGAAACTCTATTTGCTGCAAGAACCAGCTGCTGATTCATTGCGGAAGGAAATAAAAACCAGTTTGAGATGTGCTGATCGTTATGAATGCCGATTTCATGTCCTTCCAGCTGGATACGACGGATTAAATCAGGGTGGCGTTCCGCTTTTTCACCGACAACAAAAAACGTCGCTTTTACATTATATTGATGCAATACATCAAGTAGAAGGGGCGTGTAAACCGGATCTGGCCCATCATCAAATGTCAAGGCAATCTGCTTTCGGTCCGGTCCGCGTTTTTTGACGCGTGTTGAACAGGTTCTGGCCGCGGCTGTTGGAATAATGGTCCAAGCGGCTGCCAGAAGGAGAGCGGATTGTACGATTTTTTTCATTGGAACTCCCATCACTTTCATCATAATATTGTTTATTATAAATCCTTTTTATTGAAAAACAAAACCCGCTTTTCAGCGGGTTTAAGCGTTATGTGGTGCTGTGAAAGGGATCACAGCTGTTTCCGCCAGTTCTTGTAATGTGTCAGATGGCAGTGCAGGCTGAATTTCGACATGGCGGATTTGATGATCTGTCATTTCCAAAACAGTAAATAAAAATCCGCTGTATTCAATCGTTTCGCCGGATTGAATATCGAAGTTTTCCGTCAGCATCCAGCCGCCGATTGTATCAACATCTTCATCATTCATATGGATGCCGAGCAGCTGTGCCGTTTCTGAGACGGAAAGTTTGCTGCTGGCGATATAATGATGGTCGCCCACTTTTTGGATAACGGGCGGCTCTGCTGCATCGTACTCATCATGCAGCGTGCCGACGATGACCTCGACAATGTCTTCCGCTGTGACGAGTCCCGCCGTGCCGCCATATTCATTAATCAAAATCGCCATTTGCGATCGTTCCACCTGCATTTTGGCAAGAAGTTCGTGAACAGGAGTGGAATCCATGACACGGATGACGGGACGGACAAAATGTTTAATACTTTTTGCGCCGACAACCGGGTCGGATACGTATTCCGCGATGACTTCTTTGAAATTGACAAATCCGATGACCCGATCCTTGTCACCGTCTATGACCGGATAGCGGGTGAATTTTTTTTCGCGAAACAGACCGACGCAATCTTTGACGGTGTCTTCTTTTGACATGTACACCATTTCCGTACGGGGCACCATGACTTCCGTTGCCGTCCGGTCACCTAGAACAGACAAGTTGTTTTCCTGATAGGTTCCGCTTATTTCAGCGAGCAAAGCGGAAGAACGCCCTTGCGAGGGAGGTTCTCCTGTTTCATTTTTATCCTTTCTTTTCCTGAAGCGGATGGCGGTGAATATACATGCGGCAAAGACAGCAGTGAACATGATCCATATGTCCAATCAGATTTCTTCTCCCGCGCTTTGGCGAAAGAAGAAGTCACCTCCTATTAAAATGATGATCAAATTTGAAAAATTGGCAGTGAAAGATGACGTTTTGACCGTCAATGTCCCATTTGATCACCCTCTTTCTAACGTGTCTTATTTTTCAATTATATTATATTAAAGACAGATAATTCGGTCAAATACCATCCCATTTTACAAAAGCTGTGTTAAAAACCAGGAAGCAATTGTAAAATAAGTGATAAGTGAAAAAATATCATTAATCGTTGTGATCAGCGGTCCGGATGCGACAGCAGGATCGATATTCATTTTGTATAAAATGAGCGGGATGACCGTCCCGGCGAGCGTTCCGATAATCAGTGTCAATAAAAGGGAAGCGCCGACAACAAATCCGAGGACAGCGCTGCCCTGCCAAAAAAAGGCGATGAAAAAGATCAGGACGCCGCATACAGCACCAATAATTAACCCGACTCCAAATTCACGCATGACCAGGCCAAGTACGGTTTTCATATCGATGTCACGGGAGGCAAGCCCGCGGACAACGACAGCAAGTGACTGTGTACCTGTATTTCCGGTCATCCCTGAAATCATCGGCATAAAATACGTCAGTGCCACGACTTGATGAAGCGTATCTTCAAAGCCGGAAATAATGCTGCCGGAGACGAGCCCGATAAACAAAAGCAGTACGAGCCACGGAAGCCTCCTAAAAGCGGCCACGCCGGCTTTCGTATCAAAATCGATTGATTTTCCGGAAGCGGAGAGTTTTTCGATATCTTCATTTGCTTCTTGAATGACGACGTCGATAATATCATCAAACGTGACAATCCCGATTAATACGCCGTCATCATCGACAACCGGAATCGCGAGAAAGTCATAACGTTCAATCAGCCGGGCAATTTCTTCCTGATCGGTGTAAACACCGACAGAAATGACACGCGCATACATAATGTCGGCTATTTTTTCATGTGTATCTGCCAGCAGCATATCCCGGTATGAGACAACGCCCACCAGCTTTTTCTCATCGTCAATCACGTATAAATAGTTGATCGTTTCCGCAAATTCCGCAAATGTTTTCAGCTTTTCAACTGCTTCTCTCACAGTATAAGAGTTTTTTATCCACACAAACCGGTTTGTCATAAGACGTCCGGCGGTTTCAGGCGGGTAGCTCATCATATTCTCGACAATGGTCGACTCTTCTTTTTTCATGCCCGCCAGGAACAACTTAATGTTCTCCGGTGACATGTCATCTAGAAGGGAAGCCAGATCATCGTTATCCATGTCGTCGAGCACTTTCCGTGAGCGATCCTTCCCGACTTTTTTGAGAACGGTCATTTGCTCGTCGCTTTCAAGCTCTTGAATCATATCGGTTAAAATCGGAATGGATAAATGAAGCAAAAAGCGCGTTTGATGTTTTTCGGGCAGATTGCGGTAAATGGCTGCCATATCGTAAGGGTGAAGTTCATCAATTAACTGCTGCAGATCCGTTTTTTTACCCTCTTTTAAATGCTTGATGACAAGCAGGGTGAGCTGGTCTTCGGTTAAATTCGAATTCACGAGCATCCCCTCCTTTTAGTTGGAATTTCAGCCGCTCATTTAGTATAAAACGAATCAGGCAAAAAAGTGTCACACCTTTTGTGAATTTCATCATAAATTTACATACGGTGATGAACGAATTTTGATAAAATAACAGTATAACAAAAAAGGATGAAGGCAGCTATGCGATTTGTCACGATGTGGAGGTCATGCGATTGAAAAATACTGGAAATATGAAAGAGCTTATATATATACATTTACACCCGATTAATCAATATGTCGTATCGTATGGAATTGAATTTCAGGAATTTATGAAGTCCATTCCAGAGACTCCGCCTTATCTGCTTTTATTAAAGCATAAATTTGATGACAGTGACTTTAATATGCATACCCGTTTTGACTATATTGAACCGGATGGGCTGAAAATGTTATTAAAGGAAGATGTGGGGGAATACGGTGATTTTTGCTGGATTGATTTTGAAGATACGGATGGGCTGAATGAACTTGAAGGACAAGAAATAGCGGAACTTCTCTATTTGGCACATAGTAAAGAACATTTGCGGCGCCCTTTTTACAGCAAGCTCAATAACCGGTATGCGTACTTGTCGCACGATGATGAGTGGTTCAATAAGACATTTTATCGTCATATGCCCGAATTTTACAGCGTTCTCGGAAAAATTATTTCGCTGAAGCTCGGTTCTTTCCGCAGTGAACGATCGTTTTTTGCTTTGAAGAAAGGGTCCGCTTTTCCGCCGATTCCCCCGGATATGATTTCTCTCGTCAGCGGAGGAATGAAAGAGGGGGTTGTCATTTCACTTGCAAAGGCGGAGCAGAGCCGTTTTAAAGTGGAAGTGCCGTTGTGGGTTGTCGGTGACCATATGAGCATGGACGATGTGTTTGATGAATATATGATGAATTTCAAAACACAGCCGCATGCACGGTTTGTGTTTGATAAGAAAACGCATGAATGGAGTGTTTTCGCATAAAAAAAGCTGTCCCGTAAGTCAGAAAAGCATGACGTACAGGACAGCTTCTATGTCGTTATTAATAATGCGGAAATTTTTTGAAGCGCATTTCCTTGTGTGTGTCCTCCTGTGAAAAACAAATGTTTTTAATAACGGGAAGTATACAGCGCTTTTTTTCTAAAAGTTAATATATAAACAGATAGCCGGAATATGGTTATTATTCAGATGAAGTGTGCATACTATATAATTTGAGCACGAAGTAGGATGGAAAGTTTCTTCTTCTGACGGAAAAGCGTGGTAAAATATAAAATACCGAAATTTTTTGGAGGCTTATGAATGAAAACGAAACTTGGGTTGCTTTATGGAGGAAAATCAGCAGAACATAACGTATCATTGCAAACTGCAAAAGCGGTAACAGCCGCTCTTGATTTAAATAAATTTGATGTATATCCTGTTTACATTTCAATTGATGGTATATGGACAGAAGGCGGGAAACTAGAAGCGCCGGCTGCAAGTATAGAAGAATTGCAATTAACCGGTAACGGAGGCACAGAACATGTTTTATCAATGCTTGCACAAGGTAAATACGATGTTGTATTTCCGCTTTTACATGGACCCAACGGAGAAGACGGTACGGTCCAGGGATTGCTTGAAGTATTGAATGTTCCTTATGTTGGGAATGGGGTGCTCGCCTCATCGGCAGGCATGGATAAAGTCATTATGAAAAATGTCTTTGCTCAAGCCGGTTTAAAACAGGTTGGGTATACACATATGACACGCGCGCAATGGGAAGAAAATAAAGAAGAGGCGTGCAAAACAATTGAAAGCGGCATCGGCTGGCCGTGTTTTGTCAAACCGGCAAATCTGGGCTCGAGCGTGGGCATCAGCAAATGCCAGGATCGAAACGGCCTTATGAACGCGATGGAAGAGGCATTTCAATTTGATCGGAAAGTCATTATTGAAGAAGGTGTTACGGCACGTGAAATTGAAGTCGGCATTCTTGGAAACGATCATCCTGCCTGCTCCGTCATTGGTGAAATTGTTCCGAAAAAGGATTTTTACGATTATAAAGCGAAATACGAAGATGGAGATACAGCGCTGATTATTCCGGCTGATCTGACGGAAGAACAGAAGAGAGAAATGGAAGAGCTCGCAATCCGTGCATTCCGTTCACTTGACTGCTCAGGTCTTGTCCGTGCTGACTTTTTCTTAACGGAAAGCGGCGGCTTTTTAATTAATGAAGTCAATACAATGCCTGGCTTTACACCATTCAGCATGTTCCCGCTGTTATGGAAAGAAGCGGGTGTATCGTATCCGCAGCTGATTGAAAAGATGATTGATCTGGCGATTGAACGTCATACAGAAAAACAAAAGATCAAATATACGGTTTAAAGGTGGGCGCTCATGATTCGCAAAACGGTTGAGCATTTAACGAAAATGATGAATGTGGAAAACGATGTGACAAACTGGCACCAGCGAATGATTGAAGGTGTGACCATTGATTCGCGCGAAGTAAAGGGAGGCCGTCTGTTTATTCCGCTTGCAGGCGAAAATACGGATGGGCATAAGTATGTGCGGCAGGCGATTGAAAATGGAGCTGGCGCTGCCCTATGGCAAAAAGACGTGCCCGGATTACCGGATGATTTACCAGTACTTGTTGTTGAAAATACTTTGCTTGCCCTTCAGCAGTTATCAAAAGCATACCGTGATTCTCTTTCAGTGAAAGTGGTCGGCATAACGGGCAGCAACGGGAAAACGACTGTAAAAGATATGACAGCCGCTGTGTTTGCGGAAAAGTACCGTGTTCAAAAAACGGAAGGCAATTACAATAACCACATTGGGCTGCCGTTGACGATGTTATCATTGCGGGAAGAAACAGAAGTGGCGGTATTGGAGATGGGCATGAGCGGCAGGGGGGAAATTGAGCTTTTGTCAAAGCTTGCCACACCGGATGCCGCCATTATTACCAACATCGGTGAATCTCACTTACAGGACCTTGGCTCACGCGAAGCGATTGCGGAGGCTAAATTAGAAATTGCATCAGGGCTATCAGCTGAGGGGACACTTATTTATTTCGGTGATGAACCGCTGCTTGCGGAAAAAATAACGGAAGACGTACCATTTCAAACGGAAACATTCGGTCTGGGTGAAATGAATACTTTGTATCCGGTTTCCATTGAGCAGACTGAAAACGGCAGTGTCTTTTCTGTTAATAAAGAGCCGTCAGTCCGATTTGAACTGCCTGTGCTCGGCCGGCATAACGTGACAAATGCGCTTGCAGCGATTGCGGCAGCAAGTTTATTTGATGTGCCGTATAAAAAGATCGCAGCGGGGCTTCGCAAAGTAGAATTAACGAAAATGCGGATGGAATGGATCGAAGGAAAAAAGGGTATAAAGATTATAAACGATGCGTACAATGCCAGCCCGACCTCGGTAAAAGCAGCGATTGCGCTCGTTTCAGAACTGCCTGGCTACGAAAAGAAAATATTGATTCTTGGAGATATGCTTGAATTGGGGCTTGATGAAGAATTGTTCCATTACCAAACCGGACAGGTCATTGACGGAGATAAAATCGATTACTTATTTACGTATGGCGCACTCGGCCAGTTCATTGCCTCAGGTGCGAAAAATGCGCTCGGATCAGACCGCGTTTTTGCATTTCAGGACAAACAGGAATTGATTAAGGCGGTCAATGAGGTTCTGCAAGGCGGCGAATTGGTGCTTATTAAGGCATCCAGAGGAATGAAGCTGGAAGAAGTGGTGGACGGGCTGTCGGCACAATGAGGCGGAAGGGGGGGCAAATCATGATTGGCTGCCTTTGTATTCACGGTTTTACAGGAGCGCCATATGAAGTGGAACCCCTTGCTGATTATTTACGGGAGCAGACAGACTGGAAGATCGTTGTGCCTCTTTTACCAGGGCACGGCGAGATGCTGTCGTTAAAAAATATTACTTGTATCGACTGGATAGATTGCGCTGAATTAGCGCTTTTGGAACTGCTCGATGAATGTGAAAAAGTGTATGTCATCGGCTTTTCGATGGGAGGGCTCATTGCGGCGTATTTGACTGCCCGCCATCCGGTCTGTAAACTTGTGCTGCTTAGTGCGGCCGCAAAATATGTGAATATGGCACAGGTGAAAGAAGATGTGCGGGATCTGGTTCATGATTTTCGGAATAAGCAGCTTCATCAAAATGAATTATTTCTGCGTTACCGGGAAAAATTAATCATGACACCGCCGGCGGCTGCACGTCAGTTTCAGAAGGTGGTGCGGCTTGCCCGCCGGTCTTTTAAAAACATTACTGTACCTGTGTTTATTGCACAGGGCACATCGGATGGAATCGTCCCGGTTAAGAGTGCGGCGTATATTTATTATCGGGTATCATCGGCTGAACGGCATCTTTATTATTCAAAAGAAGCTAAGCACTTAATTTGCCATACAGGAAATAAAGAAGAGCTTTTCGAGAAAGTCTTTACTTTTTTGTCCGGATAACGTAGAGTTATAAAAATGCGCATTGAAAATCTGGGCATAGAATGGTAAGATAAAACAGACATGTTGCTCTTCGCATGAATGTAGAAGGGTATTTTTTTGTGCGGACAGCAGTTTAACATAGAAGGAGAAGAAACTATTGACGAAATTTAAAGATTTAAATTTAAGCGAAGCGACGCTGAAAGCAATTGATAAGATGGGGTTTGAAGAAGCAACGCCTATTCAATCGGAAACGATTCCCCTTGGCCTAACAGGAAAAGACATTATTGGACAGGCGCAGACGGGTACGGGTAAAACGACTGCATTTGGTATTCCGATGGTGGAAAAAATCGATACAAAAAATGATTCGATTCAAGGCTTGATCATTGCACCGACACGCGAGCTTGCGATTCAAGTATCAGAAGAACTATACAAGATCGGCAGCGGCAAACGCGCGCGTGTACTTGCTGTATATGGCGGACAGGATATCCAGCGTCAAATTCGTGCGTTAAAGCAGCGCCCTCACATTATTGTGGGGACACCGGGCCGTATTCTTGACCATATTAACCGCCGCACGTTGAAGCTTGAAAACTTAGAAACACTTGTATTGGACGAAGCGGATGAAATGCTGAACATGGGCTTTATTCAAGACATCGAGTCGATTCTTTCAAACGTGCCGGCAGAGCGCCAGACGCTCTTATTCTCGGCTACAATGCCCGGACCGATCCGCGCGATTGCAGAACGCTTTATGAAAGATCCGGAAATGATCCGTGTGAAAGCGAAAGAAATGACCGTTTCAAACATCGATCAATATTTTGTCAAAGTACATCAGCGTGATAAATTTGATGTCCTTGCCCGTTTGATGGATGTTCACTCCCCTGAACTGGCGATCATTTTCGGCCGTACGAAGCGCCGTGTAGATGAGCTTGCCAATGCACTCAGCCTTCGTGGGTATCAAGCTGAAGGAATTCATGGCGATTTGACTCAGGCGAAACGTTTGACTGTGTTGAAACGTTTTAAAGAAGGGAAAATTGACGTGCTTGTGGCCACAGACGTGGCAGCGCGCGGTTTGGATATTTCCGGTGTGACGCACGTATACAACTACGACATTCCACAGGATCCGGAAAGCTATGTTCACCGTATCGGCCGTACAGGGCGTGCCGGTAAAGAAGGTATGGCGGTTACATTTGTTGACCCTCGGGAGATGAGCTACCTTCGTGAAGTAGAGCGTACAACGAAAAAACGTATGACGCCAATGGAAGCTCCATCATGGGATGATGCACTCAGCGGCCTTCAGCAAGCAGCTGTTACGGAACTTGAACAAGTGATCGCGAAAAACGATTGGGCGGAATACCGTTCATTTGCAAAAGATTTGCTTGATCAATACAATCCGGAAGAAGTTGTGGCGGCAGCACTTAAGCTGATAACAAAAGAGCCGGACCGTACACCGGTTCACATTACCAATGAAGCAGCACTTCCGCAAAAACGCGATAAGTTCCGCAGCAAAAATTCAGGCGGTTATCGCAAATCAGGCAGCGGTGGACGTCAAGGCGGCGGACGCTCGTATGGAAACCGTGACCGAAAAGGCGGTTCAGGCAGCGGCCGTCGTAAATACTCTTCTAATTAATGATAAAAAACCGTTCCGGTATATGCCGGAGCGGTTTTTTTCGAAAAAGGTGAAAAAGAATGATAAAAGGGATCGGCATGGACATTGTGGAAATCGATCGGATTCGGCGCTTAATAGAACGGCAGCCGAAATTTATTGAACGCATTTTAACGCCGGAGGAGCTCGCCATTTTTCACGAGAAGAAAGGATCGCGGCAATGGGAGTATGCCGCCGGTCGGTTTGCGGTGAAAGAAGCATTTTCAAAAGCGGAAGGAACCGGCATCGGTGAACATTTATCTTTTCAAGATATTGAAGTGGGCGCTGATGAACTCGGACGGCCTATTTTAATTCGCCCTTATTCAGACGGCGTGCATGTGACGATTACACATAGCCGTGACTATGCGGCAGCCGTCGTTGTAATCGAATGAATATTGCCCGCTTCTTTCTCATATAGTGCTTATGAGGAAAGGGGTGCGGCAATGAAAAATTGGACTGGCTTACTGATGGCGGTGGTCGTCTTGCTCCTGTTATCCGCCTGCGGAGCGCCGACGAAGGAAGACATTGTGACAGAGATTAACGAAAAAGCAGAAAACGCGGCTGGATATAAAGCAAAAGCAGTGCTTGAAATTCAAGCCGGTAAAGAAAAACAAACATACAATGTGGATATTTGGAATAAACAGCATACGTATTACCGTGTTCATCTTTCTTCTGTCACAAATAAGCACAGCCAGACGATCCTGAAAAATAAATCTGGGATTTACGTTATGACACCGTCGCTCGGGAAAAGCTTTAAATACGAAAACAATTGGCCGGAAAACAGCAGTCAGGCATACCTTTATGAATCGCTGGCGGCTGATATAAAAGCCGATGGAGAAGCGGAGTTTAAAGAAACAGACAAGCACTATGTCTTTGAAACGAAAACGAGGTACACAAACAGCAATATGCTTCCGCGGCAGCAAATTACATTCAATAAAAGCGATTTAACACCTGCAATGGTAAAAGTATTGGATAAGGAACAAAAAGAGGTCATTACTGTGATCTTCAAGAAAATGGATTTCAAACCGACATTTTCAAAAGATGATTTTGAGCGGAAGAAAGCGGTGGAAAAAGAAACATCCGGTAATGCAGCGGCGGATTTTTCCGTTCATTATCCGGTGGCCATTAACGATTCTGAACTGGCCGATGAAACGAAAGTGGGAGATCGGGTCATTTTAACCTATGACGGCGCTAAGCCATTTACTCTTATTCAAAAACGAGCAGCAGCACCAGAGGGTCAAAGTGTCGTTACAGCATCAGGAGATATGACGGACATGGGATTTGCGGTTGGTGAGTCCGCGGATGGATTATTAACCTGGGTGTATAATGGAGTGGAATTTACAATGGCATCTGATGTGATGACACGGGGTGAGATGGAAACCGTAGCCGCGTCGATGCAGCCGGGTACGTTGAAATAAAGAAAGGCGGTCTAGTTTACCGCCGCTTTTTTTTTGTTTAAAATAAAGACGAGAGCATCATGATATTGACAATATAGGATGTGAAGAAGATGGACTATTATCGCGATACATGGGCGGAAGTGGATCTTGACGCAATTAAATGGAACGTCCGGCAGACCATTGCGTGTTTAGATGCTTCCATGACTTTGTTTGCGGCTGTAAAAGCAAATGCATATGGCCACGGTGATGTGCAGGTGGCGAACGCTGCGCTGGAAGCAGGGGCGGAAGGTCTCGCTGTTGCCTTTTTAGACGAAGCGTTATCTTTGAGAAAGGCAGGAATTACAGCACCGATTCTTGTTCTAGGTGCAAGCCGTCCTGAAAATGCCGGCATCGCAGCGGAGCATAATATCTCGTTGACGGTACACGACAACGAGTGGCTCAAGCACGTGCAGATTGAAAGAGATCAAACGCTGCGTATACATATTAAGTGTGACACAGGAATGGGCCGTCTTGGTGTGAAAACAGCCGCTGAACTGCAATCCGTCATCGATGAACTAAATGGATCGCCATCGTATCTATTCGAAGGTGTCTTTACTCATTTTGCGACTGCGGATGAAATAGATACATCTTATTTTGAGCAGCAGCTCTCGGCTTTTCAATTGCTCGTATCATCCATGTCTGAAAAGCCGCCATACATACATTGCGCAAACAGCGCGGCATCTCTTCGTTTTCAAGGGGGAGGTTTCAACACTGTGCGTCTCGGCATTTCTATGTACGGGCTGACGCCTTCTCCGGAAATTCAGTCAATACTGCCGTTTGAATTAAAGCCTTCTTTTTCTCTTCGCACAAAGCTCGTACATGTGAAGCGGATGAACGAGGGGGACAAAGTAAGCTATGGTGCGGCTTATAGGGCGTCTGAAGGGGAATGGATCGGCACACTGCCTATCGGTTATGCGGACGGATGGATTCGTAAATTGACCGGACAGGAAGTATTGATTGACGGTAAACGGGTACCGATAGTCGGCCGGATTTGCATGGACCAATGTATGATCCGCCTTCCTTATGAATATTCAGTCGGGACGGAGGTTACACTAATTGGCAGTCAGGAAGGTCAAGTTATCACAATGGATGAAATTGCAGCTAAGCTGGAAACGATCAATTACGAAATTCCTTGTCTCATAACAGCTCGTGTACCGCGTATATATAAAGAAGAGGGACAGGTCGTTCACATTTCTAATCCATTGTTATAAACAGCATGGGGTATAGCATGCAGCTGTTATACAACATTTTTCATTTTTACCCTTCCATACCGCTGCGTACAATGTTATGATATTTGTGACAGTAATAGAAGAGACGTGTGCAGTGATTGGTGGAGGTGTAGGTCTTGTCTGAATCCAGTACGACGACAGATGTGTTAGTAAACTTGCCAAAACAGTTTGTAAATGAACTTGACTGTTTTGCGGAGCAGGAAGAAATCAGCCGCAGTGAATTCATTTACCGCGCTACAAAAATGTATTTGCGTGAAAGAAAAAAGCGTCATATTCAAGAGTCTATGCGCCGCGGATACATGGAAATGGCAAAAATCAATCTCGCTATTGCTTCTGAAGCAATGCAGGCTGAATATGAGGCAGGAAACACAGTCGAACGTTTAGTAAGTGGAGGATAATCCGTGTGATCGTAAAACGTGGTGACGTATATTTTGCAGACCTGTCCCCTGTTGTCGGTTCCGAACAAGGCGGCGTCCGGCCTGTTCTTGTCGTCCAAAACGACATCGGGAATCGGTTCAGTCCCACTATTATCGTCGCGGCCATTACAGCTCAGATCCAAAAAGCCAAACTGCCGACGCACGTAGAAATTAATGCTGAGCGGTACGGTTTTGAAAGAGACTCTGTCATTTTACTCGAGCAGATCCGGACGATCGATAAGCAGCGGCTGACGGATAAAATCACGCAGCTGGACGAAGGAATGATGGAGAAAGTGGACGACGCCTTGCAAATTAGTTTAGGTCTTATACAGTTTTGATTCAAGCACCTGCCTGGAAAAACGGCAGGTGCTTTTTCTTGTGAATTTCTAATTTTTAGTGGCTGTCAGTGGATACTGCTTTTTTATTGAAGACATAACCTTTATAATGAAAATAGTGAACGTTTTTGACGAAACCGCACGCATAATGCGAAGCGGAATGATGATTGGAGCGAACTGGATGCGTAAAAAGATTTATCAATATGTACAGTCTCACAGCGATGAGATTTTGAATGAATGGATTGAATTGATGCGCACGGAAGCTGATGAACGGGCTGTTCAGGCAATGTCTGATCATATGTTTGTTAAAACGAGCGCGGAATTTGTGGATCTTGTTGTGTCGAATTTTTCAGAGACGGAAGAAGCTTTTCATGAACGGGCTGTTGATTTTTCTGAAAAAATTGTCCGTCTTGGCTGGCCGTTGACCATGATGACAGACGGTTTAAGAGTGTTTGGCCAAATTGTCGAAAACGGCATGCAAAAAGACGGTACAATCGATCATAGCAGCTATTTTGAATTTATGGGCGAAATTAATAACTGGATGTTCCCGATGTATAAAACGATCACCCAGGCATACACAACATCATGGGAACGGACTGTTTCCCTTCAAAAAATTGCCCTGCAGGAATTGTCGGCTCCGCTTATCCCGGTTTTCGATAAAATCTCGGTTATGCCGCTCGTAGGCACCATTGATACGGAGCGGGCAAAGCAAATAATGGAGAACCTATTGGAAGGCGTTGTGAGACATCGGGCGGAAGTGGTATTAATTGACATTACAGGTGTTCCGGTTGTGGATACAATGGTAGCGCATCACATTATTCAAGCAGCAGAAGCGGTGCGGCTCGTCGGTGCAAAATGTACGATCGTCGGTATCCGTCCTGAAATTGCGCAGACAATTGTCAACTTGGGTATTAACCTTGAGGATGTGACAACGACCAGCACAATGAAAAAAGGTGTTGAGCAGGCGCTGGCCATGACATCAAGACAGATTGTGGAGGTACAAGAATGAACATGAGAATTCCGATTTTAAAATTACATGATTGCTTACTTGTTTCGATACAGTGGGAGCTTGATGATCAAACAGCGCTTCAGTTTCAGGAGGACCTTCTTCACAAAATTCACGAAACAAGCGCGCGAGGCGTTGTCATTGATTTTACATCCATTGACTTTATTGATTCTTTTATTGCAAAAGTACTTGGTGATGTGATCAGCATGTCCAAGCTGATGGGCGCAAAAGTCGTTATCACAGGCATACAGCCGGCCGTTGCGATTACATTGATTGAACTCGGTATCCGGCTGGAGGAAGTTATGACCGCACTGGATCTCGAAAAAGGTTTGGAGAAACTTCAACGGGAACTGGGGGACTAAAATGATGGACTCTAGTGTCAAAATCATTAATGAGTGGGATATCGTAGCGGCGAGGCAGCTTGGCAGAAATGTTGCAAAAGAGCTGGGCTTTGGCACTGTGGACCAGGCGCGTATCACGACTGCGATCAGTGAACTGGCACGTAATATTTATTTGTACGCCGGCCAGGGAGAAATAATGATAGAAAAAGTGGAGAGTGGGACGAAAAAAGGAATGACGATTATTTCCCGCGATGAAGGGCCGGGCATTCCGGATCTCCGCAAAGTAATGGAAGATGGATTTTCCACTTCAGGCGGACTTGGTGCAGGACTGCCGGGAGTTAAGCGGCTGATGGATGAATTTTCTATCGAATCCACACCGGGAAAAGGGACCTTTATTCAGTCGGTGAAGTGGCTCAGGTAGGAGGAAAAAAATGAATTTCAGAGACAGGATGCTGGATGAATATAAAGAAATACTAAAAACATATATTCATGATCAAACTGAACAAGCGCTCTATATGAGCCAAAAATTCAGCAGGAAATCGATTGAATATAAAATCTCTCCGGAAGAAATGATCAGCCTCCATAAAACATCCATCATGGATCTTGAACCTGATCTTCCGGAGTCACTCCTTTTATCGCTTGATATTTTGCTTGAGGTAATGATGAGCTACGGCCTTGCATACCGTGAACATCAGAGCCTCCGCACCATTCAGCGCGAATTAATTAATGAAATTGAAGTGGCTGCCAGTATGCAGCAAACACTTCTTGGCACACAGATTCCCCGCATTTCATCTTTGGATATCGGGGCAATCAGTGTGCCTGCCAAGCAGATGAGCGGCGATTATTATCATTTTGTTTCCCATGAAAATGGCGCGATCAGTGTGGCGATTGCGGATATTATCGGAAAAGGAATTCCGGCCGCTCTTTGTATGTCGATGATTAAATACTCGATGGACAGTATGCCGGATGACAGTCAAAACCCGGGTGATGTGCTGGAACGTTTGAATCGAGTCGTGGAGCAAAACGTGGATCCGACGATGTTTATTACGATGTTCAGCGGTTTGTACCATCCAGACAATCATACGTTTTATTACTCATCGGCCGGCCATGAACCAGGCTTTTTTTATCATGCTGAAACAGGGACGTTTGAAGAGCTGCAAGCAAAAGGACTGCTGCTCGGGGTTGATAAAAAAGCCAAGTACAATGAATATGAACGGAAAGTGGAAGTGGGCGATGTCATTTTGCTTATGTCGGATGGTGTGACCGAATGCCGGACAGAAGAAGGTTTTTTGGAAGTGGATACGCTGATTGCCTACATAAAAAAATACATACATCTCAGTGCGCAGGACATTGCTGATAAAGTTTATAAAGAGCTGGAATATCTGCAGGATTTTCAGCTGCGTGATGATTTTACACTGATTATTTTAAAACGAACGGCCTAATACTAGTTTATCTGTGAGGGAGTTCGGGTAGAAGTAAGATATTGAAATTTCGTAGAGATATTCTATTAAAAGGTGGTTTAATTTGAATGAACATTTCCATTGATGTAAAAGAACTTGACCAGCAGACAACGATGACACTTGCGGGGGAAATCGATGCCTATACAGCACCTCAACTCCGCGAGACAGCTTTTCCGTACACAGAAAAAAAACAGGCGAGCGTCGTGATTGATTTATCTGGTGTTACTTATATGGACAGTACGGGCCTCGGTGTATTCGTAGGTCTTTTTAAAAGTTTGAATGCAAACGACGGAACCTTAAAGCTTGTTGGCTTATCAGACCGTTTAAAACGTCTCTTTGATATTACAGGTCTTGCAGACATCATGAATATTAACTCTGAAGCAGAAGGTGGCGTTTAATGATGAAGCCAGCTGACTATATTGAAATGAAAATTCCGGCAAAACCGGAATTCCTAGGGGTCACGCGTTTAACCTTGTCCGGGATTGCCAGCCGGATGGGTTTTTCTTATGAGACAATTGAAGATTTGAAAATAGCGACGAGTGAAGCGATTACAAACGCGGTTCAGCATGCTTATAAAGGCGAAGACGGTGAAGTGGTTATTGGTTTCGGTCTGCACAGCGATCACCTTGAAGTCGTCGTGTCTGATAGAGGGAAAAGTTTCGATTTCTACGAGACAAAGAAATCGCTTGGACCTTATACGGATCATTCGGCAGAATTTTTACGCGAAGGGGGATTGGGCCTTTACTTAATCGAAACATTGATGGATGAAGTAAAAGTTCATCAAAACGAAGGGATTACTTTGTTTATGACTAAGTATCTTGAAGGAGAGCAGGTGGAGAGGGATGCAGAAACCATCTCGACCTAACCAGGCTGCCAAGCTTCAAGCGATCGAATGGATTAAAGCCTTTCAGAATGACGGAGATCAAGAAGCGCAGGAAAAGCTTGTTAAACATTATCAAGGATTGGTGGAATCGATTGCACGTAAATATTCAAAAGGCCGCTCGCATCATGAAGATATCGTCCAGGTCGGTATGATGGGACTGCTCGGGGCAATCCGCCGTTATGATGATTCGTTTGGAAAAAGCTTTGAAGCATTTGCGATTCCGACCATTGTCGGTGAAATTAAGCGTTTTCTGCGCGATAAAACATGGAGTGTACATGTTCCGCGCCGTATTAAAGAGCTTGGACCGAAAATTAAATCAGCCAACGAAGAACTGACGACGTCGCTGCAGCGGTCACCGCGTGTGGAAGAAATCGCGGGATACCTTGATATTTCTGAAGAAGAAGTGCTTGAAGCAATGGAAATGGGGAAAAGTTATCAGGCGCTATCCGTTGACCATTCGATTGAAGCAGATTCAGATGGGAGCACAGTCACGCTGCTTGATATTGTCGGCAATCGAGAAGAAGGATATGAACGTGTCGATCAGCGTCTTGTGCTTGAAAAAGTGCTGCATGTTTTGTCTGACCGTGAAAAGCAAATTATTCAACTTACGTATCTGGAAAATTTGAGTCAAAAAGATGCCGGCGATAAGCTTGGCATTTCACAAATGCACGTATCCAGACTTCAAAGGCGCGCGATCAAAAAATTGAAAGAAGCGATTGATGCTGAGGCGTTTTCAACGGAGCGTTTATCGTAATGGATCGGCTGGAGAATATGTTCATTGAAATGATAGCTGGAAGCCGGTCAAAAGATAACAACTCCTTTTGCGGAGATACGTATTTTACTGAATTGACACAGAATGAGTTCATCTGTGTTCTTGCAGATGGACTTGGCAGCGGCCGGTATGCATTTGAATCTTCAAATGCAGCAGCTGAAGTGGTGAAACAAAAATGGCAGTCAGAGACGATAGAAGACTTAATGGAAGCTGTAAATCAGTCGCTTCATCAAAAACGCGGTGCAGCTGTAGCTCTTTTTAAAATTAATTTCAATACCCGTCAATTTGAATATGCGTGTGTAGGAAATATCCGTTTTTATTTATATGCGCCGAATGGAAAGTTAACGTATCCACTGCCTGTAACCGGCTACCTATCAGGCCGTCCGCAGCGGTACCGGATAGAGCGGTTTTCGTATGAACAGGGCAGCAAGTTCCTTGTACATTCAGATGGGATCGCTTTATTGAATACGAAAGAATTAATGCGCTACCGCACAACGGAACAAATTGCTGCCGAGCTTGACGGGGTGGCGGTAAAATCGAATGATGATGCCACATTTATTGTCGGAAACCTGCTGTGATCAGCGGGTTTTTTATTTTTTTGTTAAAATAAAATCATTCGATTAAAAGAAGCGGAGGCACGAGCATGGAAGATAAATTATTACAAGAGACAGCATCGGATACGGGCAGTGCACTGAAAAGTGTAAAGGCCGTTATTCAATTAACCGAAGAAGGAAATACGATTCCTTTCATTGCGCGCTACCGGAAAGAAATGACCGGATCACTTGATGAAGTGGAAATCCGCAACATTCTTGAGCGGTTTACATACCGGAAAAATATGGAGCAGCGAAAAGAAGATGTTATCCGTTCCATTACCGAGCAGAATAAAATGACGCCTGAACTGGAAGAACAAATAAAAGCGGCGTCAACCCTGCAGGCTGTCGAAGATCTCTATCGTCCATACAAACAAAAGAAACGAACGAAAGCATCGGTCGCGAAAGAAAAAGGATTGGAATCTTTTGCGGAATGGCTTCTCCAATTTCCGCAGCAGGCAAATGTGGAAAAAGAAGCAGAAAAGTACATCTCAGATCAAGTATTGAATGCGGAAGAAGCGGTTCAAGGCGCGTCGGATATTATTGCTGAAAGAATCGCGGATGATGCGTCAGTCCGCCAGCGTATCCGCCTTGACATGACGAAGTACGGAAAAATAAAATCGGAGCTAAAAGGCGAAGATGAAAAAGAAGTGTATAAAATGTATTACGATTATGAAGAAGCAATAGGAAAAATAGCACCCCACCGGACACTTGCAGTCAACCGCGGTGAAAAAGAAGACGTATTGAAAGTGAGTATTTCATTTGATGAAGAGCGTGTTATCCGTTTTTTAACGAAAAAATTTATTACAGATGAACGGAGCCCGGCTGCACAAGTTATTCTTGACGCCGCACGGGATGCTTACAAGCGGCTGATCCGTCCATCCGTTGAGCGTGAAGTGCGCAATGAACTGACGGAAATAGCGGAAGAGCGCGCCATCCATATTTTCTCAGAAAACTTAAAGAACCTGCTTCTCCAGCCGCCGTTAAAAGGAAAAGTGGTTCTTGCAGTTGACCCGGCATACCGGACCGGCTGCAAACTTGCTGTTGTGGATGAGACGGGGAAAGTTCTTTCAATCAATGTTATTTATCCGCATGTAGGGGAAGGAAAAAGAAAGGAAGCACAAATAAAGTTTAAACAAATTGCGGATCAATATGAAGCGGATATTATTGCGATTGGAAATGGAACTGCTTCACGAGAAACAGAGCGGTTTGTCGTGGAAATGATTCCGCAGCTGAAAAAGAAGACAGCTTACATCATTGTGAATGAAGCGGGTGCCAGCGTCTATTCCGCATCGGATATCGCCCGTGAAGAATTTCCGGATTTGCAGGTTGAAGAGAGAAGTGCCGTTTCTATTGCGAGACGCATTCAAGATCCGCTTGCCGAACTCGTTAAAATTGATCCACAGTCAATCGGCGTTGGCCAGTACCAGCACGATGTCTCGCAAAAAAAGTTATCGGGCTCTCTTTCATTTGTTGTAGAAACAGCGGTAAACAGAGTCGGTGTTGACGTCAATACAGCGTCACCATCCCTGCTGGAGCACGTGGCTGGATTAAACAAAACCGTCGCCCGCAACATCGTTCAGTATCGTGAAGAAAATGGAAAGTTTACAAAGCGGTCTGTCATTAAGAAGGTACCGCGGCTTGGCGGTAAAACATTCGAGCAGTGTATTGGCTTTTTGCGGATAACGGATGGAGAAGAACCGCTTGACCGGACGCCGATTCACCCGGAAAGATACAATGAAGTAACAGCGCTCTTGAAAAGACTCGGCTTTACAACGAAAGATATTGGATCGTCAAAGCTGGCCGAAGCGCTCCAATCCGTTAATATTCAACAAACTGCAGCTGAACTTGAAATAGGTGATATTACATTGCTTGATATCATTGACTCGCTGCAGAAACCAGGCCGCGACCCCCGTGACGAATTGCCTGCACCGTTATTAAAAACGGATGTATTGAAAATGGAAGACTTGAAAAAAGGTATGGAGCTTGAAGGAACGGTACGAAATGTGACCGATTTTGGTGCATTTGTTGATATTGGGGTCAAACAAGATGGGCTTGTCCACATTTCAAAATTGAAAAAAGGTTTCGTGAAAAATCCATTTGATGTTGTAGCTGTCGGTGACATTGTTAAAGTGTGGGTAGAGAGCGTCGAGGCAGATAAAGGCCGTATTTCTCTTGCGATGGTCAAGACGGACGGCCAATGAATGTAACGGATGAAATCGTTCAAAAGCTGACAGAACGATTGTCGATGCAGTTTTTTAAACGGCCTTTTTTACATCAGGCGTATATTAATAAACGGCTGCGTACAACAGGGGGACGTTATTTACTTGATTCACATCATATTGAAGTGAATGAGAAATATGCAATCGAATATGGGGAAGAAGAATTAATCGGCATTATAAAACATGAATTGTGCCATTATCATTTACATTTGCAGGGGAAAGGATATAAGCACAGGGATCGTGATTTCCAAAAAATGCTGGCAGAAACGGATTCTCCGCGATACTGCCGTGCATTGCCGGGGAATAAAGCCTTAAAAAAAGAACAGTCTGTTATTTATTATAGCTGCCTTCAATGCGGAATCATTTATAAACGGCGCAGAAAAATGAACGTAAATAAGTATGTATGCGGATCGTGCCGTGGGCGCTTAAAAGAAATGAATGCCTGATATATTGACAAGAGCTGTCTCAATTGCTATTTTAATTGAGCAGCTTTGTATCATTTGTTTTTTAAAAATAAAAAGTGTTGACTAATGTCATTGTACAAACTATAATATTAATTGTCGATGAGGCGTAGTTAATTATTCCGCAGTAGCTCAGTGGTAGAGCAATCGGCTGTTAACCGATCGGTCGCAAGTTCGAGTCTTGCCTGCGGAGCCATTTTATTGGGGAAGTACTCAAGAGGCTGAAGAGGCGCCCCTGCTAAGGGTGTAGGTCGGGTAACCGGCGCGAGGGTTCAAATCCCTCCTTCTCCGCCAGAATGTTATTTTAGAAAGGCCCCTTGGTCAAGCGGTTAAGACACCGCCCTTTCACGGCGGTAACACGGGTTCGAATCCCGTAGGGGTCATCGTCGGGAAGCCGGCTTTTTCGGTTTCCCTTCTTTATGTCATTTTATTAATGGTCCGGTAGTTCAGCCGGTTAGAATGCCTGCCGGTCACGCTGGAGGTCGCGGGTTCGAGTCCCGTCCGGACCGCCATTTTACGTTATGATAGGTCTATTGCCCAGAGGTAATCAACCGG
>NZ_MSDU01000003.1 GCF_001936625.1 Domibacillus antri | reverse complement strand
TATTGTTTCACAGCTTTCATTTTTTCTTCATCCGTAAATTTAGCCAAAAGAAAAGCACCTCCAAATGTTAGATGATGTCTAACATTCGGGGTGCAGTCCAAGATGCAGAGCTCTTTTTTCTTTTGCCGTAATACGTGAAGAAAAGAATAACGGTCAAAATAAACGTCCAACCGAAAAGATAAACCCCATCCCAGTCATATGAATGCCCTGCCAATGCCCACACATTATAGGGGATAAACAAAATAAGAAAAACAAGCGGGATTCCACAGGAAAGGATCAATATATTTTTGATGACTGTGTCAGCGATTACGTTCTCAAGAAAGATCATTATCCTGACAAAAAATAATAAGGCGAATAGAGCTGCAATAAGCAAAAGCATTTCATCTATACAGCCGGATTTTCTGTTTTTAGGCCGGTTTTCTTGCGTTTTTGGACGGGTTTTCCATAAATTCAGCCTTCATGGAGCAGAATTCTGCCTTCCACTCGCACTTATGGGACAAGCCCGCTTATTATTCTACTTCTTTCGCGGCAGCATGGCGAATTTCAGTTCTTTTTTGGTATAAATTGGACAAAATCGTTTTGACAACAGCATAAAATGGAATTGCTAAAATGATTCCCCATATACCGGCGATATTGCCGGCTGCCAGAATGACCGTGATGACCGTCAGCGGGTGAATGTCGAGTGCTTTACCCATCACGTTCGGAGAGATGAAGTTCCCTTCAATCTGCTGGGCGACGAGCATAATAATCCCGACGTAAAGAACCATTTGCGGCTCTTGCAAAAAGGCAATAAAGATCGCCGGAATAACCGCAAGATAGGGGCCGAGAAATGGGATTACATTTGTGAACATTCCAAAGAGCGCAAGCAAAAGTGCGTAATCAAGGCCGATGATTAAGTAGCCGATCAATAGCATAACCCCAACAAGGAAGCTGACTAACAGCTGCCCTTGAATGTACGAACGGAGTGTCACATCGAGATCACTGAGTGTTTTGCGAATCCATGTTTTTCGTTCACCTGAAAAGAACCCGGCAATAAACGGGGCAAATTTTTCATGATCTTTCAGCATGTACACAAGGAAAAATGGTACAAGGATAATTAAGAACAGTCCCTGTACAAAGCCTTGAATAAAATTGATCAGCCATGTGCCGAAGCCCATAACGTAATCGTTCAGCTTGCCTGTCGCATTTTCAAGCGATTCAATGGCAGCGGGAGGCAGCCGGTCTTTTTGGTTGAGTACGAAATCCATCGCTTTTTCGCCTTCTTTGATCATTTGCGGCGAATTATCCACGAGTGACGACACCTGGCTGTTCACGACCGGACCGATAATAGCGTAAATAAGCCAAAATACGAGTCCGAGGATAATGAGAACAGTCGTTAGTGAAGCCCATCGCGGCAGCTTTTTGGATTCAAGCCATTTCATCAGAGGGCGTGTTAAATAAAATAAGACGCCGCCAAGCAATAAGGGCAGGAACACCGTTTTCGCGACAATCACAAGTGGATTAAACACTTCGCGAATTTGCTGGAACATAAAAATAATCAACATGGTTAATAAAATCCCAATTCCGGCTTGGAACCAGAGCTTATTTGTCACAGAAACACATCCTTTCTTCCATTCAACATACCATATTTACCCGATTATACGAAAAAAAAGCCGGAGAGTTCCGGCTTTTTAAAAATAAATATGTGCGGCCGCTGCAATAATCGGCAGAGAAATGAGTGTGCGGATCAAGAAAATGATCAATAAATCTTTAAATGATACAGGAATTTTTGTGCCCAGCAGGAGTCCGCCGATTTCTGACATATAAATGAGCTGTGAAACAGACAGAGCGGCAATGACAAACCGCGTCAGTTCGCTTGGAATGCTTTCACCGAGTATAGCAGGCAAAAACATATCCGCAAATCCGATCATAATGGTCTCGGATGCTTCCCGGGCAAACGGGATTTGCAGCAGCTCAAGCAGCGGGATGAACGGCAGGCCAAGCCATTGGAAGACAGGCGTTGTTTCGGCAATAATGAGAGCGGTTGTACCGAGTGCCATAACGATCGGCGCCACGCCAAGCCACATATCGAGCACGTTTTTACATCCGTCCTGAACGGTTTCGGACAGCTTATTTTGACCCGCGCGTTTAACCGCTTGCTCGTAACCGTATGAAATCGAACTGTAGCCTGCAGGGACGGCTTCATCGTCTTCCTTACGCGGGGTGCCGTCAATAAATGTATCCGGCTTTCTTGATAACGGCGGAATGCGGGGCATAATGAGTGCGCAGGCAATGCCGGCTAAAATCACCGTTACATAAAACGGAATAAAATAATCTGCCAGACCGACTTGCTGGATAACCACAAGGCAAAACGTAATTGATACAACGGAAAACATGGTGCCGATTATAGCTGCTTCTTTTTTCGTATACAAGCCATCTTCGTATTGCCTGCTTGTCAACAGCACACCGACTGTCCCATCACCGAGCCATGAGGCAAGCGCATCTACAGATGAACGGCCCGGCAGTTTAAATAATGGACGCATCACTTTTGTAAGTGAGTAGCCGACAAACTCAAGTAAGCCGAAATTTAACAAAAGCGGCAAAAGAAGCCCGGCAAACAAAAAGACCGAGAATAAAACAGGCAGCAGGGTAAGCAGCAGTGTGCCGCCTGTAACGTCAGACCAGACCGCTTCCGGACCGATCTGAAAAAACGTCATGACAGCAAATATTGCGCCGATCACGCGGACAACAGCCCAGACCGGCGTCACATCAAAGAGCGCTGCAAGAAATGCGGAATGACTTATAAAGGCAGGACGTGTTATTTTAACCATTACAGTCGCGGACGCAGCGAAGACGATTAAAAACGTCATGATGGATGGAATGTACGGGCCGATTAATTCCTGCAGGGCATTGGACATAACCGCGATTGGTATCGTTAAACCATCTTCCACAGGCACAGGTGTCATAAACAACAAAATCCCGATCAATGACGGAACAATGAACAGCCAAGGGGACGTCTTTTCATGCATATATAAAAACCCTTCCTTGTATAAATATTCACACCTTGCCCAGTTTAGTTTATCTATTCCCGAAAATCTACGGAATCAGCCATATTCATAAAATACAGATTTCTGTATACGTTTACAATGCGCATCCCTTATAGATCAGGGCTTTTTTACGTATCCCGAAGGATTTTCATGTTAAAATAAGAAAGGATTAAATATAAACGAGAAGGTGAAAAGAATGATCACAAGCATCGCAACGGATATGGACGGCACGTTACTGAACGGGAAAATGGAAGTGAGCGAAGCAAATCAGGCCGCAATTAAAAAAGCGCAAGGGCTTGGTGTGGAAGTGATTGTCGCAACAGGACGTTCCTACGCTGAAGCCCGCTTTGCATTGGAGGGTACAGGGATTGAGTGCCCGATCATTGCAGTGAATGGAGCGGAAGTGCGCAATGCCGCAGGCGAAGTCATTCAATTCACGGCACTTGCCGATGACATTGCCGACGACATTTACCGCCGGCTGAAAGATGTCGGGGTCTATTTTGAGCTTTACACAAACCAAGGTACATACACAGATAATCCGGATAAAGCAGTTGAGCTGTTAATCGATATTGTCCAATCCGCTCATCCGGAAACATCGGTCGAGGAAATTCGCGAATCGGCTAAGCAGCGGGTAAACCGGAAGCTCGTCCTGCCGGTTGAAGGCTATGAAAAAATTCTTCGTGATATGAATCAGCATATTTATAAATTTTTTGTGTTTTCGACAGATTACATTCTGCTGCAAAAAGCGGCGGACCGGCTTGAAGGTATCTCCGGGGTCGCCGTCAGTTCATCCGGCAATGAAAACCTGGAAGTGACAAACGATCAAGCTCAAAAAGGGATTGCGCTTGAAGCGTATTTATCATCAAAAGGGCTGTCGATGAAAGATGCGCTTGCAGTCGGTGATAATTACAATGATTTGTCGATGTTAGAACGTGTCGGTTATTCGTATGCCATGGGCAATGCGGATGTGAACATTAAAAGAGCCTGCCGGTTTGAAACAGCTGTAAACAACGAGAGCGGTGTGGCGCAGGCGATTGAAGACGCGCTGGAACGAAGTACTGTCAAATAACAGAGGCCCTGTTTAAAACGGGCCTTCTCTATGTTACAATTGTTCATAAAATTCGCAATAAAGAAGGGGAGCCATTTTGAGTAAAGTATCAATCGAAGAAATCGTCGTGGCGAATCAAGTTTTAAAAGATGTCGTCGTGAAAACGCCGCTTCAAAAAAATGAAATTTTATCAGCGCGCTATGGCTGCAACGTGTATTTAAAACGGGAAGATTTGCAAATTGTCCGCTCTTTTAAGCTGCGCGGCGCGTATAACTTTATCCGCAGCCTGACAGAGGAAGAACGCGCAAAAGGGGTTGTTTGCGCAAGTGCCGGCAACCATGCGCAAGGGGTGGCGTATTCATGTTATGCCCTCGGCATCGAAGGGAAAATCTTTATGCCGTCGACAACGCCCCGCCAAAAAGTATCGCAGGTAAAACGATTCGGCGGCGACAAAGTATCCGTCGTTTTGACAGGTGACACATTTGATGATTCGTATACAGCCGCAATGGAATATTGTACAGCGGAAGAAAAAATGTTTGTTCATCCTTTCGACGACTACCGGACGATTGCCGGACAGGGCACAGTCGGCGTTGAAATTTTGAATGACATGCAGGCGCCGATTGATTATTTATTCTGTTCAATTGGCGGAGGCGGCCTTGCTGCTGGTGTTGGCTCTTATTTGAAAGGCATCAGCCCGAGCACGAAATTGATCGGTGTTGAGCCGGCAGGAGCGGCCGGCATGAAAGCGTCGCTGAACAATGGAGAGGTGACACGCCTCGATACGATTGATCCGTTCGTTGATGGCGCTGCTGTAAAACAGGTCGGCGATTTAACCATGGATATTTGCATGGACGTATTGGATGGCATTTCGGTTATTCCGGAAGGCAAAGTATGTACGACGATTTTACAGCTTTATAATGAAAATGCGATCGTTGCGGAGCCTGCGGGCGCATTGTCCGTAGCCGCGCTCGATTTTTATAAGGATGAAATTAAAGGGAAAAATGTCGTGTGTGTGGTCAGCGGCGGTAACAACGATATCGAACGTATGCAGGAAATTAAAGAGCGTTCGCTCATTTATGAAGGGCTCAAGCATTATTTCATCGTTACATTCCCGCAGCGCGCCGGTGCACTTCGTAAATTTATGGATCAAGTACTCGGCGAACATGATGACATTACCCGCTTTGAGTATACAAAGCGCACAAACCGTGATGAAGGACCGGTTCTGGTCGGCATCGAATTGAAACATAAAGAAGATTATGAACCGCTCGTTAAACGCATGAAAGAAAACGGCTTCCCATACATGGAAATCAACAACGACCCGCTGTTGTTTAACTTGTTGATTTAAAGCAAAACGCAGGCATAACGCGCCTGCGTTTTTTACTTTATTTCGCTCACTTTATCATTTTCATCAAACTTGTACGTCCAGAAGTGTTCGTAATTAAACCGGTCATGCAAGTCGCTTCCTTCTTGTGCTACGCCGGATTCAAGCTCTTTCAGCATCCAGATCGTCTGCGAAATGTGCGCTTTCATGGCGGCCATTTTTTGATCATAAACGTGGCGGATATCATATGTGATATCTGCCGCGCCGATTTCATTAAGCGTATTGTTCGCAAATGCGACGCAGTGAAGTTTTGGACGCTTATCCGGTTCAATAGCCCGCACGGCACGAACAACAGCCCGCGCTGTTGCTTCATGGTCCGGGTGAACGGAGTAGCCGGGATAAAAAGTAATAATTAATGATGGGTTCAGCTCGTTAATTAAATCGGTCACGAGATCCATCATTTTTTGATCATCTTCAAATTCGAGCGTTTTATCACGAAGCCCCATCATGCGCAGATCCTGAATGCCGATTGCTTCCGCGGCATTTTTCAATTCCGCTTTGCGGATGTCCGGGAGGGATTCACGCGTCGCAAATGGAGGATTCCCGAGGTTACGGCCCATTTCACCGAGTGTCAGACATGCGTATGTCACCGGTGTTTCACGGGCTGTATGAACTGCAATTGTACCCGATACGCCAAATGCTTCATCATCAGGGTGCGGAAAAATGACGAGCACGTGCCGTTCTTGTTCGATTTCCATCGTTTTCATCCTCTTCATTCCTTTCGTTTACTTAAACGGCGTTTTGCCCATTTGCAAAGCAACAGCCAGTTTTCCGTCAAAATCGTGGCCCGCCATTAACAAGCGGCCATCTTCATCAAAACCATAATGCGTTAATCCTTCCGCATACACCCAGCCGATTTCGAGCTTTAGTCCAACCCGATACGGCCCGTCTCCGACAATCTTTCCATGTTCATATGTAAGCTTTGCATTGCGGATATAGGCGCCTGCAGAAAAAAATTTTTCATTAAAGTGAGAAGCATATGCACCGTTCGTTGTTTCCAGGTGAAGATAAATTTCCTCACCGGCAAACCGGTCAATGAGTTCCTGCACTTTTTCCGGTAAAATCGGTTCCATGCCGTCCAGCCTCCAGTCAAAATCAGTTATTTGTTCATTGTACTAAACTTTTATTCGGATGGCGAAAATCTAGCTTTTTAAGTATGATGGTAGTGGAAACTAATTTGAATAGGGGTGCAATTTATGAATCAATCCATAAAGACAATCATTGCGGAACGCCGCTCCATTAAAAAATTTAACGGAAGCCCGGTTGCAAAGTCGGATGTGACGGCCATTTTGGATGCAGCCGCGTGGGCGCCGAATCATGGTAACCGTGAGCCTTGGCGGTTTATCGTTGCAGCAGAGAGCGGACTTAATGAGATCCGGGATACAATGAAAGAATGCACCATTCAAAAATGGGAAGAAATGCCGGCGGATGAGCTAGAGAAGAAGACAGCCGGATTTAAATTGCCGGGCGCATTTGTGTTTGTCATCGTCCCGGAAGATGTGCGTCAAAAGGAAAGACTTGAAGACTTTTCCGCCGTGAGCGCACTTATTCAAAATGCACAATTGCTCGCGTGGGAGAAAGGGATCGGCACATGCTGGAAAACGCCGGTGTGGATCGATGCGCCGAAATTTAGACAGGCACTTGATGTGAAGCCGGGCGAACGCATTGTAGCGATGCTGCAATTCGGTTATTATGATGAATTGCCAAAAGCGAAAGCGCGCACACCGATCGAACAGAAAATCACATTTTTCGGATAAGGGACTGTCATTAGCAGAAGGACGGCCGAATTCTGACCATTTAGGCCGATTTATTGATGTATGAGCCGGATCCTGCATTAAGGCCGGATTACTGGATATCCGGCCAAAGACCAAAAAAACCGGCCCAAAACCAGAAATTCCGGCTATCTCCTTTATTCGGGTGTGCGGTTTGATGTCAATTAGGGTCATCTTTATAAAAAAAACACCGGCGCAGGCCGGCGGTTAAAAATCCTTATTTTTTATTGTAAGCGCCGTGCATAACCGGGCCGACGTATTCGTTCAGCTTCCAGCCATGTTGAATCGCGGCATTAACAAACTCTTTCGCGTTGTTTACAGCATCTTTTACGTCTTCGCCATTGGCAAGATTCGCTGTGATCGCCGCAGCAAATGTACAGCCGGCACCGTGGTTGTACGTTGTAGGATGCTTTTCGCCTTCAAGCAAAACAAACGCATGGCCATCATAGAAAAGATCAACAGCTTTCTCATGTTCAAGCTGTTTGCCGCCTTTGACAACAACATTTTTCGCGCCAAGTTCATGAATTTTTTTCGCGGCTTCTTTCATGTCCTCAATCGTGCGGATCGGGCCGATTCCTGATAGCTGCCATGCTTCAAATAAGTTTGGTGTGACAACTGTCGCGAGCGGCAAAAGCAAATCGCGCGTTGCTTCAGCTGCTTCCGGATTTAACACTTCATCTTCGCCCTTACAAACCATCACCGGGTCAATGACAACTTTCTCAACACCGTTTGCTTTAATTGATGCTGCCGCAGTCTGAATGATTTCCGGTGTGGCAAGCATACCCGTTTTTAAGGCATCGATGCCTGTAGACATGGCCGTTTTCAGCTGCGCCTCCAGTGCGTCAATCGGGAGCGGGAACACACCATGGCTCCAGCCGTTATCGGGATCCATCGTGACAATCGTCGTCAAAGCCGTCATCCCGTACGTACCATGCTCTTGAAATGTTTTAAGATCAGCCTGGATACCAGCGCCGCCGCTCGTATCCGAACCGGCAATTGTTAATGTTTTTTTCATGTTGAAGTCCCTCCTTTTTACATTTCCTCTAGTGTAAAAAACGATCGGCAAAAGTACAAGAAAAAACACCACAGTTCAGCGTAGACCCGCTCACATTGTTTTTAAACAAACAATGATTCGATTATAATGAACTCAAGAGGTGAACTAGATGGCAAAAAAAATCTTGAAAAACGATTGGGGTCCGCTTCTCGAATCTGAATTTGACGCGCCTTATTATGAGCAGCTCCGGTCCTTTTTAAAAGAAGAATATAAAACCAAAACAATTTATCCGCATATGAACGATATTTTCAACGCGCTTCACTATACGCCCTATGAAAAGGTGAAAGTGGTGATTCTCGGGCAGGACCCATATCACGGGCCCGGACAGGCACACGGACTCAGCTTTTCGGTTCAGCCGGGTATCGCCCCTCCGCCTTCATTAAAAAATATGTATAAAGAACTGCATGAGGATCTAGGCTGTCCCATACCTACTCACGGCTATTTGAAGCAGTGGGCAGACGAAGGAGTGCTGCTTTTAAACACGGTGCTCACGGTTCGGGACGGACAAGCACATTCGCACCGCGGAAAAGGTTGGGAGAGATTCACGGATAAAATCATTTCCCTCATTAGCGAACGTGAGAAGCCGGCCGTATTTTTGCTGTGGGGCCGGCCTGCTCAAAGTAAAAAGTCTTTGATTGACGACAACAAGCATCGGGTGATTCAATCACCGCATCCCAGCCCGCTGTCAGCATCCCGCGGTTTCTTTGGAAGCCGTCCATTTTCAAAGGCGAATGACAGTCTTGTTGAAATAGGCGAAACGCCGATTAATTGGTGTCTCGATGAATTGTCGTAAATGTTTCACGTGAAACATGTCGATTTTTGATAAAATAAAGGGGAGAATGTGTTGTCGAATGAACCGAATTGCTTAAAATGCCGCCATTTTTACGTGACGTGGGACCCTGCCGCACCGCGCGGATGCCGGGGATACGGATTTAAAACGAAGCAGGTTCCGTCTATTGTCGTCCGCGGGTCATCGGGGCATCCATGCTATAAGTTTTCTGCGAAAGCAGGTGAGAAGAAGTGAATGTACCGCATGAAAGAGTGCTTGCGAAAATGGAGCAGGAAATAGCCGCTGCGAGAAGTGCTTCACCGGGTGATATTGAGCGCCATGTGTATGCGATCAAATCCATGTGTGAATTAATAATCGGGTCGAGGGAAAAAGATTATGCGCCCCGATCTGTTTCTGTACAGCCGGTTGTCACACCGTCACCGCAGCCGGCGATTCAACAGACAGAACGGATCGTAACGGATGACGGGTCTAACGGAGATTCAATTTTTGATTTTTAAAGGAGAAGAAGCATGAAATTATTTATGATTTTAGGGGCGGTAAATGCCTTTTTAGCTGTCGCACTCGGCGCATTTGGCGCACACGGTCTTGAAGGAAAAGTCGAGCCAAAGTATTTGGAGATATGGAAAACAGCCGTTCAGTATCAAATGTTTCACGCGATTGGCTTGATGATTGTCGGCTTGTTAATGGGGCAGTTTCCGGGCAGTTCGCTGCTGAACTGGTCCGGCTGGCTTATGCTTGCGGGGATCATCCTATTCTCGGGCAGTTTATTCGTTCTCGCTGTGACAGCAATCAGCAAACTGGGCGCCATTACACCGCTCGGCGGATTGGCTTTTTTAGCTGCATGGGTGCTGGTCATTGCTGCGGCAGTAAAAAATATGTAATTAAACAGGTGATCCCGTCTGCCGGGATCACCTGTTATGTTTTCAGCCTCTGTAAGGATATTCATAGGCGATTTCGCCTTCAAACGTGGCGTAATCAAGATAAAGTAGAGGGATTAAGTAACGCCGGCCCGTAGACGGATCGCTTAATATTAAATGATCACGGCCCGCTGATTCTATACGGCCCCGAAAAACTTTGGCGTTCCATTCTTTATTATTTTCAAACGTCGTGTACAAAGTGGTCATTTTGCCGCGGTTGAGGCGAAAAATGTTTTCGATATAAGATTCTTCCACCACGGGCTGAGCCGGTGCAGCGCCTGGTCCCTGGCCTGGTCTTGGTCCTTGCGACGGCATTGCCATGTAGCCATATCCATAAGGATTCATCTGCATTTTTCCCCCTTATTTAATAAACTCGTGGACAATCAGATGGGAGCGGACTGAAAAAACAGTGTGACTTGTATCGTCCTGTGTTCCACTGGCCGAACCATTGAGCCGGGCAGTCTCCTTCCGGACGAAAAAACCAGAGTGAGTTTGAGGCGGGGTGATACCGGCCGCCATGGATGACTTTTCGGGCAAGGTCTATATCTTTTTCGCGTGCACGTTGATAAAAATAACTCTTCTGAGTCGCTTCAAAACCGCCCGGTGATTGAAAGACCATATCGCGGATATTGCGAATGGCGGTAAAATCCAGACAATCTGCACGTGTTCGATTGACGCCCACATTGCCGACCATCAGCATGCCAAGCGCGCCGTCTCCTTCCGCTTCTGCCCGCATAAGACGGGCGAGAAGCTTTACATCTTCTTCCGTATGAGCAACAACCGCCACATGAACACCTCCCTTTGCAATGTATGCAAATTCACCGTGACTTGTGACCAGCCGGCGGGATTCTTTATCAATAGCCTGCAAATGGTGTGATGCAATCAAAAAAGACCCCATCCTCGGACGGGGTCTGATGCCTTTGTTTAGTTCACATGCATCATTTGGGCAAATTTCTCATCTGTCAGCAAGTTTCCGACGAAAAATGAACCGAATTCGCCGTAGCGTGCGCTTACTTCGTCAAACCGCATTTCGTAAATCAGCTTTTTAAACTGAAGCACGTCATCTGCATAGAGCGTGACTCCCCATTCGTAGTCGTCGAAACCGACAGAACCGGTAATAATTTGCTTCACGAGACCGGCATATTGGCGGCCGATCATGCCATGGCTTCGCATTAAATTGCCGCGGTCTTTCATCGGAAGCATATACCAGTTATCGTCACCTTGACGGCGTTTGTCCATTGGATAGAAGCAGACATACTGTGTTTTTGGAAGCTCCGGATACAACCGCGCACGAATTTGCGGATTTTGGTATGGATCTTCATCGGAAGAAAGATAGTTGCTCAATTCCACAACAGATACGTATGAGTAGGCTGGAATGGTAAATTCAGCGATTTTCAGCTTGTTAAATTCATTTTCAATGACGTTTAATTCTTCCATCGTTGGGCGTAAAATCATCAGCATAAAATCAGCTTTTTGACCGACAATACTATAAAACGAATGGCTGCCCGCTCTTACATCCTGCACCGCATCCAATTTTTCCAGAAACTTGCGGAACTCGCTGATGGCTCCTTCACGCGCATCACTTGACAGCATCTTCCATGTTGTCCAATCAATCGACCGGAAATCATGAAGGCAATACCAGCCTTCTAGCGTTTTTGCTGCTTCACTCATGTTCTTCACTCCTATGTAATGTAGTCTCATTCACACTATACCATAAAACACTTGAACTGATCCTGTCATAGCGCTACAGTAAAAGAGAACAATTTGTGAAGGAGAAGCTTAATGGATCAATCACAAGAATTACTTCGCCGTCCGGTCTGGCGCTTCATCGATCACTCCGCTTACGGACCGGGATTCAACCCCATTCATTCATTTGCGGCCGATGATGCCATCACGACGGCAGTCGGCGCCGGGGAAAGCCCAGCTACGGCCCGGGCGTGGGTACATCACGATACCGTCGTTCTCGGCATTCAGGATACAAAGCTTCCATTTTTAAAAGAAGGGGTTCAAGTACTGGAAGACGCGGGCTTTCGTGTCATTGTCCGCAATTCAGGCGGTCTCGCGGTCATGCTCGATGAAGGCGTGCTGAATTTGTCACTGATTATGCCGGATACGGAAAAAGGCATCGACATTGACCGCGGCTATGAAGCGATGTACGCACTTATCCGCCGGATGTTTCCCGGCGTAACGATTGATGCATATGAAATTGTTGGATCGTACTGCCCGGGGAGCTATGATTTGAGCATTGGCGGAAAAAAATTTGCCGGTATTTCGCAGCGCCGTCTCCGAAAAGGGGTCGCAGTCCAAATTTATTTATGCGTAAACGGCAGCGGGTCCGATCGCGCTGAGCCAATTCGGGATTTTTATGAAGCGGCGAAAAAGGGAGAAGAGACGAAATGGATCTATCCCGATATTCAGCCGGATGTGATGGCATCGCTCGCTGAATTAATCGGGATAAATTTGACCATACAGGATGTCATTGTCCGTTTTTTACAATCGCTGAAAGAAATCGGCGGGCCGCTCGAAGGAGGCGCCATGTCGTCGTTTGAAGCAGCCGCGTTTGACGGGTATTTGGTCCGCATGATCGAGCGTAATGAAAAAGCGTTTAAGTAGTTCATTCAGCCATTTTTTCTAAATTGCCGTTTCGCTCCATTTTGAATGTGACGGCAGCGGGATCTTCATCGTCAAGAGCAACAAACTTTCTGGCACGGTTCATAATCTTCATTAATGTTTCATAGTCTTCCTGCATTGTTTCGGATGATTGCTCTATTTTTTGCAGTTTATGCTGCAGTTTTTCGTTTTCCTCGCGGAGTCTATTGTTTTCCGCTTTTAACATGTCGATGGACTCTAAGCTTTGCAAATAGCCGATCACGTCGGCCATCGTGATACCGTCTGTCTGCGGTGTGTACAGCACTTTTTTCTCGAGTGCCCGGCTTCGCTGCTTCCGCTGTTTTTTTGCAAGACTGAGTGCTTTTTCATATTGCTGGCGGACGACCGCATTCCAGCGAAAGCCGCATGCAGCTGATGTCCGGTTCAGCACATCTCCGACTTCTTCAAAAGCATTCAGCTGCGTGCTCCCTTCACGTACGTGACGGAGAACCGTTTCCGCGAGCAGCAAATCATTTTCTTCGGACCAGGCATCTTGACGAATTTTCATTTGGATGATCTCTCCTTTATGGAATAGTCTTTAAAAAAAGGATTGCCAGAGAAGACTTATTTTATACAGGCTGTACAAAGAAGATTAGAAAGCTTGCAAACACCTTTTTTTCCATGTAAAATACCGTGATGAAGCCTGCACGATGCGGGCCGCAAAGGCGTGGCGGCTGATGCCGGGCTCTTCGCCTTTGATTTATATTGATGGAAAGGAATGTTTTAAATGGCAAATGAATTTCGCGTTTGCGATGATTGTCAGGCAGTTGAACTTAAAACATTGATTCCAAAGCTCGAAAAACTTGACCCGGAAGCAATAATTGATATTAAATGTCAATCATACTGCGGGCCAGGCCGTAAAAAGACATTTGCTTTTGTGAACAATCGACCGGTTGCCGCGCTCACAGAAGACGAGCTTATGGAAAAAATCGTTAAAAAATTAAAATTATAAACACCATCACCTTTTCTTTTGGAACAGGTGATTTTTTATATTATGAAACAGTATATGCGCATTGGAGTGCGAATTTTCCCATAAAGATATGTTTTTCCGTTATAATGGACAAAAATAAGGACTGGCGGGAGGTAGGTCATGAGCTACGCGAAGCAGAAGTTGAAGGAAGAAAAAGTGTTCAAAGATCCGGTTCACCGGTATGTGCATGTGCGTGATGCGGTTATCTGGGATTTAATCGGCACGAAAGAGTTTCAACGGCTGCGCCGGATCCGCCAGCTCGGAACGACGTATTTTACGTTTCACGGGGCAGAGCACAGCCGCTTTAATCACTCCCTTGGCGTGTATGAAATTGTACGCCGTATAGTTGATGATGTGTTTCGCGGCCGGCCGGAGTGGAATTCAGATGAACGTCTCTTAAGCTTGTGCGCGGCGCTACTGCACGATGTCGGCCACGGTCCATTCTCCCATTCGTTTGAAAAGGTATTTGGATTGGATCACGAGATCTATACGGAACGCATTGTACTCGGAGATACGGAGATTCATCGTGTATTGTTAAAAGTGGGTGCTGATTTTCCGGAAAAAGTGGCGGCTGTTATTAATAAAACCTATAAAAATAAACTCGTTGTCAGCTTAATATCAAGCCAGATAGATGCGGATCGGATGGATTATTTACAGCGGGATGCCTATTTTACCGGTGTCAGCTATGGTCATTTTGATATGGAGCGCATCCTGCGGGTTATCCGGCCGCGCGAGGAGCAGGCTGTATTTAAGCAGAGCGGGATGCATGCGGTCGAGGATTACATTATGAGCCGCTATCAAATGTACTGGCAAGTTTATTTTCATCCGGTGACGCGCAGCGCTGAAGTGCTTTTGTCTAAAACGCTGCACCGTGCAAAAGTGCTGTATGAAGAAGGCTATACGTTTGCGCATCATCCGGTTCACTTCCATTCCCTTTTTAAAGGAAACTGTACCCTTTCAGACTACTTGAAGCTCGATGAATCGGTTGTCATGTATTATTTTCAAGTGTGGCAAGATGAAGAGGATGCCATTTTGCGTGATTTATGCAGCCGGTTTATGGATCGGAATTTATTCAAATATGTAGAATTTGATCCTGCGGAAGAGAAGCAGAAGTATGCAGAGTTGGAAGAATTGTTCCGCAAAGCGGGGATAGACCCGGACTATTATCTCGTTCATGATTCATCATCCGATTTGCCATATGACTTTTACCGGCCGGGTATCGAGTCCGAGCGGCAGCCGATCTATTTATTAATGAAAAACGAGACGCTGCAGGAGTTATCCAGACGTTCTGAAATTGTTGATGCGATTTCCGGAAAACGGCGTACGGATCATAAACTGTATTTTCCGGTAGATGTGCTGAGGGATGAATCATCAAACCGGACCTTGAAACGGAAAATTAGAAACATCTTAGAAATTTACCGTAAATGACATTGTGTGCATCATAGATTTGATCTTTTTCAACTTGTTACATAATTATGAAAACGACTATTAAAAATGAAGGAGAATGGCTTTTTGGAAAATTTCTCATTAAACTTTTTAGCCTTTCCACTTGAACAAATGCCGTTTGTGATTATTTCCCTGCTTGTCGCTTTTACAGTGCATGAATTTGCGCATGCGTATACAGCATATAAACTGGGCGATGATACGGCGAAAGAACAAGGCAGATTGACACTCAATCCCATTCAGCATCTTGATCCGATCGGCACGATATTCATTCTTTTGGCAGGATTTGGATGGGCACGTCCTGTGCCGGTGAACAGGCGGAATTTTGCAAATCCGAAGCTTGCCGGCGTACTTGTTTCGCTGGCCGGTCCGCTCAGCAACTTTATCATCGCATTTATCGCGTTCGGGATTTTATTTTTTATGATCGGCAGTGCGCCGCCGTTCGCTGTCCAGCTGTTGAACATGATGGTGTGGCTGAATGTATTGCTGTTTGTATTTAACTTGCTCCCATTTCCGCCGCTTGATGGCTACCGCATTATAGAGGATCTGGCACCGCCGCAAGCGCGCGTGAAAATGACACAATATGAACAGTACGGGGTGCTGCTGTTTTTAGTTTTAGTCATTACGCCGCTTGGAAATTACACTATACATCCATTTTTATCTGTTATGACCGGTGCTGTCAGGGCCGGTTTTCAATCGATTTTCAGTATATTTTAATAAAATAGAGGAGGATCAGTGAATGGAACAAAAAAAGAAAGTCGGCTTCAATATTATTAAAAATGATCCGACAGATGGTCATAAAGGATTTGGAAAAGGTGCGCTCAGTTTAGAGAACGTGTCACCGGTTATCGTCGACGTGGAAGACGGATCGGCTCACATTGACATCGGCGCGATGCATGCGCGCAGTGCCATAGAAAAAGGGATTAAATTTTTGCCGAATAAAGACGAGGCAGCAGGAGCGAAACCGTACTGGCTCGTCTGGGTAACGGTGGACCGGAACGAATCAGGACCATATTACGCGGGGGTAACAGCGTGTGAAATGACCGTCAACCGCGACATCCGCCGCGGTTATAAGTCGCTGCCGGAGCATGTAAACCGGATGGACAAATCATTGAAGAGACATATTATTGTGTCACATATGGACGATCCTTCAAAAAAAATATTGCGTGATTTTCTTGTGGCGCATAACAAAGAAATGTGGGAACGGTCATCCGATGAGCTGAAAGACGGTTTAACGGCCGGATAAATTCGGGTAAGAATGTGTCGGAAAAGTGAACGTTTCGGATTTCGGTTTTCTTCTGTTGCCGGACTTCATGAAAAAAAGTAAACTGAAAGTAATGCATAAAATGCATAAGCTAGGACATGCAAAAGCCCGGGGACAGCACCCCCGGGCTTTTGCATGTCATCGAAACCAATCGGGAAGTTCCGGAAAGACGATATCCTCTTCTTGATCGGCCGCTGGAGGACAGGATTCAACCGGTTCTGTCCCTTTTTCAAAGAGAATGGTATGCCCGTCCGGACAGTCACTGGATGCAAGCTTGCCGCTTTTTAAATCGATGGCCGCCGCTGTCACACCATCGGGCTGCTCAAAAAAGGTCGGTTTTTTTCCTTTATGGATGGTTTCCATGTAGTCCGCCCAAATGACTTTCGCCCGTGACCGGTCTTCTGTTTTGGTAATTTCTGATCCATCATCATAGCCGGTCCATACAACGGATACAGCGGATGGACTGAAGCCGGCCATCCAGTAATCAAAGGGTGTTGAACCTGATTTCCCTGCATATGTCCGCGATAACTTATTAGACATGGATGCCCCCGTAGGCGTCGCATAGTCGCTCATCGATCCGTCGAACATCCCCATCATCATGTGTGTCAATACAGCGATTTTTTTCTCATCAAATCGCTGCTCCGTCCGCTCCTTATATCGATACAGCACTGCTCCATCCGAACTTTCCACTTTTGTAATGAATACCGGCTTCGCATACAGACCGCCTGCTGAAATAACCTTATATGCATTTGCCACTTCCAGAACGGAAACACCGGACGTTCCGAGTGCGAGAGACGGAACAGCCTCAAGCTTTGAGGTCACCCCAAACTGTTTCGCGGTTTGTGCGAGCGTCTCCGGTCCAAGCAGCATATTTGTTTTCACGGCATAAATATTATCTGATACGGCGAGCGCTTCGGCCATCGTTACATTGCGTTCCGCGTACTGGCTGTTGAAATTTTTCGGTGTGTACGTGTCGTTGAATGTTGTCGGTTCACTTTTCCGCATCGTCACCGGTGTAAAGCCGTTTTCAAGTGCCGCGTAATACAAAAACGGCTTCATAAGCGATCCAGGCTGGCGGATTGCCTGAACGGCACGGTTAAAGGGACTGACACTGTAATCGCGTCCGCCGGTTAATGCGGTAACAAAATGATTGGACGGATCAATGGATACGAGAGCGGCTTCGATGCCGGCGTTCGGAGCAATCCCGTTGGCAATGGCTGCGTCCGCCGCCTTTTGATGTTCCGGATTCAGCGTTGTATATACTTTTAGCCCGCTCTGCTCGCGAAACCCGAGTGATTCAAGTTCCGCCCGCACCGCATCAATAAAGTAAGGCGCTTTTATTTTATTTTCAGCATAGGAACCGGTAATGTCAGGAATGTCTGCGTCCGCTTCCTTATAATCATTCGCCGGCAAATCCATTTCCGACAAAATAAGCCGGCGCCGCTCTTCCGATTTTTCACGTGAAGCAAGAGGTGAATAAATGGAAGGGCCTTTCGGTATACCGGCTAAAAGAGCTGCTTCTGAAAGGGTTAAGGCGTCTGCTGATTTATTAAAATAAAAGCGGGATGCAGCTTCAATTCCGTAGGCGCCATGCCCAAAATAAACCGTATTTAAATATCCCTCTAAAATTTCATCTTTCGTATAAAAAAGTTCGAGCCGCGCCGCATACCACGCTTCTTTTAATTTTCGCTGCCAGGTTTTATCATTCGTTAAAAAGACATTCCGCGCATATTGCTGGGTAATCGTGCTCGCTCCCTGCACTTTCGCCATCGCTTTCACATCGGCAATGGCTGCACCGGCAATCCGCTTAAGATCAAAACCGGCATGGCGGTAAAACTTTTTGTCCTCAATCGCGATAACCGCATCCGTTACATGGGGAGAAATATGGTCGAGCTTTACCCAGTAACGCTTTTCGCCGGCATGTGTTTCCGCTGTTTTCGTTCCGTCAGCCGCATAAAAAATGGTCGAGCGGGATACGGTTGTGTCCGGCGGTCCGGCGCTGTACAGTGCATATAAAAGCAACGCTGCTGCGCCGATAAGCAGAACTATAATAGCACCGATCCACTTGATCCATTTTTTCATACAATGCGGCCTCCTTTTTCGTTATGATCTTCAGTATGAAAACAATTCCCCTTTTTTAAACGTCTTTGCACAAAATTACTATGATTTTTCGTCAAATTGTTCTATACTTTTTCGGTAAGTCTTGAAAGGGAGGATTAAAATCATGAGTGAATTATGGTATACCGAAAAGCAGACAGACAATTACGGCATCACGATGAAAGTGAAACGTACTTTGCATACAGAACAAACCGATTTTCAATATTTAGAAATGGCGGAAACAGAAGAATGGGGCAATATGCTGTTTTTGGACGGCATGGTCATGACAAGCCAGCGCGATGAGTTCGTTTATCATGAAATGGTGGCGCACGTGCCGCTTTTCACACATCCGAATCCGGAAAATGTGCTTGTTGTCGGCGGCGGTGACGGCGGTGTCATCCGTGAAGTGCTGAAACATCCTTCTGTGAAAAAAGCGACTCTGGCTGAAATCGATGGAAAAGTCATTGAATACTCGAAAAAATACTTGCCTGAAATTGCCGGCGAATTGGAAAATCCTCGCGTGGAAGTAAAAGTGGGCGATGGTTTCATGCACATTGCTGAGTCTGAAAACGAATATGACGTGATTATGGTTGACTCGACGGAGCCGGTAGGACCTGCCGTAAACTTATTCACAAAAGGCTTTTATGCCGGTATTTCAAAAGCGTTGAAAGAAGACGGTATTTTCGTGGCGCAATGTGACAACCCTTGGTTTAAAGCGGACTTGATTCGTCAAGTGCAGGCGGATGTAAAAGAAATTTTCCCGATTACACGCCTATACACAGCAAACATCCCAACCTATCCGAGCGGTTTATGGTGCTTCACGATCGGTTCGAAAAAATATGATCCACTGGCGGTGGAAGACAGCCGTTTCCACGAAATCGAAACGAAATATTACACGAAGGACCTGCATAAGGCGTGCTTCGCTTTACCAAAATTCGTGCAGGATTTGACATAATTATGAGATTTGACGAAGCGTACTCAGGAAATGTATTTATCGGCACGCAGACGTCTTATGAAGACAGCGATGTCGTGTTGTATGGCATGCCGATGGATTGGACGGTCAGCTACCGTCCCGGTTCCCGTTTCGGCCCGGCACGCATTCGGGAAGTATCGATCGGTCTTGAAGAATACAGTGCGTATTTAGACCGGGAATTGCATGAAGTTGCTTATTTTGACGCCGGTGATATTCCGCTTCCGTTCGGAAACGCGCAGCGCAGCCTCGATATCATTGAAGAATACATTGAAGGGCTGCTTGAGGCAGGTAAAAAACCGCTTGGCATGGGCGGCGAGCATCTTGTGTCATGGCCGGTTATGAAAGCCGCCGCGAAAAAATACAAAGATCTTGCCATCATTCATTTTGATGCGCATACGGACTTGCGTATGGAATATGAAGGGGAGCCCTTGTCCCACTCAACGCCGATCCGAAAAATCGCCGAGCATATCGGTCCGTCAAATGTATATTCATTCGGTATCCGCTCCGGCATGAAAGAAGAATTCGAATGGGCGAAAGAAAACGGCATGCACATTTCAAAATTTGAAGTGCTGGAGCCGCTGAAAGAAATATTGCCGACACTTGCCGGCCGTCCGGTATATGTGACAATTGATATCGATGTTTTGGATCCGGCACACGCACCAGGTACTGGAACGGTTGACTGCGGGGGGATCACGTCGAAAGAACTGCTTGCCTCGATACATGCCATTGCCGGTTCTGATGTCAACGTGATCGGCGCCGATCTCGTTGAAGTTGCACCCATTTACGATAACTCTGAACAAACGGCGAATACAGCGTCCAAGTTAATTCGCGAAATGCTGCTTGGTTTCTTTTAAAAGCGTGTCCGGCTTTAAGCCGGGCGCTTTTTTTGTGCGCCAAAGGGAACATTTCGTCACGAACAAAGCTGAATGGTCACGGAAAGCGGATTTTGGTCACGTTCAAAGCGAAATACTCACGAAAAAACAAGATTTCAGCCTTCGTCGTTTCTGTGATAAAATAAACACACATTGACAAAGGAAGTGATTCGGCGTGGCAGATGAGCGGATGCCGGTGAAAATCCGGGTGAAGACGGATGTGGCGCACGAAGGGGAAAACGAGACTTTTGAACTGTCGTTGTTCGGGAGGCTTTTTAAAAAAGACGGCTCAACATTTTTAAAATACGACGAAGTGCAGGAAGAAGGTGTCGTCCATACAATCGTAAAACTGGCTGAGGAAAATGCGCTTATTTTACGGAGCGGGGCGCTGAAGATGCGAATGATTTTTGAACAAGGGCAGCAGCTGAACGGCTCCTACGAAAGTCAGTATGGCACACTGCTCGTGACAACGGATACGACAGCTTTCAAACACAAAACGAACGACAAAGGCACTGGACAGGCGCAGCTGACATACCGGCTGCTTATGCAAGGTGACCCGGTCGGCACGTATACGATGAACATTCATTACGAACTGGAGGAACAATTGTGAACATTGCAGAACAAATGCAGGCGCAGCTGAAAGAAGAAATTAAAGCAGCTGTGCTGAAAGCGGGACTCGCCGCCGAAAACGAAATTCCGGCGGTCATTTTAGAAACACCGAAAGAAAAAGCGCACGGCGACTATTCAACCAATATGGCGATGCAGCTTGCCCGCGTGGCAAAAAAAGCACCGCGTCAAATTGCGGAAGCCATTCAAGCCAATATCGACCTGTCCAAAGGCTCGATTGAAAAAATTGATATTGCGGGCCCGGGCTTTATCAACTTTTACATGAACAACAGCTACTTAACGAATCTTGTTCCGGCTGTTCTTGAAGCAGGGGATGCATATGGCGAATCAAACGCCGGTAACAATCAAAAAATTCAGGTCGAATTCGTATCCGCTAACCCGACTGGCGATCTTCATCTCGGTCATGCCCGCGGTGCGTCAGTCGGCGACTCTTTGTGCAACGTCCTGACTAAAGCAGGCTATGATGTTACACGCGAATACTATATTAACGACGCCGGCAATCAGATTCATAACCTTGCTCTGTCCGTTGAAGCACGCTATTTCCAAGCGCTCGGTCAAGAGAAAGAGATGCCGGAAGACGGCTACCACGGCAAAGACATTATCGGCATCGGCAAAGAGCTGGCCGACAAATACGGCGACAAGTTCGCCCAAATGTCAGAAGAAGACCGCTACAAAGCGTTCCGTGAACACGGTTTAAAGCTGGAGCTGGCAAAATTACAGCGCGACCTCGCTGATTTCCGCGTCAAATTCGATGTATGGTTCTCTGAAACATCATTATACGAAAACGGCAAAATCGATGAAGCGCTTGAGGCGCTCTGCCAAAATGGACACGTGTATGAAGAAGAAGGCGCGGTCTGGTTCCGTTCCACAACGTTCGGTGACGATAAAAACCGTGTTCTTCGCAAACAGGACGGTTCATACACATATTTAACACCGGATATTGCGTACCATAAAGACAAATTTGAAAGAGGCTTTGAAAAAGTCATTAACATTTGGGGTGCTGATCACCACGGCTACATCCCGCGTATGAAAGCAGCCGTTGAAGCACTTGGCATTGACCGTGACCGCCTTGAAGTAGAGATTATTCAAATGGTACAGCTGTACAAAGACGGCGAGAAGATGAAGATGAGCAAGCGGACAGGAAAAGCTGTCACGATGCGTGAGCTGGTAGAAGAAGTCGGCTTAGATGCCGTCCGTTATTTTTTTGCCATGCGCAGCGGCGATACGCATCTTGATTTTGATCTGGATCTGGCTGTTTCCCAGTCGAATGAAAACCCGGTTTACTACGCGCAGTACGCGCACGCCCGCATTTCGAGCATTTTGCGCCAGGCGGCTGACCAAGGTCTTAATGTGTCCGCTGATGCGAAAGCCGCTCTCTTGACGGCGGAAAAAGAAATCGATCTGCTGAAAAAAGTCGGTGATTTCCCGCAGGTTGTCGCAGAAGCCGCTGAGAAGCGCATTCCACATCGTATCACGAACTATGTGCAGGACCTTGCTGCAGCGTTCCACAGCTTTTATGGAGCAGAAAAAGTCGTGGATAAAGACAATGAAGAACTGTCACAAGCACGTCTTGCACTTGTGAAATCTGTGCAGATCACATTGAAAAATGCGCTTGCCTTAATCGGTGTATCCGCACCGGAAAAAATGTAATGAAGAGAAGCTGCCAGGCGCGAACCTGGCAGCTTTTTAAAAATAAAATGGGAACTAGGAGCGTGCTGCTTAAATAAATATCCCGCAGTTTTCCATGTAAATGAGGAAAGAAATCAAAAAATTTCATCAAAAGACGGTTGACTGAATGCTCATTCATATATTAGGATAAGAGTAATCAAAGGGGTATTTTTTATGGGGAAGGAAGTGCGCGGATATGACTGGTTTGCTTTGGCTCAATTTAATCGCCGCCATTTTTGTAATCGCTTACGCGGTGTGGTTATTTGTTTATTTGCTGAAAACGCGCTACGAATTTATTCAGCTCGGCAAAAAAGAAGAGTTTGACCGGCGCAAAGACGAACGCATCCAAAATATAATGGTCAATGTCTTTGGACAGAAAAAATTACTAAAAGATAAAAAGAGCGGCGCGATTCACGTGATGTTTTTTTACGGCTTTATTCTTGTGCAGCTCGGAGCGGTTGATTTTATCATCAAGGGGATCGTACCGGGCGCGCGTTTGCCGCTGGGACCGCTGTACGGGGGATTCAAGTTTTTCCAGGAAATTGTTACACTCATGATTCTTGTCGCGGTCGTCTGGGCGTTTTACCGACGCTACATTGAAAAGCTTGTCCGGCTGAAACGCGGCTGGAAAAGCGGGCTTGTACTGATTTTTATCGGATCGTTAATGGTATCGGTACTCGTAGGAAATGGGATGGACCTCATCTGGCATGAAGACAATGTCCATTTCACATGGATGGAGCCGGCCGCTTCATCCGTTGCGGTTTTATTCGCCGGCCTCCCGCAGCAAATGGTCATCGCTTTATTTTACGTTATGTGGTGGATTCACTTATTTGTGCTGCTTACGTTCCTTGTGTACGTGCCGCAGTCGAAGCATGCGCATTTAATTGCCGGCCCGGTGAATACGTATTTCCACCGGTTAAATAAAGCAGGCACTCTCCGGAAAATTGATTTTGAAGATGAAACACAGGAATCTTTCGGGGCAGGAAAAATAGAGGACTTTACACAGGCACAGATGATCGATTTTTATGCCTGTGTGGAATGCGGCCGCTGTACCAATATGTGTCCGGCCACCGGCACAGGCAAAATGCTGTCGCCGATGGATTTGATCGTCAAGCTGCGTGATCATCTCACGTTTACCGGTGCTGCGGTTACGTCCAAGCAGCCGTGGGTTCCGGCGTTCGCCTTTGCGGATACGCAAGGGAATAAAATCGCCAAAGGCATTGAACCGTACAGCCCGGCGATGATCGGTGACGTGATCACGGAAGAAGAGATCTGGGCATGTACGACGTGCCGCAACTGTGAAGATCAGTGTCCAGTCATGAATGAGCACGTCGATAAAATTATCGACATGCGCCGTTACCTTGTGCTGACAGAAGGAAAAATGAACCCAGATGCCCAGCGTGCTATGCAAAACATCGAGCGTCAGGGCAATCCATGGGGATTGAACAGAAAAGATAAAGAAAAATGGCGCGAGCTGCGCGATGATGTTCACATTCCGACGATGAAAGAAGCGCAAAAAGCCGGAGAAGAACCGGAGTATTTATTCTGGGTCGGTTCCATGGGCGCGTTTGACAGCCGCAGCCAAAAGATAGCGCTGTCATTTGCGAAATTGCTCAATGAAGCTGGTGTATCTTTTGCCATTCTTGGCAACAAAGAAAAAAATTCAGGAGATACACCACGCCGTCTCGGCAATGAATTTTTATTTCAGGAGCTGGCGGCAGCGAACATTGCTGAATTGGAGAAGAATAATGTAAAAAAAATCGTGACAATCGACCCGCATGCATACAATATTTTTAAAAATGAATATCCGGATTTTGGTTTTACAGCAGATGTCTACCACCATACAGAACTGCTGGATGCGCTCGTAAAAGAAGGCCGGTTAAAACCGCGGCATGCCGTGGAAGAAACGATTACGTTCCACGACTCATGCTACCTCGGCCGCTACAATGAGGTATATGATCCGCCAAGGGAAATTTTGAAGTCGATACCGGGTGTGAAGCTTGTGGAAATGGCCAGACGACGCGAAACCGGCATGTGCTGCGGTGCCGGCGGCGGGCTGATGTGGATGGAAGAGGACACAGGCCACCGTGTGAACGTCGCCCGCACCGAGCAGGCACTGGATGTCAACCCGTCTGTCATCAGCTCAGGCTGTCCATTTTGCCTAACAATGCTGTCGGACGGAACGAAAGCGAAGGAAGTGGAAGAGAAAGTTGCCACGTATGACGTCGCAGAGCTGCTTGAAAAATCCATTTACGGCATAAAAGAAGAGGTAAGTGCATAAGCAAGCGGGGAGCGGATTTTCAAGCTTCCCGTTTTACCCATTTAAAATGGTATCAACTAAAAAAACTGCAGGAAGCTGGAGGGTGAAGGATGAAACTGAAAAAAATTATGGTGATCGGAGCGGGACAGATGGGGTCTGGAATCGCGCAGGTTTGCGCACAGGCGGGCTTTGATGTGCTGCTGCATGATCTGGAGAAAGATCGGATTGACCGGGGACTTCACGCAATTGCTAAAAATTTGACCCGCCAGGTAGAAAAAAATCGGATGACTGAAAGCGAAAAATCAGCTGTACTTGAGCGGCTGATTCCGTCAATGGACCTTCATGATGCTGGTGGAGTGGATATTGTCATTGAAGCGGTTGTGGAGAACATGGACGTTAAACGTGACATTTTTGCGCAGCTGGATGAAATTACGCCTGACCATACAATTCTGGCATCGAATACGTCGTCTTTGCCGATTACGGAAATTGCGGCAGCGACGGACCGCCCGGAGAACGTGATTGGGATGCATTTTATGAATCCGGTGCCGGTGATGAAGCTGGTGGAGATTATACGCGGTCTGGCGACGGCAGATGATGTGTACAAGAAAATTGAAGACTTGACGAAGATGCTCGGGAAAATCCCGGTGGAAGTAAATGATTTTCCGGGATTTGTGTCAAACCGTATTTTGATGCCTATGATTAATGAAGCAATTTATACGCTTTATGAAGGGGTTGCAACAAAGGAAGCAATTGATGATGTGATGAAGCTTGGGATGAATCATCCGATGGGGCCGATTGAGCTCGCTGATTTTATCGGACTCGATACGTGTTTATCCATTATGGAAATTTTACATGAAGGGTTTGGTGACGATAAATATCGGCCGTGTCCGCTGCTCCGGAAATATGTAAAAGCCGGCTGGGTCGGTAAAAAAGCAGGGCGCGGATTCTACACGTACGAATAAACGGAGGCGATTCGGATGGAATTTCGGCTGACTGATGAGCAGGAAATGATGAGGAAGATGGTGCGTGGCTTTGCCGAAAAAGAAGCGGCGCCCTTTGTGGAAAAAATGGAAGCGGGAGAATTCCCGCATGAGCTTCTGAAAAAAATGGCGTCAATCGGGCTGATGGGCGTGACCGTTCCGGCTCAATATGGCGGCAGTGAAATGGATCATACATCGTACGTGATTGCGATTCATGAGCTGTCAAAAGTAAGTGCAGCGGCCGGTGTTATATTATCCGTGCACACATCAGTCGGCACGAATCCGATTCTCTATTTTGGGACGGCCGCTCAAAAGGAAAAATATGTGCCGAAGCTCGCATCTGGCGAATGGCTCGGCGCCTTTTGTTTAACTGAGCCGTCGTCCGGTTCAGATGCGGCATCGCTGAAAACGACCGCTGTTAAAAAAGGCGGTGATTACGTTATAAACGGCTCCAAAGCGTTTATTACGAACGGCGGCGCGGCAGATACGTATATTGTTTTTGCCAAAACAGACCGCGGGATTTCCGCATTTATCGTGGAAAAAGACGCACCGGGGCTTGTCATCGGCAAGGAAGAACAAAAAATGGGCTTGCACGGGTCAAATACGGTACAGCTGACATTTGAGGATATGAAGGTACCGGCTGAAAGCCTGCTCGGTGAAGAAGGGGAAGGATTTAAAATCGCGATGGCCAATCTCGATGGGGGGCGGATTGGGATCGCGGCACAGGCACTTGGCATAGCGGAAGCGGCTTATGAGTCTGCGGTGAAATATGCAAAGGAACGTCATCAGTTTGGGAAACCGATTGCCGCGCAGCAAGGAGTTGCCTTTAAAATCGCGGATATGGCAACGGCCGTTGAAGCGGCGCGTCTACTCGTTTACAGAGCGGCGGATCTTCGTTCAAAAGGGCTGCCATGCGGCAAAGAAGCGTCAATGGCTAAATTATTTGCATCGCAGACAGCCGTTGACACGGCCATTGAGTGCGTGCAAATTTTCGGTGGATATGGTTATACGAAAGACTATCCGGCCGAACGGTATTTCCGCGACGCAAAAGTGACGCAAATTTACGAGGGAACATCGGAAATTCAACGCATTGTCATTGGCAAGCATTTGCTGAGGGGGAATGGAAAATGAACTTTACATTAACAGAAGAACATGACATGATCCGCAAGATGGTCCGTGATTTCGCCCGGAAGGAAGTCGCGCCTACAGCTGCAGAGCGCGATGAGGAAGAGCGGTTTGATATAGAGATCTTCTGGAAAATGGCGGAGCTCGGCTTAACAGGCATCCCGTGGCCGGAAGAATATGGCGGAATCGGCAGTGATTATCTTGCTTATTGCATTGCTGTTGAAGAATTGTCCCGTGTGTGTGCGTCAACGGGCGTCACATTGTCTGCCCACACATCGCTTGCCGGGTGGCCCGTTTACACATTCGGTACAGAAGAGCAGAAGCAAAAGTATTTAAAACCGATGGCTCAGGGAGAAAAAATCGGCGCGTACGGATTGACCGAACCAGGTTCAGGCTCAGACGCGGGCGGAATGAAAACGACAGCCCGTAAAGATGGCGATGATTACATACTCAACGGCTCGAAAATTTTCATTACAAATGGCGGTATTGCCGATATTTACATTGTGTTTGCCTTAATGGAGGAAGGAGTGACCGCCTTTATTGTCGAAAAAGAGTTTGACGGTTTTTCAGCCGGCAAAAAAGAAAAAAAGCTTGGCATTCGCTCATCACCGACAACTGAAATTATTTTTGATCAGTGCCGTGTGCCGGCAGAAAATATTCTCGGTGAAATCGGCAGCGGCTTTAAAGTGGCAATGATGACGCTTGATGGCGGACGGAACGGGATTGCGGCACAGGCAGTCGGCATTGCGCAGGGGGCACTTGATGCATCAATTGAATATGCAAAAGAGCGGCATCAATTCGGCAAGCCGATTGCAGCTAATCAAGGAATTTCTTTTAAGTTAGCTGATATGGCAACGGCGATAGAAGCATCAAGGCTCTTGACGTATCAGGCGGCATGGCTCGAATCAGAAGGGCTGCCGTACGGAAAAGCGTCAGCGATGTCGAAACTGATGGCAGGTGATACGGCGATGAAGGTGACAACAGAAGCGGTGCAGATTTTCGGCGGGTACGGCTATACGAAAGACTATCCGGTCGAACGGTTTATGCGTGATGCGAAAATAACGCAGATTTATGAAGGAACGCAGGAAATCCAGCGGCTCGTTATTTCCCGCATGCTGACAAAGTAAGGTGGTTCGAAACAATGACAGATCGAAAACGGCAAGTATACGCATCTGTGAAAGATGTCCAGCTCATTGAAAAACGGCGCTCGGAGATGATTCGCGGAGCCGTTCAGTTATTTAAACAAAAAGGATTTCACCGGACGACAACACGCGAGATTGCCAAAGCGTCCGGTTTCAGTATCGGCACATTATATGAATACATCCGGACGAAGGAAGATGTTCTTTATCTTGTGTGCGACAGTATTTATGATCAGGTAAAAGCCCGCTTGCAGCAAATCGACCTTGAGCAGGGAACACTTGAAAATTTAAAATTGGGCATCAGTTATTATTTCCACGTCATGGATGAAATGCAGGATGAAGTGCTGGTCATGTATCAGGAAGCAAAATCTCTTTCAAAAGAAGCGCTTCCTTACGTACTGAAAAAAGAAACGGAAATGGCGGAAGTATTTGAAACACTCATTCAGCGATGTGTCGACCGCGGTGTGCTCAATATGAACAAGGAACAGGTCCATTTAATGGCACAAAATTTGTTTGTGCAGGGACAAATGTGGGGGTTCCGCCGCTGGATACTGCAAAAATCATTCACACTTGATGAATACATTGCTTTGCAGACCGATTTGTTCTTTTCCGGTGTGAATGGATACAGACGAAGAGAGTAGTGGAAAATGGCCACATAAATTGGAATTTCATCACATTTAGAAGCAAAGAGCCTGCTCTAAGGATAGAGCGGGCTGGATGCATTTTTTTGGGAACGTCTAGAAGAAAGCAAACTTTCATAAAATCGGTACAAAAAGAGAAATGTCCGACGAAAGTTTCTTTTTTTTTCGGATAGCGATTATTTTCAAAAAATAAGGGAATATTTATAAAATCATTTACAATAATGATATATACATAATACATTAAAGAAGTAAAATGAAAGAAAAAGTCGAATGGAAGGACGTGAAGGTGTGAAGCGTGTCATGCAATATGCTGCGATTGTGGTTGTTGCCATTATTTCTTACTGGTTTTATTTAAAACAATTTGGAGCAGTTCCATTCCTTCTCATCTCCATTTTTTTCTTCTATAAAGCATATCGGGAATACCGCGGACGGACGATCAAACAGAAAAGCACGCCCCAAATAGACCATTCAGCCTCATCTACTGGAAAAAAAGCAGAAATCATCACATAAATATGGCATACAGCCATATTTTTTGTTTATAATGGAGAATATGCTAAAAACGTTTTGCTCTTTTGAGGGCGTGCTAATAGAGAAGGGAAGTGCGGATGGTGAGTTTGCAACAATATTCCACAGAACAATTAAAAGAAATGTCATTCCTTGAGCTGGCGCATCTAATTCTTGCTGATAAGCGGAAGCCGGTTTCGTTTAAAGAAATGCTTTCACAAATTCAAAAATACCTTGAAATTTCAGATGACGAAGTAAAATCACGTATGGTTCAATTTTATACGGATTTGAACATTGACGGAAGTTTTTTGCCTTTAGGTGAAAACCGCTGGGGGCTGCGTGCATGGTATCCGGTTGAGAAGCTTGAAGAAGAAACGACCACGGCTGCTGTGAAGACACGCAAGAAAAAGACGAAAAAAGCCGTGGAAGAAGATTTTGAAGAAGAAATCATTGAAGACGAAGATGATCTGGATGTTTTCGAGGAAGAAGATTTCGACGACATTGAAGATGATATTGATGTGGACGAAGACGATTTGGATGACGATCTTGAAGATGATCTCGATGTGGAATTGGATGACGACATTGAAGATGACGATTTTGAGGAAGAAGAAGGCGCTGAAGACGAGTACGATCTCGGCGATAAATAACCAATAATCTTCGCTTGACTATTTGATCGTCGAATTGTAGTATTTTATTTGGGCTCTTTTACGAGACGATTAAATTTAGTCGATGACGCTCCTCTTACTGAGAAGTAAGCGGGGCGTTTTTTGTATTTCCCTCACCTAAGGGGCAGTAAAACCCCCATCTCAAAACGTGGCAATATACTGCATACTGCAGCTTTAAGCAGGGGTCAACTGCCCCTAAAGGTCCGATTTGATCAACTAACAACCAGCGGGGTTGTTTTATCCCCGCTGTTTGAAGTTTCACTTTATGGAGAAAAAGAAGCATCGAAGGAGGATTTTCACTTTGACGAAATATATTTTCGTAACAGGCGGGGTTGTTTCATCACTTGGAAAAGGAATTACCGCTGCATCACTCGGCCGTCTTCTAAAGAACCGCGGCTTAAAAGTATTTATTCAAAAGTTTGATCCGTACATTAACGTGGACCCGGGTACAATGAGCCCGTATCAGCACGGTGAAGTATTCGTTACAGATGATGGTGCAGAAACGGATCTGGACCTTGGGCACTATGAGCGTTTTATCGATATTAACTTAACGAAACTAAGCAATATTACAACGGGTAAAGTGTATTCAACCGTCCTCCGAAAAGAGCGCCGCGGCGAATATTTGGGCGGCACGGTGCAGGTCATCCCGCACATTACGAATGAAATTAAAGAGCGCGTCTTCCGCGCCGGCAAAGAGTCCGGTGCAGATGTCGTTATTACGGAAATCGGCGGCACGGTTGGCGATATCGAGTCACTTCCATTCCTTGAGGCGATCCGTCAAATTAAAAGTGATGTCGGTCAGGATAATGTTCTATACATTCACTGTACGCTTATCCCTTATTTAAAAGCAGCCGGCGAAATGAAAACGAAGCCGACACAGCATAGCGTAAAAGAATTGCGCAGCCTCGGCATTCAGCCAAATATTATTGTGGTCCGCACCGAAATGCCGATTTCTCAGGATATGAAAGATAAGCTTGCGTTATTCTGTGATATTGCGAAAGAAGCCGTTATCGAAGCAACAGATGCGGATACACTTTATGCGGTTCCGATCATGCTTCAAAAGCAAAAAATGGACGACCTTGTGTGCCGTCTATTGAAAATACAATGCCATGACGCGGATATGACGGAATGGAATGCGCTCGTTGAGAAAGTCCGTAATTTGCCGAACAAAACGCGTATTGCGCTTGTCGGTAAATATGTGGAACTGCAGGATGCTTATATTTCCGTTGCCGAGTCATTGAAACATGCCGGTTATCAGTTCGATACAGATGTGGAAATTGATTGGGTGAACTCAGCCGAACTTTCAGAAGAAAATGCGGCAGAGCGTTTGAAAGACGCAGCCGGTATTCTTGTACCGGGCGGGTTTGGCGACCGCGGTATCGACGGGAAGCTTGCAGCGATTAAATATGCCCGTGAAAATAATGTGCCGTTTTTCGGTATTTGCCTTGGCATGCAGCTGGCATCTATTGAGTATGCCCGCAACGTATTGAACCTGGATGGTGCGCATTCGGCGGAAATCGTTCCGGATACCCCATACCCGATTATCGACCTGCTGCCTGAACAAAAAGACATTGAAGATCTGGGCGGAACACTTCGCCTTGGTTTGTATGCATGTAAATTAAAAGAAGGGACGCGTGCCCGCGAAGCGTATAATGAAGAAATCGTATACGAGCGTCACCGTCACCGTTATGAATTTAACAATGAATTCCGCGAACAAATGGAGAAAAAAGGATTTATTTTCTCCGGCACAAGTCCGGATGGCCGTCTTGTGGAAATCGTGGAGCTTGCCGACCATCCATGGTTTGTGGCAGCGCAGTTCCATCCGGAATTCACATCACGCCCGACACGCCCGCAGCCGCTATTTAAGCAATTTGTGCAGGCTTCGATCGAAAATCATAAATAAAAAGAAGAAAAGAGCTGTCTCAGATCTAAGAGACAGCTCTTTTCTTCATTTATATTCGCGTACAATTTCTTCAATCGTCATTTTTAATAAAAAGTAGGCAAATAAGCCGGTGATGGATGATGGGAACCCCGTTCGCCCGCCTTCATCATCTGGTAAAAGGCCTTTTGTTAATCGCATATCGATAAAGGCATCCGCCAGCTCCTCAATGCCGCCCTCGTCTCGTTTGGAAGAAATTGCTGCGAAGGGGATGCCTGCAGCCGCTAATGTTTTTGCCAGCTCCATCGCTCCATCATGGTCTGAAAAGCGGGAGGCAATCAATACGCGATCCGCTTCCGTTAACCGGGCAGAAGGTGACCAACTCTGAACGCGTCCCAATGTTTCTGCTCCATTGATGGCTTCCATTTCAATAGCGGCCATCTCGTCAAATCCCTTCATATATATAGTCCCTTCGCTAATCAATGCCTGGGCAAGAAGACGTCCTGCATCCTCAATTGAAAATTCTTCTTTTTCACTGATTCTTTTTAACAATCCGCTCAACTGTGTCATAAACATTTTTGACAACACGATCACTCTTTCTCTTTTTATTCTTTATTATAGTATGCGTAAGAAAATGAAGGAAGGAATTTGAAAAAGAACGGCGAATGTAACAATAAAAGGGAATGAAGAACGGGAAGCATATAATATAGGGGGAAAAAAAGTGGCAGCAAACATTTTAATTGTCGATGATCAATATGGTATACGTATTTTATTGAATGAAGTGTTAAAAAAAGAAGGGTACAATACTTTACAGGCGGCGAGCGGACCGGAAGCCGTAAAATTAGCAAAGGAACATATTCCTGATCTTGTGCTGCTGGATATGAAAATTCCGGGCATGGACGGGATTGAAATTTTAAAACGCATGAAAGCGGATAACCCGAATATCCGCGCCATTATTATGACGGCTTATGGTGAACTGGATATGATCCAGGAAGCAAAAAATATCGGGGCGATCATGCATGTTCCGAAACCGTTTGATATTGATGATATTCGTAAAACGGTTAAGGATCATTTACTCCATTAAAGGAATAACGTATTTTCTGTTGGTAATGAAAAGATGAATTTGATATGATACAAATGTGGTTTTCACATAAAGCAACAAATTCCCTTACAGGAGGAAACAATAATGCCATTAGTATCCATGACAGAAATGTTAAACACAGCGAAAGAACAAAAGTACGCTGTAGGTCAATTCAACTTGAATAACCTTGAATTCACACAGGCGATTTTACAGGCTGCTGAGGAAGAGAAATCACCGGTCATTCTGGGTGTATCTGAAGGGGCAGCACGTTATATGGGCGGCTTCAAATTAGTTGTCGCAATGGTAAAAGAATTAATGGACGAATACGGCGTAACAGTTCCTGTTGCGATTCATCTTGATCACGGTTCAAGCTTCGAAAGCTGTGCAAAAGCGATTCATGCAGGTTTCACATCTGTCATGATCGACGGTTCCCACCATCCGCTTGAAGAAAATATTGCGTTGACGAAAAAAGTGGTTGAGCTTGCTCATTTCCACGGTGTTTCTGTTGAAGCGGAACTTGGCCGTATCGGCGGCCAGGAAGATGATTTAATCGTTGACGATGCGGATGCAATGTATGCAATCCCGTCTGAGTGCGATCAGCTTGTCCGCGAAACAGGCGTTGATTGCTTCGCTCCTGCACTTGGTTCTGTACATGGTCCGTATAAAGGCGAACCAAACCTTGGTTTCGACCGCATGAAAGAAGTAATGGAATTGACAGGTGTACCTCTAGTCCTTCACGGTGGTACTGGTATTCCGACAAAAGATATCGAAAAAGCCATCTCTCTTGGTACAGCAAAAATTAACGTGAACACGGAAAACCAAATCGCTTCTGCGAAAGCAGTCCGCGAAACACTTGCTGCAAAACCGGAAGAGTATGATCCGCGTAAATACCTCGGACCAGCACGCGATGCCATTAAAGAAACAGTTAAAGGCAAAATGCGCGAATTCGGTTCTTCAGGCAAAGCGTAATTTAGCACCATAATTGAACGAGACGCAATAACCGCCTTTTTTAATAAATAGGCGGTTGTTGTATATAATCGAACAGGACGCTGCGCATGAAGCCATTGATCCTTAATAAATTGAAAAGAGGGAATATTTAATGAAATTTTTTATCGACACAGCTAACATGGACGAAATCCGCGAAGCACACTCTTGGGGCATTCTTTCAGGTGTGACAACAAACCCGTCACTCGTAGCAAAAGAAACAGTCCCTTTCCACGATCGTCTTCGTGAAATCACAGAGCTTGTTTCGGATTCTGTCAGCGCGGAAGTGATTGCTCTTGATGCGGAAGGCATGATTGAAGAAGGCCGTGAACTGGCGAAAATTGCACCAAATATTACAGTTAAAGTGCCGATGACGCCAGAAGGCTTGAAAGCGGTAGCGGTCTTTGCAAAAGAAGGTATTAAGACGAATGTAACACTTATTTTCAGTGCGAACCAGGCGTTGATGGCAGCGCGTGCAGGTGCCACTTACGTATCGCCGTTCTTGGGCCGGCTTGATGATATCGGGCATGATGGACTGGAACTCATCGAAACCATTGCCGACATTTTTGCGATCCACGGTATTGAAACAGAAATTATTGCCGCATCGATCCGTCATCCGCAGCACGTGACAGCAGCAGCACTTAAAGGAGCACACATTTCAACAACTCCGTTTAAAGTGCTTCAGCAATTATTTAAACATCCATTAACGGATAAAGGAATTGAAGGATTCCTTGCTGATTGGGAAAACCGCAAAGCGAAATAATATCGTACATGAGACGAATTTATATAGGTTAAACTAGGACTACCAAGAAAGCTTTCCCGCTTTCCGTTTACGCTGAAAGAAGGGAGTACAAGATGGAAAAATTAAAAATTGAAGGGGGACGCCGGCTCAAGGGCACGGTGAAAGTGGACGGTGCGAAAAACAGCGCCGTCGCACTTGTGCCGGCTGCCATTTTAGCGGAGTCGCCCATTACGATTGAAGGCTTACCGGATATTTCAGATATCCACATGTTAAAAGGACTGCTCGAAGAAATAGGCGGCGGTGTGACATTTGAAGACGGTGAAATGACCATTGACCCGACAAAGATGACGGCAATGCCTCTTCCGAACGGGAAAGTGAAAAAATTGCGTGCGTCTTATTATTTAATGGGCGCGATGCTTGGCCGTTTTAATAAAGCGGTTATCGGTCTCCCGGGCGGCTGTCATCTCGGCCCGCGTCCGATTGACCAGCACATTAAAGGATTTGAAGCGCTCGGAGCGGAAGTGACGAATGAGCAGGGTGCTATTTATTTGCGTGCCGCTGAACTGCGCGGCGCCCGCATTTATTTAGATGTTGTCAGCGTCGGTGCGACAATTAACATTATGCTTGCGGCTGTCCGTGCCAAAGGGCAGACGATTATCGAAAATGCCGCCAAAGAGCCTGAAATTATTGATGTGGCGACATTGCTGTCAAATATGGGTGCCAAAATTAAAGGTGCAGGGACTGATGTGATTCGAATTGACGGTGTGGAAGAGCTGCATGGCTGCCGACACACCATTATTCCGGACCGTATTGAAGCAGGAACGTTTATGATTATGGCCGCAGCGGCAGGAAGCGGTGTTGTCATTGATAACGTCATTCCGCTCCATCTTGAATCATTAACAGCGAAACTCCGTGAAATGAACGTGCCGATTGAAATTGGAGAGGACCGTATTTTTGTCGGAAAAGCTGGACCGCTCAAAACAGTAGATATTAAAACACTTGTCTATCCGGGATTTCCGACCGATTTGCAGCAGCCGTTTACCGCTCTTTTGACGAAAGCGGAAGGTTCTGCGATTGTGACCGATACAATTTATCCAGCCCGTTTCAAACATATTGACGAGCTGCGCCGCATGGGTGCCAATGTGAAAACGGAAGGCCGTTCAGCCATTGTAAACGGGCCGGTCGCGCTGCAGGGAGCTAAAGTAAAAGCGAGTGATTTGCGGGCAGGAGCGGCACTCGTACTGGCAGGGCTCATGGCCGATGGTGTAACGGAAGTAACAGGGCTTGAACATATTGACCGCGGCTACAGCCGTTTAACAGAAAAGCTGACATCGCTGGGCGCAAATATTTGGCGTGAAGAAATGTCTGAAGAAGAATTTGAAGAGATAAAAAGCTCATAAGTTTTTTTCGGTAAAAGAGCTAATTGTGTTACAATATATAAAATAATGAGTTATACAAATTTACTATTTGTTTGTAACACGGGAGGAAAAAGAGCTATGGAGAGAAGTTTATCGATGGAACTCGTTCGCGTAACAGAAGCAGCAGCACAGGCTTCTGCGCGCTGGATGGGACGGGGCTTAAAAGATGAAGCGGACGGCGCAGCAACTTCCGCCATGCGTGATGTGTTTGACACAATTCCGATGAAAGGAACGGTTGTCATCGGTGAAGGTGAAATGGATGAGGCCCCGATGCTGTATATCGGGGAAAAGCTGGGTACTGGCTACGGTCCGCGGGTTGATGTGGCAGTAGATCCGCTTGAAGGTACAAACATCGTTGCGGCGGGCGGCTGGAATGCACTGGCTGTTTTGGCGGTAGCCGATGACGGCAACTTGTTGAATGCACCGGACATGTACATGGATAAAATTGCTGTCGGACCGGAAGCAGTCGGCCAAATCGATATTAATGCTTCAGTAACGGACAATTTAAGAGCGGTGGCACGAGCGAAAAATAAAGATATTCAAGATGTTGTAGCCACGATTTTGAACCGTGAACGTCATGAGCATATTATTGCGGAACTGCGCGAAGCAGGAGCGCGCATTAAACTTATTAATGATGGTGACGTTGCAGGTGCAATTAACACGGCATTCGATATGACAGGCGTGGACATTTTATTCGGCTCTGGCGGTGCACCGGAAGGCGTTATTTCAGCGGTTGCTTTAAAAGCGCTTGGCGGCGAAATTCAAGGACGTCTGTTACCGCAAAGCGATGCAGAGCTGGAACGCTGCAAAAAAATGGGGCTCGATGTGGATAAAGTGCTTCGCATGGAAGACCTTGTCCGCGGTGATGATGCCATTTTTGCCGCAACAGGCGTAACAGATGGTGAACTATTACGCGGTGTCCAATTTAAAGGAACATATGCGGAAACACAATCGGTCGTTATGCGTGCGAAATCCGGCACTGTTCGTTTCATTGACGGCCGTCATAGCTTAAACAAAAAACCAAATCTGGTCATTAAGCCATAAGAATATTCTTCTTTGACCAACAGCGGTGAAGCCGGTCCGGTTCTCCGCTGTTTTGTTTGATCTGAAAACCACTGACCTATTGCTTCAAGACAGACGGACGAGGCGTGCCGTCCCTTCCTTTTACTAAATCAATCTAATAAAGCGTGGTGCCATAATGGAAGAATTAACAATTAATCATCTTGAAAATTTAAAATTGAAAGAATTATATGAGCTTGCGAAAACATATAAAATTTCCTATTACAGCAAACTAACGAAAAAAGAGCTCATTTTTGCGATTTTAAAAGCGCGTGCAGAACAACAAGGATTCTTCTTTATGGAAGGGGTCCTTGAAATCATTCAATCGGAAGGCTTTGGTTTCCTTCGCCCGATCAATTATTCTGCGAGTTCGGAAGACATTTATATTTCGGCATCGCAAATTCGCCGCTTTGACTTGCGCAACGGCGATAAAGTATCCGGAAAAGTGCGTCCTCCGAAAGAAAATGAACGATATTACGGCCTGCTTCATGTAGAAGCGGTCAATGGCGAAGACCCGGAAACAGCGAAGGAACGTGTCCATTTCCCGGCCTTGACGCCGCTTTATCCCGATCGCCAGATTATGCTGGAAACAGAAGCGAGGCATTTATCAACGCGTATTATGGATCTCGTTTCGCCGGTCGGTTTTGGCCAGCGCGGTCTGATTGTGGCGCCGCCAAAAGCGGGGAAAACGATGCTGTTAAAAGAAATAGCCAACTCCATTACAGCAAATCACCCGGATGCGGAACTGATCGTCCTTTTAATTGACGAGCGCCCGGAAGAAGTCACCGACATCGAGCGTTCGGTTCAGGCGGAAGTCGTCAGCTCCACGTTTGATGAAGTGCCTGAAAACCATATAAAAGTAGCGGAGCTTGTACTGGAGCGCGCCATGCGCCTCGTTGAACATAAGCGTGATGTCATTATTTTAATGGACTCGATTACCCGTCTTGCCCGCGCCTACAACCTTGTCATTCCGCCAAGTGGACGAACGCTTTCCGGCGGTATTGACCCGGCAGCATTTCACCGCCCGAAGCGCTTTTTCGGTGCTGCCCGGAACATTGAAGAAGGCGGCAGCCTGACGATTCTTGCCACCGCGCTCGTTGATACAGGCTCCCGTATGGATGACGTGATCTATGAGGAATTTAAAGGAACGGGCAACATGGAGCTTCATTTGGACCGGTCGCTTGCGGAACGCCGTATTTTCCCGGCAATCGATATCCGCCGCTCCGGCACACGGAAAGAAGAGCTTTTAATCGGCAAAGAACAGCTTGAAATGGTATGGGCGATCCGTAAAACGATGTCGGATACGCCGGACCTTGCAGAGAAAGTGCTTCGCCGTCTCCGCCAGACAAAGAGCAATGAGGATTTCACCGCTCAGCTGCAGGCGGAAATGAAGAAGACCGGCGCTTCAAAAAAAATGCTGTGAAAATAATTTGCGAAAAAGGGAGTACCCTGTTATAATATGTTTTGTGTGATTTGAAGAAAAGTACAAAAAACTTGTGCTTATTCATATAACAACTCTGTTTCGGAATGACTCAGGGCGGAAGGAGAGAAAAGACATGCAAGCAGGAATTCATCCTAACTACAAGAAAGCACTAGTTAAATGTGCATGCGGCAACGAGTTCGAAACTGGTTCCGTGAAAGAAGAAATTCGCGTAGAGGTTTGCTCTGAATGCCATCCATTCTACACTGGACGTCAGAAATTCGCTGACGCAGGCGGACGTGTGGATCGCTTCAACAAAAAATATGGCCTTAAAGATCAAGCAAGATAATGATAGACAAGGACAGGTAAGGAGTGCAAACTGCTTGCCTGTTTTTTTGTACAAAAAAGGGAGGACCACCCATTATGGCCCAGTTATTTTTTAAATATGGCGCAATGAACAGCGGCAAATCAATTGAAATTTTAAAAGTTGCCCATAATTATGAAGAACAAAATAAACCGGTTCTTCTTTTTACATCCGGTCTCGATACACGCGATGAAGTCGGTTATATTTCAAGCAGAATTGGCCTGCGCCGCCAGGCAAACCCCATTTTTACAGAGACAAATGTCTTTGAAGCTGTACGCGGTGATCATTCGGATCCATCCTGCATTTTAGTGGATGAAGTGCAGTTTTTAACAAAGGAACATGTACTGCAGCTCGCTCAAATTGTCGATGAACTGAACATTCCGGTCATGGGATTTGGCTTGAAAAATGATTTTCAAAATGAATTGTTTGAAGGCAGTAAGTACATGCTGATTTATGCGGATAAAGTAGAGGAAATGAAAACGATCTGCTGGTTTTGTGAGCGGAAGGCAACGATGAATCTTCGTGTGGATGAAGCCGGAAAACCAGTCTACACCGGTGAGCAGATTCAAATTGGCGGCAATGATTCCTATTATCCGGTCTGCCGTAAATGTCACCAAAACCCGCCGCTTTAAAGAAGCGGCAGGTTTTTTTTGCGTTTTGTCGAAATAATCAAATAGAAACCGATGAGAAAGGAGCTGGAGCAGTGCAAAAAGACAAGCAGCAGCTTTATGAAATATGGAAGCGCTTTATCGGAGAGGGTGAAATGGACAGACGGCTGGCCCCTTTTATTCAAACGTCATGGATCCGTTCAAAAAAAAATGGCGTAAATGCTTTTCGCCGCGGCGGATCGGTCGCGAAAGAGCAATTGAAAAAAGCCTTGAAGGAAAAATCGCTGCTTATTGAAGTGTCGCTGCCGCTTATGGAAAGTCTTTATGCTATTGTGGAAGGTTCTGGATTTCTGGTCATTTTGTGCGATGAAACGGGGATGTTGTTAAAAGTAATTGGAGATGAAGAAACGATTCGGGAAGCGGAAAAAATGTCATTTGTAGAGGGAGCGGTCTGGAATGAGCGTGAACTTGGGACCAATGCGATTGGAACAGCGATTGTCGAAGGGCAGCCGCTTCAAGTATATGCGCATGAACATTATTGTGCAGCCTGTCATGCGTGGACGTGCTCAGCAGCCCCTATTCGCGGAAAAAATGGAGAGATTATTGGCGTGCTCAATATGTCCGGTCCGTTTGATAAAGTAAATCCGCATACACTTGGAATGGTTGTGTCAGCAGTGAAGGCAATTGAAACACACCTTCAGTTACTGGAAAAATCCGAAAAAAACGAAAGGATGAAACGATATTTAGAGGCGACAACCAATACACTGACAGATGGACTGCTTATCATGGATCAAAACGGGCGCATCGTCAAAACAAATGGAGCCCTTCAGAAAATTGCGGGAATGAATGAAGAAGAGATGACGGGGAAAATGGTGATTTCTATCTTTAAAAACCGTATTTTTCATGACGTGCTGGGAGGGCGTGCGCGGGAGGGAGATAAAGAGATTCGCCTGCATATAAATGGACGGGAAGAAAGGAAGCATGTTCTTCTCGGGATGCATCCGATTGCCGGCAGTATTGGCTGGCTCATTCAATTTAAAGAAATACAGCAGGTGCGGCAGTTTGTGAATGCAATGACGGGCAGCCAGGCGAAAATAACCTTTCAGGGAATAATCGGGCGCTCTCCCGCTTTTATGACGCAAATTCAAGAAGCGAAACAAGCCGCGATGACTGATGCGAATGTACTTCTGCTTGGAGAGAGCGGAACAGGAAAAGATGTGTTTGCCCAGGCGATTCATAATGCGGGCGAACGGCGTCATAAACCGTTTATCGCGATTAATTGCGGAGCCATCCCCCGCGACTTGCTCGGCAGTGAGTTGTTTGGCTATGAAGAAGGGGCATTTACAGGCGCACGAAAAGGCGGCAGTCCGGGGAAGTTTGAATTAGCGGACGGCGGCACGATTTTCCTTGATGAAATCGGGGAAATGTCGCTCGAAATGCAGGTGGTGCTATTGCGTGTTCTGCAAACAAAAGAAGTGACCCGAATCGGCGGACACCGGGTGCTGCCGGTGAACGTCCGGATCATTGCGGCAACGAATAAAAAGCTGGAAGAGGAAGTGCGGAATGAAACGTTTCGCGAAGATTTATTTTACCGGCTGAACGTGATTCCGATCCGGATTCCGCCGCTCCGTGAACGAAAAGAAGATATTCCGCTGCTTGCCCGCTATTTTGCCGGCGAATGCAGCCGGCGGATCGGCAAGCAAATTGACAGCATCTCGCCGGCGGTTAATGAAATGCTTTGCAGGTATGAATGGCCGGGCAATGTCCGTGAACTGCAAAACATACTGGAGCGCTCTATTCATAAAACAACCGGTACCATCCTTGATATGAGTACACTGCCGGATGAACTTTTTCATCAATATACAGCTGCACCTTTAAAACCATCCAAAACCATCATGACAAAAGAAGAATGGAAAAAGCAGGCGCTTCTGCATGCTCTATCGCTTCATGAAAATAACTACAGCCGTGCTGCCAAAAGCCTCGGTATATCAAGAAGTACGCTTTACCGGCAAATGGAGCGGTTTCATTTAAAATAAGTGTCCCTTTATCGTACAACTGTCCTGTTTTGAAGCAATTTTTGTTGCAAAATGGGACAGTTTTTATGTGAAACAAACTATTTTTGTAAGCGCATACAAAATGGTGGTGATTTATCCGTATCTTTCACGCTGGCACGGTATTTGCAAGTAAGAGGGTGAATCCAATAATGGTTAAAGGGGGCTCTATCATGACAATTCCTGTTGAACAAGCGAAATGGATGTATGTAACGATGGTGAAAATCCGGTATTTTGAAGACGAAATGGAGAAAGCGTACGGAGAAGGCAAAAGCCCGGTATTTAACATTGGTTCCGGGCCGGTCCCGGGCGAAATGCATTTAGCGACCGGACAGGAGCCGGCCGCTGTTGGAATTTGTGCTCATTTAACAGCGGAGGATACGGTGACATCGCCGCATCGGCCGCATCATCACGCGATTGCTAAAAATGTAAATCTCGATAAAATGGCCGCTGAAATTTTCGGAAAAGTAACGGGGCTTGGCAAAGGAAAAGGCGGCCATATGCATTTGTTTGATCCAGCGGTAAAATTTTCGTGCGGCGGTATTGTCGGCGCTGGTATTCCTCATGCTGTCGGCGCGGCGTTAGCAGCAAAAATGAAGAAAAAAGACTGGGTCGCAGTTTCGTTTATTGGTGAAGGGGCTGCGAATCAAGGCGCATTTCATGAATCATTAAATATGGCGGGTCTCTGGAAGCTGCCGCTCATTATTGTTGTAGAAAATAATGATTACGGAATTTCGGTTCCGAAATCCGCTTCCACCGCCATTGAATCGAATGATAAACGGGCTGCCGCCTATTCAAATGTCGCCGGTGCCTACGTAAAAGACAACGATCCTGCGGAAATGTACCGCGTATCTGAAGAAGCAGTGAGACGGGCGCGCAATGGAGAGGGACCGACCATTATTGAAATTGAAACGTATCGCTACCTCGGACATTTTCAAGGTGATCCTGAATTGTACCGTGAAAAAGATGAGGTGCCGGCATTGAGAGAGAAAGATCCAATTGTTAAATGGAAAACCACATTACGGAATGAGTTTTCTGTTTCTGAACAAGAGATTGAAGAAATGGAGAAGCGGGCGAAACGAGACGTGGAAAATGCCTATCGATTTGCGCGTGAAAGTGAAGAGCCGTCCCTTGAATCAGCGCTTGAAGATGTCTTTATTTAATCAAAATTAGATGAAAGGAAATGATGAGCGATGACAACAGTAAAACAGCGGATGCTGACAGGAAACAAAGCAATGGCAGAAGCAATTGCGATTGAAATGGAGCGAAATCCGAATGTGTTTGTGCTTGGGGAAGATGTCGGAAAATACGGCGGCATTTTCGGATCGACACAAGGGCTCATAGACCGATTTGGTGAACAGCGCGTCATGGATACTCCTATTTCCGAAACAGCCTTTATCGGGGCGGCCATTGGGGCGGCGGCAGAAGGAATGCGCCCGATTGTTGAATTAATGTTTGTCGATTTTTTCGGTGTTTGTATGGATCAAATATACAACCATATGGCTAAAATCCCGTATATGTCGGGCGGAAATGTTAAGCTGCCAATGGTATTGATGACGGCAGTGGGCGGCGGTTATTCCGATGCTGCGCAGCACTCACAAACATTGTATGCGACATTTGCGCACTTGCCGGGTATGAAGGTGGCGGCGCCGTCTACACCGTATGACTTGAAAGGAATGATGGCGTCCGCGATCCGGGATGACAATCCGGTTGTCTTTATGTTCCACAAAGCGCTTCAAGGACTTGGCTGGATGGATCAGCTTGACGCGGCTGTCGGCGAGGTGCCGGAAGGGGAGTACACCGTTCCGCTTGGCAAAGCAAAAGTGGTGCGTGAAGGAAAAGATGTCACCATCGTAGGACTGCAAATGACGGTGCACTATGTACTTGAAGCAGCGGCGAAACTGAAGGAAGACGGCATCGATGCAGAAGTCATTGATTTGCGTTCGCTTGTGCCGCTTGATCGGGAGACGATCATTGAATCAGTGAAAAAGACCCATCGGCTTGTTGTGGTAGACGAAGACTATTTATCATACGGAATGACGGCTGAAGTATCCGCGAGTGTGGCAGAAAAGGCTCTTTATGACCTTGAAGCGCCGATCCGCCGTATTGCTGTTCCAGATGTGCCGATTCCATACAATAAAAAGTTAGAGCAGTTTGTACTCCCGAATGCCGGACGTATTTATGATGAAGTCATCCAATTAATGAACGAGTAAGGGGATATGAGCCATGACCAATACCGATTTAACAACGGTAACACTCCCGCGATTATCGGACAGCGATGACGAAAGTGTCATTGTGTTCTGGCATAAATCAGTGGGAGATGAAGTGAAACAAGGCGATGTGCTTGTTGAAGTGCAGACCGCCAAAGCCGTCAATGAAATTGAAGCACCGGCAGACGGTATTTTAACAAATATCCACATCGCCAGAGGAGATGTGGCATCCGTTGGGAATGTGCTGGCTGAGATTGAAGCTGGCACATCCCAATCTGCCGGCCAAACGTCAGAAACAGCAAAGCAAAATTTTGTTAAAGCTTCTCCGCGTGTGCGGAAAATTGCAAAGGAGCTAGGGGTAAATTTAGCTGACGTTTCACCTACTGGACCGAATGGACGGCCGACTGAAGAGGACGTCCGGCAATTTGCAGAGCAGCCAGCCGAAACAAAAACAGAAACGTCACAACAGAAACACCGTGTCATTGCCACGCCTTCTGTGCGCAAATACGCCCGTTCAAAAGGCGTTAACATTGATGATGTACAGGGGATGGGCGGCAATGGGCGCATAACGGGAGACGATATCGACCATCACATAAAGCTGAAGCAGTCTGCCTCCCTTTCAGACGAGTCTAAGGCAATCTCTCTCTCTTCTGAAAAAGACAGCCGGATAGAAGTGGAGAAAATGTCCATTACCCGAAAAGCGATTTCCGCTGCCATGACACACTCAAAGCAAACGATCCCGCACGTTACGCATTTCAGTCAGGCAGAAGTGTCGGAGCTTGTCCGTTTACGTCATTCATGGAATGAAACGGCTGTTGGAAACATCACGTATTTGCCGTTTATTATCAAAGCGCTTGTACAAACCTTGAAAAAACATCGGTTATTAAACGCCTCGATTCGTGAAGAAACTGATGAAGTCGTCTATAAATATTTTTACAACATCGGCATTGCCGTTCAAACAGAAGACGGCCTTCTCGTGCCTGTCATAAAAGACTGCGATCAAAAATCCGTCATTGGCCTCGCAGAGGAACTGCATGAGTTAACGGAGAAAGCGCGAGCCGGTAACTTATCGGCTGCGGATATGAAGGATGGGACATGCACCATTTCCAACATTGGATCTGCGAAAGGCAGCTGGTTTACACCGGTCATTCATCACCCGGAAACCGCTATTTTAGGTGTTGGCATGATTGAAAAACAGCCGGTTGTCAAAGACAACGACATTGTGATTGGTCAGGTTATGCCGCTTTCATTAAGCTACGATCACCGGTTAATTGACGGGGCAGCCGCTCAACATGCATTAAACGACTTAAAAGCGTCGCTTGAAAACCCGGCTAAACTGTTCATGGAGCTCATATAAATAGCAGAGCGGCATTGTCGAAGTGAATCCCTCTATACTATAATGAAACCATTATGTAAAAAGATAGAGGTGAACGGCATGTTTGACCGACTGCAGGCGGTGGAAGACCGCTATGAAAAATTAAATGAGCTGTTAAGTGATCCGGATATTGTCAACGATTCGAAAAAGCTGCGCGATTACTCGAAAGAACAGTCCGATATTCAAGAGACGGTTGAAGTGTACCGTGAATATAAAGAAGCGAAAGAGCAGTACGCCGATGCAAAAGCGATGCTTGAAGATAAACTTGATGCAGAGATGCGTGACATGGTGAAAGAAGAGCTGAATGAGCTGGAAGAAACGCTTGCTGATCTTGAAGCCCGGTTGAAAATTTTATTGATCCCAAAAGATCCGAATGATGATAAAAACGTTATTATGGAAATTCGCGGGGCAGCGGGCGGAGATGAAGCTGCCCTGTTTGCCGGCGACCTGTACCGCATGTACTCGCGCTATGCAGAAGCAAACGGCTGGAAAATTGATGTGATTGAAGCGAACGCAACGGGACTCGGCGGCTACAAAGAGATCATTTTTATGATTAACGGCCGCGGTGCGTATTCCAAATTGAAATATGAAAACGGCGCCCATCGTGTGCAGCGCGTGCCGGAAACGGAATCAGGCGGACGCATTCATACATCGACGGCAACCGTTGCCGTTTTGCCGGAAACGGAAGAAGTAGAAGTGGAAGTGCACGAAAAAGATATCCGTGTCGATACGTTTGCATCAAGCGGTCCCGGCGGGCAGTCGGTTAATACGACGATGTCCGCCGTCCGGCTGACGCATGTGCCGACGGGTATTGTCGTGTCCTGCCAGGATGAAAAATCGCAAATTAAAAATAAAGAAAAAGCAATGAAAGTACTCCGCGCCCGCATTTACGATAAATTTCAAAAAGAAGCACAGGCGGAATACGATGCCGTTCGCAAATCAGCGGTTGGCACAGGCGATCGTTCCGAGCGGATTCGCACATATAATTTTCCGCAAAACCGTGTAACCGATCATCGCATCGGGTTGACGATTCAAAAGCTCGATCAAATTCTTGAAGGAAAAGTCGGCGAAGTCATCGATGCCCTCATCGTGGAAGATCAATCAAGCCGTCTTGAAAACCTGGAGGATTAATGGTGGCCAACAAAATTTACGAAGCCCTTCATTGGGCTTCTTCGTTTTTAATAAAGCATGACCGCGATGCCAATGCTGGCGAGTATATGATGAAACATATACTGCAGGCAGAGCGCCCGCAGCTGCTTGCCAGACTTCATGAGACGCTGACGGATGAGCAGGCAGCTGAATTTGACCGTCTTGTCCGCCTACATGCGGATGGCGTGCCGGTTCAGCATATTACCGGTACGGAAGAATTTTACGGCCGGACATTTATGGTCAACGGTCATGTACTGATTCCACGTCCGGAAACAGAAGAACTTGTGTATCATTCACTTGAAAAAATCGCTCATATGAAGTCGCCTGTCATTGCGGACATCGGGACAGGAAGCGGCGCCATTGCGGTGACGATGAAAAATGAACGGCCCGATGCAGCCGTGTATGCGGTCGACCTATCAGAAGCGGCACTTCAAACAGCCAGACAGAATGCCCAAATACTCAATGCGGACGTGCATTTTTTATACGGTGATTTGCTTGAACCGCTGATCAGCCGCCATATAAAAGTGGATTTGCTCGTATCGAATCCCCCGTACATTCCGATTGATGAGCGTGAAACGTTATCCACAGTCGTGGTGGATCATGAACCGCATATGGCTCTTTTCGGCGGCGAAGATGGACTGGATTTATACCGGAAAATGGCCAAACAGCTGCCGTTTGTTTTACAAGAAGGCGGAGTCGCCGGTGTAGAAACAGGTGCGGGCCAGACAGAAGCTGTCGCCGCTCTTTTTCAAAAGGCATTTCCTGATGGAAAGGTCCAAATTATAGATGATATTAACGGAAAAGATAGAATGGTATTTTTGCACGTATAAAAGGAATCCGCCCCGGCGATACTGAAGCCGGGAGGGATTTTTAATGAAAACAATGACAATGATTCTATATTTATATGGACTTTCGGCAGCTGCTTCTTTTATGATGTATTTTGCTCCGGCAGACGAGACAGCCGGCGGTATTCCGGATGATTCGATCCGCATCCGTGTGGTTGCGCATGATAATAGCGTGGACGAACAGAAGCGAAAAGAAGACGTACATCTTGCCATTGCAGCAGAAATCAGTAAATGGGCGCAGACAGCCGATTCGGCAGAAGAATCCCGGCTCATGATTAAAAAAAATATGGATGCGATAAAAAAAATCGCCGGTGAGGCAGCGGGCACTGAACACAATGTTCAGATAACATTGGGCCAGGAAGAGTTTCCGGCCAAGCAATATGGCCGCTTCTTATATCCGCCGGGTATATATGAGTCGCTTGTCGTCACAATCGGTGAGGGGAATGGCGCTAATTGGTGGTGTGTACTGTACCCTGCACTTTGTTTTCCGGAAGAGCAAGAACGGGAAAAAGAGACCGAATATAAATGGGCGGTTGTCGAATTATGGGGACAACTGCGAAATTGATTGCATTTTTCTGATAATATCCACATTCATCCACAGAGTTATTCACAAAATGGGATAATCTATACACATATTGTGGATAAATGTGTGCAAAACAAAAACCGAGAGTCGATTTATGTATAGAATTGGACTGGAAAATAGAGATTTTGTAAATAAATAAGCAAAGGTGACGAAAATGGAGACAAAACACTGGAATGTGGATAAGTCGGGTATAACTGAAAAAAATTATCCACAAATTAAAGAAGCGGCCGGCTTAATTCAAGCGGGTGAAGTGGTAGCATTCCCGACTGAAACGGTTTACGGCCTTGGCGGACAGGTAAAAATGGATAGTGCGGTGCAAAAAATATTCACAGCAAAAGGGCGTCCGTCCGATAATCCGCTTATTGTTCATATTGCAGAGCGCGATGATGTGGATAACTTAGCCGAAAAGATACCGGATTATGCACAAAAACTGATGGATGCCTTTTGGCCGGGGCCTTTGACGATCATCGTACCCAAAAAAGACGGGGTGCTGTCAGAGCTTGTGACAGCAGGTCTTGATACTGTTGCGATTCGTATGCCCGATCATCCGGCAGCGCTCGCGATCATTAAAGAAACCGGTATCCCGGTCGCCGCACCAAGCGCGAATCGATCAGGAAAACCAAGTCCGACAAAGGCGGCCCATGTAATTGACGATCTTAACGGCCGCATTGCGGGAGTCGTGGATGGCGGTGAAACGGGCGTTGGACTTGAATCAACCGTGGTAGACTGCACGGGGCCATTTCCGGTGATTTTGCGTCCTGGCGGTGTGACGCAGGCGGATATTGAAGCCGTCGCCGGGAAAGTGGGGACAGAATCCGGCATGAAAAATAAAGAAGAAACACCAAAGTCACCGGGAATGAAGTATACGCATTACGCTCCTGAAGCACCTCTCTATTTAATAGAAGGAACAACCGCGCAAATTCAACAGAAAATTAACGAATTACGAGCAGAAGGGAACAAGGTCGGCGTCCTGGCGACGGAAGAAAGCAGGTCTTTTTATGCGGCGGATACCATTATATCCTGTGGACGACGTGCCGATCTGGAATCAGTTGCTAAAAGCTTGTATGGAGCGCTCCGCTCATTTAATGAGCATCCCGTTGATCTCATTTTGGCCGAAACGTTCCCGTCAGAAGGAGTGGGCGCGGCGATTATGAACCGGCTCGAGAAGGCAGCCGGCGGGCGCTGGTTAAAAAAAGTCGATTGATCCGGTGATCAACCGGCTTTTTTTGTGGATAAAATACGATTTGATGAATATAGATAGGCATGGACATCATCATACTTTCACTGGCGTTGTCGGCGGATGCATTCGGGGCGGCATTGGCGGTTGGAATGCGCAGGATGGGTTTGTGGAATATGCTTGTCATGAGCTTGACTGTCGGTATTATGCATATCATCATGCCGCTTACCAGCATGACAGCAGGGAACGAATTGCAGGAGATATTCGGCCGTGCCATTTTTTCGGCGGGCGGTGTGATTTTAGTGCTGACGGGACTGCAGATGGTGCTGTCACTGCTGAAAAATGAATCGGACATAAAACGGCCGGTGGGCATTGGTATTTTATTTTTTGCTTTTGGCGTGAGTATGGACAGTTTTTCAACGGGGCTTTCACTCGGGGTACTTGGGATGGACAAGATGATGGCGGTTGTCAGTTTTGGTTTATCATCCGCTTTATTTACGATGGCGGGGCTCCTGCTCAGCCGGCGGCTGGGTGCTATGGCCGGCAAAGCAGGAGAAGCGGCGGGCGGTCTGGTACTCATGTTTCTCGGATTAAAATGGCTGCTTTCAGTATGAATAGTCCTTTTCTAAATGAAAAGGACTATTTTCCTGTTTATAGATGCATTATAATGAAAGAAAACGTACATAAAAGGTGGTTGTTCATGAATATTTTGTTTGTTTGCACGGGCAACACGTGCCGCAGTCCGATGGCGGCGGCTATTTTACGGAAAAAGCGGCCGGAGTGGAATGTGCGGTCTGCCGGTTTATTTGCCAGTCCGGGTGAGCCGGCTTCAATCGGTACAAGGACTGTTTTGTCAGAAAAAGGAATTGATTTGCAGCATTCTTCTGCACAATTAACGGAAGAACTGGTGGAGTGGGCTGATCTCATTTTGACGATGACGGCTTCTCATAAACAGACAATTGATATTCATTTTCCGCATGTTAAAGAAAAAACTTATACGTTAAAAGGCGCGCACGGAGATGTGATCGATCCATTTGGAGGACCGGTGGAAGTTTACCGCCAAACCTATGATGAATTGCTTTTTTTTATTGAAAAATGGCTTCGCGGGGAGAAAGGAAGTAGACAATGAGAGAAAAGAAGTCGTATTCATTTGGAATCCGAAAAAAAATCGTGTTACTCGTCACCCTGCTGGCGGTTATTACATACACCGTAAGCGCTTTGTTTATATATTATGTGTATCCGCTCTACTTTTCACATATGAATGAAACGTTTTTCACCTTTTTAACGCTTACTTTAGGAATACTCTGGTCGGGCATTCTCGCCTATTTTGCAGCGTCTTATTTTGTCAATCCGATCGTCCGTCTGGAAGCGGCATCAAGGGAAGCGGCAAACGGGCATATTGACAAAGAAGTCGAACTGCCGGACGGAGACGATGAAATCCGGGCGCTTGCCGTTGCTTTTAACGACATGATGACGAATTTGCGGACGATGGTCAGCAGCATTGAAAGCAATTTTTCCGATACAAATGAAAGTGTCAGCCATATTGCCGGGATAAGCGGACAGGCGGCAGAGAAAGCAGAAGAAATGGCCCGTACCGCAGCGGAAATTTCAACAGGCGCTGAAAGTTCCGCTATGGCAGTTCAGGCCACAGCGGAAGCAATGGAAGAAGTGGCCGGAATTGCCGGAGATGTACAGCGGAAAGCGAAAGAATCGGCACAGCAGGCAGAAGGAATGGTGCAGGATTTGAATGTGAGCAGAGAGACATTCCAGTCGCTCATTTCCGGCATGGACGCGCTTTCGGCGGACAATACAGAATCGCTTGAAGCGGTGCGCTCACTGGAGGAAAACGCCCGAAAAGTCGGCAAAGTTATCGGGCTTGTCGGTGACATCGCCGCACAGACGAATTTACTCGCATTAAATGCATCAATTGAAGCGGCCCGCGCCGGTGAACATGGCAAAGGATTCGCAGTGGTAGCGGAAGAAGTGCGAAAGCTGGCCGATGAAAGTGCGTCAGCTGTACAAAGCATTTCCGACCTGGTGAAACAAATTCAGCAGGAAGTGGACCACGTTGTCCATAAAATTACCGTTCAGGCGGAAGCGGCCGGTGAAGGGGTAAGAAAAGGCGCATCTGCCCAAGAAGCTGTCGGACAGATGAGCGGCAAAATTACAAGTATGGCGGAGGCTGTTGAAGAGATCTCCCGTCTTGTTGACCGCCAAATGGTGAAAATTGAGCAAACATCAAGACAGTCTCAAGAAGTCGCGGCGATTGCCGAAGAGACATCCGCCGGTGCCAATGAAGTGACGCGGGCAGCGGAAGACCAATCGGATGTTATCGGCGAAATCGGCCATGTCAGCCGTCATTTGCAAGAGCAGGCAGCTGCATTAAAATCGGTTATTACGCGGTTTAAATTGTAAATCGTCATAAAAATATGAGAAAATAACCTAATACAGAGCATGAAAGGGGCGTTTTAAATGAAAGTGGCAATTGCATCTGATCACGGAGGCGTGAATATTCGTGAAGAATTAAAACAGCTGCTTGAAGAACTCGGCATAGAATATGAAGATTTTGGATGTGACTGCAGCACATCTGTTGATTATCCTGACTATGCCCTGCCGGTCGCGAAAAAAGTGGCAGCCGGTGAATTTGACCGCGGCATTCTCGTGTGCGGAACCGGCATTGGGATGTCCATTGCGGCGAACAAAGTAGAGGGCATTCGCTGTGCGCTTGTTCACGACGTGTTTAGTGCTAAAGTGACACGCCAGCATAACAACAGCAACATCCTCGCGATGGGTGAACGTGTTATTGGCCCAGGGCTTGCGCGTGAAATTGCGCAAACGTGGCTGACGACTGACTTTGAAGCGGGGCGTCATGCGAATCGGATCGGTAAAATTACCGAATATGAAAAGAGAGTGCAGTAATGGAAGCGGCCGCAGGGTGGAAAGAGGAGCTCAATGTCCTTTTGACCGAACTGCATGAACAGGCACAATTTAAACCGGGTCAGCTGTTTGTGGTCGGCTGTTCCACATCAGAAGTGTCAGGCGGACGGATCGGGACAGCAGGTACAGAGGAAACAGCCGCTGCTTTATATGAAGCTTTTGATTCATTTGCTTCGATGACGGGCGTTCATTTGGCGTTTCAATGCTGTGAGCATTTGAACAGGGCCATTGTGATGGAACGGAAAGCGGCGGAAAAATTCGGGTACGAAGAGGTCGCTGCTGTTCCGGTCCGCACAGCAGGCGGCGCGATGGCATCTTATGCATATCGGCAAAAAGACTGCGTACTGGTCGAGTTTGTAAAGGCAGACGGCGGCATTGACATTGGCGACACATTTATCGGCATGCACTTGAAGCATGTAGCCGTTCCGGTGCGCACGTCAGGAAATTCGGTCGGCGCGGCCCATGTGACAATGGCGAAAACGCGGCCAAAGCTCATTGGCGGCCCGCGCGCTGTGTATGAAAAAACGAATGTAAGCGATTCGATTGATGATGAATGTTAAGGATTTGCTGTCTTTTTCGTGAAAGACAGCTATTTTTTTATGAAAAAATACGTGAAAAGCATAAAATGCAGTTGAAAGATTCGGAAAACGTGTTAGAATGAAAGAGAATTTTTTAACGGATATCGGTCAATACTATTTTCATTTCATAGATTGGGAAGGAGAACAACGATGAGTAAAATTCAAACGCAAGATCCCGCTGTATTTGCAGCAATTGAAGATGAACTAAAACGCCAGCAAACGAAAATTGAGCTGATTGCTTCTGAAAACTTTGTTTCTGAAGCCGTTATGGAAGCCCAAGGTTCTGTTTTGACAAACAAATATGCAGAAGGTTACCCTGGCAAACGCTACTATGGCGGCTGTGAGCATGTGGACGTTGTGGAAGATTTAGCGCGCGACCGAGCGAAAGAAATTTTCGGTGCCGAGTATGTAAACGTGCAGCCGCATTCAGGTGCACAGGCAAACATGGCGGTTTACTTCACCATTTTGGAAACAGGCGACACGGTTCTTGGTATGAATTTGTCTCACGGCGGTCACTTAACGCACGGAAGCCCTGTTAACTTCAGCGGCGTACAATACAATTTCATTGAGTACGGCGTAACGAAAGATGAGCAAGTAATCGATTATGAAGATGTCCGCCAAAAAGCGCTTGAGCACAAGCCGAAATTGATCGTTGCCGGTGCAAGTGCGTATCCGCGTGCCATTGATTTTGCGAAATTCCGTGAAATCGCTGATGAAGTAGGCGCATACTTGATGGTTGACATGGCACACATCGCCGGTCTTGTGGCAGCCGGCCTTCATCAAAATCCGGTTCCTTACGCTCACTTTGTGACAACGACAACGCATAAAACATTGCGCGGTCCACGCGGCGGCATGATTTTGTCCAGCGAAGAGTTCGGCAAAAAGCTTGATAAATCCATCTTCCCTGGTATTCAAGGCGGCCCGCTTATGCACGTGATCGCGGCAAAAGCTGTTGCATTTGGCGAAGCGCTTCAAGAAGATTTCAAAGTATATGCACAAAACGTCATTGACAATGCAAGCCGTTTGGCAGCAGGCCTTTCAAAAGAAGGAATCGATATCGTTTCCGGCGGCACAGACAACCACTTATTGCTGATCGATCTTCGCTCACTCGGTTTGACTGGTAAAGTAGCGGAAGCGGTTCTTGATGAAGTTGGTATTACGGTAAACAAAAACACAATTCCATACGATCCGGAAAGCCCGTTCGTTACAAGCGGTATCCGAATCGGTACAGCAGCTGTTACATCACGCGGTTTTGACTTGGCTGCAATGGACGAAGTGGCATCCATCATCGCAAAAACATTGAAAAACCATGAAGACGAAGCGGTATTAAAAGAGTCAGCTGAGCGTGTAGCAGCATTGACATCACAATACGCTCTTTATCAACAAGCATAAGATAGACAAAGGACTGCCGGTCATGAACCGGCAGTTTTTTTGTTTCGCCGCGGAAAAGCAAAAATGGCTGCGCTTCCTGCAGTTTATTCACGAAAATTTCGATTTTTCCATGCGCCGGTCATTTTGTTGCCCGCCCTACTCTTTTCAAGTAAAATAGGAAAGAACTTTGACAAGGAAATTGTGAATGTAACATTGAGGAGTGGAATAATGGGAAAAGTATATGTATTCGATCATCCGTTAATTCAGCATAAGCTGACGATGATCCGTGATAAAGAAACAGGAACAAAAGATTTTCGTGAACTGACAGATGAAGTAGCGACATTGATGGCGTTTGAAATTACACGCGATCTTCCACTTGAAGAAGTAACGGTTCAAACACCTGTATGCGATGCGAAAGCGAAAGTTCTTGCCGGTAAAAAGCTTGGCATCGTGCCTATTTTGCGCGCGGGTATCGGCATGGTTGACGGTGTATTGAAGCTGATTCCGGCTGCGAAAGTGGGACATGTTGGTCTGTATCGCGATCCGGAAACATTGCAGCCTGTTGAATATTACGTCAAGCTGCCGTCAGATGTGGAAGAGCGCGATTTTATCGTTGTTGATCCAATGCTTGCAACAGGCGGCTCCGCGGTTGAAGCGATCAACTCGCTCAAAAAACGCGGTGCGAAAAACATTAAATTTATGTGCCTGATTGCTGCTCCGGAAGGCGTTGATGCCATTAAGGATGCACATCCGGACGTGGATATTTATATTGCCGCACTCGATGAAAAATTAAACGAAAAAGGGTACATTGTTCCAGGTCTTGGCGATGCCGGGGACCGTTTATTCGGAACAAAATAAAGAAAAGCAGGTGGAGAGATAATGGATCGCCCGATTAAAGTAATGACGATTTTCGGCACGCGGCCGGAAGCAATTAAAATGGCGCCGCTCGTTTTGGAACTCAAAAACCGCCCGGATGAATTTGAAGCCATTGTGACTGTCACAGCGCAGCACCGCCAAATGCTTGACCAGGTGCTCAATATTTTCAACATTACGCCGGATTATGACTTGAACATTATGAAAGACCGGCAAACGCTGATCGATGTGACCACGCGCGGTCTTGAAGGACTGGATGCGGTCATGAAAGAAGTGAAACCGGATATTGTGCTTGTTCATGGGGACACAACAACGACATTTATAGCCGGCCTTGCCGCGTTTTATAACCAGATTGCCATCGGTCACGTAGAAGCGGGCCTTCGCACATGGAATAAATATTCACCGTACCCGGAAGAAATGAATCGTCAGCTTACGGGCGTTATGGCAGATCTTCATTTTTCACCAACCGAGCAATCCGAGCAAAATCTGCTGAATGAAAACAAAAAGAAAGAATCGATTTTCGTAACAGGAAACACGGCTATTGATGCATTGAAGACGACAGTGAAAGAAGACTATACACATGAGGTACTGGAGCAGCTCGGCTCGGACCGTCTCGTATTGATGACCGCACACCGCCGTGAAAACCTGGGCGAACCGATGAAAAATATGTTCCGCGCGATTAAACGTCTCGTTGACGATCATGAAGGTATACAAGTGGTCTATCCCGTTCATTTAAATCCGGTCGTTCGGGAAACCGCGGATTCCATTCTCGGCAATGATCCGCGCATTCATTTAATCGAACCGCTTGATGTGATTGATTTTCATAACTTTGCGGAGCGCGCGCACATTATTTTGACCGATTCCGGCGGCGTTCAGGAAGAAGCACCGTCATTGGGGGTACCGGTTCTTGTGCTGCGTGATACGACAGAGCGTCCGGAAGGGATCGACGCGGGCACGCTGAAACTTGCCGGTACAGATGAAGAAACCATTTACTCACTGGCGTCAGAGCTGTTAACAAATGATGCGGCCTATGAGAAAATGTCGAAAGCGTCCAATCCATACGGCGATGGCGAAGCGTCACGCCGAATCTGCGATGCCATCCGCTACTATTTTAACGCGGCGGACAAAGCACCGGAGCGTTTTAGAGCGAAATAAAATAAGAAGGTCGTCCGTAAATAACGGACGACCTTCTGTTATATTGAAATAATTGTTCGGGAAACAGTGAAAAAATTTGAGCATTTTGTGAATAATCCCTGCATTCCAATGAGGTTTTCGTTCACAACACATTGACATTGAAAAAGGGCTATTGTATGCTAACAAAGGGTAAGGAGATTGGATTTTATACATAGTGAAACCGTTTTTTTTGCCGCTGCTTTAAACGTATTCAAGCATGCTAAACGAGGTGTGTGATGAACCGGGATCAAGAAAACCGACCTTTTAGGGCTATGGCGCTTTATAGCACCGTTTTAGCCCAGCTCGCCGGATCCATGATCGCCGGTATTTTTGCCGGCTTGGCGCTTGACAAACGTTTCAATACAGTGCCTCTTTTTTTAATCATCGGACTGCTGGGAGGACTCTCGGCAGGAATTTATGCCATGCTGCGTACAATTCAACATTTCAACTCAGGAGACTAGCTTTTTATGCCCGAACTCCAGCATTCCATTAAACGACAGCGAAAATACTTGCTTTATCTGCTCGCCATCTTTGTACTTGGCTGGGGATTCACATCGGCGCAGGCTATATACGCAGGTCTTGTTCTTGGGACTTCGCTCAGCCTTTATAATCACTGGATTATTTCGAAGCGGATTGAACGCTTCAGCAAAGCAGTGGAAGAAGGCCGTAAAATTCCGTCTCTTGGTACGATTTTGCGAATGGGTTCAGCGGCACTTGCGGCGATGATCGCTCTCCAAAACCCTGATCAATTCCATTTGATCAGTACCGTTATTGGATTAATGACTGCTTATGCGGTGATTATGATAGATTTTGGAATCCAACATTTTATAAAACGCACGAACGGGAAAGAGAGGTGAAATAATTTGGGTCACGAGTCTCCGTTACGTGACGTCGATATTTTCGGGGTCACTTTGACGTTCAACCTGTCCAACATTTTAATGGTTACCGTTGCAAGTTTAATTGTCTTTTTAATTGCGATTGCCGCAACACGTAATCTGGCGATGAAACCGACAGGCATTCAAAACTTCTTTGAATGGGTTATGGACTTTGTTAAAGGAATTGTTAAAAGCAACATGGACTGGAAAACCGGTGGTCGCTTTCACATTCTTGGCATCACATTAATTATGTACATTTTCGTATCGAACATGCTTGGACTTCCGTTCGCAATTGTATACGATAATGAACTATGGTGGAAATCACCGACAGCTGATCCGGTTATTACGTTGACGCTGGCAGTGATGGTTGTCGGATTGTCACATTACTACGGCATCCGCATGAAAGGTTTTTCCGAATATGGAAAAGACTTTTTCCGTCCGATGTGGTTTATGTTTCCGCTGAAGCTGATTGAAGAGTTTGCGAATACGCTGACGCTCGGTCTGCGGCTTTACGGTAACATTTTCGCGGGGGAAATTTTGCTGACGCTCCTTGCAGGATCACTTGCAACTGGAGTCGGCGGTCATCTGGCGGCGGTTATTCCAACGCTTGCTTGGATGGGATTCTCAGTCTTTATCGGTGCCATTCAGGCATTCATTTTCACAATGTTAACAATGGTTTATATTGCCCACAAAGTGAGCAGCGACCATTAAAATATTTACTGTTCAGTTTCTGGACAAATCTTTATGCTAGTAAATCATGCTTTTAAAAATAAGGAGGAAAAATTAAAATGGGTCTTTTAGCAGCAGCAATTGCAATTGGTTTAGCGGCCGTTGGTGCCGGTGTAGGTAACGGTCTGATCGTATCGAAAACAGTCGAAGGTATGGCTCGTCAGCCAGAAGCACGTGGTATGCTTCAAACAACAATGTTCATCGGGGTAGCACTAGTAGAGGCGATTCCGATCATCGCCGTAGTTATCGCGTTCATGGTACAAGGTCAATAATTAAGGGATCGAATGCTAAGAACGCCGCGTCCTGCGGCAACGCATTCGTGACCCGCATCACGCGGGCCCGCGGCTGGCGTTCGTTTAGAGGCGACAGGCATAAGGCTGACTTATGACCCGAGCCTCTAGCGCCCGGAGCTGGACAATAATAAGGATTGAATGCTGTGCCGCGTCCTGCGGCAACGCATTCATGACTCACGTCGTGTGAGCCCAATGGCGAAGATCACATTTCAATGCGAACCTTCGCCATTGCTTTATGTTTAAATGGCAATTAAGGCATATTATGAATGAATTTCTTTCCCTATGCAGGGAGAGTCGGAACCTCTTGAAGGGAGTGAAATGATCGTGACGACAAACGCATACGTACTTGGAGCCGGAGCCGGTTTTAATGGCGGCGATATCCTGTTCCAGCTTGCTATGTTTATCATCTTGCTCGCATTGCTGAAGAAATATGCCTGGGGTCCGCTTATGGGCATCATGCAGCAGCGTGAAGAGCACATTGCATCTGAAATCGAAGCGGCAGAAAAAAGCCGTGTCGAAGCGAATCAACTATTGGAAGAAACGCGTGCCGAGTTAAAAGCAGCTCGTCTTGAAGCGCAAAATACAATCGAAAATGCCAAAAAACTTGGCGAAGAGCAAAAAGCGGAGATCATTGCGGCTGCCCGCGCTGAATCTGAACGCTTGAAAGAATCTGCGAAGCTTGAAATCGCACAGGAAAAAGACCAGGCGATGGCTGCACTGCGCGAGCAGGTTGCCGCATTGTCTGTAATGATCGCATCGAAAGTCATTGAAAAAGAACTTTCAGTTGCCGATCAAGAACAGCTGATTAATGAGTACATTAAAGAGGCAGGCGAAGAGCGATGAGTAAATCCGGAGCGGCAAAACGCTACGCGATCGCGCTTTTTGAACTGGCGAAAGAACAGAACCAAGTGGTGGAAATAGAACAGGAACTGCGCGTTGTCAAGCAGGTATTCAGTGAGAACAAAGAACTTCAAACACTTCTCGAATCACCGAAGCTCTCTATTGTAAACAAACAGGCTTTCGTTCAATCCGCTTTTGCACAGGCTTCTTCACCTGTGGTCAATACATTGAAATTGCTCGTTCAGCGTCACCGCACAATTGAAGTGACATTTGTTTGTGATGAATTTATTGAATTGGCAAATGAAGAGCGTGGTACAGCAGATGCACGTGTGTATTCTGTCCGTCCGCTATCACCTGTTGAAGAAACAGCTGTATCTGCTGCTTTCTCCCGAAAAGTCGGGAAGCAGACACTTAACATTGAAAACATTGTGGATCCGGAATTGCTGGGCGGTTTAAAAGTCCGCATTGGAAACCGCATTTTTGACGGCAGTTTGCGCGGCAAGCTGAACCGTCTTGAAAAACAACTTACAACGAATTCATAAATTAGAAAGAAGCAGAAATGCTTCTTGAAGAAACTGAGGGGTGACATGCATGAGCATCAAAGCTGAAGAAATCAGTGCGCTGATAAAAAAGCAAATTGAAAACTTCCAGTCCGATATTACAGTTAGCGACGTCGGTACTGTCATCCAGGTTGGGGACGGTATCGCACGTGCTCATGGCCTCGACAACGTTATGGCGGGAGAGCTTCTTGAGTTCTCAAACGGCGTCATGGGTATGGCTCAAAACCTGGAAGAAAACAACGTAGGTATTATCATTCTTGGTCCTTATACAGGCATCAAAGAAGGCGATGAAGTGCGCCGCACAGGCCGCATCATGGAAGTACCGGTTGGCGAAGAGCTGATCGGCCGCGTTGTTAACTCACTTGGTCAGCCAGTCGATGGTCTTGGTCCAATTAACACGACAAAAACTCGTCCAATCGAAAGCCCGGCAACAGGCGTTATGGACCGTAAATCAGTTCATGAGCCATTGCAAACAGGGATTAAAGCGATTGACGCCCTTGTGCCAATCGGCCGCGGTCAGCGTGAATTAATCATTGGTGACCGTCAAACAGGTAAAACAACGGTTGCAATCGATACAATCTTGAACCAGCGTGATCAAGATATGGTTTGTATTTACGTTGCGATCGGCCAAAAAGAATCAACGGTACGTAACGCAGTTGAAACACTTCGTAAACACGGTGCACTTGACTACACAATCGTTGTGACGGCTTCAGCATCACAGCCGGCTCCAATGTTGTTCCTTGCACCTTACACAGGCGTTTCAATGGCGGAAGAATTTATGTTCAACGGCAAGCACGTTTTGATCGTATATGATGATCTTTCTAAACAAGCGGCAGCTTACCGTGAACTTTCCCTTCTTCTTCGCCGTCCTCCAGGTCGTGAAGCTTACCCTGGTGACGTATTCTACTTGCATTCTCGTTTGCTTGAGCGTGCAGCGAAGTTGAACGATACACTTGGTGCCGGTTCAATTACAGCTCTTCCTTTCGTTGAAACACAAGCGGGTGATATCTCTGCTTACATTCCAACGAATGTTATTTCTATCACAGATGGACAGATCTTCCTTCAATCTGACTTGTTCTTCTCCGGCGTACGTCCGGCGATCAACGCGGGTCTTTCTGTATCACGTGTTGGTGGTTCAGCGCAAATTAAAGCGATGAAAAAGGTAGCAGGTACACTTCGTCTTGACCTTGCCGCTTACCGTGAGCTTGAAGCATTCGCGCAGTTCGGTTCTGATCTTGATGCGATCACGCAGGCAAAATTGAACCGTGGTGCACGTACAGTTGAAGTGTTGAAACAGGACTTGAACAAACCGCTTAAAGTTGAGCGCCAGGTTGTCATTCTTTATGCTTTGACACGCGGTTACCTTGACGATATTCCGGTTTCTGATATTACTCGTTTCGAAGATGAACTGTTACACTGGCTCGATAAAAACCACACAAATGTGTACGATCATATTCGCACAACGAAAGAACTTCCGTCTGATGACGAATTGAAGTCAGCGATCAACGAGTTTAAAAAATCGTTTGTGAAATCCGAATAATGGCAGATTGAGGGCGGTACCGTCAACCGGACGTCCGCCCTGTCTGCGTCATCAAACACAGTAAAGGGTGGTGAGAGAAAGTGGCATCGTTACGCGACATACAAACACGTATTACATCGACAAAAAAGACGAGTCAGATTACGAAAGCCATGCAAATGGTATCTGCTTCTAAATTGAACCGTGCGGAAACAAATGCGAAAAGCTTTGTTCCCTACATGGAGAAAATTCAGGAAGTGGTGGCGTCAATCGCACTCGGCAGTAAAGATGTAACACATCCGATGCTCGTCTCCCGCCCCGTTAAAAAAACCGGGTACCTTGTCATCACATCGGACCGCGGTTTGGCGGGAGCCTATAACAGCAGCATTTTGCGCTACGTATATAAGAAAATTCAAGAACGTCATAAATCGAAAGATGAGTATGTGGTTATTGCTGTCGGACGTGTCGGACGGGATTTCTTCCGCATGCGCGGCATCGAAGCAATTGAAAGCATCACCGGTCTTCCGGATCAGCCATCTTTTGCAGACGTGAAAGAGATCGTACGTAAAACCGTCGATCTATTTTCAGAAGGTACATATGATGAGCTTTATATGTACTACAACCATTTCGTCAACGCGATCCAACAGGACGTGACGGAGAAGAAAGTCTTGCCTTTGACGGATATTGAATCGTCAGGCGGCCGTCTTTCTTCATATGAATTTGAACCATCCGCAGAAGAAATTCTTGAAGTTTTGCTTCCTCAATATGCAGAAAGCTTAATTTACGGAGCCCTTCTTGACGGAAAAGCGAGTGAGCACGCTGCGCGTATGACGGCTATGCAAAATGCGACCGACAACGCCAAAGAGCTTATCAGCTCGTTAACTCTTCAATACAACCGTGCGCGCCAGGCAGCCATCACGCAAGAAATTACAGAGATTGTCGGCGGAGCAGCAGCACTAGAATAAATCGAAAAAGTGGACGTTAATAGTCCCAATCACTATACATTTAGTAAAACAGGAGGGAAAAAGATGAACAAAGGACGCGTTCTTCAAGTCATGGGTCCGGTCGTTGACGTTAAGTTTGAAAACGGTCAACTTCCTGCCATTTATAACGCCTTGAAAGTTCAAATCGCCGCTGAAGCCGGTGATAAAGCTTCAGAACTGACGCTGGAAGTAGCGACGCACCTTGGCGATGATTCCATCCGTGCAATCGCGATGGCGTCTACAGACGGCCTTCAGCGTAACCAGGAAGTAATTGATACAGGAAGCGCGATTTCTGTACCGGTTGGAGATGTTACACTCGGCCGTGTATTTAACGTACTTGGTGAAACAATTGACCTTGCAGCACCAATTGAGGCAGGCGCACGCCGCGATGCCATTCACCGTCAGGCACCTACATTCGAACAGCTTTCAACAGAAGTTGAAATCTTAGAAACGGGTATTAAAGTTGTTGACCTTCTTGCTCCTTATATTAAAGGCGGTAAAATCGGTCTCTTCGGCGGTGCCGGTGTAGGTAAAACAGTACTTATTCAGGAATTGATCAACAACATCGCACAGGAGCACGGTGGTATTTCCGTATTCGCAGGTGTTGGAGAACGTACTCGTGAAGGAAATGACCTTTTCCACGAGATGAGCGATTCCGGCGTTATTTCAAAAACAGCGATGGTATTCGGTCAAATGAACGAGCCGCCTGGTGCGCGTATGCGTGTTGCCTTGACAGGTCTTACAATGGCTGAATATTTCCGTGATGATCAAGGACAGGACGTACTGTTCTTCATCGATAACATCTTCCGTTTCACGCAAGCAGGTTCTGAAGTATCTGCCCTTCTTGGCCGTCTTCCATCTGCGGTAGGTTACCAGCCGACACTTGCAACGGAAATGGGTCAGCTTCAAGAGCGTATCACATCTACTAACGTAGGTTCCGTCACATCGATCCAGGCGATTTACGTCCCGGCCGATGACTATACGGATCCGGCACCGGCGACAACATTCGCCCATTTGGATGCGACAACGAACCTTGAGCGTAAACTTTCTGAGATGGGTATTTACCCTGCGGTAGATCCACTCGCGTCCACATCACGTGCCCTTTCTCCTGAAATCGTAGGTGAAGAGCACTACAATGTTGCGCGTGCGGTTCAGCAAACATTGCAGCGCTACAAAGAATTGCAGGATATCATTGCAATCCTTGGTATGGACGAATTGTCAGAGGATGATAAATTGACGGTTGCGCGTGCGCGTCGTATTCAATTCTTCCTTTCACAAAACTTCCACGTTGCCGAGCAGTTCACAGGCCAAAAAGGATCGTATGTACAGGTACAAGATACAGTACGCGGATTTAAAGAAATTCTTGACGGCAAACACGACAACCTTCCTGAAGATGCGTTCCGTCTTGTTGGCGGCATTGAAGAAGTTGTTGCGAAAGCGCAAGAGATGGGTGCACAAGTTTAATATAGGGATCAGGAGGTTTAGCTATGAAGACATTTAACGTCAATATCGTCACTCCTGACGGCCCGGTAGTGGATACGAACGTGGAACTCGTCAGCGCGAAAGCACAAAGCGGCGAGCTGGGCATCATGGCCGGCCACGTGCCGATGGTCGCTCCCTTACAAATCGGTGCTGTCCGTCTTGTTTTGGGCGGAAACACATCCGAAGTGGTCGCTATCAGCGGCGGCTTTCTCGAAGTTCGTCCTGATCAGGTAACGATATTAGCGCAAGCTGCTGAAAAAGCGGAAAACATTGATGTTGCCCGTGCAAAAGAAGCGCAAATGCGCGCCGAACGCCGTTTGCAGGATAAGCAGGATCATATCGATTTTAAACGTGCCGAACTCGCATTGAAACGGGCGACTAACCGGATTAATGTGTCTCAAGGCAAATTATAAGAAAAAAAGCTGTCCATCGTTTCTACGATTGGACAGCTTTTTTCAATCCGCGGGCATCGCGGATTAATAAACTGCAATTATGAATGATGGAACAATGATTCAAGGGAAACGAACCCGGATCGCTGAATAAACTAAAGAAGGAGCCATGTAACTATGATTGAATCATTCGGACAGGAAGCGCTTATTAGCATGATCATGAGCTTATTTTTCATCGGTCTTTCGTTTTGGGCGCTGCAGGCGATCCGCTTTGAAAAATTACTGCGAAAAAATCAGGTGGCGAGAGCGCGTCTCCTTTATTTGCTGCTTTCGATTGTCATTGGTTCCGCCGTCAGCAGCTTCTTTCTTGACTACTTGCTCTGGTCCCGGCAGCTGCCGATGTTATTCTCATAAAAAATCAGTGTGTTGACCTACTTGCCTTTTTTTGAAAAATAATATAAATTTGGATGGGGTTATTTTGTGAAAAGCTCATCATTTTGGTTTGCCGGTTATCTATAGGGGGAAACAAAAAAAGATGGATTTCTTGAGCAATTTCACAAATTTTCTACAATATGTGCTTAATTTCACTTGTTAGAAACGTGAACAAGATGATAAGCTTTAAGAAGTTTTGTCGAAGTTATGAAAAGACATTGGAAAGGGCTGGCACGTCAGTCCACTGATTTGAATATGTATAATAGAAAAGGACGCGGAGGGGAACAGTTTGGACAAAATTATCGTCCGCGGCGGCCGTCAATTGAACGGGACCGTCAAAGTTGAAGGTGCAAAAAACTCGGTGCTGCCAGTGCTTGCAGCGACATTACTGGCTAAAGAAGGGAAATGTGTCATTCGTGACGTACCGACTTTATCCGATGTATATACGATCAACGAAGTATTGCGCCACTTAAATTGCGAAGTAACATTTGAAAACAATACTGTAACAATTGATGCAACGAAACAGCTTTTAATTGAAGCACCATTTGAATACGTTCGTAAAATGCGTGCGTCTGTCCTGGTGATGGGTGCGCTGCTTGCACGGAACGGAAAAGCACGTGTGGCTTTACCGGGCGGATGTGCTATCGGTTCACGTCCCATTGATCAGCACTTAAAAGGTTTCGAAGCGATGGGTGCGAAAGTCCGTGTTGAAAATGGATTTATTGAAGCGGAAACAGATGGCCGTCTTAAAGGGGCGAAAATTTATCTTGATTTCCCAAGTGTCGGCGCTACTGAAAACATCATGACCGCTGCAGCGCTTGCAGACGGTACAACCATCCTTGAAAACGCAGCAAAAGAACCGGAAATTGTGGACCTTGCGAATCTCATTAATAAAATGGGAGGAAAAGTCATCGGTGCCGGAACAGAAACCATCCGCATTGAAGGTGTAGACGTTCTTCAAGGAGCGGATCATGCTATCATTCCAGACCGTATTGAAGCAGGTACATTTATGACGGCAGCAGCCATTACAGGCGGTAACGTGCTGATTGAAGGCGCGGTGGCCGAGCACATGTCCTCATTAATTGCCAAAATGCGTGAAATGGGCATTAAGATTATCGAAGAAGAAAATGGCATTCGCGTAATCGGACCGGAAAAATTAAAATCGGTGGACATTAAAACGATGCCGCATCCCGGTTTTCCAACAGATATGCAGTCACAAATGATGGCGCTTATGTTGAAAGCAGAAGGAACGGGTGTTATTACAGAAACGGTTTTTGAAAACCGTTTTATGCATGTCGAAGAGTTTCGACGCATGAATGCCAATGTGAAGATTGAAGGGCGTTCGGTCATTCTTGACGGGCCATCTAATCTGCAGGGAGCAGAAGTGGCTGCGACTGATTTACGTGCCGCTGCTGCTTTAATCGTTGCTGGGCTTATCGCAGACGGTTATACGCGTGTTACGGAACTGAAGCATCTTGACCGCGGTTACGTGAATTTCCATGGCAAACTGGCTGCGCTCGGTGCTGATATTGAACGAGTAACGGAGACAGCAGAAACACCGGTCACAGTGAAAAGCTGAATTTATTTTTATTATATTATGAAAGAAACCGTCTGTTTGGGCAGGCGGTTTTTTTATGTTTTGTCATAATAAGTATAGTCATGCATATCCCTTTTTATACAGCAAGGAGGGATTTTGTTTTGAAAAAACCGTTTTATCTATTCCTTTTTATTTTGATCGCAGCCATAGCCATTCCAGCTGTCGGGCTTTTTTTGTCGGAGGAAGAAGAAGCCGTTCAAGAAAAAGATGAGCCGTCAGTTGACGTTGTCCGATCAGACACCCGGCAAACAGAAACCGTCCCTCTTGAAGAATATGTGGCCGGTGTTGTTGCGGCTGAAATGCCGGCGTCGTTTGAAAAAGAGGCATTAAAAGCGCAGGCAGTGGCCGCCAGAACCTTTATTTTGACGCAGACGCTCGCTGGATTGGAAGTGACGGATACGGTTGATGATCAAGTATTTAAGGACGAGGCAGAATTAAAAGAAATATGGGGTGCAGATTACGCTCAAAATAAGAAAAAGATAGAGGAAGCGGCAAAAGAAACAGAAGGGGAAGTGCTGACGTATAACGGAGCCCCCATTACGGCTGCTTTTTTTTCATCGGGCAACGGCAAAACGGAAAATGCGGAAGATTACTGGCAGTCACCGCTTCCGTATTTGATCAGCGTGGACAGCCCCTGGGATGAAGAAGCACCAAATTTTGAGCAGGAAATGGTTATGCCGCGTACTCAGGTGGAAGAGAAGCTTGGTGTCTCTTTGACGGCAGCCGGGGAGGCGGGGACGGTGACAGCACGGACAGCAGGCGGCCGCGTTGCCAAAATAAAACTCGGTGAAAAAACCTTTACAGGACGGGAAATAAGGGAGGCACTCGGACTTCCATCTGCGGATTTTCATATACAATCTTCCGGTGACAAAGTGATCATTACGACAAAAGGATATGGACATGGCGTCGGGATGAGCCAATACGGAGCGAACGGAATGGCAAAAGAAGGAAATAATTATTTAGAAATCACCGCCCATTATTATCCCGGAGCAGCGATTGAATCCGCAGAAGCTTTTTTAAAAAAATAAAAAATGACGTCCGCAGTTTTTATTAATGCGGACGTGCCCATTCACTGAACTCTGCCATCCAGCGGCCGATCCGTGAATTTTTTTCAAAATACATATATTTAACGAACGTAAAAGCAATAAGGACACCCGTCACATCTTTAATGGCATCGATTACTGTAGCTGAACGGTACGGCACAAAGGCCTGATGAATTTCATCTGCCAGCCCGTAAAAGGAAGCAAAGATGGCTGCTGCCAAACTGATGAGCGGTGTCAGTTTGCCATTCACTAAAAAAGCATTAATAATCAATCCGTACAAGATCGCAAATTCAAATAGATGGAGTGCCTCTTTTATAAACCGATCAACGGATTGATCAGGTAAATCCATAATCGTATCGTGCGGAAGACCTGACATGATCCAAATGGCAATCATGTAAACGACAGGTGCCGCCATCGACAATAATCGTATCAATTTTTTCACTTCCACACCTCATTCACGACATGACAATATATTGATTTTATCATCTCATCGCAGTGCTTTTTTTATTGTTTGTGGCATTTTTTTAACGATTTTAGGAATATTGTTACACACATGTATAAAAAATCCTTTACCTGTTCACACTGCATGATGAGGTGATGAACATGAATGAGGGCGGAAAAAAATCTCTCCCCCCAAAATTGAAGGACTTTTTCATGAAAAGAAGAGCACTGCCGGCAATCTATCTCGCTTGCGCCATTTTACTTATTTCCAGTCTCATGATGTATGAAGTGATGGACCGTGACAAGGATGAAACGGCTGTTACAGAACCGGTACCTGCTTCAAATGACATGAATGATACAACAATCAGTGTAAATGGCACACCGGAAAAAATGAGCAAGCCTTCCAATGCGGAAGTGATTGTCAAAACATCCTTTTACGATGAAAAAGCAGCTGAAGATGATCAGCAAAAAGCACTTGTCGTCTATAACGACACGTATTATGAAAGTTCAGGCATCGACTACGTACTAGAGAATGGGAAAACCTTTGATGTAACGGCCCCGCTCTCCGGCACTGTCACGGATGTTCGTGAAGACGCATTTTTGGGCAATTATATCGAAATTGATCATGGAGACAGCATCTTGACCACATTCCAATCCGTAACGGATATTCAAGTGAAGAAAGGCGATAAAGTGAAGCAGGGTGACAAGCTCGGGGAAGCAGGCAGGAGTTTGATGAATGAATCTGCCGGCATCCATGTTCACTTTGAAGTTGAGAAAGACGGCAGTGCATTAAATCCGAATACACTGTATGGAAAAGCGGCAGCCGAATGGAAATAACCATTCATATTTCCCGGGAAATGATCATATGGTAGTAAAAAGGAAAGGGGCTCCTGGAATGAGACCGCCCCGAAACAATGAATAAAGATGCGCATCTGCTCGAATCTACAGAAGCAAAGTCTCATTTCGCCCGTCCCGGTTCCGGTGAAGGAGGCGTGCATGTGCGCGATTACATCAAAGAAAGAGCGCTCAAAATCGGAGTGTATATCGTCGAAACGAACAAAACGGTGCGTGATATCGCAAAAGAATTTGGTATTTCAAAAAGCACTGTCCATAAAGACTTAACGGAGCGGCTGCCGGGCCTCAGTCCGGAATTATCGGCACGCGTCGAACATATTTTACACTACCACAAATCGATCCGGCACTTGCGTGGAGGAGAAGCAACAAAAGAAAAATGGAAATCTGCAAATTGAATCGGATTGGGTCCCGCCGACTATACTGATGGCGGGACTTTTTGTAATGGAGAAACGGTTTTTCGTCATTCTTGGTACATTTCGTCCATTGTTGGGCGTTTATATGCTAAAATAAATATTTGGAACATAAAACCTAAAAGGTATGATAATAGATAGAGAAAATGCAGGGGGGAAATGGAACATGTTATCTAAAGATATCGGGATCGACCTCGGGACAGCAAATGTGCTCATTCATGTAAAAGGACAAGGCATCGTGTTGAATGAACCGTCCGTCGTCGCCTTAGACCGCACGACCAATAAAGTGCTGGCTGTCGGAAAAGAAGCGTACCAGATGGTCGGCCGGACACCGGGCAATATTGTGGCGATTCGTCCGCTTCGTGATGGCGTGATTGCCGATTTTGATTTGACAGAATCAATGCTGAAACATTTTATGAATAAATTGAATGTTAAAGGATTTTTATCAAAGCCGCGCATTTTAATTTGCTGTCCTACACAAATTACAGCGGTGGAACAAAAAGCAATCCGGGAAGCGGCAGAAAAAAGCGGCGGCAAAAAGGTTTATCTTGAAGAAGAGCCGAAAGTCGCCGCAGTGGGCGCCGGTATGGATATTTTTGAGCCGAGCGGAAACATGGTCATTGATATCGGCGGCGGTACAACGGATGTCGCTGTCTTATCCCTTGGTGCGATTGTCACAGCTGAATCCATTAAGGTAGCCGGCGACACATTTGACGCAGATATTATGAGCTATGTGAAGAAAGAATATAAAATGCTGATCGGTGAACGTACTGCGGAAGCCATCAAGGTCAATGTCGGCACGGTGTATCCAAAAACACGCAATGAGGAAATGGAAATTCGCGGCCGCGACATTATGACCGGGCTTCCGCGTATCCTGACCATTAATTCAGCCGAGATTGAAGGGGCATTACGTGAATCCGTCATGCAAATTGTTCAGGCATCGAAAAATGTCCTTGAGAAAACACCACCTGAACTGTCGGCGGACATTATCGACCGCGGCGTTATGCTGACGGGCGGGGGCGCATTATTGCATGGCATGGATCAGCTTATGACTAATGAACTGAAAGTGCCTGTGTTTATCGCGGAAAACCCGATGAACTGCGTGGCAGTCGGAACGGGCATGATGCTCGACAATATGGATCGGCTTTCTTCTAAAAAGCAGCGTAACTGATGCAGGACAAACGGATAGGGCAGCTTTTGTTCCATGTTTACTAACAATTGAAGCTGCTCTTTCAAAAAGCGGCGCAATTCACCCTGATTTCAGGTGCATTGCGCCGCTTTTTTTGTTAAACGCACAGGAGGATGGTGTGCGTGAAGAAAACTCTTGCTAACTTTGTCTCATTCTGCATTATTTTCTGTTAATTTCCGCTTTTTCTATTGTATAATATAATTAGTGTCTACTGCTTGAAAATGAGGTGAACAATTTGTTTAGAGGGTTTTACACAGCCGCTTCAGGTATGATTGCTCAGCAGCGGCGTACAGAAATTTTAACGAATAATATGTCAAACGTGAACACACCAGGCTATAAAGCAGACCAGACAAGCATGCGTGCTTTTCCAGAAATGCTGTTACAGCGTATTGATGAAACATCCATCCCGGTTAAAAATAAACTGAATTTACCATTCGAGCCATATGTCGGCGCTTTAAACACCGGCGTTTATTTACAGGAAACAATGCCAAATTTTCGTCAAGGTGACATTCGTGAAACCGGGCTGTCCACCGATCTTGCATTGCAGGGCGAATCCGTCTTTTTTACGGTTCAAAATGCAGCCGGCGAAACGCGCTACACGCGCAATGGAAACTTTACTTTGGATCTTGAAGGCTATTTAACAACAGCTTCCGGTCTTTACGTTCAAGATACAGAAGGCGACCGTATACAGCTGACTTCGGATCAGTTTATCGTTGACAGTCAGGGCCGTATCACTGAAAATGGTGCCGAGGTGGCCCAAATCGGCGTTGCCTATGCAGAGGATCCAAATGCGCTCATAAAAGAAGGGGACGGACTATACCGCATAGACGGTGCGGCGCTTCCAACAGCGTTTGGTGCTGCTGATGCGGCGTTTACTGTTCAGCAATCCTTTCTTGAAGGGTCCACAACAGATACAGCCCGCACAATGACGGATATGCTGACGGCGTACCGGGCATTTGAAGCGAATCAAAAGGTGCTGACGGCGTATGACCGCAGCATGGAAAAAGCCGCGAACGAAGTCGGCAGAGTGACGTAAAGGAGCGTACAGCATGAATAGAACAATGATTAATGCCGTCAATGCGCTATCACAGCTTCAAAAAAGAATGGATGTCACGAGTAACAACGTGGCGAATATGAATACAACCGGTTATAAAAGAAGCGATGCGGCATTTAGGGATCTCGTTCATCAGCAGACGAATAATTTGAATCGTCAAACGGAGGATATCGGCCGTCTGACACCGTTAGGCATTCGTCTTGGTGTTGGCGCGATGATGGCACAGGCGCAAATGGTCGGCACACAGGGAGCACTTCAGCAAACAGGCAGAGCGCTTGATTTTGCTTTGTCTCAGCCGAATCAATTTTTCAAAGTGCTCGTTCAAAATGAAGATGGTACCGGCCGCGTTCATTATACGCGCGATGGCTCATTTTCCATTACTCCGGCTGGCGGCGAAAACGTCATGCTCGTGACATCTGAAGGCTACCCGGTGCTTGATGAAGCAAATAATCCGATCGTCATGACGCCTGAAGAAATGGCGGAGCAGGCGGGAGGCTTAATAGGTCTCATACAAGTGGATAAACCGCAATTTTTAGAGCGCACAGGGGACAATCTGTTTGTGCTGCCGGAAGACCCGGCGGTGGCGGAAGGACAGGTTTTACGTGATCTTAATGCCGCTGAGCGTGAAGCTTCCGGCATTCAAGCTGGTTTTCTTGAAATGTCAAACGTGGATTTTTCAAAAGAAATGAGCGATTTGATGATGACACAGCGTTCCTATCAATTTCAATCAAAAGCGATTTCAATCGCGGATCAAATGCTCGGCTTAATTAATGGGGTCAGATAGAGGGGAAGGATGACCAGTGACTGAACAATGGAAGCGGAAAAAAGAAACCCGCCTCACCCCCCTCGGCAGATTCATGTTAACATCTTTTCTCATGATCATCACAGCTGTCACGGGTGCAGTGATCGGCTACAGCATTATCGGTACCGGCAACCCGTTAGACGTGTTTGTGCCTGACACATGGATTCAATTATTCGATGTAATTGTTAAAAGTCTCTTCTAAAGGTGGGTATCTCAATGGATATTCGTGAAATTAAAGAAACAATCCCGCACCGCTACCCTTTTCTTCTTGTGGACCGTATCGTCGAAGTAGAAGATGGAAAGCGGGCAGTGGGTATTAAAAACGTAACCGCGAATGAAGAATTTTTCAACGGACATTTTCCGGATTATCCGGTGATGCCGGGCGTGTTAATCGTTGAAGCGCTCGCCCAGGTCGGCGCCGTCGCGATGCTGAAAAAAGAAGAAAACAAAGGCCGTCTTGCCTTTTTCGCGGGAATCGACAATTGCCGCTTCAAGCGTCAGGTCGTTCCGGGCGATCAGCTGCGTCTCGAAGTCGAAATGACCCGCCTGCGCGGCTCCATCGGCAAAGCGAAAGCAATGGCTTCTGTAGAAGGCGAGCTTGTGTGCGAAGCGGAATTAATGTTTGCGCTGGAATAGGTGCTGTCCTATAAGTTGTAGATGCCGGGCCTGATTATGCATTATTTAGGCCGGTTTGTTGATATGACAGCCGGATTCTATATCATTGAAGGCTGGATTCGACAAAATCCGGCTATCGAAATGAATAAGGTGCTGCCTCGATAAATGTTTGAGGCGGCCCTTCTTTATTTGCTGCCGGAAACGCTGGACAGAACCGCTGAAGGCTGCATAGAAAGATGAAAAATGAAGCAGAATGAAGTGAAAGCTGTTTTCGTCGTCAAAAATAGGACCATTTACGACGTTTATTTTTCTTTTGCCAATCTTCATAGGGTCTTAACACCCTTTTTGTAAAATGGACGATTAATTTTTCCAGCAGCGGGAAACAATACAACCAGTAAGAGCAAAAAATCGTCATTAGCGAAAGGGGATTTTTACGAATGAATGCGAAACTGTTGAAATTAGCCGGTGGATCTGCCCTGGCTGCCATGCTGCTTGTAGGATGCGCGGGAAATGATGATGAACCTGCGGATGATAATCCGGCGGTTGAAGATGATGTTCAAGATGAAGATGTTGAAGACGACGTCATAATGGATGAAAACGACGAAACAGAAGATACGAACACTGACGATGACATGGACCCGGCAACGGATGAAAATACACCGGAAGAAGATGTGATTGAAGACCAGAACGATATGCAAGACGCCGATAATAAAGACAGCTGACAACAAAAGCATCGCGCCGCATTGGAATCGGCCGATGCTTTTTTAAATCCGAAAAAATTTTGTCACCAGTTCGAAAGTATGATAAAGTATAAGAGTTATTATTTTCGAGGAGTCAATGAGGCTATTTCCAGGAGGTACCTATTGGCAATGTCAATGTTAAACAGCTTATCACACGGTGTGAAAATCAGTATTACCCGGTCGATTACTACTGCTTTTGAACAATATATGGCGAAAATTATGTGGGATGAAGAAAGCTATCATCCGCAAGATTTTATGAAAGAGTGGCAGCGCTATATTCAGCAGAACGCTTCATGGTTCAATCAGGTTCCGGACGATATGAAATTAGATCCGCGCTTTCACGAAGACCTTGCTCAAAAAATCAATGAAGTGGTTGATAAAATCTTTTCGGAAGAGCCGACACCGGACCAGATCAAAACGATCGATTCTCTTCAAAAAGAACTCGGCACTAACTATGATTTTTCCTGTAAAGCGGAAGCACGTTTTTATATCGACTTTTTAACAAATTCGATAAAAAAAAAGCCGAACAGCTAAGCCCTGCTGATGAACGGGAGCTTGCGCTGGCTTCACTTCTGTACTATCAGGTATATGATGTAGATTTACCGGCGCATTCCTACACAAAGCAGGACATTCACTATATTATTCGATTATTGCAGCATACAATCCAAACCGGCTATGACGGTCTGCAATCAACGGTGGTTCATTGATTAAAGACAGGCGCTTTCCGATCAACAGGGAAGCGCTTCTTTTCATTTTTCCGGTACGTTTGGACGTTTTCGGATGACGTCCGTAAACGCGCGCAGCAGTTCTTCTCCTTCCAGACCCTGTTTTATAAGTGATTCCAGCAGCAGCTTTGCATACTCATTTCGCATCTGGCGGAGCTGCGCATCAAACAGCACGCTGATGCCGTGATCAAGCTTTTGAATCATGCGGATTGAAACGGAAAAAATGGCCGGATCATTCCCTCGGTGAGTGATAGCGATATGAGCGGTTAAATCCGTTTCATGTTCAAAGCGGCGGATCATCGTTTCTTCTGTTTCATCCAGAAATAATTCAATCAGCCAGGTCTTTTTTTCATCTTCCCGGTTAATCACCAGACCGTCCCGAAACGGAATTATTTGTGAATTCCCCTCTTTTTTTAAAAAAATTTCAGCGACCTTGAATGTTTTCATATCAACGATTCTCCCTTCTTGGAAGCGTTTTATACGAACAGTGTAACATAAAACTGCAATTTATCGCTTTTTTCACAATGACCAGGAGGTTTCTTGAGAAAGTTCGACAACAGTAGATTTATTTCGATTTTTTTCGATAAAGAAAACAGTGTGATGAATGGGGGAAAGTTGAAAAACCGCTGTTTGCCCTTTTGAACGCCCTTTTTTATGATAAAAACAGCAAGACGAAAGGAGGGATGAAGCTGATTAATCAAGTGACGCTCGTTGGCAGACTGACGAAGAATCCGGAACTGAAACACACAGCTGATGGACGGCCGCTCATTCAAACGACCATCGCCGTCAGCAGGCCATACCGAAATGCTCACGGAGAAACAGATACAGATTTTATTTACTGCACGATCTGGAACCGAATCGCTGAAAACACCGCGAAATATTGCGAGAAAGGCTCACTGATCGCCGTACTTGGCACGATTCAGACAAGAAATTACAAGGATAACAGCGGTAAAACAGTGTATGTCACTGAAGTGCTTGTTCATACCGTACGCTTTTTGGGAAAAAAACAGCCGGACGTAAAAGAACCGGCGGAAATGATTGAGACTGTCCCGCTTATTTGAGAAAAGGAGTTGTCTTGATGAGTGAACGGGTCGAACGTGTCCTTGAAGATATGATTTTTCAGCTTGGAAAAACAACCGCTCTCATTCATCAGCTCAAAGCAAGAATTGAAAAGTTGGAGGAGCAGCAAAAGCAGCCACAGTAACCGGCCGGGCAGCTGGTTACTGTATGAGAAGCCTCTTGCCCTGCGAAATGGCGCCAGCCCCCGCTCCGTCTGATGTACCCCTTACATTCAGACGGAGCTTTTTTTGTCAATCCAGTTTAAACAGTTCACTGAGTGCCTGATTATCAAGATCAGCGATAAAAGCCCCGCTTTGAATAATTTCACTGCTTGCTGCCTGTTTGGATTCAATCATCGCATCAATTTTCTCTTCAATTGTACCGGTTGTAATGAATTTGTGAACGTGCACAAATCGGCTCTGTCCAATCCGGTATGCCCGGTCTGTGGCCTGGTTTTCGACCGCGGGATTCCACCATCGGTCATAATGGATGACGTGATTGGCCGCTGTTAAATTCAGCCCGGTCCCGCCTGCTTTAAGCGATAACAGGAAAAAAGGAAATTCACCGTGTTGAAAACGCTCCACGAGCTTGTCTCGTTCCTGCTTTGGTGTGGAGCCGTTTAAAAACGGAACGTCAAGCCCAAATTCATCCGCCATTTCACGCTGAATCATCTCCCCCATACCAATGTATTGTGTAAAAATTAAACATGCTTCTCCCCGTCCATAAATATTGGCCGCAAGCTCCATTAACTTTTCCATTTTGGCAGAACGGACGCGTATATTGTCCGGCCGTTCTTCCTTTAAGAAAAGAGCAGGATGGCTGCACAGTTGTTTCAATTCATTTAAAAGACGCAGGATGAGACCGCACCGTTCAAAGGCGGACAGCTGGCCGATCTGTTCCATCGTATCGCGGACCGTCCGTTCATACAGCGCCGCCTGTTCTTTCGAAAGCGGACAGTATTCTTTTTGCTCGACTTTGTCAGGAAGACCGAGCGCCGCCTCCGGATCGTTTTTCGTCCGGCGCAATAAAAAGGGCCGTATTTTTGCCTGCAAAGCCGCTACGCGATCGGCATCATGATCCTTTTCAATCGGCACCATATACGATTTTTGAAATTGAGCGAGTGAACCGAGCCAGCCCCGGTTTATGAAATCAAAAATAGTCCACAGTTCAGACAGCCGGTTTTCCATCGGTGTTCCGGTCAAGGCAATGGGATGAAGGCTGTTTAACTTCCGGACAGCCCGTGACTGCTTCGTCCCGGCATTTTTAATATTTTGCGCTTCATCCAGTGCCGCTGTACTCCATACGACCTGTTCAAGCGTTTCAAAATCAGAATGGACAAGCCCGTATGTCGTCAATACAACATCGACTTCTGATATTTCTTTTAAAAATGCTTCTCCGCGCGGACGGTCTTTCCCGTAATAAAGCATAACGGACAAATCCGGGGCAAATGCGGCCAGTTCACGCTGCCAGTTGCCGAGTACGGACGTCGGACAGATAATCAACGCAGGTGCTTCCGGCTGTTCGTTTTTTTCAACGTGAAGCAAATAAGAAATGAGCTGAACCGTTTTACCGAGTCCCATGTCATCGGCGAGGCAGGCTCCAAAACCGCATTCCCGCAAAAATAACAGCCAGCTCATGCCGGCTTGCTGGTACGGACGCAGCTCGCCTTGAAGGGCCTCCGGAGCCGGCAGAAGGGGAATGTCGGATGCGCTTTTCAGACGTTCAATCATCGTCTGCAGCGACCGGTTTAAACGTATGTGAACCCGGGCCGCATCCTCTGTATCGGTAAACTCCTGATTCAATACATCGACGACAGTCACCCCGTCTTGCTTTGCTTTCTCCATTAACGCTTTTATTTTGCCGATGGCAGCCGGATCGAGATGCACCCAGCGGCCATTCGATTTAATGAGACGCCGCTCGCTGCTTGCGAGCTGCATAAATTCTTCTTCGCTCATTTCTATGCCGCCGAGGGCGACTTTAAAATCAAATTCTAAAATGGCATTCATTCCGACAAAGGACTGTTTATTCGTATCGCGTACATCGGCTGCCACAGATACGGCAGCCGACCGCACAGATTCCCACCATGGCGGAAGCAGTACGGGAATGCCGAGCGCGGTTAATTTTTCACCGCTGCCGGTTAAAAAACCAATGGCTTCCGCTTCAGATAGCGACTCCTTTAAAGCGCCATTTTCATTTAGTTCAGGAAAAAGGCGGAGCCAGCGCTGTATTTCTTCATTTGCGGTTAATTTATAGGGCTCTGCCGACTTTGGCCATTTCTTATGAAAAGAATATACTTTTTCAGATGGTTTGTTCCGGATTAATACCGCTTCTAAATGCCACCCTTCATCATCCGCATGCGGTTCTGATAAACGCAGGCCGGGTTCATACACTGCGGGTTCATCACCGGCGAGATAAGAGCGGAGCCGTACAGGATCAAAATAACGATTCAGCTCATCCGCAGTCAATTGACCGTTAAATGATTCCGCAATGGCCGTGATGCCGGGATGGGCGTGTGCCGCAATTAGCGGGAAGACACGTTCCACAAACGTGCGGCGGCTTTCGTTAAAAATCGTTTCTTCCCAGAATGAGTCCGCAAACTCATCGTGAACATCTTCCGGCACAGGCCAAGTAATACCTTCATCTGTAAACGCCGGCATCGCTTCAAATACCGCTTCATATAAAACAGGGGCACACGCTAAGCTGAAATGGCCGGCTTCATCCCATTCAAACCGGGCAAAACGGTTAAAATGTTCCGCCTTAAACAATGATACCCAGTCAAATGGAGTTAATTTAACGGCTTTTTCTCCGTCGAGCTGTCCGTACGTCAAATTTGTTCCGTAGAAGCTTTCCCGGTGGCCGGCAAATAAAAGACGGGTCCAGGATTCAGGAGGCAGCCATTGTCCGCCCGAATCCATTGCCCGCAAATAAAAAGACCCGTTTTCGTAGTGTGTCACAAGATGAATCGTTCCATGTTTAATCATGTAAAAGTCCGCCTTTTTTGCATTCTTCCTGAAACGCCCGCAGCCGTTTCGTATCGTCCGCCAGCCAGTTCAGCCACCGTTCAAATTCATCGGTCCGTTTTAATTTTTTATACATTGTCCGCATGCGTTTGATGAATTTCACAGCTTGACGATAAGCATTCCGGTTTCGCCCGGCAATAAGGACTGAGATGCCGTGGTGAAGAAGCGGCAATGTCTCTTCCGGAGCTTCTTTGATCGCTGTTTTCAATCCGGCTTGGTCAAGGTCTGGAAGTTCGGCATCCATGAGCAGCTGCAAATCGACCCATTCAGCATAATCGCCCCGTCCGATTAAAAAATAGCTGAGCGATACATAGCTGAACGGCAAGAGAGCGGTATAAAACTCTTTTACGAGCGCAGGAGCACGGCCAGCCAGATCGTCTTCATCCATAAGCCGGATGAGCTGACGCACAAATAACCGTCTGCTGTAGTCATCCTGGATGAGTAAAATACCCTCACCGGCGAGAGATGCAGCGGCCCTCAGTACTGGAATAAATCGATCCGACCGCCTCGCATCCTGGAGCCAATGAAGGAAGTATAAAAAGACATCGATCGGTCCGGCAGCCGCCGTTTCTACAAATTTATCCATCTCGCCAAGCAAATAGAGCTGATGCATATGCGCCGCCGTCTGCACGGTACTGCTTCCGGTGCCGGGAGCGGTTCTTTGCAGCTCAGCGCGCCGCCAATCCATTTTCGTGAAAAGGGAATCCCAGAGAAGGCGGTATAAATCAAGCCGTGCCGCCGGAAAAAGTTCAAACGGAAAAGATAAAAGCCGTCCGGTATCGCCTTTTAACAGATCAATGTAGGGCTCAAAGGCGAACGGAATCGCCCCGCCCGTCATCTTCACAGCATCAAATACTTCATCGGCCAAATAAAAAAGGATATCATATCCGGCACGCTCCGCTGTGTCAGGCGTCAATTTCGTTTCGTCAAAACGCTCAGCCAGGGCGGAAAACGTATAAAAAGCGGCGAACATACGAAATAAAACGGCCCATTCCCGATCAGCCGGCGCTTTTTTCAATAATTTTTGATATACATCTTTTGCGGCGTAGTCTGTATTGTATGGATGTTCTTCCATTTTTTCGATGGTGATCCGGCTGTAAACAGCGGAGGTAATGGTTTCTTTCCATTGTTCAGGAGAATTCCCGATTCCCCGAACAGGGTGTAAATCAGATGCACGCATGACACCGGGAATGGAAAAAAGATCCGCCCGATGAAAAGAAGATTGATCTGGAAGCAGCGTTTTCGCCTTCGTCAAAGTAGATGGCACCCTTTCGGTTCTGTAAGATTTCTTCATTATAGCATGAAACAGACCCGAATACGCAACAAAAAAGAACAAACGTTCCTTTGTTTCGTTCAAGTGACACATGTTACAGATATATTACATTTTTAGGGAAAATCTATCAAAATAGCGGTTATTTCGATAAATGTTAAAAAAGAACGGTGTTTAGTTTCATCTTTCTATGCTAGACTTAAGTGGTAAATTTTAAGAAAGGAGACAAAGTTGTGAAGAGAAAAGTGTTTTACAGTTTGCTTGCGTTACTTGTAATATTTCCTCTGTTCAATGTGACTTCACCTGCTCAGGCGGCGGGTTTTACTGATGTACCTGCACGTGCGCTGGAGGAAGTAACGTTTCTATCCGATGGCAATATTGCGAAAGGCTCATCTGCCGCAATATTCAACTCGAATCGGACGATTACAAGAGCGGAAGCGGCTATCTTTCTTGGACGCGCCCTTCAACTGAATGGCACGCCAAGAAAAACGGTTTTCAGAGACGTGGACCGAAGCTCTTCAGTTGCGGGTTATATACAATCTGGCGTCGATCATAACATTATTCTAGGGTATTTATCGGGTGTAAGCGCGGGGAATTTTTATCCAAACAAAGCGATTACACGCGGTGAAATGGCGATTATGATTGCCAATGCATTTAAATATTCATACGGAGGAACTGCTTCCGGGGCAGCGAAGGCGTTAATGGACCGCGGAGTCGCGGATGGGATGGGGAATGGGTCATTTGGCTCAGGTAACCTGATTAAACGTGCGGATTTCGCTGTGTTTTTAGCGCGCGCCATTAATCCGGAATTCCGTACAAAAGATTCAGTCAGCTTTACAAAATCATTATGGTCCAATGCACCAAACTTAAATATTCGTTCCGGTCCTTCGACAGCCTACCCTTCAATTGGCAAATTGTCGGAAAATCAGCAAGTATCCGGCGCTCATTCAGTCGGCAAATGGACCTATGTAAAATCAGGTGCGACCGTTGGTTTTGTCAGCACAGCTTATTTGCGCACAACAGCGGCAAAACCGGCTGCAACGCCACCTGTAACAGAAAGTGCAGATTCACGTCTTTCCGGGCAGACGATTATCATTGACCCTGGACACGGCGGCAGCGATCCGGGCGCAATCAGTTTCGGTCTGAGAGAAAAAGATGTTGTGCTTACAACAGGACTGAAAGTAAACAATCTATTGAAGCAAACGCCTTTTAACGTAAAAATGACGCGTTCAACGGATACATTTGTCTCGTTAAGCGCGCGGCCGGCTTTTGCTGTTAGAAACGGCGGCGATGTATTTGTCAGCATTCATGCAAATGCGGCGAGTGCAAGTGCAACCGGTACGGAAACATTTTATTATTCAGCAGCCACAAATCCATATACAGCGGACAGCAGGCTGCTCGCAACGAAAATTCAAAATCGCATGATTGCAGCATGGAATTTGAGAAATCGCGGCGTGAAAACTGGGAATTTTGCTGTTCTTCGGGAAAATAATATGCCGGCTGCACTGGCTGAACTTGGCTTTATCACGAACAAAAGCGACAATGACAAGCTCAAATCTGATTATTGGTTAACTTCTGCTTCCAAAGCGATTTATTATGGTATTTTGGACTATTATAAAGCGAAAGGCTACGATGTCGATTCACTTTATAACGTACCAAAATAGGAAAATAATAAATAGAATATTAAGGTTATAAACGGTACAATGAAGAGGGGACCCCCAAAAGGGCCTCTCTTTATTTTTATATTTTGGAAGAACGAGGTGATTGATCTGGGTACTCACAAACATTTACTTGCGCTGCTTTTCGCCGCCCTTTTCTTCTTCATCTATACCCCTGATTTCTCATTGGCAAACTCAGCGGATGTCAGACAGGCGGTCATTTTATTTGATGAAAAAGTGAACAATGAATTGCTTGAGCAATATTCGGAATCAATCGACTATGTATATGAAGCGATTCCGGCTGCGACGATTACCGTGACTGAGACGCAAAAGAAAGCACTGTCCATGGCGAAGGACGTCGAATCGATTGAATTCGACATGCCGGTAAAGTCATCGGCTCAGACAGTTCCGTACGGGTATAAACTGGTCGGTGCGGAAAAGAGGCTTCCATCCACATTAACCGGAAAGGGCATCAAGATCGGCATTCTTGATTCGGGAATTGACACAAAACACCCTGATCTAGCCGGCAGAACGGCAGGCGGCATTTGTTTAATGGATGTCATTGATGCACAAGCCTGCGCAAATACATTCAATGATGACTACGGCCACGGCACACATGTCGCGGGTATTATTGCGGCGAATAACAATACGATCGGCACGGTGGGGATTGCGCCGAATGCGAGTCTATATTCCATTAAAGTCCTTGATAGCAACGGCTTCGGTACGACGAGCACGATGCTGAAAGGGATTGATTACGGAATTAAACAGAAGCTGGACATTTTAAACATAAGTATTACAACACCTGATCAGGACAGCGCGCTGCAGAAGATGCTCCAGCAAGCGTATGATTCAGGTATTTTGATCATTGCGGCTGCCGGTAATATAGGCGAACCGGCAAAAAGCGGTTCATCAACTGTTCAATATCCGGCAAAATACGAAAGTGTCATTGCGGTTTCTTCCATAGATTCCTCCAAAAAGATGGACCCGGGTTCATCCATCGGAAAAGAAGTGGAGCTCGCGGCGCCAGGTGTAAACATTTACAGCACTTATCCAACGTCTATTCAATCATCCGGATATTATCACTTAACCGGTACATCGATGGCGGCGCCTTACGTCACAGGGATGGCGGCCCTGTATATGGAAAAGTATCCAGAAATGACAAACGTGCAAATCCGAAAACTGCTTCAGCGGAATGCACTTGATTTAGGAGCGGCAGGCCGTGATGCATACTTTGGGTATGGACTTGTTCAGGCGGATCTGTATCCCGTTGAAGGTGAGGTAAAACTTCCGTACACAATGGATGGAAAAGGGAAAATCACAATCGATACGTCGATGCTCGCTTCCCGTTTTGGAAAGTACCATGTGTATCGGGGCACGTCGCTTGTGAAGAAAAATGCGGCTGCGGATCAATTTGTCGACTATGCGTCAAAAGGGGCGCTGTCCTATCATTTTTACCCGGTTGAAAACGGAGTGAAAGCGGACATTCCGGCAGCAATGCTGAAAATTTCCAATACAGGTCCAGCGCTTTCGGATATTAGCACTTCCATATGGTATAACCGGTTTGTTATTTACTTGCACCATGAAAAAATCCTGCAGGGCTACCAAAACAATGCGATTCGTCCGACTAGCAAAATTACACGCGGAGAAGCAGCGATTCTGATCGGAAAAGCGCTCGGTTATGACGGCGCTGTCCGGAAGACCCGTTTTACCGATGTGACTGACCAGGTGCTGGCATCAGGTTACATTGAACAGCTGGCGCAAAATAAGATCATAACCGGGTTTTCAGACAAAACGTTTCGTCCATATGACGAGGTGTCGCGGGCTGAAATGGCGATCTTAATTGCCAAAGCGTATAAGATTAAAACAAGCACAGTATCAACGATGAAAGATCTCAGCGCGAATGTGACCGGTTATCAGTACATTAATGGGATGATAAATGCCGGAATTGTCACTGGTTTTGCGGATAACACCTTCAGACCGGGGATGAAAATAACACGCGCTGAATTTGCGAAATTTTTATCCTTAACGATGAATCCTGATATGCGATAAAAAAAGCGGCACGGGTCATTCCTGTGCTGCTTTTTTTGCGCTTAATTGATTGAATATTTAGTAATATTTCAATTTTGTTTCAACAATTTAATATAAAAAGGATGGAATATAGCAGATTAGCGACAATTTGGACCTGTATTGTAAAGAATTATGTCGGATGAAGACACTTCATTGTAATGGAAACGTAAAACTAATCATTGTTTTGTTTTGTTACAATGAAATTAATAGAAAAAGAGAGAGAAAAACACATGGGAGTTTTGGGAGGTTTATGGTGAACAGGTTCAAAAAAGTACTCGCGGCATTTCTTGCGGCTGTCATGTTCGTAACACTATCACCGCTTACTTCATTTAAAACAGAAGCGGCATCGGCAACAGTTGGAGAAATTGTCACGGCGTACGGAAAGAAGTTTATGGGAGTCCCTTATGTCTTTGGCGGAACATCACCAAGAGGTTTTGATTGTTCAGGATTCACTCAATATATCTTTAAAAATTCGGCCGGTATTTCACTGCCGCGGACGGCGGAACAGCAATATAAAATAGGGAAAGCTGTCTCAAAAAGTAATTTACAGCCGGGCGATTTGATTTTTTACGCAAATACATATAAACCGGGTATTTCACACGTAGGTGTATATGCTGGCGGTAATATAGTATTGAATGCAACATCAAGCAGCGGCATTACACTTGTTTCCATGAATGATTCTTACTGGGGTTCAAAATACGCCGGTGCGAAACGTGTTATTACGGATCAAAACTGGTTTACTGATGTATCGAAGTCAGACAACACCTATGCAGCCATCAAATCACTGACAGACCAAGAAATTATCGCCGGTTTTGACAATTTGCAATTCCGTCCTGACGCAAAAGTTACACGCGGACAAGCGGCGGCGATCATTAACCGCGTATTGAAAATTACACCAGCTCAAGTTTCTCATTTTAGAGATGTAGGGACGTCTTACTATTTTGCGAAAGATATTGCCGCGATGAAAGAAGCGGGCATTATAAACGGCTACTCAGATAACACATTCCGCGCGGGTGCTGAAATGACACGCGACGAAATGGCGAGCATCATTAAACGCGCATTTAACTTAAACATGACACAATCAGCAGCCGCAAGTGTCAAATATACAGATATTCGTGCCGGTCACTGGGCATATGACGGCATCATCGCCATCGCATCACTTGACCGTACAGGCTATTATTCAGGTACAAAATACAACGGAACGAAAGATGCGTCACGTGAAGCATTCGCCGTTGCAATCTATAACGCTATGAAAACACAGTAAGAAAATTGAAAGAGTCCCGGGATGTGTATTCCAGGGGCTTTTTTTTCTATATAATAGAATAGAATAATGCCACCAGAGTTGAAAGGAGTCTCTTCTTAGATGAAAAAAGCATTCTCAATCATGATGGCACTACTCTTACTGTTCCCGCTTTTTCAGCCATTAAACGTCAAAGTGGAAGCGGCGGCGGATGATGTCACGGGCATCACGCTGGAAAAAGAGATTCGTGCGATTATAAACGCAGGTATTATGGGTGGATACGCGGATGGAACCTATCGCCCGGGAAATAATGTGACACGTGAAGAATTTGCGACATTTTTGGCGCGCGCGCTGGACTTGCCGGAAGGACCGGCTGTATTCAGTGATGTGTCCGCAACGGCCGCGCTCGCTCCATACATTCAGGCATCCGCAGCCGCAGGAATTGTTAAAGGAACAACGGATGGAAAATTCCACCCGAAAGCGACCATTACCCGAAAAGATATGGCCATGATGATCAGCAATGCCCTTCAATATTTAAAATTGGATGCCGTGTATACAGAACCGACGTTTACGGATGTTTCAACACTTGGAGAAGCTTATAAAACGGCGATCGGTAAAAGCGTCAGCCTGAAAATTATTAACGGTGTGTCAAAAGATCAATTTGCCCCCTTTGCGACAGCGACACGCGATCAGGCATCCGCTTTTATTTACCGCCTTCTAAAAGCGAACGGTATCGTACCGGAAGAGATTGAACCGCCGGTGCGGCCGTACCGCACAGCGAACATTGATGCAAACGGGAACATTTCCTACGCCTCTTTATCCTATGAAACATATGAGCAGGCGAAAAATGTAATGGTTAACCGCGGCGATGAGCTTTTGTTTGAAAACGGCCGTATTATTAAAATGAAAGATAACAGCGGAGTCGTCTTTACAAGACCCCTGACCGGATCAGGCGGCACAGTTAACTTATATACAGATCCTGAATTAAAAACAGCCAAAACCTATGTAACTGGAAATTCAATGACCGCCACCACGTTTCCGTATCCGACTGCTGAAGTCAAATATGTCACATCAACGGACAAATATGTGCAAGTATACCTTGGCGGCGAAAACTATTATATGAAGCCGTCTGACGCGATGATGGTGCCATTTGAAGGAGCAGCAGGCCGCAGCTTTTATGAAAATGCAGGCGGCTCTCTCGTCCATCAAATTTATATTGTGGAGACAGGGAAATATGTATCGTATTCAATGGGTGCGGCACCTGCTTTCATGAAAACAGGAACGAAATATTACAGCTGGGACGGATTCACTTTTTACAATGAATCAGGCAGTCTTGTCGGCCGTGCCTATCAATATTTCCAATATTTATCTGCGCGCGCGTCATCCTCCTATTCAGCAGCTGAACTGGATGCCTATATTATGGCGGCTCTTGCTGAACGTGAAAAGGGTGGCCTTGCAAAATATAAAGATGCCACCAAGAAAAGCAAATTGATCGGGCTTGGCGCCACATTGAAAAAAGTAGAGTCAGAGAAACGTGTCAATGCGCTATTAATTTTAGCGATGGCGATTCATGAAAGTGATTACGGGATTAGCAATCATGCACAGACGAATAACAACTTGTTTGGCATAGGGGTTGTAGATTCCAACCATACGCAGGGTGTTTCGTTCAGCACGGTTGAAGAAGGGGTCTCTATCCTCGCAAATGTGTATTTAAATGGTGATTATATAGACAGCAAAGGTAATCAAGGGGCAGGCTATCTGAAAACAAATACGTGGCGGTCATATGGCGCAGCGCCGGGGACCAAAGCGAACGGCATTAACGTTAAATATGCATCAGACCCGTACTGGGGCGCAAAAGTAGCCGGTCATATGTATCGGATTGATAAGGCGCTTGGCGGTAAAGATTACAAGAAATATACGCTTGGATTCACAAGCGAGACGGGTTTAAATGTAAGAAATGAGCCCAACTCATCAGCACCGATTCAATTTACGTACAACATGACAAGAATGCCGGTGACCATTTTAGAGAAAGGCACGTGGCATAAAGTGATCTCTGACAATCTTGCAACAAGAGAAGGATATGTACACAGCCATTATGTAAATCTCCTTCAGCTTCCATAAACGAAAAAAGGGGGTGCCCAAAGTCTGTAAAATAGACCCGGGCATCCTCCTTTTTTATGCTGCCTCGCACAGAGCGAAAAAGTAAGGTAAAATAAAGAAGGGAATTTACTAACTATCGGGGTGTACGATTATTATGTCATTGAAAAAAACAGCGCTCTGGCTTGGACTGCTGGCGATCGTTGTCAAACTGTCCGGTTTTCTGCGTGAAAGTATTGTGGCGTATCAGTTTGGGGCCAGCAGCGAAACAGATGGGTACAAAATCGCTTTTGCCTTTATTACGCTCGTCATTGCGATGATCGCAGGCGGATTTAATAATGTATTTTTGCCGTTATACGTAAAGAATCGGAAAGAGAATTCAGAAAAGACGGACCGGAATGCGAATGGAATCATGAATTTGACGTTTCTCCTTTTTCTTTTAATTTCCGCACTGGGTGCGCTGCTTGCCCCGTATTTCATTCCGCTCATGTATAGAGGGATGAGTCCGGAAACGGCGGAAACGGCGATTTCTGTCACGCAATTTTTCTTTGCGTTCATGTCTATTATCGCGCTAACGAGCATTTTGGATTCTTATTTGCAAGGCAGGCGCATTTTTGTCCCGTCTCAAATTGCAAAATTAACCCAGACCATTATGGGGGTTGCGTTTGCGCTTCTTTTTGCGGACCAGTGGGGCATAGCAAGTCTCGGGTATGGATTTATTGCCGGAGCGATTATGGGGATCTTTATTCAATTTTATTATTTGTACAAGACAGACTATCGTTGGCAGCCTGTCGTTTCCGTCGAAAAGGAATTTAAAAACACACTGCTTGTTCTGCTTGCCCCGGCGCTTGTTAGTGCGGCAGTCGGACAGGTGAACATGTTCGTCAATCAAATTTTTGCTGTGAAAATCGGCGGGGCTATTTCGTATTTGAATTATGCGTCGCTTCTTGCCTCTATTCCGCATACCATTTATGCGACGACGATTGCGGTCATTATTTTCACTCTTCTGGCAGAACAAATAAATGATAAAAAAAGGTTTCAAAACACCTTTTTCAGCGGCATTCAAATTTCGCTGGTCACCCTCGCGCCGATTGCGGCCGGCCTGTATGTCGTCGGGGAACCGGCACTTTCGTTTATTTACGAACGGGGGAAATTTACAGCCGAGGATACGTATAATACATACGCAGCGCTCGTCTTTTATTTGCCGATTATTGTCACGCAAGGCATGCAGTATATCGTCGCCAAAGCCTTATATGCACAGGGAAAAGCAAAGACGGTGTTCCGCATCAGTATTGTGACGATCGCCTTAAATGCCTTTCTGAACTGGCTGTTTATTGATCCGTTCGGCTATCCGGGTCTCGCCCTGACCAGCTCGCTCGTATCCGTCTACTATTTCACAGCATGTACGATTTTCGTTTATAAAGATTTTGATAAATCCGAACCGGCCCGCCTAATCGGCCTTCTATTACGAACAGCGGTTGTAACGGCGTTTATGGCTGTGCCTCTTTCATTCATCCGGCCATTTGTGGACGATCTTTATTCGTTATGGCAGCTGGCGATTCTTGTGCCAATCGGCATCGTCCTGTATGCGGCGGGATTGTTTTTCTTCTATAAAGAAGGCTTCCGTACCATGATGGCGATCGTTAGACGAAAACGGAGCCATTTATCGTGAAAAAATGGCTTATCATCGCGTCGATTTTGCTGGCGGGGTGTTCGGGTGATCAGGAAGCGGAGCCAATTTCGGCAGCGCAAACCATTTCCATTGGCGGACAGACGCTTGTTCTGGAAGCGGAGCAATTGCGTCCCGGGAACGAATCCGAACCGGATGGACTGGATATATTATATGAAGATACACGTTATCATTACAAAGCCGGCAATAAATCGGATGTAACTGTCAATGTGCGTAAAATCAATAACGGTGACCGCTTTGTGATGGTGAGGCTGCAAGGGGAAGGGAGCATTAACGGGACGATATCGATCCAGGAAGCGAATGATTATTACTTCATCGACTGGACGAAAAATATGCCTGAACGCATACGTGATAAAGAGATTGGGAGGGATGCTCTTCGCCCGCCTGTTGGACTGTTCCGTTATACAAATAACGGGACATTTATCAACGAACTCGTTATGAGCCACACCTTTACATCGCGTGAAGTCAATAAGCTGTACGGGAACGGCGGTGAAAGCAGAGTACGTGAACTGCTTTCGGAAAAGAACACGAGCCGCCATTCAACAGAAGGGATTCAATTCACATTGGAAGCGGACCGCGGTGAGATAGCGGAGCAATGGTTTTTGCTGGCGGAAGAACCGCTTTTTAACCAAACTGCTCATTTGAACAGCTGGATTACATTTCAGCAGAATGAGTACCAGCGGGTAAACAATTGGTTTACAGTGGACGGCGCTTTGAAAAAATTACCATGGTCCATCGAGCCGTCGCTTCAAAATGGCTATGGGCGCAAACTGGACATGATGCTGGACAAAGAAGCGATAAACCGGTATTTTAAACAAAAAGACCGGTACTTTTATAATTTAACCGTTCAGTCCGCAGCCAATTTATGGACCTACCGCCAGTCTTATGAGGATCGTGTCTGGAAAACGGAATATACGAGCGTGCCGCTTAAAGAAAAATATGCGCTTACTGCCCCTTATGTGGATAAACGCCAAAACGCATTCATTGTCCGATATTTGAACGAGATCGGTGAAGAATTTGACGTGGACGAACTGACAAAAATCCTGCCGGAATACAGTGACTACCTGCTCAATTTAATCGCCATCGATAACGTTTTGCCAATGGAGAAAGGCTATTTGCCGGCCGACTTTTATGTGCAGGGTCCAAGCCGGCGCAATATGCCGGCATCACTCCGCCATGCGCTGAATGAAGCGGATCTGCTTATGGAAGCCTACCGTATAACCGGTAATAAGAAATATAGAGACGCTGTCCGGGGTATTCGGCGCGGGATCGAATCGGCGGGCGCCGGTGATGGAGCCGTCACAGTGGAAGATTTAAAACGGCATGAATTTAAATGGAAATCACTGGGCGGAAAACCGAGCCCGGCGGTTCAAAAAATAATTGAAAGTAAAGAAGAGTATTTAAATTCAAAATAAGTTTCGCTATAATGCTTTATTAAGGGGAAAAATAGACAGGTGAAAGGAAGGAATACACATATGACAACACAACAAATCGGCGTTGTAGGTCTTGCCGTTATGGGCAAAAACCTTGCGCTCAACATCGAAAGCAGAGGCTATTCAGTAGCTGTTTACAACCGTTCGGCTGATAAAACGACTTCTTTTTTACAGGAAGAAGCAAAAGGGAAGAATTTTAAAGGCACGTACAGCGTTGAAGAATTCGTCAACTCACTTGAAAAACCGCGCAAAATTTTGCTGATGGTGAAAGCGGGTGCCGCAACAGATGCCACAATCGATGCATTAAAGCCGCACCTTGATAAAGGGGATATTTTAATCGACGGCGGAAACACATTCTTCCAAGATACGGTTCGCCGTAATAAAGAGCTTGCCGGCCTTGGCCTTCATTTCGTCGGCACAGGTGTATCCGGCGGTGAAGAAGGAGCGCTTAAAGGTCCTTCTATCATGCCGGGCGGCCAGCGCGAAGCCTTTGAACTTGTCCGCCCGATTTTTGAAGCGATCGCTGCGAAAGTGGATGGCGAAGCATGTACAACGTATATCGGTCCGGATGGCGCCGGCCACTACGTGAAAATGGTGCACAACGGCATCGAGTACGGCGACATGCAGTTAATTTCTGAAGCATATTTCATCATGAAGCATATGCTTGGATTGTCTACAGACGAGCTTCATGAAGTATTTGCGGAATGGAACAAAGGCGAGCTGGACAGCTACCTGATCGAAATTACGGCCGATATTTTCAAAAAGCAGGATGACGAAACAGGCAAGCCGCTTGTAGACGTGATCTTAGATGCCGCCGGCCAAAAAGGAACTGGCAAATGGACGAGCCAAAACGCGCTTGACCTTGGCGTGCCGCTTTCCATCATCACAGAATCGGTATTTGCGCGCTTCATCTCAGCGTTGAAAGACGAGCGTGTACAGGCAAGCAAGCAGTTGACAGGCCCTGAAATCAAGCCGTTTGAAGGCGACAAAAAAGAAATGATCGAAGCGGTCCGCCAGGCGCTTTACATGAGCAAAATCTGTTCATACGCGCAAGGCTTTGCCCAAATGAAAGCTGCATCAGAAGAATACGGATGGGATCTCCGCTACGGCGATATCGCTATGATTTTCCGCGGCGGCTGCATCATCCGCGCGCAATTCCTGCAAAAAATCAAAGACGCATTCGACCGCGATCCGAAATTGGCGAATCTGCTTCTTGACGAGTACTTCCAGGGTATCGTGCAGAACTATCAGTCGGCACTGCGCCGCGTCGTAACAATGGCCGTAGAACGCGGTATCCCGGTACCATCATTCTCAAGCGCGATTGTCTACTTCGACAGCTACCGCACAGAAACGCTGCCTGCGAACTTGATCCAAGCACAGCGCGACTACTTCGGAGCACATACGTACAAACGCATTGATAAAGAAGGCACATTCCATACTGAATGGATGAAATAAGAGAAATCCCCGCCGCGAGCGGGGGTTTTTTGTTTATGGCCGGAAACACTCTCCTGTGGGCCGGAATTTGGGAGGAATGGCCGAAAAATTCGCGCGTGGGCCGATTTTTTTCAAACAAGGCCGGAAAAATGCACACCTGGGCCGGAATAATTTTATTTCGGCCCACAGCTGAGGAAACCGGCCCAAATCTCAATTATCCGGCCTTTGAAAAAAATCCCTTCAAATTTGAAGGGATTTTTGCATGGAAGTCGTATAGTTTACATGATCCCAATGAAAGGAGAGAAACAATTGAAAAAATCCATTTTGTATGCCAAATTGGAATCATTAGACCGCCGTTTAATCAAGCCTTCCAGAGAAGTAAAAGAGGAAATTGCCCGTTGTGCAGCCGGATTTGAGGGGGAGAGGAAACTGTTATATTATTTATCCGAGATTAATGGTCCCATCCGAATTCTCCATGATATCCGCCTTCCATTTCCAAATGGATTTGCCCACTTTCAGATCGATACGCTGGTTATCACCCGGTCACTTCTTCTCATTATTGACGCTAAACATTTCAGCGGCCATCTCATTTTTGACAGAAATACGAGACAGCTGATCCGCGGACAGCAGACGTTTGAAGATCCGATCACGCAAGTTCTCCGGCATAAAAGAGGGCTGGAGCATTGGCTGGACAAACCGGTTCCGATCCTGCCTGTTGTCGCACTTACCCATCCGAATGTCCGAATGGAAATGACCCCTTCAGATTCCGCCGATCAATCCTTCATTATGTATGCACAGGAAATTCCTGCTAAATTAGATGAATTCCTTCATCAAAAAAATCCAATCCTAACCGAAAAAGAAGTCCATCTGCTTGCCAACAGACTTCAATTCTATCATAAGCCGTACGATCCTGATGTGGTAACACAATTTCGTATTTGCCCAGAACAGCTGCAGCAAGGCATTCAATGTTTCCAATGCAAACAATGGTCCGTAAAACGAGTGAAAAGAAAATGGATTTGCTTTAATTGCGGGGCTGCTTTAAAAGATCCGCATCTGCCGGCGTTAAAAGACTATGTCCGCTTGTTTGGCGTCCGAACAGTCAACAGACAAATGAGAGAATTCACCGGAATCGAATCAGCTTCTGCTGTAAAAAAATTGCTTAGAAAATGGGCGGTGGAAAAAGAAGGAGAAACAAAAGGAAGAGTATACATTCTCCCGGAAGAATGGAAATGGGAATAAGTGCTATATTCACGGCCGGAAAAACCATCCTGCGGGCCGGATTTTTGAAAAATAGGCCGGAAAAATGCGCGCCAAGGCCGAAATAAATTTTTTCCGGCCCGCGCGCTGAGGAATCCGGCCCAGCGGTCAAAATATCGGCCTTCAAAGTTTTAAAGTCCGGAGAAATTCGTTCCTTGGCCGGATTTTTGTGAAAAAGGCCGAAAAACGGTCACCAAGGCCGAAAAAAAGAAAAATGGGCCGATTATATTAAAATAAGGCCGAAAAAAAGTACCCGTGAGCCGGAAAAATTATATTTCGGCCCAGAAGCAAAGGAATCCGGCCCAACTTAAAATATTCCGGCCCAAACACCCGAAAATCCGGCCCAACACCACTCCCGGCAACAAATAAAGCTCCCCTTAAAGGGAAGCTTTATAAATGGCTTCATATTTCTCAGCTGCAGCTAAATGCGAGTACTCGTCTTCAATTTTCTTCCGGGCAGCGGCCGCGAAACGGGCACCTTTTTCCGGATGATCCAATAAATCGATCATCGCTGCTGACAACTCTTCGACATTTTTCTCTTCCACCAGCAATCCGTCCACACCGTGATCGACGATTTCTTTTAACCCGCCGACTGCACAAGCAATCAATGGAGATCCTGATCCCATTGCTTCCAAAGCGGAAATCGATGTCGCTTCTTCCACGCCTTCCGAATACACACTAGGCACTAAAACGACATCAGCCAAAGCGTAATATTCTTTAATCACGTCATGCGGAATCGCGCCCAGCAGCTCCACATTTTCCCCGATGCCGCGCTCCGCAATCAATTTTTTCATTTCATCCATCGCTTCGCCCGTTCCGGCATAAATCAATTTCGCGTCCGGATACTTCTCAAGCACCGCCGGCAGTGACAAAATCGGGTAAATAACCCCGTTTTTCTTTGTCAGGCGGCGCGGTACAAAGAAGACCGGCGCATCAGCCGGAACGCCGTGCTTTTCTCGATAAGCCGCTTTATTTTCCGCATCCGGTTTAAAATCATCGACATTAATAAAATTACGGATCGCCGTGCCCTCAATGCCGGCTTCCTTTTTCACGTAATGTTTAATGCGCGTATCCACCGTAATAATCGCTCGCGTTTTCCGGTACGCTTCAATTTCCTGCTGCAGCAAAAATCTCTCTTCCGCGCTGCCTTTTAAAATATTGCCGGCCGACAGCGCCTCAAACGTCAAATAGCCGTGAACCGTTGATACGACCGGCAGCCCCGCATCCAGCGCCGCGAATGTCGCATACACTTCCTGCGCGTTCACAATATCATAATTCTTCGCTTTCTGCGCTTCCATCAGCTTTTGAAGCATCTTTTTCCGCTGCTTCAAGCCAAACACAAATCCTTTTCCTTTTGACACTTTATTCATTAAAAAGCCCGGTCCGCGCACTGCCGCTTTTTGCTGAAACTCGGGGATATCGGTAAACGACAAAATATCCACTTCATGTCCGCGCGCCTCAAGCCCGGCTTTCAGCGTCGCCACGTGCACAGACAGCCCGCCCGTATGCGGATAATGGTACACCGTTGCAAGCAAAATCTTCATCCCGACAACCTCCTACATGAAATGCTTTTTCAGCAATTCAATATTTTCAAGCGCTTCCTGCCGCATAACTGCCGCATTTTTGGCCACCTGCCTGCTTAACGCATCGCGATTCATCAGCACATCACGCGTATTCGCCGCCAGCTTGTCCCGGTCGAGCTCTTCCAGACGGAACGAATACTCCCACATCCCGCTCCGCTTCAGCAAACTCTCCACCTTTTTATCGTAGCTGATCCCGACATGCGGCACACCTGCCAGCGCCGAGAAAATCAATGAATGCAAACGTAGCCCGACCGTCGCCTCGCACGCACCGATAAAATTCAAATACTGATTCGGCGAAAAATCCCCCGCAAGCAAATGGCAGGACTCCGCATTCTGCATCTTTGCCAGCACACGCTTGGACGCATCCACATCGTGATGTCCTTCCATCGGCACAAACACAGGCGTCACATCATCCTGCTCAATCAGCTCATCAAGCGCTGAAGCCAGCTTATCCTCATAATCATTATGCTCAAACCACGGCCGAACGGACACAGCGAGAAGCTTTTCACCGCCTGTCAAATTCAAACTTTGCATACACGCATCATCCTGTTTTTTCTGAAAAGCAAACACGATATCAGCGGTCACAACCGTTTGCGGGCGCGTCACCTTCAGGTTTTCCAAATAATCTTTCGAATACTGGTCACGAACCGTAATGAAGTCCGCTTTGTTCGCGAAACGCCGCATTAAAAATTTGCCCCATGCGGACGTGACCGGACCGATGCCCTGCGAGAAAAACATCACGCGGGCGCCGCATACTTTCGCAAGCATGGCGATGATTAAGTAATAGGGAAGCGGACCGAATAAAAATTTCGTCGGATACGTATCCTGAAGCAGGCCGCCGCCGCCGGAAATTAATACATCCGCATTCCGGAGTGCTTTCATTTTTTCTTTGTTCTCACGCCGCCACGCGCGGTACACGGTTTTCACATTGTGCTCGCGCGCCGTCTGCTCCGGCGACAGCGAAAACACCGTTATGTCAATATCGGGAACTTCTGAGCGTAAATTATCGACAATCGACTCAAGGATGGCTTCATCCCCGGTGTTGCCGAGTCCGTAAAAACCGGAAATGACTACTTTCAAACGGGTTATCCTCCTAGTTTGTACTTCAAAACCAACCTTCATTTTATCATCGAAACGTGGCGTATTCAAATCGAATTTGCTATACTATGGAAAGCTATTGAAGAAAAGAGAGGGTCCTTAGAGATGCAAAAAATTTGTATTATTGGATTAGGATATATCGGCCTGCCAACTGCGGCCGTCTTTGCCCGCGCCGGCTATGATGTCGTCGGAGTGGATGTAAATGAAAAAGTCATTGAGCTGTTAAACAAAGGTGAAATTATAATAGAAGAAAACGGACTGCCGGAAGTCGTGAAAGAAGCGGTTGAATCCGGCAAACTGCGCGCTTCGCTGGAGCCGGAAGCAGCGGATGCGTTTATCATCGCGGTGCCGACGCCCGTTCATGCAGATCATACTGCCAACGTGGATTATGTCGTCAGTGCGGTTGAAAAAATTGTCCCGCACGTGAAAAAAGGGGATGTCGTCATTGTCGAATCGACGATCCCGCCGCGAACCATTGACGATGTCGTCGCGCCGATTTTCAAAGAAGCAGGCTTTGATCCAGAAAAAGATATTTATCTGGCCCACTGCCCGGAACGTGTTTTGCCGGGCCGCATTTTGATTGAGCTTGTCGAAAATGCGCGGATCGTCGGCGGATTGACGCCGGAAGCCGCTGAAAAAGCAGCGGACGTCTACCGCCGCGTTGTCACCGGCGATATTTTAGTGACAGAAGCCGTGACGGCGGAAATGTCCAAGCTGATGGAAAATACATTCCGCGACGTGAACATCGCGCTTGCCAACGAACTGGCGAAAATTTGCGGTGTGCTCGGCGTAGATGCCCATAAAGTCATCGAACTCGCGAACCGCCATCCGCGCGTAAACCTGCATCAGCCGGGTCCGGGCGTCGGCGGACACTGCCTTGCTGTTGATCCATACTTTATCGTGGAAAAAGCACCGGCAGAGGCGCAGATCATTAAAATGTCCCGTGATATTAACAACTCGATGCCGGATTACGTCGTTGATCAAATCGTCCGTATGACAAGCGACATTGAAAGACCAGCTGTCGCATTGTTCGGCTTAACGTATAAAGGTAACATCGATGACGTCCGGGAAAGCCCGGCCATTGAAATCGTCGAAAAAATGATTGAAAACCCGCGTTTTGATGTGCGTGTTCACGACCCGCACGTCCGGGACGAGCAGGTATCATTCCCGCTCGCTTCCTTTGAAGAAGCGGTCACAGGCGCGCATTTAATCGTCGTGCTTGCGGACCATAATGAATTTAAAGAACTGGATCAGGAAACATTAGCGGCAAAAATGGACCGTCCGGTTATATTTGATACGAAAAACTGCACAGGACTGCAAAGCGGAAGCGGCCTGACGGTACACAAAATCGGCGACCTCCGCAGATTATCTTAATATAGAATAAAAGGTGAGAGTAACGGTGAAAAAAGAACAATATTTAGGTGTGTCGGTATCGCCGCTCACGTATGATCAAATTATTCAAGACATGAAAACACGCATTCAGGCCGGCGAACAGTCCACGGTTATCGCCGTCAACCCGGAAAAGGTGATGACCGCCCAGCGTGATCCGCTCGTCAAAGAGTTAATTAACAGCTCCACGTACCAGATCGCGGACGGTGTCGGCATGATTATCGCCTCCAAGCTGAAAAAAGGCGAATTGACGGAACGCGTTACTGGCGTGGATATGATGGGGCGCATCTTGGAAATGGCGGCAGCCGAAAACATCGGTGTTTTTTTCTACGGTGCCAAAGAAGAAACGGTCAAAAAAGCAAAAGAAAAACTGGAAGCCGCGATCCCAGGTTTAAACGTAGCCGGATATGAAAATGGCTACGTAAAAGATCAGGACGCGCTGCTCGATAAAATCCGCCAGTCCGGCGCGAAAATCGTGTTTGCCGCACTCGGCAGCCCGCGCCAGGAGCTGTGGATTCGCGAAAACATGCCGAAGCTGCCTGACGTGAAAGTGTTCCAGGGCGTCGGCGGCAGCTTTGACGTGTATTCCGGCAACGTTCAGCGCGCACCGGAAATGTACCGGAAAGCGGGACTTGAATGGCTGTACCGCCTTATGAAAGAACCGAAGCGCATCAAACGCCAGATGGCTTTGCCGAAGTTTCTCATCGCCATTCTGACATCGCGGAGGGACCAAAAATGAAGGTGCTTCACGTAATCAGCGGCGGCGAAACAGGCGGCTCGCGCAAGCACGTCATCACCCTGCTTGAACAATTTGAACCGCCGGAAGTGACGCTGGCGGTTTTCCAGGAAGGCGCACTTTCAGCCGAAGCGCGCGAAGCCGGCATCCGTACCGAGCTGTTCGCGCAAAAATCGCGCTACGATCTGTCCGTCTTGAAAAGACTCGCTCAATTCATTAAAACGGAGCAGTTTGACATTTTGCATACGCACGGCCCCCGCGCGAATCTGTTCGGTATCTATTTAAAGAAAAAAACCGGCATCCGCTGGGTGACCACCGTTCATAGCGATCCGGCGCTTGATTTTGTAAAAGGCGGCGTGAAAGGAACGATTTTCACCAAATTGAGCCTGTACGCGATCCGGCAAATGGATCATTATTTCGCGGTATCCGACCGCTTTAAGCAAAATTTAGTCTCGCTCGGCATTCGGCCGGAGAAGGTGCAGACGGTGTATAACGGCATTCATTTTACGGAAGAACCGGCGGAAGCCGTACCGCTCCCCGTGCCCGAAAAGGCATTCGTCATTGCCATGGTCGCCCGTCTTCACCCGATCAAAGGGCACGACATCGTTTTTGAAGCGATGCGCCAGCTTGAAGTCAAGCCGAGTCTGCTGCTGGTCGGAGACGGGCCGATGGAAGACGAACTGCGGGAAAAAGCAAAAGACTTGAGTGACTGCGTCCACTTTTTAGGCTTTCGGAAGGACGTTGCCGGTATATACGCCGCATCCGACGCCGCGCTGCTCGCTTCCTACAGCGAAAGCTTCCCGCTCGCGCTTTTAGAAGCGGCGAACGAACGCATTCCGCTCATCTCAACCGATGTCGGCGGAGTGGGGGAGCTCATCACACCGGGCGAAACCGGCTGGATCATCCCGTCCGGCGATCCGGATGCGCTCGCTGCCGCTATTAAGGAAGCCATGCAGGCAGACGTCAAAGCCATGGGCGAAAAACTGTACGATCACGCATCCGCCCATTTTTCATTAGACCAGCTCCACTGCGCAACAAAAGAAGTGTACACAAAAATCGCGTCCCGATAATTCGGAGCGCGATTTTTTTAATGCCTTGAAGAAAAAATCATTCATGAATACATCGGCAACGGGCGCATACATTGGTTAGAGTGAGGGCTCATCAGCGGCCGCAAAAAAAATGATGTAATATTCACAGAAATGCTAAACATTACAAAGATTATGCCGATATATTAATAGATTCATGGTATATATGCCTAAAGCCGGATTTTTTGTTACGAATGATACAAAAAATTCATCTTGTAAGAACGGGACCAGCCTCTATATTTCCGCCGTTCATGACAATTATGACAAAATAGATGAGGAAAAACCTTTAATTTTGTCTAGTATATGGTATATAATGAATTGGCTATTAAACAAAAGGCTTTCATTACCACGTTAAATCTCAACTAAGTTTCAATATCTTTTCATAAACATGACAAACATTACGTTTTCGATAATTTATGGAAATATATAAATAACGGTTGAAAAAAAGCCCATGTTTGATAGAATATTACTTGAGTTGCAATCCTGATAAATTCTCCATGTCTTACATAACGTTTCATTCATTGAGAAATACAGCCAGGGACTCGCGCATCATGTTGTAAGGAACGGCTGGCTCAGCTGGCCGATTTCATAAATAAAAAACCTTTACAAAACGGGAGGAACTATTACATGGCTTACCAACCAAAGTCTTATCGTAAATTTGTTGCGACAGCAGCAACGGCTACCCTTGTTGCATCTGCAGTAACACCTGCATTCGCAGCATCGGATTTCTCAGATGTAAGCAGCACATACAAAGATGCTGTTAACTATCTTGTGGAAAACAACATCGCGAAAGGTACATCTGAAACGACATTCGGAACGAATAACACAATCACACGCGGTGACGCGGCGGTTATGATCGCAAACGCTCTTAAACTTGACGTATCTGATGCTCCAGAGTCTTCTTTCACGGACCTGAACAGCCGCGTAAAAAATGCGGTTAACGCTCTTTACGCTAAAGGGATCATCAACGGTAAATCTGCAACAAAATTCGAGCCGAATGCTAACATTACACGTGTAGAAATGGCGAAAGTTGTCACTCTTGCTTACGGTCTTGAAGCAGGCGACACGAAAAACGAATTTACAGATGTGAACAGCACATTTGATCCATACGTTGACGCTCTTTTGAACAACAACATCACGCTTGGTATTACAGGTGACTTGTTCGGCGCGACTCAAGACGTAACACGCGGCCAATTTGCATTGTTCATGTACCGTGGTAAAGATCTTCTGCCAGGTACTGAAGTTCCAGCAACGCCTGTTGCAACAGTTGAGAGCATTAAAGCTGTGAACGAGACTACAATGGAGGTTGTTCTTGATGGAGAAGTAACAGCAGTATCTGCGGCTGACTTCAAATTCAATAACGGATTACAAGTACTTAAAGCGGAAATCAAAACAGCAGCAGCGGCAGCTGGCACAAAAACAACTGTTGTATTGACAACATCTACACAAACTCCAGGCCAAACATATTCACTTGTTTCTTACAAAGGTGAAACGGTTGAAAACGTAACAGTACCTGGTTATGTAGCTCCTACTCCTGAAGTTACAAGTGTAACAGCGCTTAACCTTAAACAATTCACAGTAACGTTTAATCAAACTGTGGACAAAACTTCAGCAGAAGATAAGGCTAACTACCAATTCAATAAAACTGCATTGGCTGGTGGAGATGTCGTTAAATTAAATGAAGATGGTAAATCTGTAACAGTTACATTGGCATCCGCAAATACTAACCAAGATGTAAAAGAAGTTGCTGTTAAAGATGTCAAAAATGCTGATGGCGTAAAAGTGTCTGACTACAAAGTAGATGTCACATTCCTTGACTTGACAATTCCTACTGTCGTTAGTGCGAAACAAATTGCTCCTAACGAAGTTCAAGTATTCTTCAGTGAGCCTGTTCAAGGTACAGGATTCTTGATCGATGGCGGTAAATACTCTGCAACTGTCAAAAGTTATGATGATGCAACAAACTCTGTAATCCTTACTACTGGTACATTGGAAAATGGTGAGCACACGATCACTGTTAATACAAATACTGGTGACACAGTTCGTGACTACGCAGGTCTAAAACTCGCTAAATCAGATGTGAAATTCACTGTTGCAGCTGATACAACTGCACCAACGCTAGTATCGGCAGAAGCAAAAACACAAACTGAGGTTGTACTTACATTTAGCGAGCAAATCGATGCAGCTACTTTAGGAACAAACGTTTATCATACAGCTGAAACAGCAGCGTATAAAGCAAGCACTGTAACGCCTGTTGCTGGAAGTAATGGCACACAATTCACAGTAGCATTCTCTAATCCAATCCCAGCTGGAACAGCTACGTTCTTAGTGTCAAAAGAAGCAGCGAAAGATAACTTTAGTAATAAAAATTCAGCTGTACTTCAAGTAACAGCTCCAGTAGCAGTAGATACTGTAAAACCAGCTGTTACAGGATTCAAATATATTGATACTAAGAAAGCTGAAATTACTTTAAGTGAAGAAGTAACAGGTGCAGATGTGCGTGGTAACTTCAAAGTAACTGACAAAGATGGAAAAGCTGTTGACTTTACAATAAGTGGCTACACAGATAAAGATAAAAAGCTAACAATTAACTTTACTTCAGCACTTAAAGAAGGCGCACAATACAAGTTGGAAGTAACAGGTCTTAAAGACAAAGCTGTTGTTCCAAACGAAATGCTTAAGTACACAAATACATTTACAGCGACTGATGTGACTGGTCCAACAGTGTCAACAACTGGTATCTACAATACAACTGACAGAACTGTCACAGTATTCTTTAATGAGCCAGTTGACGGTACTACTGCACTAGATAAGTCGAAATATACATTGCGCTATGCTTCTGATACTAAAGAATTAGCATTACCAACTGATGCAACAGTTTCTTTAGGTGGTAATAATACAAGCGTAACGATCAAACTTCCTACAACAGTGAAAGACTCTGCTGGAACTGATATTAGTTCATCTATTAGCGGTCTAGTAGTTGGACAAGTGAAGGATGTAGCGGGCAATAATTCAAATACATTTACATTAGTTGGTTTTGCTCCGGCAGGAAATCTCGGTGCTGCTGATGTTATTACTGGATCAGCAAAAACAACAGATACACGCACAGTACAATTTGAAGTAGACACACCATTGAAATCAATTGTAGCTGCCGACTTCACAGTGAATGCAAAAAATGTTGAATTTGCTACATTTGAAAACAAAACATTATCTGATGGAAGCTACGGTGCATTGGTGACATTGAAAGTTGCTGAAGTTGATAAATGGGCTACTGCTGCAACTCCAGCAATTGCTACTAAAGCAATCACAGCTTCAAAAACATTGTATGATGGCGGCTTGGATGTTAGCACATCTCTTGTGGCAGCAGCTAAAGACGGTGTTGCTCCAGCGGTTGATAAGACTGGATCACCGGCAGTTGACAATGTAGTTGTCAAAGATAATAAACTTGCAAATGGCAACGTTGGTCAAGATGGAATCGTTGATACAATTGAAGTGGCATTTACTGAAGCTCTTAAAGTATCAACTGTTTCAATCGATGATTTCCAAGTATCAGGATATGAAGTTAAAGACCTTACTATTTCTGGTGGGAATACTGTGGCTCTTGAAGTTAAGCAAGCTGGAGCTGCAAATATGACAGATACATTTGTTGTGAAACTTGTTGGTAGCATTTCTGATACAGCAGACAATGTTCTTGCTGCAAGCACAACAGAATATAAATCTATCGCAGTTACGGTTCCAGCAGTAACTGCAGCTACTTTAAATGTGGCTACTGGTGTTACAGCTGGAACATTGACGACTCAAGAGTACAGTGTTGACGGTGGCACTACATGGACTACTTTTGGCTCAGCTAATGAAACTTTGGGAGCTTCTGTTTTAGCTTCTCTTGATGCTACTAAAGACTTTAAAGTACGCGTTAAAGCTACAGCTAGTGCTCCAGCTGGTGCAGTACAGACAATTGATGTACTTGCAGGTCCAGTAGCACCAACAACTACTTTAAATGTAGCTACTGGCGGTACAACCGGAACATTGACTACTCAAGAGTACAGTGTTGACGGTGGCGCTACATGGACTACTTTTAGCTCAGCTGATGCAACTTTGGGAGCTCCTGTTTTAGCTTCTCTTGACGCTACTAAAGACTTTAAAGTACGTGTTAAAGCTACTTCTACTACTTTAGCTGGTGCAGTTCAAACAATTGATCTTGCAGCAAGTACTGCTATCACAGTGGGTACAGGAACTTATACTCAATCTACTGATGTCCTTACACAAGGTGATGGTAATTTGGCTGCTGGAACATACTTGTGGAGAGCTGAAACATCTGCTAATACATGGAGTGAATGGCAGCTTGTAACATTGACTGGAGGAACTCCTTGGACAGTAGGTGCAACAAAACCAGGTGCATTATTGAAAGTTGAACTTAAAGCAATCTCTGGAACAACTTCTGCTCCATCCGCAGCGGTTCAAATTACTTCTGCTGATTAATAAAACCAAATTAGGTGTCAGACCCCCAGCCTGGTGATGAGTCACTAAGTTAAAGTTCTGAAAGAACAGAGAGTCATGAAAATGACTCTCTGTTCCTTTTTGTTTAGGATGGCCTTTTGGAATGTGTTTGTGGCTCGGAGATGGTATAATTTGATAAGAAATAATTTACAGGAGGCGACTATTAAAACATGAAAGCAAAACTGTTAACCGGCGCACTGACTTCTTTCTTGTTCGTGGCCGGCTGTGCATCGGATGAGGAAACACCGGAGGAAACCCAGCAGGAAACGGCACCGGATGTGGAACAGAATGAAGACTTGACGAAAGCGGTAAAGGATGAAGACGGCGTGATGGACGGCCAAGTGTATGAACAGGACGGCTCAGCCATCGGCACACTTCTGCTTGATAAAGAGGTAAAAGATGCGGATGCAAAGGCACTTGCTGAGAAATATGCGGAAGAGATTAAGCAGGAATACCCGGAATTGCCGGTGAATGTGCAGGCGGTTCGGAACGGCAAAAATGTGGCGAATATTCAGCTGGAGAAATAATCATAAGGGAGTCAGCATGTCGATGCTGCTTCCTTTTTTGCTGTTTGTTAAATTTGAAATTTGGGTGTCAGTCCCCCACTCGGCTAAAGTGAACTAAAGGACAGGGAGTCATAAAGGGCTCTCTGTTTTTTTCTTATTTTGTGGATGGTGTGATAGAGTGGAAGTAACTTCTTATGCTTCTTTTCATCCTCGTTTTTGAACAATCCCCGAAAGAGGTGTTTTTGTGTCTCGCAAGCCGCGTATTGGGTATCCAGGGGCGATGTATCATATTACGAGCCGCGGTAACCGGCGGGCAGCGCTGTTTTATGATGCAGCGGATCGGCTTATGTATTTGTCCTTGTTTGAAGAAGCACGCCTTCACTTTCCCTGCATCCTGCACTCCTATTGCCTCATGACGAACCACATCCATCTTCAGCTCGAAACGATTCACCATCCACCCGGGGACACGATGAAATTTCTCAACTTTCGCTATGCCAAATATTTTAACCGTCGCTATGGCTATTCCGGCCATTTGTTTCAAGGAAGATATGGCGCTGAGCTGCTGGATTCCGCTGCGTATTTTCTGGAAGTGAGCCGCTGCATTCACTTAAACCCGGTGGAAGCCGTGTATTGGGGGTCTGACACCGATTTTCTAGCGTGCTATAATAAATAAAATACATATAATGTGAAGGTGAAGTGGATGAGGTGCTAACGGTAAAAAGAAAAGAATTGGAAAAATCGTTTCGCAGACATCTCACTGTGTATCGGCAAGCCGGCGGCACAAAAAGCCAGAGTCATCGGCTTTTATTATTTTACGGGATCGAATGTGGTTTAAAAGCGCTCCTTATTAGAAATATTAAAAAAGATACAACGGCCGAGTTGTTTGATTATTTCGAAAGTGAAAATGGCCGCAAGTTAAATGGCCATGATTTGAAAGAGCTGCTGCTGTTCTTTCGAAAAATCCCTTCAGCGCCACAGTTCAACATAAAGTCTTTCCCCAATTTTCCGTGTCATGGAAATCAAGCTGCTCCTGTTTCAAAATACAATGAAGTCTGGCGGTATGGTATAGATTCTGACAGCCGTTCGCAAAAAGATGCGGAAGAAATATTGATAGAGATTGCTTCGCAGATAGAGGAGGAATTGGTATGACGGTTTGTTATAGCTGGCAGGACGTGGAGGCTGTATTTCAACAAGGTTATAAGGAAAAGTGGAGTGATATATGGAAATCGGTCACGGTTTATCAGGATGAGGTTTTCATTCGCGTTGACGCTGATCACCTGGATGAGGCGGAGAGCCTTTCTCTTCCCCATTTAAAAGAATTGTTCGGCGGAGGATTCCGGGATCAGCGGATTCTTCTGCATTATGGCGGGAAACATTTGCCGGTTTATTTTGAAGAAGCCGAAAGCGACAGTGCCGCTCCCCGGTACATTCCGGTCTTCAAGCAATTGAAAAAAGCAGCCATTAAACGGGAGCCCTTATCCGGAAAGCCTGTCATTGCTTTTCATTCTTATAAAGGAGGCGTTGGACGCACGCTTTCTCTTTTAGCGTTTGTGCGGGCGGTCAAGAAGAAAGGGAGTTACAAGAAGCTGTTAATTATTGACGGAGATACGGAGGCGCCGGGATTATCGTGGCTGATGCAAAAAGAGTATTCGTTTGACTTTTCTTTTTATGATACATTGTCACTTCTTCATGAACACACCGATTGGCGGTCGGGGGTGCTTTCGTTTGTGAAAGAAAAAATCAGCCAGGTGCCTGTTAAAATACCGATTGATGATGTGTTGACGGAACATTATTTTCTGCCCGCTTATCGGGAAGATTATCAACTGCTTTCTCCTCCTGTCACACCGGAACAGGTTGTACGGGGAAGAGGGAAAGAGTGGGTGCTGACGGACTTTTTGTCTGCTTTAGGAGAAGAACTTGGAGTGGATGCGGTTATTGTTGATTTGCGTGCGGGTATTTCTGAATACTCAGCTCCTTTTCTGCTTGATCCGGCTGTTCGGGATATTTTCATTACATCCACATCGCTGCAATCAGTAGAAGGGACGAAGAAGATATTAAATTTTAAAGATAATAAACGCGTTCTGCACAAGGAAAAGAACCAATTTCATTTTTCTCCGATTATTGGCGTTTCAATGGTGCCCGAGGATATTTTGGAAAGAGAAAAGTGGCGGCTGTATCAGGAATTCGGCCAATACTTTGATGAATCTAAAGACGAACTTTTCAATATCCGGTTTATGAAATTTGCTCAAGAATTGATCCATTTAGATTATTTGGATTCAATCGATCGTAAATTATCAGGAACCTCTATGGAAAAAGAATGGATCTCTATCGTGGAAGATTACTTTAGCCGGGAATCTGATCAGGCTGCGCTTACAATGGAAGAAAGGGAATCCTTTTTGAGCCGGCTTTACAGTTTGGGAGACCAAATGGAGTTCGCGGAAAAGTCGGACGTGCAATCGTTTATGAAAACGTCCGCTCTTAAACAATTAATGGCGAAGTATCAATTTGATGTTCCAAAAGCTGTTGTCCTTGGAACGAAAGGGTCAGGTAAAACATTTAACTACATCCAGCTCATTCAAGCTCGCACATGGGAGAAGTTTTCAACTCATGACCATGATCAGGAAACCATCATTGTTCCGGTTATGTATTCATCTTCTTTAGAAGATAAAGCTCTGGAAAAAATAAGATCCCAGCTGTCATTTATTAATGATCGTTTGCAAACAAATCTCACAATTCAAGACTTAATTGAGTTCACAAATGAAATAAAAGAAGAATCAGCCCGGGGAACTTTCTCGGAAGTGGCCTGGCAGCAATTTTGGGAACAGCAAATGATTCGGTTACTGGGTGCTTCATCTCTTCAAGAATTGAATCAGTTTCTTCAAAAGAAACAGAAGCGGATTTTATTTATTATGGATGGTTTTGAAAACGTGTTTCAGGATATTGTCGAGGATCATGCAGCATCGATCAAGGCAATCAGAGGGATATGCGAAGGGCTGATGAATGAGTGGCGGTCAGATCCGGAGACCAATGTCGGCTTAGTGGTTTTCGCACGAACAGATTTTGTTCAAAAAGCGATTAAGCAAAATTTTGCTCAATTCCGGTCTCTCTATAAGTCATTTGAATTAAGATGGACGCATACAGAAGCGTTAAAACTGGTGCTCTGGATGGCCCGTCAATGTGACGAGCGGAACTATTCATCCCCTGTTGAGCTTGATGATATGGGAAAGATGATGATCGAAGAGGTGCTGTATCCGCTTTGGGGCAGAAAGCTGGGGAAAGAGCAGTCGAGAGAAGCAAAAACAGCCGAATGGGTTTTGTATGTTTTAGCAGATTTTCATGGCCGCCTTCAAGCCAGGGACATTATTCGGTTTCTAAAATATGCGGCTTTTCATAGTCAGGGACAAACAGCCTTTTTAGATCGAATGCTCGTTCCAAAAGCAATCAGGAAAGCGGTAGCTTCCTGTTCAGAAGGGAAAATAGAAGAGTTGAAAATGGAAGATGCTGTGCTTTCTACCATTTTTGATAAAATGAAAGACATGAACCCGGATGATAAAACGATTCCTTTTGAAGTAGAAGACCTGCAATTGAGCAGTGGAGAAGTGGAATTTTTAGTGAGTAATGGATTTTTGGTTTATGATGAGGAAGGCTGTTATCTGCCGGAAATCGTTTCGAAAGGGCTTGGTTTTAAGCCAAGCCGCAAAGGAAGAACAAAAGTGCTTCAATTTACAAGAAGTAAAGAATTGTAAAATTGGTGTCAGACCCCCAGCCCTCAATTGATTATGCAGTGCTTACAGCGTCTTGAAATAGATGGAGTCGCTTTTATCCTAGAGGACATTCATCTTGTATTCATATTGCCGGTCAAAATCTCCCTTACAGCACTGCAACGTTTGCGGGTTTTGACAATTATGTAGCTGGATTGATTCACAAGAATGCTTTTTGTTAGAAGTTATGTGTCAGTCCCTGCTCTAGTGGCGATTCCTTTCTGAAAGTGAAAAGCTTCGTGGAGAGAAATCTCTGCGGGGCTTTTTTTCTGTTTTTCAAATGAGCAGGATAAAATATGATGGAATGAAAGTGCAACTGAGTTCGTTAGGGTGGTTGGTTGTCACGCTTCTTTCCGTTTCGGAAAGGAGGTGATGATCATGGAAACATTTCTTGAATTTCTTCGTGAAATTTTGAAGGGAGTCGTTCGCGAATGTGCAGCGTATCTCTTTAGAAAAAACGTTTTAGAATACAAGAAAACCACCCTACGCCGTCGCAAGCTAAAGGGTGGTTCTCGAAAAAACAAATAGCTTTTTGACAACCACCACCCTGACGGTAGAGGTTGCGGAGAGAAGTGTTACCAGCACTTCTCTTTTTCATTCTATGTTGTGTATATAATGATTATACATATATTAATGGTATTTCACAAGGGAACTAAATCGGTGTCAAATCGGTGTCCGACCCCCGGCACGGTGATGCGTCACTATGCTAAAGTTCTGAAATGACTCGCTGTTTTTTGCTGTTGTCGATATCATGTAAGTGAAATTAAAATTCCAGATTTATCATCATGTTGTTTTAATCTCGGATATTCATAGCAAGAAGGGTCGCTCTCTTCTATTTTGATAATTTGATCAGCCAGGTGGTGTAGTCCCTTTTCAAATGCCATTTGGGCGCTTTTCAGCCACTCGTCTGATTGGGAAGGGTGCTCTTTTTTTGTGTGTATTTTTAGTCCGTCGGAAAGCAAAAGGATCTTCTTTGCATCCAGCAGGGGCAATGATCCAGTTTCCAGAAATCCGGCAGCTTCGGGGCTGCCGTCGATAATACCGTAGCCGTCTTCCGTATTCAGTTTATCCCGGTTTGTCCGCAAAAGCGGGGCGATTCCTGTTCGGATTTCTTCAAGGATCTTTTTCATTTCTTCCATTGATAATTCGTTAGGATGTGTTTCTGTTTCCGCTGCTTTCTGTTCCCATAGCTGCTGCATTTTTCTAATGGACAGCGCATCGAGTTTATCGATTTGGTCAAATGTGAGCATTCTGATGGAATGATTTTTGTATTGAACAAACAGCATGCAGTCACCGGCAGATACAAAATCCATCGTACGGTCTTGGAGCTGGATGGCGGCTAATCCGCATGTGCTTCTCTCATATTTAGGAATGGAAGAGATACTGCGGCATGTTTTTTTTTCAACAGCTTCGCCCAGAAGTTTATTACCGGTTATGACCTTTTGCAGCAAGGTTTGGTCTCCGGGCGTGTCCAGAGATTGTTTGACAATTTCTGCAGCCATGCTGCCGGGCAAGCCGCCCAGCCCGGTTGCCCCGTCCATGACAGCAAATAGCTTTTTCTGTTCATTCATCACATAGGCATCTTCATTGATGCTGTGCTGGCCTCGGATATAAACGCTTTCGATGTGCAATTTCATTCGAACACTCCTACTGTTTAGTGATATAAAAAAGCAGCGCCGCTCCAATGAGAATAACAGCAAAAACAGAGATAAGGATAATTTTAGAGCGGTTTTGGTTTTTTGGCTGGAACAAGACGCCCAAACCTGTATAAGTTAATAAAATACAACCTGTTAAAATAATAATGAGAAGGGCGCTTTCCATAAAAGGTTTATCATTAATCATATTTAACGAGCCGATCGTTAAACTGATGATGGCAACAAAGAAGCCGAGAAGCTGAATATTTTCCGTTTTCATTTTATCCATAGAATCTTCAATGCGCTTTCGTGATTCTTCCAGTTCCTGTTTGGTGGTGATCAGCTGCTTTAAGATAACATCGGAAGATTCAGCCGTTTGGATTCTGATAAGATGGGACTGATAGTCATTGATTCTCAGGGCATAATCGCTTTTATGGGATTTTTCCAAATCAATGGCTTTATTGATGGCATTTTTTGCTTGTGAATATTCTCTGGAAATGGCTAAAAGGCGGCCGCGGGTACAGTGAAATTTGGCATAGCTGCTGTCCAGAAGCATAATGGTTTTCATTTTTTCTTTTGCATCATCCAATACACCATCGCTTATTTCAACTTGATTTTCGATGGCATTGATGACTGATTCCACATAGCTGTGAAGGATGCCAACTTGATGAGGCAAATTGGCAACAGCCTGGCGGGAGTAATAGATTGCGCTTTCCATCCCTTCTAATGTATCGAGCTGTTTATGATAAAGAGCTGCGATATGTGGATAAAAAGGTTCCTCTGAAAAAAACATACCCATTTCATCGATCAGTTCTTTATATTTGCTGATGTTCTTCATCCTTCTGGAATAAATGCAAAGCAATACAAAAGCGGAGAATTGGCTTTTTTTATGTTCGGGGCTATTTTGAGCCAGCGTGTTTTTCAGCCATTTGTAAATATGTTCGAAACTTTCATTTTCCAGCCGGTCCGAAACGTAATCGGTTATGGCGGTTTCATAAGCCCGCAATGACGAATCAGGCAGACCGGATGCAAATTCCATAAAATCATTAACGGGTGATAATACCTTATTCATGTTTCAAGCTCCCACTCAAAATGACATTTTTACAATTATAGCACATTTGGGTGTCAGGACAGAGAGTCGAGGAGGCTCTCTGTTTTTGTTCCTTCAAACTGGATTAGGGCCGGAAAAAGACAGTCGCGGGCCGAATTTTTCCAAAAAAGGCCGGAAACCAATCTTAAAGGCCGGAATCACTGAAAATTCGGCCCTCACCTAAGGAATACGGCCCAAAATCAGAAAATCCGGCTATAGAAACGCAGAAAGGGATGTCTCGATGAACGTTTGAGACATCCTCTTCCTCATTATTATTTCATCAGCTTGTTTAAAATGCGGGTTTCGCTTCTTTTACAGGCAATCACGCCGCTCACGAAAAAGGCATCTTCGAGATCACAGTCCTGATGGAAGGGATCATGGAAGTCGTACAGATGCGGGAATAGATGGCCGTTTTTTTCGATCCAGATTTCTTTTGTTTTGAATGAGACGTCGATGGTCAAGCGGCGCGTCCGTTTTGCCAGGTAGTAACAGAAGCCGGTTTCAGAAAAAATGGCTTTCGGGATATGGTTACGAAGCCGCGCGCCTTGTGCGCTTTTTGATTTTGAGTAACGCAAATAAAGGTCGGCATCTAAGATCCAGATCGGGCGGACGCCGGCAAACGTGTACTGATCCTGATGTTCGTACCACATGTTGAGCGGCATTTTTTCATCGAGATAGATGAAGGCCCACTGTGAACCATCCGTGTGATTCACGCGGATGTCGTCTCCTTTTTCAATTTGGGCATCCGGGAACTGGTGGATAAGCCAGATATGCAGGGCATGCCTGCTCATTTTACATCACCAAACTGCTCCTGAAGCTGCTGAATGGCGCTCATTTGCCATTTCCGGACGGCGGCGGGCGAAACGTTTTCGCGCCGCGCGATGTCCGGATTGGTGAGGCCGTTTATAATGGATAATTCATACCATCGTTTTGCCCGGCCGGTTAAATGGGCACCCGCCGTTTTGGTGAGTGTGGTTTCTTCAGGTGTTGGTCTGGAATCGATTCCTTCAAATAGGACAGGTTCGCCGGTCAGGACGGAATGGTCGCTGAAGGCGGCGTCTTTCGTCAGGGCGTTCATGACGCGCCCTTGAATGTACGCGTATGCAAAAGGCGGAAATTCCCCTTTTGAACTGTCGAATTTTGTGTATGCTTCCCATAGAGCGATCAACCCTACTTGGTGGTAGTCTTCCTTGTTCTTGTAAATGTGCAGCTTGTTCAAGATGCGGTGAATCATTGGATTGTATTGCTGCGCGATTTGTTCAAATTGCATGGTCATGTCCAATCTGACTAGCGCGCCAGCCGGGTTTTTTCCCGGGTTATGTCGAGCATATAGGAAATTGGTTGTATATGTAAATGCATTGAAAATTAACCAATTTACATACTTTTATAGTAAAAAAAGTTTATTTGGGTAAAATTGGTTCATGTGAATAGAGTCTGATAAAATAAATCGAAGTCGTTTGGTGAAAACGGCGATTTTAGCGCGTTTTTTGCTGATAAATGGAGATTATTAAGAGATTATGATGTTTTTGTAAAGTTTTGGATTTCGTGATATGAAACATTATTTGGACAAAAATAGACTATTATAATACTTATAAATAGTTTGGATGATTCGGAACTTTATGATTATTTTGCGGCGGGCATTCACGAAAGCCGTGGCAGCCATGCGGAAAATAAAACTTCCCGATCCGCACACGCCGGCCTGTCTCATAATCTGGATCATTCAAGCGCTGCACGGCAGTTTCATTCATCGGAAACCATGCTTCCGGTTCGGTCCCGCCAATCGACCGGACGGCCATAAAGTGAGCCATATCGTGAAACAGCTTCATCGGCTGCGGAGAATCACCGATAAAAGAATCGCGTTGATCGTTTAATTCTTTATGTGCATTAAAAATGAGCCAGAGAAAAATCGGGTCCCAGTTCATTGAAATGACCGCTTAGCTGAACAAGTAAAAATCACGTTTATTGAGCGGCACTTTCCCTTCTTTAAATAACCCTTCCTCTTTCATCATTTCCGCCAGAATTTTGGCGAACTCATAATATTGTCCATACGCAGTCCGTTTGTCCTGAAGCATTCGCCGATAGCCATGTGCATGGATCATCACCGTTATCATATTCACCGTATTCCGCGCGGCCGCCATCCGCTCTGGACGGATGAGCCGGCCTTCCACTGAAAACCCGCGGCCGCTCTGCAGATGCATATCAATCAGATTGTACACATCCTGAATATGAATACCGCCGTTTTCCGACTGAGGACATCGCTTGATAATCTGCTTTAAAGCCGGCCAGTCATAAATGTCCCGTAATTCTTTGATGCGCTCATCGGAATAAGGAACCCCGCTGGCATCCTCGCCGCTGATTAATAACAACAGCTGCTTAACCGAATGCTTTAATGTAGAAGATGCTCCTGTTATGATATTTTGGGAATTTACGTAAATATATTTTATTAATTTATAAAAAAGCTATTAATCTTATTTTTGACCAGCCGATATACATCATGTAAATGGCCCTGTTTTCTGGAAAAAAACATCATGAAAAGGCAAATCTGCAGAAATGCAGAGACGCAAAGCTATAGGGGCTAAGCCGGGGAATAGGGTATGCCAGCCAGTTATCGAAGGGAGAAAAAGGGTGAAAAAGGTTTTATCTGGTTTTTTAGCCGGCAGTTTAGTCATTGCATCAGTTCCTTTTGTTGTATCAGCGCAGCCTGTAGATGAGCAAAAGGTGATTGTTGTGTTTGAAGATAAAGTGGATAAAGAAGCTGTTGCGGACGCCGACGGAGAAATTAATCGTACTTTTAAAAATGTGCCTGTCGCATCGGTCACCGTTCCGGCGGATGAAATAAAAGAGTTGAAAAACGATCCAAGTGTCAAGCGGGTGGAAAAAGACATTCTTATTCATACATCGGCCCAAACGCTGGATTGGGGAATACAGGCAACCAATACACCGGCTGCATGGAATGCGGGTTTAACAGGAAAAGGAATTAAGATTGCGGTTGTGGATACGGGTGTTGCCCCGCACGACGACTTAGTCATTGCGGGAGGTCAATCGTTCGTGGATTATACCGCTTCCTACAGCGATGACAATGGCCACGGCACACATGTAGCAGGAATTATTGGTGCAGAAGATAATCAATTTGGCACAAAAGGGGTGGCGCCTGATGCCGACATTTATGCAGTCAAAGCGCTTAATAAGGATGGTTCAGGCCATTTATCCAGCATTTTAGCCGGAATTGATTGGGCAATCACAAACAAAATGGACATTGTCAACTTAAGCTTAGGGACGCAAACTCATTCTGACATTTTCAAATCAATGGTGGATAATGCCAATGCCAATGGCGTCCTGGTTGTAGCGGCAGCGGGAAATGACGGGACAGCAGACGGCAGTGGAGATACAGTCGATTATCCGGCGCGTTATGAATCTGCGATCGCTGTTGCCGCGGTTGATTCTTCTTATAATCGTGCGTCTTTTTCTTCTGCCGGAAGTACGGTTGAAATTGCGGCACCGGGCGTATCGATTGTTGCTCCTTATTTAAATAACGGATACGCGAGATCGAGTGGAACATCGATGGCCGCGCCATATGCGGCAGGGGTATTAGCCCTTCTGAAACAAGTGAATCCAACCATGACAAATGCAGAGCTTCGTTCCAAGTTAACGGAATCAAGTAAAGATTTGGGCACAGCGGGAAGAGATCCATTTTATGGTTTCGGTTTAACGCAGGCGCCAGCCGGCAGCTCGAAATCAGCGAATCAATCTGCTGATTTGAGCCCTGTTACGGGTTTAACGGCCAACATGCAAAGTATATCAGCTTTACCCGGAGAAACGAAATCGCTAAGTATCGTTGCTGCGCACCAAAATGGCCAAAAAACAGATCGTACAAAAGAAGCGGTGTGGAAGTCTGAAAATACTAGAATAGCAACAGTTGAAGGCGGACAGGTAACTGTACTGCGATATGGTAAAACAAATATTGTGGCAAGTTTTGAAGGAAAAACAGTTAAGATTCCCATCGATGCGGGCATTCGCCACCTATCAGCAAGCACAAGCAAAATATCCGGCAAACCGTCCGAAACGGCATCCGTCATGTTGACAGCTGTTCTATCCGATGGGAGCAAAGCGGATGTCAGTAACATGGCGGTTTGGAAATCAGCGAATACGAGTGTCGCCACTGCAGCAAATGGTGTAGTGACCATCAATCAATTTGGCAAAACCACTGTTTCAGCGGCTTACGGAGGCAAAACGGTTCGGATTGCGGTAGACGCCGGGATTCGCAGTTTGTCGGCCGATGTACAAAAGGTGTCTGTCAAGGCAGGACAAACCGCTAAAGTCACTTTAACAGCAACACTCGCCGACGGCCAAAAGGTGGATGTCAGCCCCGAAGCCGAGTGGAAAACGGCAAACGCGAGAATAGCCACGGTAAACAAAGGAGTCGTAAAAATAAACCGAACTGGTAAAACGTTTGTTACGGCCAGTTTTGGCGGGAAAACGGTTAAAATCACAGCGGAAAGCAGAAGATAGAATGCTGTTTTTTGGCTTCAAGGACGCGACGGCCGCGTCCTTTTTTGAATTATTATTTTTTCCGATGCAGGCTGATGGCCCGTGCCTCGGAGTTACTCATTGTGTCGCTCAAATGCACTTCCGCATAGTGGCCGGCAGGGAAGCTGTAGTGCAGTGTCAAATTACCGTGAGAAAACTCAGGATCGATAATACGCTCATCCGGTTCACCCCAAGACTCGATGAAGTCATCGCCTGTCAGCGGTGTGGAGAACGGCAGTTTACGGATAATGGTGTAGATAATATCACCCTCTTCTTCAAGAAACGGAACCGCATAAATAAACTTCTCATATTCTAAGTGTTTAGCGCCGGCATCGCTGTATTCGTGAATGAATGTTTCTCCTTCAAGAAGGGATTCAATTTCTGTATTGGGTGTAGATAATTGCACGCTGGAACCCGGCATTTTTTCTTCCTTCAGCTCGTTAAAAAATGCTGTTGAGGCAAAGAAAGAGGCATCTCCGATCGTATACATGATCATGTCATCATACGGGTATTCTCCCAATTCAATCGTATCACCAATATCGCTTTCCGAAACAATATAGGTATCGGGCTGATCGGGATCTGCTTTCATGCCTGTTCGAATTTGAAAATCGACAAGGTTGAGCGGTTTATCCGGCACGAAGCTGATGATATCACCCGGCTTGACGTCCAGCACGGAACCGTTTTCAGGGGTTGCAAAAAGAGGACCGTTGTTATGTTTATTATAAGTGATCACCCGATCTGCTTTTGTATCCGTCTCCTTTACCGTTTCCGTATGAGTGACGCTGTTTTTGCCGTATGTAAATGTTTCAATGACATGGTCATCTTCAATCAAAATCTTGTTTCCATCTGTCGAGACTTTTCCATTTTGCGTGACGGAGCTGTTGATACGCTCGATCACAAGACCATTATCTTTTGAAGAAAGAATGATGGCACCTGTTCCGCCAAACGCTGCTGGATCTTCATAGAGTTCGATGACGACACGTTCGCTGCCGTCTTTCAATTGTAAATTTCCGGCAAAGCGGGCCGGATGGGTGAGAAATTCATGTTCATTTATATCGATATGCCATGTTTTGTCGGATTCGTTATAGATCGCTGCTGCAACAGCGGCTGTGTTTCCTTCTAAATTCGCATTACCAGCATGATGGCAAAAGCCGATAATGGATGGACGGACATCATCTGCATGCAAATAGGCTGTTGTCATTTCAACAGCAAGACCGCCGCAAGACTGCGTCAACTGTGTGCCAAAATCCACTTCTTCCAGTAACTCTTCAAGCGTTTCGTCTGATCTTTCAGCTTTCATTTCTGCTGTTTCCGCAGCTGTTTCTTTCTTCTTTTCTTCGTTTTGAATGGCGTCTTCGTTTGAACTGCATCCGCTCAAAATGAGTAAACCAATGACTAGCAGTAATGTCTTCATTTTTATCCCCCAAATGACCTGTTATGTATGAATGTATTATAAGTTTAATAGAGTGATGGATTCAATAGCATTAACAAGCGAAAAGAACTAATAGGTTCTGTTATTAAATGCAAAGAGAAGAAGAGCGTTCATGAAAAACATCAAAATGATGCGGGTTTCTTTCTTGCTTATAGGTGACAAAAGTATACTAATTTACCCGAATTTACGAAGGTGGGAAGCAAGTATGCAAAAGAGAATGATATAATAATGGCATAATTAAACATAAAGGGAGAGTTCGAATGGGGAGAAGCTGTTTTTTTACACGGTTTTCATGGTTTATATTACTTTTTTTCTTCTTTTTTGCGCCCGCTGCCGTCCAAGGGGAGACGTATAGCGAAAAGTATGGTCGTTTTGCCGGGCAGCCAACTGATAAGCAGTGGACGGTAAAGTTCAATGAGGATCTTCTTGCCGATTCGGTTGCCGGAAACATTTATGTGACGACAGACAGTCAGGGGAGACACCGTTTAAACAACGAGATCGCTATTTATGATAAATCTGTCGTTGTGCTGCCGCCAGCGGGCGGGTATATCCCGGGGCAGACATATTATTTGTTCGTGGACAATGGTGTCCAAAATACAGAGATGGAGAATATCAAGACGAGGTTAAAAACACCGTTTACCATTCGTACCGAGGCTGACAGTGCGTATGAAGTGCGTGCGGCATCCATTCAGGAAAAATGGGCGGCGCTAAAACCGGCGTATTCGGGCAGCCCCTATAAAACAAAACCAGTTGTTACAGCGCCCTACAGCAGCGGGTCATTACATAATGCATACCTTGCCGATGCGGTTAACATGACGAATTTTATTCGCTATCTGGCTTATTTGCCGGATGATGTTGTGCTGAATGATGAATTTTCTCAAGATGCGCAGGCGGCTTCTGTTTTAATGGGAGCAAATAATGAATTATCACATTACCCGGCAAAGCCGTCCGACCTGGATCAGTCTTTTTATGAAAGGGGCTACCTTGGCGCCAGCACAAGCAATATTGGCGCGGGCTATGGAAGTGTGATTTCTTCCATTCGCGGCGGCTATATGTCCGATGCAGATGCAAGTAATATGGATCGTGTTGGACATAGACGGTGGATCCTATCACCGAAATTGAAAGAAGTCGGGTTTGGTATTGCCGAGAATGCTGACGGCTATCCGTATACGGCGATGAAAGTCATTGCGCCGAATATGTATGTCAATAATGAACCTGCATACGAGTATGTGGCATGGCCGTCTGAAACGGCGTTTCCATCCTCCTTCTTTCCGGGAGAAGATCCGTGGTCGATCAGTTTGAACGGAGACATTTATGATTCCAGCCGTCTCGATGAAGTGGCTGTGACGATGACGAGAAGCCGGGATCAAAAAACGTGGCGATTCAGTGATACGGACAGATCATCTGGCTATTTCAATATCGATACCGACAGCTATGGCTTTTTGCCATATACAATTATTTTCCGTCCGAATTCAATAGAAGAATATTTCCCGGGTGATGAATATATCATTACTGTTTCAGGTCTATATAAAAATAGTGGTGAAGAGGCAGAAATAACATACAAGACAAGGTTCTTTTCATTAATTGAATAGAAGATTAAAAGAAAAGGGGAGACGCATGTGAAAAAGCAAGGGAAGATTTATAAATTTATGGCGGCAGCGGTGCTGGGGAGTGTGCTATTCGTTTCCTCTTTAGGACAAAGCCAGGCGGTTTCGTTTTCGGATGTCTCTGCTCAGTATGAGGAAGCGGTTCAGTATGCAGTCGATCAAAACATTGCGTCGGGTCTTGGGAATGGAGCATTTGGTGTTGGGCAGCGCATTAAACGTGTCGATGCCGCCGTCATGCTGGCAAAAGCGCTGAATCTTGATATAGAGTCAGCTCCGGCAGTTCCTTTTGAGGATGTACCGGCCCGCGCGCAAAAAGCGGTAAGCGCACTGGCTGAGGCGGGAGTGGTATCAGGAAAATCGCCAACATTGTTTGGGTCAGATCAAACGCTGACGCGCGGCGAAATGGCGCTCATTCTTGTCCGTGCCTACAAGCTGCAGGGTACGGCTGATCATGAATTTATCGATGTGTCGTCCAATTATGACGCGGCGGTTCAGGCACTGGTGGCGAATAAAGTGACTCTCGGGAAATCACCGGCGTTATTTGGCACGGCAGCCCCGATTACGCGCGGAGAGTTTGCGATCTTCTTGTTCCGTGTGGACGGAAGTACCCAGGAAGCGCCGGTGGGAGATGGTTTTGAAGTGATTGATATTTATTAATGAAAAGGCGTTAAGTGGCTGATGGCGAATGGAAGGAAGGATTCTGCACCATATAGACTTTCTTCTCTTCACAAAAGCCATCAAAATTATCGCTTCTGCGGTCTATTGTCGCTCCTGATCATAGCGGAGTGCATGTGGTTCATATTCAGGAATGCCCGCACCCCCGGCCAGGAGTGCTTCGCTGCTTTTTTCACCTGCTTTGTAAAATCTCTAAAAACAGAAAGGTGCTTTACCACAATTTTCTGCAAAATAGCAGGATTCAATGTTTGATAATCGTGGACGGCAATATTCCGAAATCCGGCCATGGCTTTTAAGCTTTTGGATGTTTTTGCATCGATGATAGGGGCTGCCTCTAATTTGTTAATTATATCTGAAACTGAAGAGACAGCATTTGTTCGCGTTCAAAGTAATACCGACATTCAAGCCATTCGTGGTACCTTTAAAGCAGAAAAAACGGAAAGAAGGTTTTTGAATGGAAATTGGAATTAGCACGTTTGTGGAGACGACGCCGGATGTGGCGACGGGAGAAGTGATCAGCCATGCGGAGCGGATTCGCGAAGTGGTGGAAGAGATTGTGCTGGCGGATCAAGTGGGGCTTGATGTGTTTGGCGTGGGCGAGCATCACCGGGAGGATTTTGCGGCGTCCTCTCCTGCAGTTGTGCTGGCTGCGGCGGCACCGCAGACAAAGCGCATTCGGCTGACGAGCGCGGTAACGGTGCTGTCTTCTGCGGATCCGGTGCGGGTGTTTCAGGATTTTGCGACAGTAGATGCGCTCTCGAACGGACGGGCGGAAATTATGGCGGGGCGCGGTTCGTTTATTGAGTCGTTTCCATTGTTTGGCTATGATTTGAAAGACTACAACGAGTTGTTTGAGGAAAAACTGGACTTGCTGCTGAAAATACGGGAATCAGAGAAAGTGACGTGGAAAGGCGGACATCGCCCGGCCATCAATAACTTGGGTGTATATCCGCGTCCGGTGCAGAATCCGCTTCCGGTCTGGATCGGAAGCGGCGGCAATCAGGAATCTGTTATTCGTGCGGGGCTTCTCGGCCTGCCGCTTGTGCTGGCGATTATCGGCGGCAGCCCTGTGCAGTTTGCGCCGCTTGTGGAATTGTACAAAAAGGCGGCGGTTCATGGAGGTCATGACCCATCGAAACTGCCGGTTGCTTCTCATTCACACGGATTTATTGCGGACAATACGAAAAAGGCGGCTGACTTGTTTTTCCCATCTACGCAGGCGGTCATGAATAAGCTGGGGAAAGAGCGCGGCTGGGGACCGTACAGCCGGTCGAGTTTTGATGCAGCCCGCAGCTTTGAAGGTGCATTGTATGTTGGAGATCCGCAAACAGTAGCAGACAAAATGATTCATTTGCGCAAAAATGTTGGTGTCACACGGTTTATGCTGCACGTTCCGGTTGGCACAATGCCGCATGATTTAGTCATGAAAGCAATAGAGCTTCTCGGCAAAGAAGTGGCGCCGATTGTGCGGGAAGAAGTCGCGAAATGGGAAGCAGGATAATGGTCAGTCTCCCGGCCCAGTGATAAGTCACGAAGATAAAGGGCTGCATGTCCCACAAGTATGGAGGGAAGGCCGAATTTATGGGGATTCGGCCCAAGTTACAAGGAAACCGGCCCAAAGTGCAAAAAATCCGGCTATAAAAATGAAAAAGGGATGTCTCATTGAGTCTTTTGAGACGTCCCTTTTCTTTTTTTACCGTCATAAGGAAGGGGGCATTCTATTGTCATGGTCTCTTGAATTCAAGTGAAATACATACGAAAAGTTCGATATGCTATAATGCAAGACAGGGAAAAAATAAATAAAACCGTCCTTTTTCAGATAAACATTTAAGGCCCCAAAAAGCAGGTGAATATATGATCAAGACGAGCAGCCAGACATATCGCTGTCCGGCAGTATGGACGAATAGGGCGAAAGACAAATTGCGGGAGCTCAATCTAGAGGAGCGCTCGTTTTTTTCGTTGGAGGAGTCATTTAAGGTTTATATAGAGAAGTATCCACAGGAGGAAGATCGTCCGCTTTCGGCAGCTCTCTTTTTGGATAATAAAGAGAATAGCCGAATGGCCGAAAAGAGCGGCGGCCTCGTGATTGTAATGCATGTCGTCGTGGAGAAAGACCGGCTCGTTGTAACGAATGTAACGGCCAGAGCGGCACACACACCGGTTTGGACGAATTGGCGCCGGCCGTTATGGATCACGTTTGACGAAAGAATAAGGTCCGTGCCGGCCGGCTTGCTCAGCTTCATTCACGAGATGCCTGTTGCGCAGGAAAGCTCGGCGTATGTGAAAAAGCGCATTGCCAGCTGGGAAGGATATTTAAAAATCGAGGAGCGGCAGGCGGATATTCCGGACATGACGTCGCGCTATTCGGGGCTCACATTCAACAGCGATTTCAGCAGGGTGACGATTAAAGGCTGCCAGCTGAAGGAAAATGACTGGAAATCGCTGAAGGATTTGAGCGTTCGAATAAAAGGATTCAAGCAAGATATCGGCAAGGTGCTGAAAGTGAATGCGGCGGCCCGGACAATGGAAGTGGAGCTGCATGGGCATATGGCGGAACGGGCCCGGCAGCAGCAGTTTGATGTCAGCCAGAAAGAAGTCGTATTCAGCAATTTTGCGGCATTAAGCCAGGTGAAACGGCTGCGGCAAGGGTTTAAGCACCTTGAACAAGGCTTGGCGGCGAACCGCGATTTGGAGCGCATTTTATTTGAAGACAAGCCGCCGGTGCGGACACTGAAAAAGCTGGCCGCACCGGTACTTCATAATCGATTGAACGAGTTTCAAAAAGAGGCCGTGATGGGCGCGATGGCGGCGGAAGATTTATATGTGATTCAAGGACCGCCCGGCACCGGCAAGACGACAGTTATTTCGGAAATTTGCCTCCAAAATGCGCGGGCGGGGCTGCGGACATTGGTTGCGTCCCAGTCGAATTTAGCGGTCGACAATGCACTCGGCCGGCTGTTGGCGAACAAAGACATTCGCATTCTCCGAGTTGGACGGACGGAGAGCATTGAAGAAGAAGGCAAGAAGTTTATTGAAGAAAACATCGGGCAGTATTGGAAAGACCATACGCTCAAAGAAGTGTCTGCTCAATTTGAAGCGCGCAAAAAGAGGGAAGCGGAAATTGAATCAGAATGGGCCGCGAATGAACGGAAATACGAGCAGCTTCAGCCTGAGCTTAAACGAATCGAAGCTGCGGTTGAAGCGAAAAAGCATGCTGAAAAAATAGCTGCAGAAGGCCAGGCGTTTATCGGCCGGCAGAAAAAACACCTTAACGCAGCGAAGCAAGAACAGCAAGAGGCGCAAAAACAATTGCAGAATTTAGAAGAAGCACTTCTTTCTTTGAACGCTTCGATTGAAAAAGACGAGCAATTTCTTCGCACCCAGCCGGATAGCGCGGCGATTCAAACAGAATGGGAGGCCCTGCAAACAAGAATTCACAAGCTGCGCCATGTGATTGCCTGCGATGAACTTGAAGCCGAAATGAACGAGAAACGTCAGCAGGCCGATCAAGCGGCTTCTGAGTGTGAACAACAAGCCGTCATGAACAAACAGCTGGACGCTTTAATAAAAAAAGCGGCGTCGGTCAAACGAGTGGATGGCTTAAAATGGATCATACTGGAACATAATCTGGAACGAACGCCGCGCGCTCTGTATTTGATCGACAGGCTGGATGACATTCGCCAGAAAATGAATCAGCTGGCGAAATTAAAAGCATATAACGATCAGCTAAACCGCGCCATATCATACGTTGAGCAGCTGTTGGGACGGCTAGGCACGCCCCAGGGTTCTTCCTCTTATACGGCTGATGAGATTGACCGTTTTTTGGATGCGTTAAGGCAGGAATTAAAGCAGCATCCAAAAATGGACCCGAGACGGCTTGCGGTATATTTGGAAGGGCTGTATGACCGGAGACAATTTATATGGCGGAAGGCGAAACGGCTAAAATCGGCTGATGAATTGAAACGAACAGCTGTTGAACTCTTTCCACTTTTTCAGCAGGAAATGATAGAACTTATTCGGCAAAAACAGAAAGTGATCCAAACGTCGCACCAAAGGTTGCTGAAATCGCTTGAAAAACAGAAGGAAGAGCTTGCTCTGCTCCAAAACAGGCATAACAAGATGAGGGAGTCCTATGAGCCGATTCCAAATGCGAAAGCCACTCTTCAGCAACTGGAGGAACAGATGCTTTTTTTGCAGAAAAAGAAAGAAGCCTATGAACAAGTGAAGAAAAGAGCAGCAGTGAATCGGAAGAAACAAGCGAAACAGGCGGCTTCTTTGCCGGAAGTGAAAAAAACGATCACACAAATCGAAACACAGCTGGATCAGCTGCGGGATTTGATCCGCCGGAAGGAAGAGGAATTGGCGCCTTTACATGACATCCTCGCAGCACAACCGGAGCAAGAGCATGAAAACATGCTGAAACAGCTGGCGAGTCTTTCGTTTACACGAGAATCGCTTAAGCAGGAAAAGCAGAAGCTGCCCCTTTTTCAATCCATTCAACAGAAATGGCTGACCATGCTGGGTGAAGCGAGTGATCATGACTTGGATGAAATCCGCAAGCTGTATGTGAAGCATGCCAATGTGATCGGGACGACGTGTGTCGCTTCTGCACGGAAGGATTTTATTGACAGCTATCCTGTGTTTGATGTCGTCATTATTGATGAAGTATCGAAAGCGACGCCGCCGGAATTGCTTTTGCCGATGCTAAAAGGGAAGAAGATCATTTTAGTAGGCGACCATCACCAGCTGCCGCCTCTGCTTGGAAACGATACGCTCGAAGAAACGCTTCAGGAGCTGGCGGAAGGCAATGATGAGTTTGAAGGAAAAGCGGAATTGAAAAAGCTGTTGAAGGAATCGCTGTTTGAGCGGTTATTTAAAAATCTGCCGAAAAGCAACAAAACGATGCTCGCCATTCAATATCGGATGCATAAAGACATTATGGAAACCATCACGCCGTTTTATGAGCAGGAAAACGACCGGCTGCAGTGCGGACTGGTGGATTCTGATTCGGAGCGGGACCACATGCTTGAATCGCCGCTCGTGCAGCGGAACAATCATTTAATTTGGCTGGACATGCCGAACGAGCCGGCATTTTTTGAAGAAAGGATGAAAGGCGGAAAAAGTCTTTATAACTCGGCAGAACTGCGGGAAATTGGCGCTCTGTTGAAAGAACTGGACGAAGCGGCGGCAGAGGCGAAGCGGGCCGGAAGAATGAAAGAGGACGAATTCAAAAGCATTGGTGTGATCAGCTTTTACGGAGAGCAGGTAAAACGGCTCGACCGGCTCATTCAGCAGGAGCTGCGTTTGCGGCATGTAACGATTCGCACGGGCACCGTTGACCGGTTTCAAGGGATGGAAATGGACGTCATTCTGCTGAGTATGGTACGCAATCACCACAATAAGCAAGATGACATCGGCTTCGCCAAAGACTATCGCCGTCTCAATGTCGCCCTTTCACGAGCGAGAGAACTGCTTATATTGGTTGGCAGCACGAAAATGTTTACCGAACGGCCGAAACAAGCAGACACGAAAAAAATGTATAAGCACGTATTAGCAGCAGTTAACAGACAAAACGGCTTGCGAACGCTGGCGGAGGTGAAGCAATATGTATAGTCTGGACAAACGTCTGCGCGGGAAGCTGCTTGAGAATTCCGCTGTTCAGATAAAAGATTCAGCCATCTGGAGGCTGCCGGTCGCCACTTATGACGTGGCTTTCAAGCGGGCAAAGCGGGCGAAAATAGACATTCTCATGAAAATGATGCTCCTTTCATTTCAGGAAACTGTGATCCGGCGCGCCGCCAATTTGTCGGAAATGCTGCTAGTGGAGGAGCTGTTTATTGCAGACTTAATCGAAAAAATGCAGCGGATGGGCTTAATTTGTCTCGAAAAAGAAGGTTTCAAGCTGACGGAAAAAGGACATGAGCAGCTCGCAAAAGGCTTCGTGGAGGAAGAAATGGAAGAAGAGTCGACGGAGATGGTGTACAGTCCGGTTCACGATGCATTTTGGCCGGCGTTGGCGAAACTTCATGAAGCTGAAAAGGAAGAGGAAGAGGACATGCCGCTTTATCGGTATGCAAATGAGCGGTCCGCCACAACAGACCACATCCTACAGTCACTGGCTGAATGGGAGAACGCTATTGGGGAAGACGGTTTTCAAATCGTTATCGCACGCATCACTCATACGGAAGAACGGCCGGTCGAATACGTCCCCTGCCTGGAATTTCGCCTGTACAACCAAGAACAGGACACATTTTACGCGCGTGTCTGGAATGTCGCGCTTGAACGCTGGGATGAAGCGCTCGAACAGCAAATAGAAGAGCAGGAGCGGGTAGACTGGCGGGAAAAATATTTGGAATGTGAAAGCGAAGAAACGAGTCAATAGGATAGGTGTCAATTATTATTTGTAATAATTGGATTGTAAAGACAAACAGCAAACCGGCTATAGAAATGAAGAAGGGGATGTCTCAATGAATTTTTGAGACATCTCCTTCTTTTGTTAATTCGTTACGGTAAATGGCATACGGATATTTTTGTTATGTGTTTTGCCGTCTGTGCTTTTTAACTGATTGGTGACGAATAAGTAGTACGTACCGGGCGGCCATGATATACCTGGTGCGATATGGATAAGCTGGTTGTTTTCAGCGTTTACATATACTTGAGCTTCAGGAATCCGGTTTATACCGTCTTTGTCAGCTGCCACATATATATTGGTGCTGTTGACAGATTGCGGGTCGACCGGAAAGTTAAATTGCACAGTGAACACTTTGTCTGTTTTTACGTCTTTTGCTGAAAAGTCTGTCCACGTTGTTTTGCTTCCTGTGACGTTTACAGTGCTGGACGCGCGGAAGTTTCCTTCGTCTGTAATGACTGTAATAACGGCGGTTCCCTGCCCTTTGGCGGTGATAATGCCGTACTGGTCGACCGTTGCAACTGAGGGATTGCTGCTTTTCCACGTTACATTTTTATTTCGCGCATCCGCTGGCAAAACCGTTTCAAATAACGCGGCTGTCGGGTTGACCGTATCCGCTGTTACTTTCACAACGCATTGAATCGTTTTTCCATTTGCCGCTGCGGAAATAACCGCTTTTCCATAGCCGGTTCCCGTCACATTCCCATTTTGGTCGACAGCTGCGGCTGCGGGGTTACTGGACGACCACTGAATCGCCGTGATTGAATTGCCCGCCTGTAAAAGGCTGTCGCTCTGTCCTTTTTTCAAGAAAAGGGTGTCTGTCGTAAGAGAAATGACAGGCGCCGGCTGTTCGCTTGATTGGTCCGCTTCAAACATGGCGGAGATGCCGTACCATTCATCTGTGTAAAGTGACTGGTAGTCGGATGATTGGAAAACGGTGATATAATACGTTCCTGCATCAATGTGCCGGCTCATGAACCGGCTGGCGGTACCGTCCGAAAAGGGCTGATAATCAGCGTATGTCATAATGTCGCCATTTTCATCTAATAGGACAACTTCAAGGTCATCTTCATAGCCATATCCCGCGACATAGCCGCTCACCCATGCGGCGTCGATGGTAAACGTGCCGGGCTGATCGACGGTAAAGCGGTAGTAATCTGTGTCAAAATAATAGTCTGTAATACTGCCGGATAGATAGCTGTTGAGTGAAATATTATTGGCGGACGATGTATCGTCATTAGGTTCGCTTTCATATAAATCCAATTCATTTACAAGGCGTGTTTCGTCCATAATCGCTGTTTTGGTTTTGGTGGCTTCATTCATTTGCTGTTTTTTCGTCTCTGCTGTATTCGACGCAGAACTTGTCGGTGAGGAGAAGCTCATATTAACTGTACTTTTGTCGAGCTGAACGCCTGTAACCGATGCTGCACTGTCAGCTAAAAGAGTGGTGACAACCCGTCCTGCGTTGACTAATCCATGTCCGTATTGTATATCGTAGCCGGCTGTTCCTAAATCGTCGGCTGTGGTTTCGATCAGGTCTGATGCTTCATCCACAGTCAGTTCAGGCTTTAGCGCTTTTGCAATGGAGAGGATACCGGCTGCGATGGGCGCTGAAAAAGAGGTTCCGTTTACATATTCATAGCTTTGGTATGGAGCTGTTGTATAAACTTCTTCTCCAGGTGCGGTGACGTCAACGTATGAATTATAGTTTGAAAACGATGAGCGGTTTTTATATTGATCGACCGCACCGACGGAAATGACATTCTCATAGGAAGCGGGGTATAAAATCGGATTGCCTTCCAGTGCTTCATTGCCGGCGGAGGCCACAATGATAATGCCGGCATCAGCCGCCCGCTGAATCGCCGCATTTTCGAGGCTGGAGGACGAGTCACTGCCGAGACTTATATTAATGACATCGACATTCATGCTGATGGCATAATCTATGGCTTCAATCACATCGGAGACATAGGATTCCCCTTCATAATTTGCTACGCGCAGAGGCAGGATTTTTACGTCAAACTCCCCGGTTACTCCCGCAATACCTGCGGCGTTATTCGCTTCCGCCGCCATAACACCCGATACTTTTGTTCCGTGGCCGTTCGGATCGCTCATCACCGCGGTGCCGCTATAAAAGTCATAGCCGCCGCGCGCGATTTTGTTTTTTAAATCAACGTGGCTCGTGTCCAGTCCGGAGTCAATAACGGCTGTGACGATTTGCTTCCGCTGCTGATCCGTGTGTGGCCATGCCGGTACCGCATTGACGGTATCAAGCCACCATTGGCTGGATATATATGGATCGTTCGTTAAGGCGGATACGTGGGAGATGCGATTTTTTTCTACTATTTGAACGCTGTTGTCTTTCTTCAATTCTTTTATGAGGGCATCGACATTTTTTTTGTCTTTAACCGTAATGACTTCTGTGAGAGGGGCAATGGGTTCAATCGCTGAAATGCTTGCCGAGTACAATTTCTTTTTTGCCGCATATTCGCTCTTTTTACTGCTTTCTTTATATTGAATCAAAATTTGCTTTTCTTTTTCCTGTGCAAGTTTGTCTTCACGCTCTCTTGTTTTTGCATCATTCGCTGCACCTTCAGCGGAAATGAGATTTAGAGAGCCAAGAACAAGAAATACAGCCAAAACACATTTTACTAGTTTCAATACAGACATTTGCATTCCCCCATGAAAAAAGTCATGAATCGTTTCTATGAGTATACATCAAGTAGAGGGGGTAATCATCATAGAAGTAAAAAGAAAAAGAACGGCTTTTATGATGTTAAAAAAACAGTCCGCTGCAGCTGGACTGTTTATTTGATAATTTATATGGTTTGTTTTTCTTCATAGTCTGCCCGAATCGTATTGTAGAAATGAGCAAACGCAACGCTTATATATGGAACAACCCATAATAGTGCGATCCCGACTGTAACAAGTCCAAGCAGCAGCCAGCCGATAAAGGACAGTCCCAGGACGAATGCTTCCCCTTTATGTCCATCCATCATTTTACGTGATTCCGTAATGGCCTGCAGCGGCGATAACTCGGGGCGGTCGCGTAAAATGTAAAACGTCATCATATAAGAAAAAGATTTAATAATGCCGGGAACAATCAGAAGCAGGGACCATAAGAAAATAAATAATCCTTGTAAAAGAGAAACAACAATCGATTTGATAAAAATCTTCTGATACGGCTCGATTAAATGATTGAATCCGATCCGTTTTCCGCGTGATAAGTCAACCCATGCCCAAATAAGACCAATCGTCATCGGGAGCAGCAAGAGCGAAATGAGCAGGCTGATGACATCTCTGACCGTAAAGTCGTCCGGATTTGTGTTGAAGTTGATCAAATAGTCTGGAAGCGAAAAAACGAGGGTGGAGACAACGAATAACGTAATGGCGGTGAGCCAGCTGCCTTTCAGTGATGCACGGGCTTTTTCCCGCAATTGACTGTAATTCAATATGAACAACTCCTTTCCTTACTTTTATACGCCGGAATGCGGAAAAAGTTCCTTGTTATTTTGTAATTGCTTGACGGGGGATGCCGATGTTGTACAAAATATGGATAAGTGAATATCTAATCCCAGATGGAGTTGTATTGAAATGCACAGCGAGGAAGAAGAAAAGGATCGGACGGCCAATTAGGAAGGAGATATCCTATTGAACGGCCGGCTCTGTTGAATAAACGAAAAATAAATGAATGATACGGGTGCAGAGAATGACGAAATTATTAATAGATGCGGATGGATGTCCGGTGGTTAATATTGCGTGTGATATTGCAAATACATACGGGCTGCCGGTTCTGTTAATTTGCGATACGTCTCATGAAATGACGCGTCCCGGCGCGGAAACGATTATCGTATCGAAAGGAATGGATGCGGTCGATTTTGTACTGGTAAACCGCGTGCAAAAAGGAGATATTGTTGTGACGCAGGATTATGGACTGGCTGCCATGGTGCTGGCGAAACAAGGTTATGCGATTGATCAAAACGGCCGGCTATATACCCCTGAAAATATTGATCAGCTGCTGCTGAGCCGGCATACAGCCAAAAAAATCCGTCAGGCGGGAGGGCGATTGAAAGGCCCGAAGAAGCGGAGAAAAGAAGACGATCAGCAATTCGCTGAACGCTTAACACAATTGATGCTGAATCTTTCGTGAAAAAGCGGGAAAATAACGAGGTATGCAATTTAAAAAAGAATAGAGAAGCTGTCGTGAAGGCCATAATGAAAAAGGGGTTATCGTGACCATTCAATGTGACATCCATCGCCAGGACGGGCCGTTCTGAATCGCTTTTTCGTTAAAAGGATCTTCTTTATAAATCGATGACGCGGCCGGTGATAAAGGAGCGGCACTCTTGAGAGTCGTGCCGTTTCCCCATTTATGTTATTCTTTTAAAAACAGCTGAAGGAGCTTTAAAAGATGGGAAGACGGGAACAACGGAAGAAAAAGCGCGGCAAACGAAAAGTATTAATGGGCTGCTTTTTCATTTTTTTGCTTATTGGAGCCGGTATTGCATTTATGGTGTACCAGTCTGTCCAAAATGCGCTGGATGGGGAAGATTTTGATTCAGATAAGCGTTCAGATGATGTATCTCTGCAGGATAAAGAAGGCTTTACTGTTCTCCTGCTCGGAGTGGATGAACGTGAAGGAGATAGAGGACGTTCGGATACGATGCTGCTTATGTCGGTAAATGGAAAAGAGAATACGGCGAAAATGTTGAGTATTCCGCGCGATACACGTGTGACGATTGCCGGGAGGAACACAGAGGATAAAATCAATCATGCCTATGCGTTTGGCGGTGTGACCATGGCGGCTGAAACGGTGGAAAATTTCCTTGATGTGCCGGTCGACTATTATGTGGAAATGAACATGGAAGGACTCGAGGAAATGGTGGATGCTGTCGGAGGGGTGGAAGTGGACAACGCTTTTGCTTTTTCGTACGGCGGTGATGATTTCCCGCAAGGACGTATTACACTCAGCGGATCGGAAGCATTGAACTACACGCGCATGCGCAAAGAAGATCCAAACGGGGATTTCGGCAGACAGGCCCGGCAGAGACAGGTGATGGAAGGCATTCTTGATAAAGGAAGCAGCCCGGATATGATTTTTAAATTTAACGATGTCATGAAGGCAGTCGGTGAAAATGTGCAGACAAACTTATCGCTCGGGGACATGAGAGCCATTCAAAAAAATTACGCATCTGCACGCAACAATATTGAAACGGTAACGATTGACGGAAGTAATGAACGAATCAATGGTGTTTATTACTATTTAGTCAGTGACGAAGAACGGAATCGGGTATCCAGGGAGTTTAAAAGCCATCTCGGGCTGGAATCATAAGTTGCGGATGGCCGGATTCTGTGCTATTTTAATCGAATTCAACGATGCAGGGCCGGAAAATCAGAAAATCCGGCCCTGCATTCAAGATTCCGGCCTAAGCTCAAACAATCCGGCCATGGAAATAAGAAGGGGTGTCTCGATAAACTTTCGAGATAGCCCCTTTGCTGTTATTGAGCAGTACCTGTTGTTGCAGGCATGTTTTGAAGCGATTTTTGTAAACTGGCGTCAGCAGCGGCAGCTGTTGTGAAATTGAATGGAATTTCAATGACATTTTCAAAGTCGTCAATGAAAAGCGTGCCTTCTTTTCCTGTTAAATCATATGTCGTATGCTCAACCGTGACGGTTTTACGGTCTTGTGACAAACGGTAAGCTGTCGGATCAAAAATGGTTTCTGTACCGTCTTTCAGTTGAACGGAGAACTGAAGAAATTCAACGGTTTCTTTCGCGTTCCATTCTTCTGGTACGGCTTCCGTCAGCGTAATGTCGATCGATGTTGGAGAAGTGAGGTTGTAACTTCCGATTACTGGAAAATAATACAGCTCATCTGCGAATAAAATAGTCCGATAGAGCAGATTTGAAAAGTCACCGCGTGTAATATCAAGCTGCGTACCATACGTATCTTTCGATTTACCACTTGTAATTTCCGCTCCATATAAGGCGTTAATGTATGGTTTAAATACACCGGAGGCATCTTTAAATGGTGTATCCACTGCGTAATCCTGCAGCTCGAATCCGAGCGTAAGCAGCTTCGCCATGGCACCGCGGCTTAATGTGTCATTTGGCTTGAATTCGGTTGATGTCACTCCGGAAATAATACCTGCTTCAGCGAGCGCATTAACGGAACCTTTTATGCGGCTGTTTACGTCTGTAAACCCGGCATCGGGCGCGCTTTCGGTATCAAGAAAAAGCGTGTTGGCCAAAATGACGGCCGCATCGCCCCGTGTCAATGGCTTGTATGTGCCAAACTCCGTAGATGATACTCCTTTAATAATCTCAAATTCATATAAAAAACTAACGGCTTCATCATAGTTTGCACTTACATCTTTAAATGAATGGACAGTTTCAGCCTGCGCTTGAGGCACAGCACTGACAGCGGCAATCGAAACGGCAGTAGCGGAAGAGAAAAGTGTGAATTTGTTCATTGTCTGAACTCCTTATCGTGACTGTTTGAACGGGAACATAAAGTGAAGCTGTTTGCGGCGCAGATGATCCTGTTGTCGCTCAGTTTATTGTACCGTCCGCATTTTCTGTATGTATTTATTCTGCTCTTTTTAGTATGGCTGCTATTCTGGCGAAAAAAAGAGCTGCCGTTTAAAACGGCCGGCTTCTTTTTGATTCCGGTTGTGTTTTTATTTGTGAATGGTCTATATAATCAGTCCTTGCATGGGCAGTTTGTTACGCTTGAAAATTACAGCGGCCAAAATTTATACATCGCAAACAACCCTGAAACCAACATTAGAAATGGAGAGCGTGATGCTCTCTTCTTTTTTTTGACAAAATTGTCTTTTGTTTTCGGATATGCACTGATAAAATAGTCCTATTAAACTAGTTTGGAGGATCATCCGGTGAAGAAAGCCGTCTTTTTATTGTTAAGTGTTTTATTATTTAGTACAACCCTGCCTAATCAAGCCGGAGGTGCTCAGTTTAAAGACATTCCGCGGGATCACTGGGCACACGATGAAATTCGATTTTTAACAGACAAACAAGTCATTAAAGGGTATGCAGGGGGCACTTTTCAGCCGCTCAAAACATTAACGCGCAAAGATGCGGCGATTATGGTCGTCCGGGCGCTGAAGTGGCCGATGCCTTCCAATCCTTCAGTAAAGCCATCGGATATGAAAGCGACAATGGGCGGATATAAGGAAATAATGGCGGCGGTGAATAAAGGATTGTTCACCCTTTCAGGGAATAAATTTAATCCGAATGGACCGCTCAGCCGAAAAGAAATGGCGAAAGTGATTGCTGTCGCTTACAACTACAAAGGCAAAGGCGCGTCTTCTTTTAAAGATGTATCGAAGAGCAATCCCTTTTACAAATTTGTCGATGCCATAGCCGAAAATGATGTGACATCCGGCTACAAAGATGGAACATTTAAGCCGGACGTAACTGTTAACCGGGCGCAATTTTCAACATTTTTAGCGCGTATATACGGAAAGCCGCTTCAATATGTTGTGAAGCAGAATGGGCAGACGATCGCCTCGTACCAGAACGAAACGGATGCCATTAATAAGACGGTCCGGACAGCGGGATCGACGGTTCATCCAGTCAGCAATTCTCTTATTACATACGCACAGCGACCGCAGCCGATGACCAAAACAGGCATTAAAAACGGTGTGCTAATTTATAATGGGGCAGAAAATCCCTCTTTATTTGACAATGAATTTTTCAAGCCGTATTTAGCTTATAAACAAAATGAGCGTTATACCGGCACGATGTTTGATTCCTTTATTATTTTAGGACGGAATTACAGCGTCACCGGCGAATTTGCGGAAACGTCCCGCAATAAAGCGAATTACAAAGAATTTAAATGGTATGCAGACCGCACCTTTGCAGCTGATGGCGCAATGGCTGCTTTGAATAAGGATGCAAAGGAGCTTGGAAAGAAACCGACTGTGTATATCGCCATTCCCTATCCTAAACAGGGAGAATCGATTGTGCTTCCAAATGGGAAAAGTGTGAAAAATACATTGCCGGAGCGTCAAAAGCTTGTCAATTGGTACCGCCAGCAAGTTGAAAGCAAATGGAAAGCGGCAGGCTATACGAATTTATCATTTAAAGGTTACTACTGGCTGAATGAGACAGTCATTTCACTTGAAGATGAGCAGCTTGTTGAACAGACGGCGGCAGCTATACATAAATCCGGCAAAACGTTTATTTATTCCCCCCATGCATCCTCAACCAATTTTGAAAGCTGGAAAACGTACGGATTTGACGGTGCCTATTTACAGCCAAATGCGTTTCGTCTCGATTTAAATGATACAGATGCGCGTCTTCACCGGGCCTTTTTGCGGGCGCAAGTCTACGGAAGCGGGCTTAATATTGAAATCGACTCCTACTCGCCGCACCAAATTGCCAGCGGTTCTGGTAATTTCATGGATTATTTAGAGATGGCGAACAGATACCGGCTCCCTGGTCAAAGCTTAATTATGTATCAGGGAACAGATATGGTAAACCGGATGGCGACATACAACGATTCAACGTACAACCGTTTATATAGAGAGTTGTACAATACACTTCACTAATAGTAACATCCCGTCTTTTTAGGCGGGACTTTTCGACAAAAGCAGATTGTTCAAATATTGTAAAAAAATAATAAAAAATTTCCTTTGTAATCTGAAACGCTATGTTAAACTTAATTTAATAAGAATGTAACAGGAGGAAATAATGAAGATTAAAAAGGTGTTGTTTGGTTTGGCTGCATGCAGTTTAATTGGGGCGTCCATTCAGCCGTCATCTGCGGATGCGGCGAATTATTCAGACGTTTCCTATAAATATTGGGCATATGAAGATATTAAATTTTTATCCTCACATAAAGTCATCAGCGGTTATTCGGATGGGAAGTTTAAACCGGGTGAAACGATTAAGCGAAAAGACGCGGCGGTTATGCTGATGCGTGTGATCGAACCGGTCGAACAGGTGATTGAAGATATTGAAACCACAAAATCGACAAAAGAAACGAATCCGGAAACAAAACCAGTTCCGGGCATCCCTGAAAAACCGGTTGATCCGGATGGCATCAGTGATATGACGGAATCTTCTCCAGGTTTTAAAGCGGTTAAGCCTGTCGTGGATGCAGGACTTCTTTCTTTAACGGAAGAGGGTGCTTTTATGCCGGATGCGCCGCTGACTCGAAATGAAATGGCGAAAGCGCTCTCCGCGGCTTTTGCTTTTAAAGGAACAGAATCGACGTCATTTACCGATATACCGGCGAATGATCCCTATTATAAAGCCGTGGATGCTATTGCCTACCGTAATATTACAACCGGCTATAAAGATGGGACATTCAGACCGCTTGAGAATGTGACGCGGGCTCAGTTCAGTGCGTTTTTATCCCGCGTGTTCCAGCAGCCGCTCAGTTATGAAGTGAGAAGCAGCGGAAATGTCATGGAAACAGTCTCGACTATTGAAGAAGCGTTTGAGCGGGCAGCACAGTACACAAATGGGACGATTCATCCGACAAGCAATAAATATAAGCAATTTTCACAAGAAATTGCGAGTGCAGACAAAACCGGTATTAAAAGCGGTGTGCTCATGTACAACGGAATGGAACGAAAAACAGCCTTCACACCAGCGTTTTTTCACCACTATTTAAGTTATGCATCGCCTGACGGCAGAGAGATGGATATGTTTGATACGTTTATCGTGCTGGGCCGTACATATGATGGAGGGGAACTGGTCGAATCGCCGAAAAATGATGCGAACTATGCGGACTGGCAGGCATATATGGACCGGACCTTTTCTGAAACGGGTGTTTTGCAAAATTTAAATGAAGCGGCGAAACAAAAAAATCAGCACGTGAATGTATATATTTCAATTCCTTATCCGAAATGGAACGGGGCGTTCGTAACCATGGACGGACGGGAAGTCGCCAACGATGTGTATGCGCGATACGACATTGTCAACTGGTACATGTCGCAGGTCGAAAAAAAGTGGAAAGAATTTGGATTCACAAATATCACATTTAAAGGATATTACTGGATGAATGAAACCGTCCGCGTGCAGGATGACGGACTTCTTCTTTCAACAATTTCACACAAAATTCATCAGAAGGACAAATTCCTTATTTATGCACCGCATGCGACATCGACAAACTTCCAACATTGGAAATCATATGGATTTGATGCCGCTTTCCTTCAGCCGAATGCGTTCCGTACGTCGGTTTCGAATAAAGAAGAACGTCTTCATAAAGCGTTTGTTAATGCTCAAATGTATGGCACGGGCATTACCATCGAAATTGATTCATATGGCATAACGCAGGCGGCGGAGGGGGCCGAAACGTTTACGATGTATATGGACTTTGCAAAGCGCTACGGCCTCGATGAAAAAGCCATGATTTTTTATCAGGGAACGAATATGGTTGAACGGATGGTCACATACGATAGTCCTATTTTTAAAAAATGGCATGAAGAGCTGACATCGACATTTTTTAGTAAATAAGAGCGAAAAAACTGCATTCATGCAGTTTTTTCACTTTTATGGTTGGATGCGCGCATTTTATTTTTCTGATACAATATTGTGAGCGTGTTTTTAAAGATGAAAGTGAAAGGATATAATAATAGAATGAATAATCGATTTTCATACAGCATGGCAGGCGCCGCGGCTGTCCTATTTCTCGCCGCTGCGTTGATTTCTGTTCCGGCTTTGGCTCTTGCTGTGTCTGTTATTACAGCGGTAATGGCATACTTGAAACCGAAAGAGGGACTCTTGTTTCTGCTTATTTATTTCCCGATGCGTTCCTTTTTAACAGAAATGGCGCCGGGATTAAAATTGGCGGGTGATTTAATCATCATTGCCATCACATTGCGTGTATTATGGGACACGCGGCGGGACATCCGTTCATGGTTCCGGTTCCACGCCTTTGAATATGGCTTCTTCGCATTTCTCGCGATCGGTGTCGTTTCCGCCCTTTTAACAGGTGTTGAGATCAATGCTATTATTTTTCAGCTTCGTGCCTTTGTCATTACGTACCTCGTATTTTATGCGGCGAAACGCCTTTCATTGACGAAAGAGGATGTCATCAGCTTCTTATGGGTAACGACGGCGACTGCCATGCTTCTTGTCGTACAGGGGCTTGTCGAAAAGTTATCCGTCCGGACAATGATGATGCCGGAAGCTTGGGTGAACCGTGCGCTGTCACCAAATAACCGCGTCCGCATATATGGATGGATTAATAATCCGAACGTTTTTGCGGTATATTTGACCATTGCGTTTATGTGCGTCATGTATTTGCGTTCACTTGTAACGGCCAGATGGGTGAAAATTTTGTTATTTATTAGCGCGGTTTTGATGATGGGTGTTTGGACATTAACGTATTCGCGCGGGACGTGGATCGGTTTTGCCATCGGCTTTGTCGTTTACATTTTGTTAACGCGCAACTGGCGTGCCGTTGCAATGACGATTGCGGCTATCGCCATCGGTGTTGTGCTTGTCAATATGCCAGTTGCGTCCGCTGCGCGCTACATTGAAGCTAACATTTTAAATGATGTTCCGCGTCCTGCGCCTTCAGAAGGAGGAGATGGACCGGAAATTACGGTGGAAGGTCAGCGTCTAAAAGAGACATTTGAACTGAGCACAGTAGAGCTGAGCAAACAGACCGGCCGTTTGTTTATTGTAAACAAAGGATTTGAAATCTTTACAGACAATCCGATTATCGGCACCGGCTTTGCCACGTACGGCGACTCGGCGACAAAAAGCTATTTATCGCCTATTTACGAAAAATATGATATTTATTTTAATATTTATTCAGACAATCAGTACATTCAAGTCATTGTCCAAACAGGTACGCTTGGCGTCATTGCCTTTGCGGTGTTCCTGCTTGGCATGCTCGCGATTTTATGGAAGCGCCGTGATGATCATCCGATGGCCATTCCGGTTTTATCAATGCTCATCGGTATCTTTGTTTGCGGACTTCTGTATAATATATGGGAAGACAAAACGTTTACAACGTACTTTTTCCTGGCGATGGCGATCATCGTCACCTATAAAGATCAATTAAGCGGCACTTTTTTCCGCCGGTAAAGAAGCGGCCCTGACAGATTTGTCGGGGCGGCTTTTTTTCTGCCGTGTGCTGTATATAAGACAAGTGTGAGGAGAGAGGAAGAGAATGAACGTAAAAGGACATGATGTGCGGGGCAGTGTGATTGATTCAGAAACGCGCTGTTCACACTACCATAAAGAAATTGACCGGATCGCCATTAAATTTTACTGCTGCCAAACGTATTACCCATGTCATAGCTGCCATGAGGAAGACGGTTGCGGGAATACAAAAGTGTGGCCGAAAGAGAAGTTTGATGAAAAAGCGGTACTGTGCGGCGGCTGCGGTCATGAGCTGACGGTTCAGGAGTATTTGGACTGCCGTTCGGAGTGCCCAAGCTGTGGGACATCCTTTAACCCTGGATGCAGCCTGCATAAGCATTTTTATTTTGAAACATAAAATTTGATTATGCATGAAAAATGGCTGTACGCCGCGATCCTCAGCTCGCGGCGGCAGCCATTTTTCGTTTATATACCATTTTTGACAGCGATACACTCACTTCATACAGTAAAATCAGCGGAATGATGACGAGGACATCGGATAAAAAGTCAGGCGGCGTGATTAAAATCGAGACGACAATCAGTGCAAAATAGGCGAATTTACGCATTTTTTGCAAGTTGTAAGGATTCAGGATACCAAGGCTTGTTAAAAACATCATCACAACAGGCATTTCAAAAAGGACACCAAATGGCAATGTTAGATGAAGCAAAAATTTGAAATACTTTTCGGTCGTGAAAAAAGTCGCGAACATGTTACCGGACAGCGACATTAAAAACGACAGCACAATCGGAAATAATACGAAGTAGCCGAATGATAAACCGGCGAGAAATAACAAAAACAGCGCCGGGATATACGTGAGCGTTACTTTTCGTTCAACCGGCGAGAGAGCGGGTTTGATGAACAGCCAGAGCTGGTGCGCGGCGACTGGAATCGAGGCGGCACCGGCGACGACAGCGGCGATGATGACATATACCATCAAAATGTCACCCGGCCCGAGAAGCGCCAATTTGAACGGCAAATCTTTGACGATGTAATGGTAAATATCCTGCACGAATGTGAAGGAGACAATGAAAAAGGCGAGAAACGCGGTGACGGTAATGATCAGCCGTTTACGCATTTCTTCAAAATGTTCGAGTGCTTTCATATTTTGATCTTCCACTTGTATTTCCTCCCTAAAGGCTGCGGATGGCGGATGGACGGCCGGATTCTGCACCATTGAGGCCGATTTATCGATGTTACAGCCGGATTCTATATCATGAAGGCCGGATTCACCGAAAATCCGGCCAAAAGAGCAAGAAAACCGGCCCGAGATCAAAAAATCCGGCCATCGAAATGAAGAAGGAGATGTCTCGATGAACTTTTGAGACATCTCCGCCTTCTTTTGTTTACGTACAACTTGTCTCTAAAAGCCTTCCTTTTTAAGCAAGTGTTTTTTCTTTTTTCTTCGGTTTTTCCACTTCTTCCTCGTCATCTGATACAAGATCGCGCGTTGATTTTTTAAATTCCTTCAGCGTTGAACCGAAAGCGCGGCCGATTTCCGGCAGTTTTGACGGGCCAAAAATGATTAATGCGATGACGAGAATTAAAATTAATCCCGGTACTCCAATATTTTGCAGCATGTAAAATCCTCCTTAATATTTAAAGCCTGTAATCGCAACGACAGATGGACGCGGCTGGTTATCGCCTTTTCGGTGCGGCCACATGCTTGTCGGATTGTTGATATCTTCTGTTTCTTCACCCGGATGCTGTACAGCGAGGAACAATGTTGTTTCATCATCAGTGAAGCATGGACCCGTCAGTTCCGCTTCGACCGGTGCGGATGCGAATTGGTACGCTTCACCCATTGCATGGCCGCTTGTAGGAATGACGAATACACCGTTGTTTTTAAATGTTTCAAAAATGCCTTTGCCGACGGAGCTTGACGAAATATCCGTTACTGTCCAAAGGTTGCCGTCGCTGTCGAACGTTAAGTTATCCGGCGCGCTGAATCCGCTTTGACGGCCGCCGCATGCGAAAATTTCGAAATCAAATGTGAGGGAACCGAGATCATCGTCGTCTTCAAGAAAACGCGTAATATGTCCGTGCATGTTGCCGTGTTTTGCATTGTTTGTATGGGCGATAAAAACAGATTTATCAAATGGGCTGATTTCCACATCTTCAGGACGGTCTGTCGGTGTTGCACCAAGTAAAACAGCTGCTTCGTGAGCATGAACAAGCACATCAGCCTGCGTCTGGAATTTGGCGAGCAAATTTTTGTTGTCTTTCGCTGCAGCACGAACGGCTTCAATCGTCAGTGCAACCCATGTTCCTTTTGACATGTTCGCCGCATACAATGTTCCTTCTTCGAGCAAATCAGAATTTGCCTGTTTGCGGGACTTGAGATATTTGTTTTTACTGATGAATTTATAGACACATGCATCTGCTTTGTCATCGCCCATGTAAACCGCAATGCGACCGTCATTCGTTAAGCCCATGGCTGAGTTTTCATGATGGAATCGTCCGAGTGCGGTATGCTTGCGCGGGGCAAAATTTTTGTCAAATGGATCAACTTCCACAATCCAGCCGTAATGTGTCTCATTTAATGAAGCAGCCGCTGACGTTGACTCATAGTTTTCTTCTGCAGATAATACTGTATTCCACAGCGTTTTCCCGCCGGAACAGTTTGCGAATGTCCCTTGCACAATATCGACATTGCCCACAGCTTTTGAACCGCGTGCAGGGCCTGTCAGCCGGAACGGTGTCAAGCCTGTGATGCGGCGGGCATACCGCGATTTCATATCCATCTTCCAGACACCCTCGTCATCCTGGTAGATTTCAATAATCGAACCGCCTTGATTATAAAGAAGCTTTTGAATTTGTGAAGCTGAATATTTACCATTTGTTTTCGGGCCTGTTACCCAAAGATCGCTCGTATATTCATGGTTAACCCATAAAAGACCGCGCTGATTAGAGTTGTTGATTGGGAAAAACATGGTGAAATCATTATTGTAGCCAAATGTATCACCGGCGTTGTTGATGACATCACCATAAGAAGCGACAACATCATATTTATAGCCCCGAGGTAAAACAAGGTCATCTTTTGCAGATGGGCTGATCGGTTTAAAATTTAATCCAGATACTTTTTTCTTGATGCCGAATAAGTGTGAAGCGGCTTTCGTACCTTGTGCCTGCGTCTTTGGAGCGAATGTGCCGAGACCGGCCGAAGCAACTGTCAACGCGGTAACACCCGTACCGACATACGTTAAAAATTTTCTTCTGTTTAAATCTTGAGACATAACTGGACCCACCTTTTTTGTGTTTTTAACTCACAATTGCTATGGTAGAAAACGATTGTAAAGTCACGATGAGATAATTGTGTGATTAATGTAAAAAAAGGTTAAGAATGTGAAAATAGTTGAAACTTTTTTAACAATTGTCCGTAAAAATAGGAAAAGAGGGGTGATCGGGATGAAGGTGTTTATCGGTTCGATTTTTGTCATATTGCTGATCGGTGCCGGTATATGGCTGATGCTGTCGCCGTCCTTCAAAAAGGTAGGGGAGACGGCGAGTAAAGTAAAAGAAAAATTGAAGGAGGATCATCAAGATGGAAACAGGGACGAAGAGAAGTAAAGGAACGAACAAAAAAGTACTTGGCGGCTCCCTTGTGGCGCTTGCACTCATTATTGGTATTGCACTATTTTCTATGTTTATTGAAAAGATTCCAAATGGTTATGTCGGTGTTGTGTACAGTCCGAACGGCGGTGTACAGGATGAAACGCTCGGCCAGGGCTGGCATCTTGTCGGCCTGTTCGACAAAGTAACGGTATATCCGATTCGCATGCAGACAGTTAATTATAAAGATATCCAAGTCGCCACGTCTGACGGGAAAAGTGTAACAGTTGATTTCGCATACAATTACAGTATCCAGCCGGATAAAGTAGTAGATGTGTTTAATAAATTTGGTCCGATTGAGGTTGAGCAAATAGAAGACTCTTATTTACGCACCCGATTGTGGGATGCGGGCCGGAAAGGAATTGCCAAATACTCCGTTATTGATACGTATGGTGAAAAGTCTTCCGAGGCAGCTGTGAATGTACAAAACTTGTTTTCTGACGACATTAAAGAACTTGGGTTTGTCGTTGATAATCTGACGCTCGGCGTGCCAAAACCGGATGAATCAACACAGGCGGCTATTGATAAGCGGGTGGAGGCTGCACAGGAACTAGAGCGGAAACAAATTGAACTGAAGATTGCGGAAGCGGAAGCGCAAAAAAAGAAAATTGAAGCGCAGGGGATTGCCGACTACAATCAGATTATTAAAGAGTCCATTTCCCATGAAGTCATTCAAAACAAATGGATCGAAAAATGGGACGGTGTAATGCCGAAAGCAACCGGTACGGAGCAGTTGATTCAAATTCCGATTGAAGATGGAGCGTCTGGATCGGGTACCGGTCAGTAAATAAATGTAATTTCATCATATATCCAATTGATGAATATCTGCAGCCCCTCTGCTTTTGGCGGAGGGGCTCGATTATTTCACATCGTCAGAAATTAGTTACATTCATTCACGATTATCGAACACGCCGTTTATTGTCAGAAAATTTTTGATGGTTTTCCACCCTTGTTATGGTAAAATTAGCTAAGAAAAATGCTTTTTGGAAATAAAAATAAAAAACTGGGAGACAAACATATGAAAAAATTCTTTATGTTGTTTCTGGCGCTTTTGATTGCCGTCGGATTGGCCCACCCGGCTCAAGCCGTAGACGAAACGGCGTTTTATGATGGGGTGAAGGTGACACACGCGGATGGCGGCACGGATCAGCCGTTTGCAAAAAATGAGCAGCTGATGATTGAACTTGCGTGGTCTTATAAAGGAGATGCCCCGGCTGCGATGACGCTCCCGGACATATTTAACGTAAGAGATAATATTCAAAAAACATTGACGACAAAAGACGGAACGAATATCGGTACGGTGAAAGTGGATGCCGGTGCGCGGGTAGTTACCGCTGCATTCGATCGTGATGCTGCCATTGAATTTGGCACTGCAGGGACGATTTTTATCCCCGTCCTTTTCAATGAAGCGAAAGTGACAGCGGCAGGCACATACAATGCGTCATTTAATATTGGCCGTACGGAGCCGGCTGAGGTCAAGATGACGGTCACAAAAACCATGACCGGCACAGGTGCATTGAGAGTGACGGCTTTTGATGCGGAGACAAAAGCAAAATTAGCGGGTTCGGTGTTTACCGTTGTTAATAGTGCCGGTAAAGTTGTCGCCTCGCTGACGACAAATAGTGCGGGTGAAGCATCTGTGCCGAATTTACCGTACGGCACGTATGTGGTGACACAAACAGCTGCACCGGCTGGATACGCAGTACCGGATCAGCCCTGGACGGTACAGTTAAATGCGGCGGTGGTAACGAAAGAAGCAGCGCATACGAAAGCGTCCGGATTAATAGGCGGATTAACCATTACAGCAGTTGAGAAAGGAACGGCTATGCCTATTCAAGGGGCCGAATTTGAGCTGAAATCGGAAAATGGTCTATATGTGAAGACGGCTGTAACAGACGCGAATGGTAATGCGTCGTTAACCGGTCTTTCATATGGCAATTACACGCTTACACAGACAAAAACAGCGGAGGGCTACATCTTACCGGCAGAATCATGGCCAATTGTGATCAGCCGTCAAACCGCTGCTGCGCAAAAAGTGGAAAATATAAGTGAATACGGTACGCTTTCCATTACGAAAACGGATGGAAAATCAGGGGAAGTGTTGAAAGGCGCTGAATTTTCACTTTATTTTTATACTGGAGACCAGAAGCTTGTTGCTAAAGTCGTCACGGATGACAAAGGGGAAGCGGTGTTCAAAAATTTAGAAGCGGGTAAATATACGCTTGAAGAAACGAAAGCACCGTCCGGTTATACGCGTTCAGCTGAAAAAACAGTCGTGACGATTGTGAGTGGTGAGACGCTTGAATTGAAGAAAGAAAATACAAAAACAACGACAGCGGCTGCGGCATCCGGCACATTACCGAGAACAGGTGATGACTCATCGATTCTGTACATGTTCGGCGGCGGGCTTCTTGCGGCGGGTGCATTCCTGCTGATGAAAAAAGGAAAACGCGCTTAATAGAACATGATGAATGCAAGACAAATCATTGCCATTTTGTTTATTATTGCGTCATTTATTTTAATTGGCGCGCCTTTTTGGAAATATGAGCTGCTCGAAGCGAATACAGAAAAATATGCGGCTGTACAGCTGTCGCCCGAAGAGATTAGGGAAAACAATGAAAAACCGGCCGAGTTTGAAATGGAAGCAATTGAGCCTCCGTCTGTTCTGGATACGGTGACGAAAGAAGCAGCAGTGGAAAAGTCAGCCATTGTCGGGCAGATTGAGATCCCTTCAGTGGAGCTCAGTTTGCCGATTTTAAAAGGAACGACAAATGAAAATCTGCTCGCCGGGGCGACGACCATGCGGGACGATCAATGGATGGGCCTCGGCAACTATGCGCTTGCCGGCCACCATATGAAGCGGGACACGCTTCTTTTCAGTCCGATTTTACGAGTGGAAAAAGGCGCTCTTATTACGGTGACGGATTTAACGTATACATATACGTATGAAGTGACCGAATTAGATGTCGTCCATGAAAGCCGCACCGATATTCTTGATAATACAATTGAACCAGTTATTACGCTTGTCACGTGCTACAAGTCGTCTGAACCGGAAAAACGTTTTATCGTCCACGGTGTACTGAAAGAAACGAAAGAATATAAAAAATAGGACGTGCCGGCGGGCGCGTCCTATTTTTTATCATTGCTGCAAAGAGCATAAAGATAGGCCGGATTGTGAGTTTTTAGGCCGATTTATCGAAAATAAAGCCGGATTCTGCTGCGCGCGGGCCGAAAAAAATTTTTTTCGGCCCGCGAGTACATTTTTCCGCTTTTTGGAAAAAATCCGGCCATGGAAATGAAAAGGGGCGTCTTATTCATATTTTAAGACAGCCTCTCTTCTTTTTTTATGGAAAATGTTGCTTTCTTTTTCAGATAACTGTATTATTTATATTAATACAATTAGTACGGTTTGTGAGGAAAGGAGGAAAGAGATGTTTACGATTGATACGAGAAGCCGGGTGCCGATTTATGAGCAGCTGACGGAAAAGCTGAAAGAGCTGATAATTTGGGAAGTGATGAAGGAAGATGAGCAATTGCCGTCGGTCCGGTCGCTTGCGCAGGATTTAACCATTAATCCGAATACCATTCAAAAAGCGTATCGGGAATTGGAACGGGAAGGCTATATTTATTCAATTCCAGGTAAAGGAAGTTTCGTGTCACCGGTCAAAAACGAGATAAATAGGGAGCGAATGGAGATGTTGAAAAAAGAGCTCGAACGAATTGTCGGAGAAATTTTGTTTTTAGGTGTGCCGAAAGATGAAGTAATAAAGTTAATTGAAACAATGGAGGAACCGGAAAGGGGCGGCGACGATGATTAAAGCGGACAATGTATCGAAGCGATTCGGCCGCTTTGATGCGGTAAAAGATGTAGATGTCAATGTGAAAAAAGGGTCCATTTACGGACTGCTCGGGTCAAACGGTGCCGGAAAAACAACGCTGCTAAAAATAATATCAGGTATTATTCGGTCGGATAAAGGGGTGCCTGAAATTGAAGGATCGTCCATCTTTGAAGCGCCGGATGTCAAAAAACGTGTGCTGTTCATCCCGGATCAGCCCTATTTTTTCCATCAATCATCGCTTTTTCAGATGGCGTCGTTTTATAAAGCAGTCTATGATCGCTGGAACGAGGAGCGGTTTCATCAGCTGTATAAACATTTGGATCTGGATCCGAACCGGAAGCTGACCCGGATGTCGAAAGGAATGCAGCGGCAGGCCGCGTTTATTTTGACTTTGTCGGCGATGCCGGATGCACTTATTTTGGACGAGCCATTTGATGGGCTTGATCCGGTCATTCGCCAGCAGGTGAAAAATTTGCTTATTCAAGATGTGAGCAGCCGTGAGATGACGGTGCTTGTATCGTCCCATAATTTGCGGGAGATGGAAGATTTTTGTGACGCGGTAGGGGTCATGCATAAAGGAAAACTTTTATATGAACGTGATTTGGAAGAGTTGAAGACGGACATCAGCAAACTGCAGGTGGCGTTTAAAAAAATGCCGGATGAATCGTTTCTTGCGGGAATGGATGTGATCCATCATGAGAAGCGCGGCCGTGTGCTGACGTGCATCGTACGCGGGGCGGAAGGTAATATTGACCGCTACGTTCGCTCTTATGAACCAGCGATTTATGATGTGCTGCCGCTTACACTGGAAGAAATTTTTATGTACGAAATGGGGAGTGTCGGCTATGAAATCCGGAATCTTATCGTTTAATAAGGGGCTGTTCATGCAGCATTCCCGATCCATTTTATGGATTAGCGTGTTCTTTCTTTTATCGCAGATTATTTTGCTGCCGCTGGGGATGATGATCGCGCTTCGGGATGAGTGGAACATTCAGTATTTAATTGAATCAAATCCGCGCAATTTTTTATTTGCCATTTCATATGCGCTGCAGTATTTGTCGTATATCGTGTTTCCGGTATTGGCCGGAATCATCTTGACAAGCTATATGACGAAGAAAGGATCGTCTGATTTTGTTCATAGCCTGCCATTTAAACGGGAAACGCTGCTTACGCATGTTTATGCGGCAGGTGCGGTGTCGCTTATCGTGCCGATTTTAATTAATGCGGTTATTTTACTTATGATGCGTCCGTTCGTGAAGCCGATCACGTATACGATGGGACAGCTGGCCGAATGGGCGGGTGTATCGATTTTTATCGTGATTTTCATGTTTGTTATCACAGTAATGATCGGTCTTTTTATCGGATCGGCGATACTTCAAGGTATTATGGCATACGGCATACTCGTCCTGCCCGCCGGTTTAGTGGTGATCACACTATCGAATGCGCGGTATTTTATCAGCGGTCTGGCCGTTGATTCATATACAGCCAAAATGATGGAAGACGGCAGCTTCTTAATCAGAGCGGCAGCATTTAACATGAGGCCATTCACCGGAGTGGAGTGGGCTGTTTACCTTGTTCTGATAGCTGTCATTATAGCTGTATCGTACTATGTCTATAAAGTGCGTCCTGCTGAAGCGGGCGATGAAACGATTGTGTTTCCGTTTTTCCGATGGGCATTTATTTTCATTTTAACGTATGCCGGCATGTTACTCGGCGGCGTGTATTTCGGTCAGTTCTTAGGCGGGTCGATGGCATGGCTGATTGCCGGTTATGTAATCGGCGCCTTTGTGAGCTATACCGTTCTGCAAATGATTGTGCAGAAATCACTTCGTCTTGTATGGCCTTGGAAAGGTTTCTCTTTTTACGTGCTGGGGCTTTTCATCCTTCTGATTCCAGGCACATTTGCGGCGAAAGCGTATGAAAATGCCATACCGGAAACAGATGAAATTGAAAAAGTATATATTGGAGACAGCGCGGAACCATTTGAACACTATTTTTATTTAGAAGAGGAACAGGAGAAACTGAAGAAAGCGGATGCCGGATTTATGAGAGGCGAAAATTCCATTGAGCAAGTGAGAGATGTTCATGAGCAGCTCATCGATCTTGGCAACGGGATAACAATGTATGATCATTATCCCGTTTCGATCACGTATGTGTTGAAGGATGGCAGCCGTGTGCAGCGCCAGTATGCCGTGCAGAAGGATGAACTGGTGAAAGCAACAGGGGAGCTGCGCAAAAATGTTGAATTCATTCGGGCTTCCAATGTATTGTTTGCGATCACAAACCCGGCTGACATTACGTATTTGACCGGCTATGACGGCAATGGAGGCACGCAGCTTGGCAATACAGCGGACAAAGAGGACATTGAAGCGATCCGGTCTGCACTTGAAAAAGAGATACTGTCCAGTGAAGCAGAACTATTTAACCATCGTTATGGGACAAGCGCGGGTTCCCTTGAATTTGCATTCGGAAAGCAGCACGGAATAACGGTTTCTGTTAATGTAAACTTTGACGATGCAGCCGTTTTGAAAGAAATTCGTGAGCGCATACCGGGCGGCGAACGGTTTGCTTCTGCAGACAATGTGGCAAAAGCCTTTATCGTCACGGCGAATACGGAAGAGCAGAAAACAGAGTTGGAGGATTTTGTTTGGACAGAAAGCGAAGAAGGGCCGGATTGGCGTGACCTTCCGCTTCCTTTTGAAGAAATAAAAGATAAAGAAGAAATCAAGCAGCTGCTCGATCCGGATGGTATAGCGGATGACAGCGATCGCTTTCTTGTCCTTGAATGGCAAAACAGCGGGGGCTGGGCTTCTATTTCTGTTATTCCGCTAAAAGAATGAAATCTTTTTTGGAGGTAGAACATGATCAGACCGGAGCATGTTGGAATTATGGTTAAAAATATGGATCAGTCCATTGCGTTTTATGAAGAAGTGCTGGGGTTTACGCTGAGGGTGAAAACAGCGATTCATTCAAAAGAGATTGCTTTTTTAACGCATGAGGGTCTTCCCGGCTTTGAAGTCGAGCTGCTTCGTGACCTGAACCAAGCGGCATCCTATGCAGAACAGGGCATTGTCAATCATTTGGCTTTCGCAGTGGAAGATTATGAACAGACGATAGCGGAACTGCGGGCGAAAGGCGTTCAATTTTTAGCGGATCAGCCGACCATCGGTGAAGGGGGCCGCCGGGCGATCCGCTTCGCCGGTCCGAATAAAGAAGTGCTGCAAATTGTTGAAAAGAAAAAGGAAACGCTTTAAAAGAGAAAGTCAGAGGGAGGGCCGGATTGTGAGCTATTTAGGCTGATTTATCGAAATGAAAGCCGGATTCTGCCTCATGAAGGCCGAATTGTTGAGAATTCGGCCCAAATAACAAGGAAACCGGCTCAAAATCGGAAATTCCGGCCCAAAGAGCAAGAAATTCGGCCATAGAAACGAAGAAGAGGCTGTCTCCATGACCTTTTGAGACAGCCCCTTCTTCTTTCTTTTTAGCGCTTAAGAAGCGAACGTAATTCTTCTTCATTTACTGGCTGGCTGAAATGATATCCTTGCGCCCAGTCACATCCGAGCTGTTTTAATAAGGCAGCCTGTTCGGATGTTTCTACCCCTTCCGCAATCGTTTTCGCTTCTAGCGCATGCGCCATGACAATGATGGAGTGAACAATATCCGTCTGCTTTTTACTGTCGAGCATCCGTTGAATAAATGATTGATCAATTTTAATAAACTGTACAGGGAACCGCTCCAGGTAGCTAAGGGATGAAAAACCGGTACCAAAATCATCGATCGCGATATCAACACAGAGGTCCTGAAATTGATTCAATACCGCAAACGCGGTGCTGTCCGCTAAAAAGCTTTCAGTCAGCTCAATGTTAATCATGGACGACGGAATATCATACTTCGACAGCATTCGCTCCAGAAAGGAAACAAAATCATTTTGCAGCTGGCGTGTTGATACGTTAATGGATACCGGATAAATGGGCATATTCGCAGCCTCCCAGCGCTGAATAATCCGGCATACTTCCTCCACTACCCATTCACCAATTGGGACAATTAACCCGTTTTCTTCTGCTGTTTTAATAAATTGCAGCGGCGGTACGATCCCGAATTTCGGATGATGCCACCTGAGCAGTGCTTCCATTCCAGTCATTTCGCCTGTGTGCAAGTGAAACTGCGGCTGAAACACAAGCTTCAGCTCATTCCATTCAATCGCCCGATGCAGGTCTTGCTCAATCGACATCTTTTGCAGGAAATCGGCATCCATAGCTTTCTCATAATAAAATACTTTATTCCGCCCGGCATGCTTTGCCTGATACATGCTAATGTCCGCCTGTTTTAAAATTTGTTTCCAATCATCACCATCATCGGGATAAACACTGATGCCGGCGCTGAACGATAAATGAAGTGCTGTGCCATTAATCATAAACGGTGTGCGCAGCGTTTCTTCGGATTCCTGCAGCATAGATAAAATACTATCTCTTGTTTCACCCGGCATGATCATTAAAAATTCATCTCCGCTGATGCGCGCGGCCGGATACCGGGCGGGGAAACACTCCTGCAGCCGTCTGGAAAACTGGACCAGCAGCTCATCTCCCGCTTCATGACCGTACGTATCATTCACCTGTTTAAATCGGTCCAGATCCAGAAATAAAAAGCCGAGCGATTGAATGGACGCTTCACTCGCTTCCCATTCTTTCATATATTCATGTAAAAACGTCCGGTTAAACAAGTCGGTGAGAGAATCTGTCAAATGAGACTGCTCTAGCTCAATAATATAAGAAAGAAATTGTCCGAGTGTCTCCAGCAGATAAAGCTGTTCGCTTGTCAAAGCAAAATGATTTCGGTCGAGCGCGCAAATTGTGCCGTACATCTCATTATTTTTTAAATAGATCGGCACACCACAAAAAGAACCGCTCCCAAGATTATTCGTTACAGCTAGCTGCCGGGTAAGGGGATGGGTGGTAATGTCTTGAATATAAAGAGAGGAACCGTTATTTAGTTCGACAAGCGAGCAGTAAGTGTCGTAATAAGGAAGAGAGTCACCTACGGACGCAAGGATTTCGTTTTTATTGGAGACGTGTAAAAAGGTATTTTGTTTATGGTCATTCACGGCAATAAACAAGGTGTTTACGTCTAAAAAATGTCCAGCCATTTCTAAAATACGCATTGAGACTTCATTAAGCCGTTTATGGAAAAAAGAGTCAAGAAGATTCTCGCTCATACATGTACATCCTTTCGACTATCCCTATTTTCTGCAAGTATAAAGCAAATAGGACCTATGCATCAACAATAAGGTGTCTGCCTGTTTTGCAGACTAGGGCATGAATAATAAAACGGATTTTTCATAGAAATGTGAACCTTAATTCCAGTTAAATATCATATGATAGAGAAAAAACAAACCGGGGGAAGACAATGAAACCTGTTTTATTGGTTTTACTAACAGCGTGTATGATCTATTTCTTTTCATCCCAGACGTATGAACAGCAGTCGCTTATCCCTTTGCTTCAGCTTATGCTTCCGGGGGAACCGCTAAAAGGGCTGTTATCACAGCTGGAACTGACGTATTGGAGCCGGCTGATTTCCGTTGAAGAGAGAGGATATTATTATTTTTTGGAGTTTCTCATTCGAAAATTTGCCCATTTGCTATTATTTGGTATTCTGGCTGTGTCTTTAACGAGATTCCTCGAAACAGCTGTCCGGCTTCATTTTATGAAAGCAGCGGTCATTGCGCTCTTACTGACCGGGCTTTATGCAGTGTTTGATGAATATCACCAGCTGCAGACAGGAGGCCGGACAGCGCTTGTTAGTGATGTGCTGCTTGACATTACCGGTGCAGTCATCGCTATCTGGCTCTATGCGCCCGTTCACTATATGTTAAGAAGACGACGGAAAAACGGACCGGTTTTTTAGGAGAAAATCTTTATCAAGGGATCCGCCAAATGAACATGGGCAAAATCATGACGGACCTGAAACAGCAGAGAGAAATGGAAATCGGCCCAAACCATTGTGCCGTTCGATAATGTCACCAAAAGATGTCTGTCTCTGTATGCTTTTTCTATATAAATTTCTGCATTCCAGCTTTTTGAAGCAGGTCTTTTTTCGGTATAAAGAAAAGAAATAAATACGCTTGACAATATACCTAACTGGGTATAGTTTTGTATTACAAAACATCAATCGAATCAAAAACAAAAAGGGGACATGTGTTATGTCATACGATAAAAAAATCGAAAACCGTTTAAAACGGATTGAAGGACAAATTAGAGGAATATTGAACATGATAGAGGGAGGAAAAGATTGCCGTGACGTAGTGACACAATTATCGGCGGTACGAGGGGCTATTGATCGGACAATGGGGGTTATTGTCAGTGCCAACCTGGAACAGTGTATTAGAGTAAACATTGAAACAGGCGTTGGTACGGATAATCTTGTGAAAGAAGCCGTAGAGCTGCTTGTCAAAAGCAGATGAAAATAAAGATTTATTATATAAGGTTGACGAATCAACTGCTTTATATTAATATACCCTTACAGGTATAAAATTCATTTCGGAGGAAAAAGCATGAACGCAGATCAAGTACTCGACGCAAAAGGGCTGGCGTGTCCAATGCCCATCGTGAAAACGAAAAAAGCCATGAATAACTTAGAAGCAGGACAAATTCTGGAAGTTAAAACAACGGATAAAGGCGCGAAAAGTGATTTGACAGCCTGGACAAAATCAACAGGGCATATGCTCCTCGATTCAAAAGAAGAAGATAACGTGTTTACCTTCTACATTCAAAAAGGCTAATTTTTTTTAACTATTTTATATACCTATACAGGTAAAGGTAGATATCAAATGAGGAGGCATCATCATGACAGAACAAAAGAAACGAACAACGATCGTCTTATTCAGTGGAGATTATGATAAAGCAATGGCGGCATATATCATTGCAAACGGCGCAGCAGCTTACGATCACGAGGTGACGATCTTCCACACATTTTGGGGGTTAAATGCCTTGCGCAAAGATGAACCAATGGAGCTGAAAAAAGGATTCCTTGAAAAAATGTTTGCGAAAATGATGCCGCGTGGTGCGGACAAAATGGGTTTATCCAACATGAATTTTGCCGGAATGGGGCCGAAAATGATCAAGCATGTCATGAAAAAGCACAATGCGATGACGCTTTCGCAATTGATTGAGATGGCTCAGGAACAAGATGTAAAGCTGGTTGCCTGCACGATGACGATGGATCTGCTTGGTTTGCAGCAGGAAGAATTGCTGGATGACATTGAATATGCGGGTGTAGCAGCTTATTTAGCGGATGCTGAAGACGGAAATGTAAACCTGTTTATTTAATCAAGGCGGCAACAAGCAAATGAATAAAGGGGAAGGAGGAGTTTTGATGAAACAAATCATGTCAAATGAGGTAGAAGAGTTAGTCAGCCAAAAAAAGGATCTTTCTATTATTGATGTCCGCGAAACAGAAGCAGCAGCAGCCGGGAAAATTCCCGGTGCCGTGAATATTCCTTTGGGACTATTGGAATTCCGTCTGCAGGATCTTGATAAATCAAAAGAACATATTATGGTTTGCCGGTCAGGCGGCAGAAGTTCTATGGCAGCGAAGCTTCTTGAAAATCATGGCTATCAGGTGGTCAATATGGCGGGCGGAATGATGGAATGGCAGGGTCCGACAGAATAAAAAAATTTTATACGAAAATATACCCATGGTGGTAAAATAAAAGGGGGATATACAGATGATTCAAACGGATTTCGTATTAGATGCTAAAGGATTAGCTTGTCCGATGCCGATTGTCAAAACAAAAAAAGCGATGAAGGATTTAGAAGCAGGGCAAGTGCTGGAAATTCAAGCGACAGATAAAGGATCAACAGCTGATCTGCAAGCGTGGGCAAAAAGCTCAGGCCATGAATACTTAGGGACGGAAACAGAAGGTGATGTTCTTAGACACTTCCTGCGTAAAGATGGCGCAAACGCTGCAGCAGAACCTGCGGTGATTCCTGAAATTTCTTTAGAGAACTTTAAAGAAAAAGTAGAAAATGGTGAAAATCTTACAATTCTAGATGTACGTGAATTAGATGAATACGAAGAGGGGCACATTAATGGTGCCATTCATATTCCACTTGGTGAAGTGGAACAGCGCTCCGGCGAATTAAAGAAAGATGAATTAATTTATGTGATCTGCCATTCAGGCAGAAGAAGTGAATTAGCCGCACAAACGATGGCGAAACAAGGATTCAAACATTTGATCAATGTAGTGCCTGGCATGCGTGACTGGACAGGGAAAACGGTATGAACAAGGGAGGAAAAAGAACATGAGTACAAAAACAGCAATTATTGCCGCGAACGGCGGGTTATTCGATGCATACAAGGTGTTCAATATCGCAACCGCAGCGGCGGCAACTGATCAAGAAGTAGCTATTTTCTTTACATTTGAAGGACTTAACCTCATTCATAAAGAAGCATACCAGCAGCTGCCGATGCCGGCAGGGAAAGAGCATTTTGCTGAAGGATTTAAAAAAGCCAATGTCCCTTCTATTCCGGAACTTGTGGGAATGGCTCAGGAAATGGGCGTTACTTTTATCGGCTGCCAGATGACAATGGATGTTATGGGATTAGAAAAAGATGCTTTTGTTGATGGAATTGAAGTCGGCGGAGCAGTTACTTTTCTGGAATTCGCAAAAGATGCTGATGTGACATTAACATTCTAATAGAAGAAAAATTTTTAAAGTTTAATATACTGTAGGGGGTAAATGAGAATGCCAGTAACTCCAATGACAACGAAAGAAGTCGCGAAAAAGGTCATCAATAAAGAATCGTTCTTTATTTTAGATGTCCGGAATGAAGATGCTTTTCAGGACTGGAAAGTGGAAGGGGAAAATGTTCAATACCTAAACATTCCTTACTTTGATCTATTGGATGGAGTCGAGGAAATTTTACCGCAGCTCCCTCAAGATAAAGAAGTATTAGTTATATGTGCAAAAGAAGGTTCATCCATCATGGTCGCTGAGATGCTATCAGAGGAAGGACTAACTGTATCTTATCTTCAAGGCGGCATGAAAGCATGGAGTGAACATTTAGAGCCGGTTAAAGTCGGCGATTTAAAAGACGGTGGCGAACTGTATCAGTTTGTCCGCATCGGAAAAGGATGCCTTTCTTATATGGTGGTATCAAATGGAGAAGCCGCCCTTATTGACGCTACGCGTATGACAGACGTGTACATGGACTTTGCGAAGGAAATTAGTGCGACGATTACGCATGTATTTGATACGCATCTTCATGCAGATCATATTTCAGGCGGAAGACAGATTGCCGAAGCGGTCAATGCCACGTACTGGCTGCCGCCAAAAGACGCAGCGGAAGTAGTCTTTCAATATGAACCGTTAGAAGAAGGTAATGATGTCATGATCGGCAATACGACGATCCAGATTCAGCCTTTATATTCTCCGGGCCATACGATTGGATCAACTTCTTTTATTATAGATGATACGTATTTACTTTCCGGAGACATCCTCTTTATTGACTCCATCGGAAGACCTGACCTTGCAGGATTGGCAGAGGATTGGGTCGGCGATTTGAGAGAAACACTATACAAACGCTATAAAGCATTATCGGATGAGCTCATTGTACTTCCGGCTCACTTTATGATCATGGAAGAGCTGAATGAAGACGGCAGTGTATCAGAAAAATTAGGCACGCTGTCTGAAAAAAATCATGGCTTGAATATAGAAGATGAAGCCGTGTTCAGAGAAATGGTCACCGGCAATCTGCCGCCGCAGCCAAATGCTTATCAGGAAATCCGTGAGACGAATATGGGGAAAATCACCCCGGACGATGAAAAGCAGCGTGAAATGGAAATCGGTCCAAACCGCTGTGCGGTACGATAAGACGATTGAAAATAGGTTTTAACATAAAAGAGGAGAGATGATGATGAATTCAGATAAAGTATTAGATGCCAAAGGGCTTGCCTGCCCGATGCCGATTGTCAAAACGAAAAAAGCAATGAATGAACTGGAATCCGGGCAGGTGCTGGAAATCCATGCGACGGATAAGGGAGCGAAAGCGGACTTGACTGCCTGGGCAAAATCAGGAGGACATGACCTGGTGAACCATGCAGAAGAAGGCGATGTTCTTAAATTCTGGATCAAAAAAGGATGATAAGGAAATGAAAGGGTATCGACTTGATACCCTTTCTCCTTTTGGAAGGGGGAGGAACGGATGGATTTTGCTTTTATTGTCACCATTTTCTTGATCGGTTTTATTGGCTCGTTTATTTCCGGGATGGTCGGAATCGGCGGGTCCATCATTAAATATCCCATGCTTTTATATATCCCGCCTATGCTCGGATTGGCGGCGTTCAGTGCCCATGAAGTATCCGGAATCAGCGCCATTCAAGTCTTTTTCGCCACAATTGCCGGGGTATGGGCGTACCGAAAAGGCGGCTACTTGAATAAAACCCTCATTATCTATATGGGATCAAGTATTTTAATTGGAAGCTTCATAGGCGGCTATGGGTCTGGCATGATGTCCGAGGGAGGCGTCAACCTTGTTTACGGTATACTTGCGACAATTGCGGCTGTGCTGATGTTTATCCCGAAAAAAGGAATCGATGATATTCCGTTTGACCAGGTCGCATTTAATAAATGGCTGGCGGCCGGATTGGCATTTATTGTCGGTATTGCAGCCGGCATAGTAGGTGCAGCAGGAGCCTTTATTTTGGTTCCAATTATGCTGGTCGTCTTGAAAATCCCGACAAGAATGACGATTGCCACCTCGCTTGCGATTACGTTTATTTCGTCCATTGGCGCCGCCATTGGAAAAATAACGACCGATCAGGTGCTTTACGGCCCGGCAGCGATCATGATCATCGCCAGTTTAATTGCCTCTCCTTTAGGAGCAAAAGCTGGAAAGAAAGTGAATACAAAAATACTGCAGGTTCTGTTGGCGTTATTGATTCTGGGAACAGCCATTAAAATATGGATGGACATTCTCTAAAACGGCCTTAGCCAATAGGAGACCCCAAAATGAATGATTTAAAGAAGCGGGGTAGGTATACGGGAAGGAAGCAGGTGAATGTATTATTCTTTGCTCCATGCGGAAATAGATACAGCTGAAAATACAGGGTTCTTTCCCTTCATTTTCAGCTGTTTTCTATGAAAATTAATTCTGATTATTTCTTCTTTTTTCGGTCGAAGGGTGGTATAATTTTTCAGATAAAGCGGCATTTCCGCAAACATTCAGCTTAGAATGTAAACAAGCAAGGAGTGGCAAATATGATCGTATGTAAATTTGGCGGTACGTCGGTTGCGAGCGCAGAACAAATTAAAAAAGTGGCCGCAATCGTTAAAGATGAACCGAAACGAAAAGCGGTTGTCGTATCGGCACCGGGTAAACGCTTCGGTGATGATATAAAAGTAACGGATTTATTAATCGCGCTTGCTCATGCATCATTACAGGATCAGGATGCGGAGAAAGAACTGAAAGCAGTAGTGGACCGCTATGCGGATATCGCGCAAGGTCTTGGGCTGGACAACACAATCGTCAACGTTATTGAAGAAGATTTACGCGGACGGCTGCAGGAAAACCGCGATAACCCACCGCTGTTTTTGGACCAGTTGAAGGCGAGCGGCGAAGATAATAATGCGAAGTTAATCGCGGCGTATTTTACAAGCATCGGTCTGGATGCGGAATACGTAAATCCGAAAGATGCCGGCTTAATTGTCAGCGACGAGCCGGGCCGCGCCCGCGCGCTTCCGGAAGCGTACGATAATTTGGCGAAATTGCGTGAAAACGGCAAAATCGTTGTCTTCCCGGGCTTTTTTGGCTACACAAAAGAAGGGATCATAATGACATTTGCCCGCGGCGGTTCCGATATTACCGGTTCTATTTTGGCTGCGGCCATGAAAGCGGAGCTGTATGAAAACTTTACGGATGTTGATTCTGTTTTTGCGGCGAATCCGAAAGTCGTTGATAATCCAGCAGAAATTAAGCGGATGACATACCGCGAAATGCGCGAATTGTCGTATGCCGGCTTCTCTGTTTTCCATGACGAAGCATTAATGCCGGCATTCCAGCATTCTGTACCGGTTTGCATTAAAAATACAAACAATCCATCTGCACCGGGGACGATGATCGTGGCAGAGCGTGAATATTCAAAGAGCCCGGTCATTGGCATTGCAGCGGATGACGGTTTTTCGACTCTTTATGTAAGCAAATACTTGATGAACCGCGAGATTGGTTTTGGCCGCCGTCTTCTGCAAATTTTGGAAGAGGAAGAAGTGTCGTACGAGCATACACCATCTGGCATCGATGATTTGTCCGTGATCGTACGCAGCCATCAGCTGACACCGGAAAAAGAGGAACGTATTTTGGAGCGCTTCCGAAAAGAACTGGATGTTGATAACGCGCACGTTGAGCACGGATTTGCGATGGTTGTTCTTGTCGGTGAAGGAATGCATAATACACTTGGCCTTTCCGCGCGTGCAACAGCGGCGATTTCCCGTGTTGGTGCCAACATTGAAATGATCAACCAAGGTTCATCTGAAGTCAGCCTTGTGTTTGGCATTCAAGCAAAAGATACAGACAATGTGCTGCGCGAGCTTTACAAAGAATTTTTCAGCAAAAGCGCTGTTCTGCAATAAAAAGCAGGGGATGGCTCAACAGCTCATTGAGACATCCCCATCTTCATTTCTATAGCCGGATTTTCTGATTATGGGCCGGTTTTTTTGCTCTTTTGCACGGATTTTCCATGAATTCAGCCTGCATGAAGCAGAATCCGGTCTTCCACCCGCACAACCCTATTTTGTCAACTGAGACAGTTCAAAATAAAAAGCCCCTGATTTTCATCAAGGACCTGTTTCGTTAATCTTTTAATTTATCAAGGATACTTTTTCCTGACATGCGTGTTCTGTGTGAATCGCTGTATGATTTACGCAGACTGCGTGTACCTACGCGTTCCTTTACTTTCGGGTAAACGATTGGAGCGATAATAGCACCGTACTTGATCAGCTTTTTCAAATTCATTCCTCGTCATCTCCGTTCTAAGTTCTTCGTAGTCATTTCTATACCCGCTTTTGATTAAATCAAACATTAAGCATAGTATACCACATCTTTTTAAAATTTTTCCAATGCCAGGGCGTTAAAGCGAGAAATGACGGTAAAGAAATCGAATTGCATTTTCTAGCTGTACATCGTGAATACAATATGTTACGATTTGTAAGGATTAAAACACAATATATAGTATGCGATGAAAAACAGGTACCAGAAATGGTTTAAAAGGGAATCCGGTGAGATACCGGAGCTGTCCCCGCAACTGTAAGTGCAGACGAATGCCAGGCCACTGTGGAAAACGGGAAGGCGGCAGGAGGATGACGCACGAGCCAGGAGACCTGCCCGTTTTTCGGAAAGCGGCACTTTCTTCGGGGGTTGAGAGGTGGAAGCGGCGGATTCCGTCTGTTTCCTCATTTTTACCCGTTCAGAGCGATGACTCAACCGAAGAGGCTTGAGTCATCGCTCTTTTTATTGCGCCCACACACAAAGGAGGAATCATCATGACCATCACCACCATTTCAGAAATCGACCAGATCGTACATAACCTCATAAGCGAATTCGGCCAGGAAAAAGTCGGCCCGCTTCTCCGCGTCAGCGAACGCTGGACAGCGAAACGCCCGGATGCTGATATTTCCGCCTGGTCGAAGGCGATGACGCTTGAGGCGCTTAGCTTCATGGAAGAAGAAGAACCGTATTGGACATTCGTCGCTGCCCGTATTTATTTGCAGGATGTGTACCGCGATCAGGCTCAAAAGCGCAATACAACGGCAGAAGGAGTTTACAGCCGTTTCGCGGATCAGATCCAAATGCTGACAGAGAAAGGGTTATACGATCCACGCTTAACCATTGCTTACACAACAAAAGAACTGGAAGAAATCGGCCGATTGATCCAGCCGGAACGCGATCAATACTTTACATATATCGGCTTGAAAATGTTAATGGACCGCTACGTGGCACGTGATTTCGACAAAACACCGGCTGAACTTCCTCAGGAGCGCTGGCTTGTGATCGCGATGACGCTTATGCAAAATGAGTCGGAAAACCGCCTTGAAAAAATTGCCGAATCATACTGGGCGATGAGCAATTTGTATATGACAGTCGCCACACCGACATTGTCGAATGCCGGTAAACCGTACGGACAGCTGTCGAGCTGTTTTATCGACACAGTAGACGATAGTTTGCAGGGCATTTACGACAGCAACACCGATGTTGCGACATTGTCGAAATATGGCGGCGGCATTGGCGTCTACATGGGAAAAGTGCGCAGCCGCGGTTCGTCGATTCGCGGGTTTAAAGGGGCTTCCAGCGGCGTCCTGCCGTGGATTAAACAGCTGAACAACACAGCGGTCAGCGTCGATCAGCTCGGCCAGCGGCAAGGAGCGGTTGCGGTGTATTTAGATGTTTGGCATAAAGATATCTTCGCTTTTTTAGATTTGAAACTAAATAACGGTGATGAGCGTTTGCGTGCGCACGATATTTTCACAGGTGTTTCTCTGCCGGATGTATTTATGGAACAGGTAGATGCGCGCGGCGAGTGGCATTTGTTTGACCCGCATGAAGTGCGTACGGTCATGGGTTTCTCGCTTGAGGATTATTATGATGAAAAACGCGGCGCCGGTTCATTCCGTGAAAAATATGAGCAATGCGTGCAAAATGAACATCTTTCCCGTGAAACGGTGCCGGCGATCGACATTATGAAACGCATTATGAGAAGCCAGCTTGAAACAGGCGTTCCGTTTATGTTTTACCGTGATGAAGTAAACCGCCGCAATCCGAATAAACATGAAGGGATGATTTATTCTAGTAATTTGTGTTAATGGCAGCACCTTCATACAGTGATGTATGTCGAAAACCTTGTTAAACGGGGAAACTCTCACTTTGTGAGACAATCCCGTAGGAAAGAACTGCTTTCAATCAAAGTATATTGTATAAGGACTGATGTACTTTGAGAGGAATTTATGTAATAAAAACAATGTAAACAAAAAAGTTTACATTGGAAAATCAATAAACTTATATGATAGGCTTTGTGTCCATAAATCAACTCTTAGGTCGAACATTCATGACAATTCGCATTTGCAAAGAGCATTTAATAAACACAGAGAAGCTTCTTTCGAATTCTTTGTACTTATTGATGATGATGCTTTGACAGATGAAGAATTAATCGTTTTGGAAAAATTAATGATATTACTTTTTCAATCAAGTGATGAAAACTATGGCTATAACAAAACACAGGGTGGTCAAGGCGGCTGTCTTGGTTACAATCATAGCGATGAAGCTAAAATAATAATAAGCATGAATAATGCTAAAAACAAATCGGTTATGATTGACAATGTTATTTATAGAAGCATATCAGAAGCTATAAGAGTTTTGGATCTAAAAGTCGATCATCGTACAGTTTCTCGAAGATGTCAAAATCCAAGAGAAAAGTGGAATAACTATCATTTTATTGATTGAAGGCAGGGACCGCCTCTAACGACTATCGAAAACACGTTAATAGACGGAAGTGAGTAGAGTAGGGTACAAGCGATTGGTATCCGAAAAGCAAGGGGTCTCTTAAAAAGAGATCATGATATAGTCTCATCTCTATGGTGACATAGAGCAGCGAAAGCGGTGTAAGCGTAGCGAACTTATGCGAAGATAAATGACCGAAATTTTCCAAAACATGAGCGCGACGGAATTTGAGTCCATTCAGCTTGAAGACGATGTGATTGTGACACGCAAGAAGCCGGGTGATTTTGTAGTCTGTAACTTATCATCCATTAATTTAGGTAAAGCGGTGCCGGCGGATGTGCTGGACCGTTTAATCCGCATTCAAGTGCGCATGCTTGATAATGTCATTGATTTAAACATGATTCCGGTTCCCCAGGCAGAACGCACGAACAGCCGTTACCGCGGGATCGGGCTTGGCACGTTCGGATGGCATCATCTTTTAGCTTTGAAAGGCATTCGCTGGGAAGCTGATGAAGCAGTTAAATATGCGGATTCATTATATGAAAACATTGCCCGCTTAACGATTGAAGCATCAATGGAGCTGGCAAAAGAAAAAGGAGCGTATCCGCTGTTTTCCGGTTCGGATTGGGAAACAGGCGCCTATTTTGAGGCGCGCGGCTATGAAGGGCCGGAGTGGAATGAACTGCGCTCGGCTGTTCAAGAAAATGGTATTCGAAATGGCTACTTAATGGCGGTAGCCCCGAATTCGTCCACATCGATTATTGCGGGAAGCACAGCAAGCATCGATCCGATATTCCAGAAAAGCTACTCGGAAGAAAAGAAAGATTACAAAATTCCGGTGACGGTGCCTGATTTGAATTCGGAGACAACTTGGTTCTACAAGTCTGCGTATTTTATCGATCAGCAGTGGACGATTCGCCAGAACGCAGCGCGCCAGCGTCATATTGACCAGGGAGTATCCTTGAATTTGTACGTTCAAAATACAATTAAAGCGAAGGAATTGCTAGATTTGCATTTAGCTGCGTGGGAAAACGGATTGAAGACAACGTATTATGTACGTTCGACGTCGGTTGAACTGCTGGAATGTGAATCTTGCTCAAGCTAAGGAGAGATTAGATTGACGATTATTGAAAAGCGTAAACTAATGGATAAAACAGCCCCGAACCGGTCTACGGCGATTGTAAACGGGAAGTCATCGAATGTACTGAACTGGGACGACGTCAAGTTTGATTGGGCATATCCGAAATATAAACGGATGCTTGGGAATTTCTGGACGCCGTTTGAAATTAATATGAGCAATGATGTGAAGCAATTTCCAAGTTTAACAGAAGCCGAACGGGAAGCGTTTTTGAAAACAATCGGGCTGCTTGCATTGCTCGACAGCATTCAAACGGACTATGCGGGCAAAGTCGCGGATTATTTAACGGATTCCAGCCTGCAGGCGCTGATGATTATTTTGGCGCAGCAGGAGGTGATTCATAATCACAGCTACTCCTATGTTTTGTCGAGTCTGGTGCCGAAAGATGAACAGGACCGTGTATTTGATTACTGGCGCAGTGAGCCGGTTTTGGAGAAGCGGAATGATTTCGTCATGAAAGGCTATGAATCGTTCGCGGAGCAGCCGACTGTGGAAAACATGCTTGAGTCCATTGTATATGATGTCATTTTAGAAGGGCTGTTCTTTTATTCCGGTTTTGCGTTCTTCTATCATCTCGCGCGCCATCAAAAAATGGTCGCATCCAGCACGATGATCAATTATATTAACCGTGATGAACAGCTGCACGTGGATTTGTTTGTGAAAATTTATCAGGAGCTGCTGAATGAACATCCGGAGCTTGATACACCGGAACGCGGTGAAAAAGTGCAGGCGATTTTCAAAGAAGCGGCGGAGCTTGAAGTCGAATGGGCACGCGAGATTATCGGCGACAAGATTGACGGGCTTGATGTAGAAGATTTAGAGGCATACGTTTACTTTTATGCCAATGTGCGCTGCCAGCAGCTTGGTTACGACAGACCATTTCCGGATTACCGAAAAAATCCATTAAAATGGATTAAAGCATATGAAGACGTGGACCTTGGCAAAACCGATTTTTTTGAACAGCGCTCACGCCAATACGTAAAAGTAAATGTTCAGGATAACGGGTTTGACGAATTATAAGAAGTGAAATAAGTATGGGCGATAGGCCGGATTCTGCATTATTTAGGCCGAATTATCGGTGTTACAGCCGAATTTACGGGAATTCGGCCCAAACGCCAAGAAAACCGGCCCAAAATGCAAAAAATCTGGCCATAGAACTGAAAAGAGGCTGTCTCAATGAATGGTTGAGACAGCCTTTTTTTTGTGTCATCGCTCCTTTAAATTGTGAATAAACGAAAAAAAAATCGGGGATAATTTACATGATCTCAAAAGAAGGGTTTTCCTCATTTCGACATTCTTCTATAGCAGGGTGAATGTGAACGCACATACTTGAACAGGAAGCTGATTTAGAGGAGAGGTTATTTTCATGTACAATAAATCCTTTTATGCACTTGTATTAGCCTGCAGTTTATCTTTCTCTTCCATCTCTTCTCTCGTTCCCGCCGTTCTGGCAGAAGACACAGCAGCGCCGATTATTGCCCATACACCGATAGGATCTGTATCAGCAGGAAAGGATGTAACGATTCAAGCAATAGTCACAGATGAAAAGAAGATTGATAGTGTAACCGTCTATTACAAAATGACGGCAGACGGCGGCTGGCTTAAAAAAGAAATGACAGCCGGGCAAAAATCAGGTTCATTTGAAGCCGTTATCGCCGCTTCCGAGTTTTTATCCGGACAAATCACATACAGGATTGAAGCGTTTGACGGAAGGAATACAGCGAAAACAGAGGAATATACAATGGTTATTGAAGGCATGGAATACGATCCGCAGCAAGTGCCTGCCCTGCTCGTCACGGAACTCGTTCCGGATTCAACAAACGTTGGCGGCCTCGACGGCTATGAATTTGTCGAAGTGTATAACAATACCGATCAAGACATTCATTTGAAAGATTATAAAATCCGTTACCGTTATCCAATTGAAGGGCCGGAAGCCGATTTAATCTGGAAACCGGATCAGGAATCTCTTGTTCTTCCGTCCGGTAAAACGATGGTTTACTGGTTGATCCATGCAGCCAATCAGAATAAAACGGCCGCTGATTTTAACAGAGTATATGGCACCCGTTTGAAAGAAAACGTGAATATTGTTAAAGTGCGATCAAACGGAATGGCTAATTCAAGCCATCGCGGTGTCGCGATTGCGACGAATACGGGAATAGATGTTTCAGCTGCCTATTATCATGATCAGCCGAATATGGATGATACGGCGCCGAATAAAGGAATTCTATTCACGTTCCCACGCGAAGCCGGCAATACGGAAATGAAAAAGTACAGCAGTGCAGCCGAAGAGGCGACGCCGGGTACTGTAGCAGGCATTCAAATTCCTGCCTTGAAAAAAACGGCTGTTGTGGATGTACAGGCACCAACTGTGACAGATTTAACGGAAACGGCACCGATTTCAGGACGTCAAAATGTGTCGCTGTCATTTAAAGCGGCAGACGATCAAGTGGTCAAAACTGTTCGTCTCTTTTACAAAACAAATGAGATAGACACGTTTACTTCTGTGGATTTGACGAAAAATGCCGAAACAGATCTTTATTCACATACCGTTTATTCACCGGATTTACTCGGCAAGGAAATTCTGCAGTATTATGTACAGGCTTCAGATGGAACAAATGAAGTGGAAACTAACCAGACAAGCATTCCTATATTAAGCGACAACACAGAGAAGACAGGATTGAATGTGGAAGACGGCTCGCTGCTGAGTAAAACCGCAGTGATTAAATCGTTTGGCCATGAATCACGTCTTTCAATCGATGGGAAAGACGTGACGGACAAAACAATTCCGGCACTTCCGTCTCAGGCGTATTTTGCTTTCGATGTGAGAAAAGTGAACTTGTATTTTAAAAATGGTGTGACCATCGGCGATCAAACACTGCACATATTTGATGATACGATCAATGCTTATACAACGATAACCATACCGGTTGACCCAAGCCGGTTTACAATGGACGAAATGACGAAAATCTCGATTCGGGCAGGCACAAAAGTATCCCCGTTCGATACGAATTCGGAAGAAAACCGTGATGATTTTTACGTAAAGAATGTTCGTCTTGTTCTGGAGGATGGCACGACGATTTATGATCCTGCTTACAACGATAAGGAACAAGAAATAAGCATCGGGGATGGCGGCAGCGCGAAGCCGGCCGCCGATCTCCATTTCGCCATTCCAACTGATGCCTTCACGGCGAAAGCTTTTACGTGGGATACGCGGCAGGCAAAAGAAGGGGAACATCTTATAGAAGCGGAGGGTACTGTTCCGACAAAAGCAAACATTGTTGTTGATAATAGCGCGCCTGTCATTATACCTTCTATAGAAGGAAATGAATATAAAGGGAATTTTACCGTTATGGTAGAAGCGAAGGATCAGTATTCAGATGTACAGCGTTTAACCGCCGTGCTTGACGGGAAAGGTTTGACATTGCCGCTTGAAACGTCTTCTGCCAAAATGACGCCGGGGGACCATACGGTTGAGTTTAAGGCCGTCGACCGCGCAGGCAATGAAAAGAAAGAAAGCGTATCCTTTAAGGTAGTGGCAGAGCAGCCGTACGCGCCGGAAGCCCTATCACCGAAAGATGGCGCAGCAGTTATACATTCAAACAATACGAAGCTTCGGGTCAAAGTGACCGATCCAACGAAAGACAGACTTGACGTTGCTTTTTACCGCGGATATGAATATACGGCCATTGACACCGAAGTGACCGCTTTTGAAAACAGCGCCGCCATGGAACCGCCGCCATCTCTCATTTCAACTGGAGAACAGGCCGTGACAGAGAAGGACAAAATGGCAAAGGCTGACGGAGAGTACATTGAAACGTCATCTATTGAAAAGTTCCCGTATCACCGTTTTGAAGTAAAGGTGGATGAAACAATGGATGTAACGGATGAAGTCGTGCTGCACTGGGCTGGGAAATCGTTGATTGGACGGAAGGTTTCCATGTATATCTGGAATTACACATCATCCAAATGGGAGCTGCAAGAATGGAAAGTGGCGAAAAACAGTGAAAACTTTACGCTGACCGGCCATGTAACAGGACCGGACTTCGTAAAGGACCGCAAAATACAGGTCATGGTGCAGGATGAAATCGCCTCGACACCTGAGTTTGACTATTCTTTCGTTTGGATGTCGGACACGCAATATTATTCTGAAAGCTATCCGCATATTTTTGACCGGATGACAGCATGGATTGCCGGGCAAAAAGAGGCGTTGAACGTAAAATACGTTTTTCATACGGGCGATCTCGTTGACGAAGTGGATCAAGCATATCAATGGAGGCATGCGGATGAATTTATGGGTACACTTGACAAAGCCCGGGTTCCGTATGGGGTGCTGGCCGGCAACCATGACGTTGGCCATAAAACAGGCGATTACAAGGAATACAGCAAATATTTTGGCGAGAATCGTTTTGCAGGTAAAGAATACTACGGTGAATCGTATAAAAACAACCGCGGCCACTATGATTTAATCAGCTCAAACGGCAATGATTTTCTCATGCTCTACATGGGCTGGGGTGTGAATGATGAAGATATCGCCTGGATGAACAAAGTGCTTGCTGAACATCCCGACAGAAAAGCGGTGATCAGCCTTCATGAATATTTGCTCGTTTCAGGAAACCGGAGTCCGGTCGGTGATCAAATTTTTCGTGAAGTCGTCAAAACGAACGAAAATGTAATGGCTGTTTTGTCCGGCCATTACCATGACAGTGAAATGCTTGTCGATGAAATCGATGATGATGGTGACGGCACGGCAGACCGGAAAGTGTATCAAATGCTGGCGGACTATCAAGGCGGCCCGGAAGGCGGACAGGGCTTTCTTCGATTAATGAAAGTAAATCCGATTGAAAACAAAATTTTTATACAGACGTATTCGCCGTATTTGGATCAATACAACTATTACAATCCAGTCGATTATCCCGGCAAAGACGAGTTTGTGGTGGAAACGGATTTAACGCCAAAAGAAAAAGTGGTGGCGACGGATTTTTTTAAAGCGGAAGTCTTCACAAGAGAGAAAATAGGTTCTCGGACAGATGTAAAGGATGGAGATACGGCGGAAATGAACTGGAGAAGCCTTAAGCGTTCTTCAAAGCACGGCTGGTATGTAAAAGTGAAGGATTCGTTTGGCGGTGAAGTGCGTTCAAATGTATGGTCCTTTACAACAGGGTCGGAAGGAAACAACGGAAGGGAAAAAGGAAATCAGAATCCGGCCCGTTGAAGCCGCAGACCCGGTATGGCGAGTTTCAACGGAAAAGTGCTGGAAAAATAGCCTGATTAATGAATGAAATAGACAGTACACATAAAAAAAAAAACGCCGAGTTTCCGGCGTTTTTTTATCGAGGTCGATAGACTTTTGCTGCTTTTCGTTTGTTTAAATATTTTTTAACGAACGGGTAAATGACCGGTCCATATTTCATCCCGAGCTTGATAAGGTTTTTCATTTTTCCGCCTGAACGCGCCATCATGTTTTCTCACCTTTCAATGATATGATGGTGTAAGTTTACCCGGCATGCCGGAATGTTAAACATCTGTGCGGGAAAGCTGATATAATGAGAAGCAATGAGAAATTTGAGAAAGGACGTGCGTTTTATGGCATTGCAGGCAGGAACGATTGTCACGTTGAGAGTGAAAAATGAACAGGAATACGGATGGTTTTTAATGGATGAAGAGGAAAACTCTGTTCTTTTGCATAGAAGTGAAGTGAGAGATGGGTTTGACCCGGATGAACCCGTTGAAGTATTTCTTTACCAGGATCATGGCGGACGTTTGGCGGCCACAATGGATAAACCGCTTATGACGCTTGGAGAGTATGCGTGGACAGAGGTGGTCGGTGAAGAAATCAAGCTGGGCGTTTTTGTCAATATCGGCATTTCCAAAGATGCGCTCGTATCGGAAGATGATTTGCCGTATAAATATGAAGTACGCCCGATTGAAGGGGATAAATTATATTGCACGTTGAAGCTCGATAAAAATGGGCGCCTGTTTGCGAAGCCCGCAACAGAGGAGAAGATCTGGGAGATTGCGAAAAGAGCGAATAAAACGGATTTAAACAAAGATTTCAACGGGATCGTGTATCGGACCGGAAAAGCAGGTTCATGGATTATTACCGAGGACCAGTACCGCGCGTTTCTTCACCCGTCGCAGCGTGAAGAGGAGCCGCGCGTCGGTCAGACGGTGACGGGCCGGATTATCGATGTGCACGATGACGGATCGGTAAACGTGTCTCTGCTCGGCCGCCGCCATGAACGCCAGCTGGAAGATTCGGAACAAATATATGAGTATTTAATGATCCGCGGCGGAAAAATGCCCTATTGGGATAAAAGTTTACCGGAAGAAATTGAAAAGCGGTTCGGTTTGAGTAAAGGCGCGTTCAAACGGGCGCTCGGAAAGCTGATGAAAGAAGGAAAAGCCTACCAGGAAGACGGCTGGACCTATGCCGGTTCAAAATCGAAATCAGAACAAGCGTGACGAAAGCCATCTGAACGTGAGCAAACGAAGATAAACGTAACAAAAAGGACCTTGCCGGCGCAAGGTCCTTTTTTGATTACTCATGGTCATTTGACAATTTGAGCTTGTTAATGAGGGCAAAGAATAAACTTAAGAAAATAGCCAGTACAGTCGCGAGCGCCATTCCTTTAAGCTGAAGGTAGCCCCATGTAAATGTGGCACCGGATAAGCCGATGACAAGCACGACCGTTGTTAAAATCAAGTTGGTGGTTTTTGAATAATCCACTTTCGCTTCAACGAGCATGCGTAATCCGGAAGCGGCGATAATACCAAATAATAATAATGAAATTCCGCCCATGACTGCTGTGGGAATTGTCGAAATGAGAGCGGCTAATTTTCCGAAAAAGGATAAGAATATAGCCATAACAGCAGCTCCGCCGATGACCCAGATAGAGTAGACTTTTGATAATGCGAGTACGCCAATATTTTCACCATATGTTGTATTCGGAGTCGAACCGACAAATCCGGACAGTACAGTAGAGAGTCCGTTACCAAATAATGAAACGGCAAGACCCGGCTTTTTCATCAAATCGCGGTCCACGATGTTTTGTGTAACGACGAGATGACCGATATGTTCCGCAATGACGACAAGGGCGGCAGGGGCAATGATCGCAATGCTTGTCCAGTTAAATTCAGGACGATAAAAGTCAGGTAGGGCAAACCACGCAGCATCACGAACCGGCTGCAAATCCACCATGCCGAATAAAGCGGCAATGATATAACCGGCGACAATGCCGATTAAAATAGGAATAATTTTTAAAAACCCACGAAACATGACGTTGCCGATAATGGTGATCGCAAGCGTCAGCATGGATACAATGATCGTGTTCCGGTCCGGTGTCCATTCGGCCGTTCCATCTGAAATAATGCCCGCCATTTGTGCGGCAACCGGAACGAGCTCCAGACCAATAACGGCCACAATGGCGCCCATGGCAGCAGGCGGGAAAACGACGTCGATCCATCCGGTGCCGGCCACTTTTATAATGCCGGCTACTGCCATAAAGATCACACCGACAACGATAAATCCACCGAGTGCCTGGCTGTAGCTTCCATCTGCAAGAACTAAAAAAACAGGAGATAAAAACGCGAAACTAGAACCGAGATATGCTGGAATCTGTCCTTTACAAAGGAAAATATAAAGGAGCGTACCAATTCCGTTCATCAACAAAATTGTCGCGGGGTTTACGCCAAACAAAATCGGGACCAGTACCGTTGATCCGAACATCGCGAATAAGTGCTGAAGACTGAGCGGAATAAGTGCTGGAATCGGCGGCCGTTCGTCAATTTGATAACTACGCAAAATCATTCCTCCTAAAATAACACACAAATTGTAGTCATTATACTTCAAAAAAAGTCATCTGACTACACAAAAAATCAAGTCAGTCCCATAAGTTGCGGATGACGGATGGACGGCTGAATTTTGTCCCATTTAGACCGATTTAACAAAAGATTAGCCGGATTCATCGAATATCCGGCTATAGAAATGAGGAAGGGGATATCTCAAAAGTTCATTGAGACATCCCCTCCGTCTGTCATTGCATCATCAAGAGCTCTTCAAGATCGAGTTCATTGATAACGCCGTCCTCATTAACATCTTCTGTCACGTCATTTACATCAATCAGCCCGTCATCGTTCACATCTTCAAGATAGGGAATCGGCGCCGTACCAGGCATTGGTTTATCTTCAAGGATCGGAAGCTCTTCAAACGGCTCTTCTTCCATGATTTCCTCTTCAAACATGTCAGGATCAATCTCCTCGCCCGGTCGTTCGTTTTCAACAGGCTCTTCCACATACCACCAGTCTGCCGGAATATTATAAAAGTCATAGTCGGCATCCTCACTGTACTCACCGCCATCAAAATACGCATCGCCAGTCCAATATTCGTCAAAAAAGGAGCGGCCGTCCTCTGAATAAAATAAGCTCGTTACTTCATCTGTTGTCATAGGGGACCGGCTCCACTCCATGATCATATCGTTCACATCCTTATATGGAATACTGAAGACGATTGTATCTTCACCGGCTGTTTTAGCTGAATGAATGGCGATCACGCGGCCGGTGTTTTTAGATACGAGAGGCCCGCCGCTGCTGACGGGTGCGATTGCTGCCGACGTTTGGTAAACGTTGTCGAATGAATGACGTTCAATCATAAAGCTGCGGTCGACACCGGTAATGTAGCCAAAGACAGCTGTGTTTTCAAGGGCAAGCGGACTGCCGAGGGCAATCACTTCCTCCCCGATTTGCGCTTGTTCAACCGTTTCGAGGTTCACCGGAGAATAGCCGGCAAAATCCGGCACGCGTATGAGCGCTACATCCGTTTCGTTTGAATATCCGATAACCGTCCCTTCATGTTCAATGCCATCGATATCTTTCACAATAACGTCCACAGTGCCTTCGACGACGTGGGCGTTTGTTGCTACGTCACCCTGGTCGTTGATCAGAAATCCGGAACCTTGTCCGTAATCGGTGAAAATCGTGTAAACATTTTGTTGTGTAACAGAAATAATATCAGTTAATATTTTCCGTTCAGCTGATGATAATTTTTCAGGAGGAGCGATGGTTTCCAGTGAGGCCGCTGCATGATCGCCCGTTGTTTGTGAACCGTTTTGCGGGGGGGTGTTTTGATTTGAAATATAAAAAGCGATTCCCCCAACGGCAAACAAAGCAATGATGAAAGAAAAAGTAAAAAGACGAATGAATGAAAAAATTTTTTTATGTTTCATACCGCAGCCCGGACAAAAGCGGGAATGGCTGCCTATTTCGGCACCGCATTTTGGACAATGCAAACCGATCACTCCAATGCGTCAAGATTATTTTCATTATATACCATTTATGAGAGACGGGAAGACGGATTAAACAAAAAGAGCTGCCTTCGCAATGGAGACAGCCGTCGATTTTTCAATGGACGCTGTTGATCGTGGAGTCACCATGAGCATATTGAACGCCCAAAGCAGCGTTTTTTGTCGGAATAAACAATGTTAGTATAACAAGTTTGGAAAACGCTGTCATAAAAGCTGTTAAAGTTCCATTCTTATATTCGATTAAAAAACGAATGAATGCAAGAAAATTTAACAAAATGTTCGTAATCAAAAATAGCGGTTAAAGCGGCTGTTTTAAGCGAAAATAACAATAAGTTCATTGTAAAGAATAGATATGCCGCTCTTGATATGTGCGGCATGTTATTTTATAATTCGGGTATCAATAAAGCAAAAATTTTCAGATTATCAAAAATAACACGAATGAAGGAGAAAAAGATGACACGAGTGTATAATTTTTCAGCTGGTCCATCCATGCTGCCTCTTGAAGTGCTTGAAAAAGCGCAATCTGAATTGACAAATTACGCAGGTTCAGGGATGTCGGTTATGGAGCTGAGCCACCGTTCGAAATGGTTTACAGACATCATTGAAACAGCGGAAGCGGTTCTTCGAAAATTGATGAACATTCCGGATAATTATAAAGTGTTATTTATTCAAGGAGGTGCTTCTCAGCAATTCGCCATGATTCCAATGAATTTATTCGCCGGAAGCAAAAAAGCGGATTACGTCAATACTGGATCATGGTCGAAAAAAGCGATTAAAGAAGCGGAAAAGTATGGAGAAGTGCGCGTCATTGCGTCTTCAGAAGACAAAAACTTCAGCTATATTCCGGAAGTGACAGCGGATATGATTGATCCGGAAGCGGATTACGTACATATTACGACAAATAACACAATTGAAGGTACGGTTTTTAACAGCATTCCCGATACAGGCAATGTTCCTTTAGTTGCGGATATGTCATCCAATATTTTGTCAGAAGAAATCGATGTGTCGAAATTTGGTCTTATTTATGCGGGTGCGCAAAAAAATATCGGCCCTGCCGGATTGACGCTTGTCATTATCCGTGAAGACTTAATCGGCAAAGCGGGTGAATCCGTACCGGTTATGCTTGACTACAAAACGCATGCTGACAGCGGATCGCTTTACAACACGCCGCCGACATTCGGCATTTATATCGCGAAGCTTGTATTTGAATGGCTGGAACAGCTTGGCGGTATCGCGGCGATGGAAAAAATCAACCGTGAAAAAGCAGCTATTTTATACGACTATTTGGACCAATCCTCTATGTTCAGCTCGCCTGTCCAAAAAGAAGATCGTTCATTAATGAACATTCCGTTTGTTTCACCGAGCGATGAGCTGGATGCATTGTTTGTAAAAGAAGCAAAAGCAGCCGGTCTTGAGACGTTGAAAGGGCACCGTTCTGTCGGCGGTATGCGGGCTAGTGTGTATAATGCGATGCCGGTTGAAGGCGTAAAAGCGCTTGTTGCGTTTATGAAAGTATTTGAACAGACTCATTCAACAGGAGAAGGGAAGTAAAAACGTGTATACGATTAAAACAATGAACAATATTGCCGATGTCGGCTTAAATGTGTTTAAAAATGCGGAAAACTTTCAAGTAAACGATGAAACGAACAGCCCGGACGGTATTTTACTTCGCAGTGCGAATTTGCATGATACCGTGCTTGACCATAACGTAAAAGCGATCGCCCGTGCGGGAGCCGGCGTGAACAATATTCCTGTACAGGAATGCACCGAACGCGGCATTGTCGTATTCAATACGCCAGGTGCCAATGCGAATGCAGTAAAAGAATTGATTTTAACAACGATTATGGCGGTATCCCGTAACTTGTTTGACGGTGTAAATTGGACGAACGGGTTAAAAGGACAGGGCGATGCGATTCCGAAGCTTGTTGAAGCGGGCAAAAAACAATTTGTCGGCCGCGAAGTAAAAGGAAAAACGCTTGGTGTTATTGGGCTCGGTCATATCGGTGCTTTAGTTGCTAACAATGCGCTTGACCTTGATATGGATGTCATCGGCTTTGACCCTTTCATCTCTGTTGACACGGCATGGAACTTGTCACGCAACGTACAGCGCGCGCTCACCATCGAACAATTATTTGCGGCAAGTGATTACATTACAGTTCACGTTCCGCTTACGGACAACACACGCGGCATGTTCAATAAAGAAGCGTTCTCTGTAATGAAAAACGGTGCGGTTATTTTGAACTTCTCACGCGGCGAACTTGTGAATGAAGAAGACATGCGCGCGGCGCTTGATAACGGCAAAGTCGGCAAATATGTCACAGATTTCCCGAATGAAAATGTGATCGGTATGAAAAATGTTGTTCCGATTCCGCATCTTGGCGCTTCTACAACAGAATCAGAAGAAAACTGCGCGTTGATGGCGGCACGCCAAATGAAAGATTATTTGGAAACGGGCAACATTAAAAATTCGGTAAACTTCGGCAACATCGAAATTCCATTTACAGGAAAACGCCGTGTGACGGTGGCGCATAAAAACGTGCCGAACATGGTCGGCCAAATTACCGGTGCATTGTCTGACTATGATTTAAACATCGCAGACATGGTTAACCGCAGTAAAGGTGACTATGCTTATACATTGATTGACATCGACAATCAAGTAAACGGAGAAGTCATTCCTGGTTTAACAGAAAAGTTAACAAACATCCCGGGTGTTATTTTAGCCCGTATTATTTAATAAGAAAACGGTCCTGAACATATTTTCAGGGCTGTTTTTTATTCATAAAAGATCGAAAGAAAAATATTGAAAATATTTCAAAATAATTGAAACTAATTTTAATATTTTGATGTATGATAAATGGAGGAAGAAGAGAATGGAGGAGTCATTGTGTACAACTGGAAAAAAATAATGGCCGCCGCTGTCAGCGCAGCACTTGTCGTGCCGGCCGCGGCGTCAGCTGAAACACTGGCTGAACAGCAAGAAGCACAGTATAAAGCGGCGCAGCAGGAACAGCGTCAGCTGACAGATTCGCAGACACTTGTCATTAAATACTCGAAAGCGCTGCCGCATAGTGTACATAAAAAAGCAGGTGTTTCTGTCGTCCAGCGGCTCCCTGAACTTGGATATGACGTTGTGAAAATACCTGCTTCTAAAAAAGTAACCGATGTCATCAAGGTATACAAAACACGCACTGAAATTGTCGCGATTACACCAAGCGTTCAATATAAGAAACTGGCTGTAACGGCAGATCCGAAAAAAAGTCAGATGGATCACCTTGCGTTGTTAAATGCGGATAAGGCGTTTGCCGCTGCGGGAAAACACGATGTGACGATTGCTGTTATAGACGGCGGCGTTGACTTTAAGCATCCAGATTTAAAAGCGAACTTAAAAGAAGCGTACAACGTTATCAACCCTGCGCGGAATGTTGTGCGCGATAAGCACGGGACGCATGTTGCGGGCATTATTTCGTCGGTGAAAGGAAACGACATCGGCGGATACGGCGTCTTTCCAAAGGCAAAAATCCTGTCAGTGGATGTATTTAATGACGGAATGGGTGCATATGATTACAATATTGCAAAAGGGATTATTTATGCAGTTGATAAAGGCGCGGATGTTATTAACCTAAGTTTGGGCGGAAATCTTCCATCTTCTGTGACGGAAGAAGCGGTTCAATACGCGATTGATTCAGGCGTGGTGGTGGTAGCTGCAGCGGGCAATGAGGCATCGGATGAATACTTTTATCCGGCGGCATATCCAGGCGTCATTAGTGTCGGTAACGTTAACAGCGGCAAGAAATTATCAGAGAGTTCCAACTACGGTGCGTCTGTCGATGTTGTGGCGCCGGGAGAAGACATATATAGCACGGGATATGACGCGCAAAACGGCTCCAAGTTTGAACGCTTGACCGGAACATCAATGGCGTCGCCGATGGTGGCGGCAGCGGCAGGTTTGTTAAAGTCGAAATATCCGGATTTAACAGCTTATGAGATTGAATATATTTTAGAGCAGACAGCCACAGATCTGGGGGGAAAAGGGTATGATTTAACATACGGAAATGGCTTAATCAACCCGCTCAATGCACTGAAATTTGACCTGAATAAATTACCGGACCGCCCTGAAGACTTGGGGGAAGAACTGTTACAGACGGCAAAAGAAGTGACAGCGGAAAAACAGTCGTTTACAGGAGCGTTTAAATCACCAGGAGAGATGCATTGGTATAAAGCAAACCTGGCAGAAGGCGAGCATGTGCAGACGTCATTAAGCGGCAGCGCCAATTACGATTACGCGATGGAACTGTATTTCGTTCCGGAAGACGGGGAACCGGAATATGTACGTGATGTGAATAAAACAAGGGCCGGCAAACAGGAAGGATATTTATATACAGCTGCCGAAGCAGGGACCCTATTAATTGGCGTGAAAGATGCCAATGGAAATTACAATGCAGCAGGTAAATCTTCTTTCACATTTGAAGCTGAAAAAATGGAATCGATCACACCGGATGAGACATCCCTGGAAACACCGGTTACGATTACCTCTTTTCCATTCATAAAAAATGACTTTACTTTGTACAGTCCGGAAGAAGGAATGATCGATAAAGATTATTACACGGTCTCTGTCACAGAACCGAAATACTTATCTGTATCGGTATCAGGACTGCCGGGCGTTGATACCGTTGTAAACGTGGCCGCTTCAAGTGAAGAAGAAGGCGAATACATGATTGTAAACGGCAATTACCGCGGTGTGAATGATGGAGAAGAAATCTCTTTTCAAGCCGTTCCGGGAATGAACTATCGGATTAATGTCTCGAATGGAGTGGAATTTGAAGAAGATCCTTTCGAAAACATGATTTATGATTACTTGAACATTGACTTGACAGCTATGATGGATCATTCGTTTACTTCCTCGGCGTATCCATATACGCTCAATGTGGAAGAACGCCAAATGCCGGCTGATGAAGATGGCATCGAAGGTGAAATGTCACTTGAAGATTCGTTAATGGATGGGGATATAACTTTTGATGAATACGGTGAAACGAAAGAAGAGCTGCTGATCGAAGGAGAAGAGGAAGCTGTTGAAGAGAATGATGAGGAACTGATGGGAAAAGCCATCCCTTACACAATTGGAGAAAGCAGACAAGGTTATTTCCAGACCGAATTTGATGTGGATTATTATCGCTTTACTCCATCGGAAAATGCAATCTACACTTTCGAAGTAAGCAACAACCTCTCTTCCGCCTATTTATCATTTTCTGAATATGATGAGGAAACAAAACAGCTTATCCCGTTATCAGAAATGGATGAAACCGATTTACTATCTGCACTGGCCGGCGGTGGAATGGCTTCAGCAAATATAAATATTGCATTTGAAAAAGGAAAGACGTATGTCGTGCAGGTGTTGAATAGTGATTATAGCTTATCGACCGATCCGTATACGTTGACATCAAAAAAAGCCGTGAATGTCCCGGCTGAAACAGACAACGACCAGAATACGCCGGAAGAAGCGATGAACATTGCGTTAAATAAGACGTATCAAAATTACTTTATCCGCAAGGGAGACATTGACTACTACTATTACAAAAATAATGGGAAAGTCCGTCTGAATACACTGGATATTGTCTCAGCCAAGTTAACAGCGGCTCAAAAAGCAAGCATCCCGGGCCATCTTCGGAGAGACCATCTTTTTATGGGCGCGATTATTGAAGATACGAATGGAGATAAAGTGATTGATGAAGAGGAGAAAAACCGGACGACATTTATTGGCCTCGATATTTTTATGGGCAGCACTTTAGAAACAGAAGTGCACACGTCTTTTGAAGCAAAACAAGACACGGGCTACTTTATTCGAGTCATCTCACTGGGGGCTCTTGAAAATCCGAACTTGACGCCTTATCAAGTAAGAGTAGGCGCGACATACAATCAAACAGCCGATGGTGACGGTAAAGTGGTGAATCATATACCGGCCAAGCCGATCGCTCTTAAAACATCGAACGGAAAATATGGAGCGCGCGGTTACTTTAACGCTGGTATCCCATTTGGAGATACCGATCATTTTGTCTTGAATATGACGAAAACAGGAAATGTTTCCTTCTCGTTTGACGCAGGTAAAAATCTTGACGGTGTCGTAGAAGTGTATAATGCCAAAGGAGCACTGGTTACCTCATTTGACCGATACGGAAAAAACGATGTTGAAATCGGCACAGTGAAACTCGAAAAAGGCAAATATTATATTGAACTGAGTGAAGCAAACGGCACAGCTTCGACAGAACCGTACGAATTGATTGTAAAAAAATAAACAAGAGCCGCTGATCGATGCGTGATCAGCGGCTCTTTGTTATTTAATCGTTTCGTTTGCGAGCAAAATCCCGATTGTGTTGTTTTGTTTCCATATACTTGAGAAATAGATAATTGGAACAGGGCGGTTTCCAACGTAAGGAGAAATTTCAATCGTAAGGCCCGGCTTTTTTTCGTTCTGAATGAACCAGTCCGTATAGCCGCCGCCGCTTGGATTGGATCGTGGCGCTACAAGGCTGTAGCCTGTTTTATTGCTAATTTTTTTTGCAATCGTATAATCGCGTGTTTTGCGTGCGCCGGATTGATGGAAATGCCAGAAAATAATTTGTCCGGAGCTATGGTAGGCAGCGCTCGCTTTGAAAGAATGCTTAAGTGTGAAATCATACATGGCTTTTGCTTCCGGTTCGCTCAGCGCTTTTGGCCCTTTATAATTTTGGGGTGACGGTTTTCCGGGGTTGCAGCAAATCGTCGACCATGTTGCGGGATATTGACGGTTTAAATCGACGCCGCGCACGTTTGCTTTCCACGCTGAAAAATTTGTTTTACCACCGTTTATTTTAATCACAGCCGCTTTATTTTTAGCGCTTTTGGCCCCGAGCTGGACAAGCGATACACCGTCCGGATTCACCATCGGCACGAAATAAATGGATGTTTTTTTCAAGATCGATTGAACAGAATAACCATTCATCCTGCCGTTTGTTTTATACAAATGTGCGTATTGATCAGCCATTTCCATCACGACGTTTGTTGTCATATGCTCGCGTGCGTGATGGGATGCGTTCACCAGCACTTCTTCTTTTCCAGTACCGAGTTTCAGCGCGTATAATTCACGGCCATCGACGGATTTACCGATGCTTTCAAGGGAAGCGATTTCCGGATGCCATTGAACGAGTTCCTTTAAATCTTTGACCATCTGGCTGTATGTAATCGTCTTAAATGGATCGATGTAATTACCCGTGTAAAGAGTCACATCGGATTTCCGGATATAAGCACTCCGGCCGCCAATGCTGATGATGTAATAGCTTCCATAGGAGGCGCGTGTTTCAAAAGTGAAGCCAGGTACAATCCGGGCCATGGCGGTTAACTGTCCATTTTTAGAATATAGCAATTCAGCTGTTTTCTTTGTTTGTGCTTTGTTTTTATATGCTTTTCCGGCCTGAATTCCTCCGGCCAGATCGGCTGTACGTAAGTAAGAAATCTCGGATTCTTTCACATAACCGGTGCTTGTGCCGAGTATGAAAGAGATATAGCCATTTTCCACGCCTTTTTTCTTCCATACTTCACCGGCCAAAAGACGTCCGATTTTGACCATCTTTCCATCCCGCTTTTCGTACAGTTCAGTATCCGTTTTTAATTGAAAGTAATTGCCGGATGTAAGAGGCGGTTCTTCAGCTTCTTTTTCCGGTATATCAGGCTGCGTTTCAGTTTCTTCTGGTTTTGTTTCTGCTTCCCCTTGAATCACCGCTGTGTCCGTTAAAAAGGACCGGTCAATAAAGCCGTTGATGCCATTCCATTCGACTTTTACTTTTTCTGAATTGTCCTGTATGACAAGGACATTCGTGCCGGCAGGAATGGGGGTGGTTATGATGGACTGTTCATCGGAACCGGCTGATTCTATCACTGTGTCGCTTGTTGTTGTCATAAAGACAGCGGTTTCAGCATTGGACAAAGCGGGTTTGACCGAAGAAACGGTCAACATAACAACAAGCAATACAAATATCCATTTTTTCATTTTCTTCCTCCATTAGTTTATAGTGGTTACTATTTTACCAGATTCATTGTAAAAAGAGAGGAAAGAATTCAAAAAATAGGGGATGTTCCATAAGAGACTGGTGGAAGGCCGAATTCACCAAAATCCGGTCAAAAGTGCAAGAAAACCCGCCCAAAATCAGAAAAACCGGATATAGAAATGAAGAAAGGCTGTCTCGAAGAATTTTTGAGACAGCCCCAATCGATTAAGATAAGACACCTATTAAAATATATTTCACTTTTTCAGTGCGGGATAATTCATTAAATGTTTTTTTCTTGATATGATCCGCATTAATCGGAGTGATAAATGGTCCTCGCTTCATAAGCAGCTCATGCGGATTAATGACGATCGCTTCGCCTGACATCACGCCTCCGGTCACTTCAAATACTCCATCAACCGTTAAGCCTGTTTCAATTGCACGGCGTTCTAAAGACCCGTTCTTATTCATAATAACGGCATATGTTTTATTATTTTTTTTCAAAATGGCGGTTCCCGGAATCGTCACAGCCTCAGGAGCTTCATTTGTCACGACCTTTACATGGGCCTTCAAACCAGGGTATAGATCGGCTGACTGCATGCCATTTAACTGAGCGGAAAAAGGATACAGGCTTTTTCGCTTTACAGACGGCTCTTCTTCAGGAAATTGACTGACGGTGCCGAGTGATCCTTCAAATTGTTCCGCGGTTGTATCTACAGACACTTCCACGCGGTCGCCCGCAGCTGCCTGCTGTACTTGTTTTTCATCAAACACCCCTTCAATCGCCGGGATGGAAGAGTTAATGATGAGAAGCGGATTGTTTAAGCTCGTATCAATCTTTTTCACATAGCCTTCACTCGTACTTTGGACTATGAGGTCATTTTTCCTTGCTTCCTGTGAAGCAATTAAGCGATCATACTTTTTTACTGCTTCCTGCAGTTTTTGTTTTTCTGTTTCCTGCTGTAAAATTTCCTTTTCGATCGTCGTGCTTGCATCGCCCGACGGAATAACCGTAATATCACCATTATCTGCTGATGTGTCAGACAATGCTTGTGAACCGTTTTCTTCGTTCTCTGCCTGTGACAATAAAATACGCAGCTGGCTTATTTGATTATCAATCAATGAAATTTGCTGTTCGGTTTGCTCTTTTTCCGCATTCAAATCATCTATTTCCTCATCAATCTTTGAGGAAGAGTATTCGAATAGAGGAGTGCCGGTCTCAACTGCATCGCCTTCCTCTACAAGGACCTGCTGAAGCGACCCAATGCTAGAATCGAAGTAAACAGGGTATTCAGTAGATGGAACGACAACCCCTTCCGCTGAAAACGATTGAATGACATCTCCTGTTGCGGCGCGGTCCCACTCCGTCAGCCACTCCGTCCGGGCAGCTTTACTGTCTTCTTTAAAGATTAAATACAAGTTCCCGGCAATGACGACAGTACTCGCTGCCAGACATACCCGCTTTTTTATTCTTTTCAATGTGTTCACCTCTTTCAATTAAAACAAGTTCTCAACATGAATCGATGTAAACAGTGTTGATAAAATCCATAATGCAAGGCCGACAAAGAAGACCATCAGAAAAACAAACCGGGCTCCTTTTGCTTCCGACGTACGTAAAAAGCGATATTGAATCACGAGAATCCATACTTGGAAAATCGTTATATAACTAAAAAATCGAATGGCAATGATATGCTCCGTTGCATACTGAGCGACGACACCAAGTGAAAAAGGAGAAGAATCGCGCGGAATGGAGAAAAAGATGTTCCATGCAATTAAAAGCGCATATTCAATTAAATAAATCGTTAAGGCGATACACTGTAAGCCAATTAACTTTTTAAAATCGATTTCAAGAAACGTCCAAAACAGCAACGCCGGGATGAAAATAAAGAACAATGGGAAGAACAGTCCCCACAATGCTGAACCTGCTGTAAAAAGCACTTTCAGCCATTCATATGTAGATGTATCGGATTCGGCCATATAAGTAGAAATGCTTTCGCCCTGTATGCCAAGATAACCGGCGAGCAGAGACAAGAGCACACTGCATAACAGCAGCAGTGAAAATTTTGTCCATAAGCCGCGAATCTTCTCAGCCTGGGACAGCTGATAAAGTTGATCATTTGAACGAAACAGCCCTTTAAAAAGCTGAAGCCGGTAAGCCATCATAAAATCTCCCATCAAATAGAATAAATAAACATCATTCTTCATTATATACAACTATGAACATAGGAACCAATAATAATTTATCAAAAATGGTATATTCAAAAGTTATCAGAATTATTAATCAATTGAAATATGAATGTAACATAACGAACATCCTAGTGTAATAGTCCTGAAATAGAAGCATGTTACAATCAATCTCGTGTTACAAAACTAGGAGGTAATTCAATCGTGAAAAAAATGGCAATGTCTATTCTGGCTGCAATGATGATTTTCACAGCTTCTGCGGCTCAAGCAGCGGCCGCTACTCACACCGTTAAAAAGGGCGAAACATTATACAAAATCTCGCGTCAATACGATACAACAGTTAATCAAGTCAAGAAGTGGAACAACTTATCTTCCAATCTTATTAAAGTAGGTCAAAAGCTAAAAGTAAGCGGCACATCAGCAGCTTCGAGCACGCCGGCTCCTGAAGAAACGGCTTCTTCAAATGTCGTAAAAGAATTGACAGTAAAAGCAACAGCGTATACAGCTTATTGCAAAGGCTGCTCAGGCATCACGGCAACAGGTATTAATTTAAAGAAAAACCCGAACGCAAAAGTAATCGCTGTTGACCCGAATGTCATTCCGCTCGGTACGAAAGTATATGTGGAAGGTTACGGGGAAGCAGTAGCCGGCGATACAGGCGGCGCGATTAAAGGAAATAAAATTGATGTTCACATGTCAACAAACCAAAAAGCAAAAAATTGGGGCGTTCGCACAGTGAATGTACAAATTTTAAAATAAATGATTTGAAAGGAGACTGACAGCCAGCCTCCTTTTTTATTTTATTACCATTCGTTTTATTTCAAATATATTACGAATTCAAGATAAGTGTTTTTTTGTAACAGTTATGTCATATTGACACATACAACCGTAACCTTCTTTTAAAAAAATTACATCCGGGGACGTGTTACAATGAATTTCGTTAGCGGAAAACGCAGGAAAGCGTTGGAGGCTTTTATATAAATTTTGCAATTGTCCCTACAGTCACAGAGAAGTACAGGTTTAAAGAATTCTTGCGTACGCATGCTGATCATGCCGGCGGGAACAATTCAGGAGGTTTTCTTATTATGAAGAAACAGATGATGGCACTTGCAGCAACAACAGTAATCGGTGGAAGCCTATTCGGCACTGCTGCATCAGCTAGCTCATATACAGTACAATCAGGTGACACACTTTGGAGCATTTCTCAAAAAAATGGAACAACCGTTGATCAATTGAAAGCAGCGAACGGCCTTTCATCAAATATGATTTACGCTGGCGAAACGATTCAATTGTCAGGTTCAAACAAGACAGCATCCGCTTCTTCTAACGGTACATATACTGTTAAAGCAGGCGATACATTATATAAAATTGCCACAGCACATGGGATTTCCGTTCAGTCATTAAAATCAATCAATGGTCTTTCATCAAACTTGATTTATCCTGGGGATAAGCTTTCAACTAACGGAAGTGCAAAAGCAGCAGCACCAACAGCAGCGGCTGCAGCACCAGCAGCACCTGCACCTCAAGGAAAAACGTTGACTGTGACAGCAACAGCTTATACAGCTGACTGCGCAGGCTGCTCAGGAATCACAGCGACAGGTATTGACCTTCGTAACGACCGAAACAAAAAAGTGATCGCGGTTGACCCGAATGTTATTCCACTTGGTTCACGCGTATACGTTGAAGGCTACGGTGAAGCGATTGCCGGTGACACAGGCGGCGCCATTAAAGGAAATAAAATTGATTTGCACGTGCCAACAACAGATGCGGCATACAGCTGGGGCGTACGCACGGTAAATGTGACAATCTTTTACTAATTTATGATGAAAAGACGTCTTCCCGCTCTGGGAAGACGTTTTTTGTCATGCAAATTCATCGATTTTATTGTGCCTGCTGTATATAATATAAGAAAGAAGAAAAGAGGAATGACGTTGAAACGATATAAAACATTAGCAGAAAGCGTACGGTTTCGAAGGGAGCATGGTACTTGGAAGCCCATTGCGCATGATGAATGTCTTTCGTTTGGCGGAGAAGGACGTAGTGCAGTTGTTTATCGTATTGAAGGGACAGATAAAGCGCTAAAAGTCTTTTATCCTGATAAAGTTCATATTGCAAAAGAAGAAGCGGATATTTACAAATTGTTATCCGGCATTTCCGCTTTTCCAGCACTTCATGAATCCGGCGGCACCTATATTGTCATTGACTGGATTGACGGCAAAACACTGTTTCAATGCCTGGAAGAGGGCATTGATATCCCGGTTGAACTCATACAGGAAGCGGATAAAGCAATTCTGGCAGCGAGAAAAAGAGGCCTAAATCCATCAGATGTTCACTTGAGAAATATTATGGTGGCAGATAGCGGGCAAATAGTCCTGATTGATGTGGCAAGGTTCCGGCAGACGAAAGACTGTATGAACTGGGAAGACTTAAAAACAGCCTATACGCATTTTTACACAAAGCCGTTTTTTCCGAAGCGTATCCCGAAGCGGCTGCTTAATATAATTGGTGTCATGTATAAAAAAAGGCTGCTTCCTATTTATTGGAGAAAAGCAAAAGGAATCATTCAGCACCCATAAAAAACCGCAGAGACGAATGTGTCACTGCGGTTTTTCATTATGGCCCGTTTTCTTCAGCGAGCGCATATTTCACACTGGCTGTCAGAGTGTCCGCGCCGATTTTAATAATACGGCGGTCAAATGTCATATTCGGATGATGCAGTCCCGGCGCCAGGTCTGAGCCAAGGCCCATCATCGCCGCTTTAATATGAGGCCGTTTAATAGTATAAAAGTGAAAATCATCGCTCCCCGGCGTAATAAGGGGATCAGCGAGTGCGTCGATGCCGGCTGTTTCAATAATTCCCTTGCGGAGAAACGCTTCCGCATCGGCTGATACTTCCGCTGCCGGCGTAAAATCCATCCATTCGTAATCAATTTTCACTTCATAAAGCTGACTAATCTGCTCAATTTTATGTTCAACCGCTTTTTGAAGCTCAAGCAATACTTTATTTCGCTGTGCGCGCACATCGAGGCCGAATTTACCTGATCCTGGAATAATATTTAAGCTTTGCCCGCCCGCTTCAAGGCGTGTCATTTTTGCGGAATACGGTTCAAATGGCGAAAAACAAATGGTATTCAGCTGCCGGCTTAACGATGACATTACTTCAATGGCATTAACGGCCTGATGCGGACGCGCGCCATGCGCATCATCACCGATAACTTTTCCGTTTAAAAAGGCCACGGCGCCATGATGGACAGATGGTGTGATTTTTCCGAATGGTACTTCTTCAATCGGGCGAAGATGAATGCCAAATAAATAATCGACATCATCCACAACGCCTTTACTCACCATTTTTAAAGCGCCGGTGCCTGTCTCTTCTGCCGGCTGAAAAATAAATCGGACTGTTCCGTTTGTCACTTCTTCTTTCAATTTTAAAATAGCACCGATTACAATCGACATGTGGGCATCATGTCCGCACGAATGATTGGCGCGGAATTCGCCGTTTACCTGCTGCCAGAGAGCATCAATATCAGCTCGTACAGCTACAACCGGAGATCCGGTCCCGATTTCAGCAATTAACCCGGTGCAGTCATCAAATGTGTAACATCTGACCCCTTCACTTTGAAGAAGACGTAAAATATACGCAGTTGTTTCTGTTTCTTTCCAGCTTATCTCTGGATGTGCATGCAAATGTTCGAAAATCTCAAGAAGTCTATTTTCAAATGTCGTTTCCGTTTGTGTCATCAGCAAGCCCTCCCACGGTAGTTCTTTCTATATAGTATAAGCGAAAACAACACGTTTGGGTTGGAAAATGACTGAAAATTCTTATCTTTTTCCTTTTAACATAAAAAAACTGATCAAAACAGCAGGCAAAGCGACGAATGACATACCCAAAAAGGCAAGCTGCGGCGACGTTTCATATAAATAACCGGCTCCGAATGTCAGCACAGCGACGCTCAGCCCCATACCGAGTGATGAGTAAACACCTTGTGCAGCAGGAATTTCCGAAGAATCAAACTCCTCATATAAAAGGCGGATAAATGCGTAATGCGCCAGACCGAATGTCAGCGCATGAAACAATTGCGCGAATAGATAAACAGTCACGGCCGGAAATAAAAACATCATGGTCCAACGAATAACAGCCGCAATCGCCGCTCCAAAAAACATGGCTGGAACACTAGTATGGCGCAAAAATCGGTCCGCCACACTGAAAAAGATAATTTCTGCAGCGACCGCAATATTTAATATGACACCGATCCATACACTGCTTACATCAAGATGCTGCAAATACAGCACGCCATAATTGTAATAAGCAGCATGAGCTCCCTGAATCAAGACACAAACCAAAAGAGCTGTAACAAATCGCTTCGAACGAAACAGCTGCCGCAATGGGACACGCCGTAATTCACCGCGCTCACGAAGAACAGGAGGGGTGTAATAAAAGGCCGCCCCAATCATGAAAAGCGTACTCGCAATGAACATATATAAAATCACTGCGTCTGTAAATACTGCGGTTGCCACACCAATGATTAAAACAGAAACGGTATAACCGATGGAACCCCACGACCGGCTTTTTCCGTAATGAATGCGATCGGTTTTCATTAACAGCGCGCCCATGCTGTCACCCATGGGCATCATGATCGGGTAAATAAAATTGAATAAAATCATGACAATGAGCAGCGCGGAATAGCTGGAAGCAGGAATGAACAACATGGCCGTCAATAAAGAAAGAACGGTAAACCATTTTAATAGTGTTCCTGAGGGATACTTTGCACTGAGCGCCGGAAAGGCAAAAAATGTTGAGACAGCCCGTACAAGAAGGCCGGCTGCGATAAGTAAAGAAGCCGCTTCAACGCTCATCTGTTTTTCGGAAATGAGCCATGCATTCCAATACGGCATAAAAATGCCCCAAGAAAAGTAAAAGGCGAAAAACGTGATGGAAAGCCAGAATTGTGCAGTATAAAACATCAAATCGTCCTTTATTTTGGTGTCATCTAACCATTATAGCGAAAAAGGAATCACTCCGCGGAGACAAAATAAAAAAACCAGTTCTGAATGGATTGGACAGAACTGTTTTTTACGTAACCGATAAATGGGCTTTGATCATCGCTGTAATCGCTTTTGCGTGCTTATCGCGGTCTTTTTTATTCATATAGGCTAGATGATACAGTTCCTTTTTTAAATTTGGATAATCGTTAAAAAGCTTCTCGAAAAAAAGGAAATCTTCCTCGAAAATTGATTTTTTATGCTCGCGGACAGACAGTGTTTCGTAGTCGATGCTGTTTTCAAACAGTGCCTGCATGAAAAGAGGCTTTGGAATTTGATAGGCATTCATCATCCGTACAAGCATGCTGCTCTCAATACCGGTGCCATCACGTTCATATTTGGAAATGCTTGACTGCGATATGTTTAATCGTTTTGCCATCTCCTGCTGAGAAATATTCAGCACATTTTTTCGATAATACCTCAATAATTCATTCAGCTGCATTCATGAAACTCCTCAGACTGTTTTTTTTTTTTTTTTACCGGTATTTTTTTGATGGAATACAGTTTTATGATGAAATGGAATTTTTAAAAAAATTCTTAAATGAGATAAAAGAATGAAAGGAAAATGGAGGAAATTGTCGAAAATCAAGTAATAGTTTCAAAAAATGGAAACGGGAGGCTGGAGATGGACCGGTCAAAAAGACGCACGGACGGAGCACTTGTGTTTTTAGTCGAACGAAATGCAGCTTGCTGTATTCGCATGATGACAATGTATCAAAAAGATCTCATTGTGGATACGGAATTTATGAAGCCATCCCCAGTTATGAATGAAGAATGGGTGCTTGGCGAAAGAGGAACAATCAAAATCATAGCTGCAGAGAGCGGCATCTTGAAAGAGTTGATGATCGACTACTGTTTGAAGAAAGGGTATATTCATGTCATTGCTTTGTCGCCGTCTTATTTATCTGCTGATACGATTTCTTCTATCGCCAGTCAATTTTTTATTCGAAAAGGGAATATTTTGCAGTTTTTGTCACCCCGGTCAATTAGCGGTAGTATCCTGCTTGAAAAAGAACGGGTCAGTATGATTACCATTCCAACAAAATAATGACCAGCAGCCTGCATTTTGATGGCTGCTTTTTTGCATCTGATATAATGTTCATGACATGGTAAAGGAGTGAAGAGGATGAAACAAATTGCCGTCTTGTTTTTACTGTTTGCGGTATTGCTGATTAGCGGATGCGGAGGACCAAAAGCGCCGGAAGACCGCTTTTCCTCCTATATTAACGCATGGAAAACAGGAAATTTTGAAGACATGTATACGTATTTTACGGAAGAAACGAAACAACAAATGAATAAACAGGATTTTATCGAACGATATGAAAAGTTGAATAATGACTTGGAATTAAGTGTGAAAGATATCGTCATTCCAGGAGATCAGGATATTCAAAAAGACAATGAGCAGACGGTGCGCTTGCCGTTTGCTGTTGACATGGATTCGGCTGCAGGCAATATTTCTTTTGAAAAAGAAGCGGTCATGAAGCTTGAAGAAACAGAGGATGGAGAAGAGTGGTTTATTGACTGGGATCCATCTTATTTTTTACCGGAGCTTGAAGAAGGAGATAAAGTCCGTATTCAAACACTTGAAGGAGAGCGCGGCCGTATCTTTGACCGGAACGGCAGCTCGCTTGCCGTAAATGGCACGGCCGTTCAAATCGGCGCAACAGCCGGTGAAATGGATGATGCCGGGAAAAAGCAGCTGGCTGGTGTGCTTGGCTTGTCCATCGAAGAGATCAATGAACAGCTGGCGCAAAGCTGGGTGCAGGATGGTTACTTTGTGCCGCTTAAAACGGTGGCTTCCGGGGAAGATGCCCTTGTTCAAAAAGCAACGGCGATTCCAGGCGCAACCACTTCTTCCAAGGCCGTTCGTGTCTATCCATATGGACCGTCAGCCGCTCATTTAACAGGCTATGTCGGTGAGATTAACGCGGAAGAATTGAAGGGAAATAAAGGATACAAAGAAGGAGATCAAATTGGAAAACGAGGTCTCGAACAGTTATTTGAAAAAGAGCTGAAAGAAAAAGACGGAGTACAAATCTTTATTGAAAAAGAAAAAGAAGAACCGGTCATTATTGCGAAAACGGAGCCGAAAAACGGAAAAGATATGCAGGTGACGATCAATGCGGAACTTCAAAAATTAATGTATGCCAAAATGGGCGGGGAAGCGGGTACAGCATCGGCTGTTAATCCGAAAACAGGAGAAGTGCTTGCAGCGCTCTCATCGCCATCATTCGATCCGAATGAATTTTCGCGCGGAATTTCCGGTGAGCGGTATACGCAGCTGCAGGACGACCCGCTTCAGCCGCTGTTGAATCGATTTGCAGCTGCGTATTCACCGGGTTCAACCATTAAGCCGATTACGGCAGCTGCCGCAATAAGAGCAGGAAAGCTTGATCCGGCGTCCGGTAAAGAAATTGCAGGGTTACAGTGGCAAAAAGATTCTTCATGGGGCAATTATTATGTGACCCGTGTCAGTGAATCAACAGCGCCTGTTACACTTGAGTCCGCACTTGTGGCTTCCGATAATATTTATTTTGCAATGGCTGCTCTCGATACAGGAGCTGAGCAGATGAAGAAAGGACTGGAATCGTTCGGCTTCGGTGAAGAATTCCCATTCACCTATCCGCTGCGTGCATCTCAGCTGTCTAACAGCGGTGAGTTTGACAGCGAGATTTTGCTTGCTGATACCGGGTATGGACAGGGTGAGGTGTTAACAAGCATGACCCATCTTGCTGCCGCTTACGGCACATTCTTAAATGAAGGAAATATGATGAAACCGATTCTTTTGCTTCATGAAAAACCATCTGTCTGGAAAAAAGATCTTGTGACAAATGAACAGGCAGCGATTATACGAAAAGGACTGCGCGGTGTTGTCGAAAATGGTACGGCGAAAGCGGCAAATGTAGAAGGAATGGCGATTTCCGGCAAAACAGGCACAGCTGAAATAAAGTCCGAACAGGGAACAACAGGAAAAGAAAACGGTTTGTTTGTCGCATACGATGCAAATGAGCCTGATTTTGTCATCGCATTACTCGTGGAAGATGCCGCAGGGCAAGGCGGCAGTAAAGCAGCAGTCAATAAAGTAAGCGACTTTTTTGTCGAATGGAAGAATTATTAATAAAAGTTAAATATATGGAAATTTGTAAATCGATCATCATAAAAACCATATTATTTTATGAAACTATACTACCATTTTTTTCTGTGAAGAAGGAATTTGATAAAAGGGGGCGAAAATGATGTCGTAATAGAAGAAACAACACGGTAAAAAGAAAGTGGGGAGCGGTTGATGAAGAAAACGGTTGTGTCGCTGACAGCGGCTGCTTTTATTTCAACTGGGGCGGCAGCTGTTGCGGATGCTTCGGAACTTTATAAAGTAAAAGAAGGAGACACGCTATTCAGCATCGCTAATCAATATAAGATAACCGTCGTTCAATTAATGGAAATGAATGATTTGCAGTCGGATCGTCTTTCGATTAATGATAAACTGATGATCCCGGCAGAAGGCAAAACGGAAGAAACGGCTGCCGTGCAAATTTTAGAAACAAATAAACAATTGAAGGAAACGGCCGTCGTTTCCGCGGCATCTGTTTCTTCGTACACGGTGAAAAGCGGCGATTCACTGGGCACGATCGCATCCCGATATAAAACAACGGTCGCTTCATTAAAACAGTTGAATGGTTTAAAATCGGATATTATTTATGTCGGTCAAAAGCTGAAAGTGAACGGAAAAGCACCGGCTGTCACAGGAGCAAAGCCGTCAACTGCGAATAAGCCGGCCACAACCACATCAACCGGTACGTATACAGTAAAAAGCGGTGATTCACTGGGAGCGATTGCATCCCGATATAAAACAACAGTTGCTTCGCTGAAACAATTGAATGGCTTAACATCGGATGTCATCTACGTTGGCCAAAAGCTGAAAGTAAGCGGACAAGCACCAACGCCTCAGCCAACATCAACGAGCAGCAGACCGGCGGCACCAACGACGAACAGCGGCACATATACGGTGAAAAGCGGCGATTCACTCAGCTTAATCGCTTCCCGTCACGGCATGACAATCGCTGCATTGAAACAAATGAACAGCTTAAAGTCTGACATTATTTTTGCCGGACAAAAATTGAAGGTTGCAGGGGTGTCAAAAGAAGGCTCGCCGTCTGTCAATCCGGTAAAAGTGAGTAATCCGTCTTCCGGTTCGTATTCAAGCGCCAGCCTGCTCAGCGTCGCAAATTCACTTCTCGGTATTCCGTATGTCTGGGGCGGTTCGTCACCGTCCGGTTTTGACTGCAGCGGATTCATTTACTATGCGTACAAGCAGGCGGGGAAAAATGTAAGCCGGACAAATACAGAAGGTTTTTACAACCGATCTTACGAAATTTCGAGTCCGAAAGCAGGGGATCTTGTTTTCTTCAGCAATACGTATAAAGAAGGTATTTCCCATATGGGCATATATATAGGCGGAAATCAATTTATCCACGCGAGCTCTTCGCAGGGAATCGTGGTTTCAAGTCTGAGCAATTCCTACTTTGCATCGAAATTCGACAGCTTTAAACGATTTTACTAATGAAAAAAAACGGCTCACTTCGAGGCCGTTTTTTTTCATTCATTTTACTCTTTAGTAAGAATGTGCATGTACTGGAGACAGCTTAAAATAATACTATAGTTCCTTTTTAGATGCAATAAGCCAGTAGTCGTACTCATTTCGTTAAAATAACAGTTGTAAGTCATTAAAGATGTGATAAAATATATATAGTTACCGTTTTGTATGTAAATAACTCGTTTTGCAAGAACGTGGTTGGTAAAAAGCTGTGAGCATCTGTCTGTGTGACAGGTGCTTTTTTCCTGTTTTTATATGCCAAAAACCGGCGAAAATCACTCGCCGGTTTTTTTATTTTTGTGTCACTTTAACACTCCATTTTGAGAGATCAGCGTTTTCTTTTTGAATAAGAGAAGCTGGAAAAACAAATGTCCATGGCTTCGTTGTATTCGCACGGACTTCTAGCTGACCGATATTAAACTGGCCTTCTGCGACTGTATCACCGGCCGCATCGATAAGCTGCAGCGGCAATTTTTCGATATTGATATTCCGTTCATACCCGTTGCGGATTAGCAAGGCAACAGTAAGATTGCCGTTTTCAAGTGCATTCGCGCTTAAGCCGGTAAAATTTAATTCGTCTTTTTGCGGGTCACCGAGCTGCTCGACAATTTTTTTAAGCTTTTCTTTTTCCTCAGCCGGCAGTGATTCTTCCCACTTTGGATCGAGCTCCAGCTTATGCTGGCGGGATGTTAAATCAAAGGCAATTGACCAGTTTTCTTTTCCGAGCTCTACCTTTTCATCGACAGATGAGGCAGGAAAGATAAATGTCCACGGGCGGCTTGAATCAGCCGGAAGTGTGCCGAGTTCACTTAAATGAAACGTGTGGCGTGCCTTTAATTCATTTTTTTCGTTTAGCAGCAGTAATCGCACTTCACCGAGTGAAATTTCACGCTCAACGGTGTTGCGGACAAAAGCGGATACTGCAATTCCTGACGTCTGCTCGTTCCATTCAATCCCGGATAATGACAGCTGATTGCGCTTTAATGGCGGCAGTTCGTTATTTAAAAAGCGGAGCACATACATTTGTTCTTTTGGGACCGTGAGCGATGGATGGAGTGACAGTGCTGTCGTCACGTCTTCATTGCTGGATGCGGCGGCATCACCGGTAATTTCACCGGCGGATACAGCACTTTCCCGGCCATCATTTTTCAAATCTGTATCGGATTTTCCTTTTCGATTAAAAAAAGACAGCATTTAGGTTAATCCTCCTTTTTTGTTAATTCATTGATAAGCACAGCTGTTTTGATCGAGATGTTTCGCAGCAAATCACGGTACGTATTTTGGAACAGCTGCAACCCTTCCCGTGCATAAATGCGCATCGGATCTTCCTGCTGATAATGGCGGAGGCCGATTCCTTCTTTTAAGCGCGTCATTTGTTCCAGATGATCCACCCAGATTTTGTCCAGGTCACTCAGCATAATGCGCTTTACATGATTATCCCATTCGGGCTTGTACTGTTCATTGACCCAGTCAATATAAGGAGCGAGAACCGATTCAACTGCTGAAGCGATTTCTTTCACGCTCGAAGGCTCCTCCGGAAAGGGTACAGGCCGCCCGCCAAACATTGTCTGTAAATGACCGGACAAAAGATCGATTTGCCATTCTTCTGCCGGCTTATCTTCATGACAATAGAAATCAATTTCTTCCCGTGCTGCCCGTTTAATCATATCCACAAGGCGTTCCTGCTGGGAGTCTTCGTCGATAATAGCATTGCGCAGACCAAAAATCACGCCCCGCTGTTCATTAATAACATCGTCGAGCTTTAAGTTATACTCACGCATGGCAAAGTTGGCGCCTTCGACAATACGCTGCACACGGTCAACGAATTCATGCATTTTTTTGTTCAAGACAAGTCCATTTTCTCCTGTCTGCAGTTTCTTCTCGAGCTTTACAAGATCATCTTTTGCAAAGCGGCGGAACATATCGTCTTCAAGTGAAATGATAAATTCGCTTGAACCGGGATCGCCTTGACGGCCGGCACGCCCTTTCAATTGATTGTCAATACGGCGGCTTTCATGGCGCTCTGTTCCGATAACATGCAGCCCGCCCAGTTCAGGAACGCCGTCACCAAGTAAAATATCTGTTCCGCGTCCGGCCATATTGGTGGCGATCGTAATGTGACCCCGCTGTCCGGACCGTGAAATAAGTTCAACTTCCTGTTCGACACTTTTTGCATTTAAGATTTCAAATGAAAGGCCGGCTTTTTCAAAGTAATCTGCAATCTTTTCCGACTGGAGGATTGAAGTTGTTCCAACTAGTACAGGCTGTCCTTTTTGATGACGTGAAACCACTTCTTCTGTTACTGCCTTGTATTTGTCTTCTTTTGTCCGGTAAATGCGTCCCGGCATATCGACACGCTGAACAGGCCGGTTTGTCGGCACTTTATATACATTCATATTGTATACTTCAAGCAATTCTTTTTCCTCTGTTTTGGCCGTCCCGGTCATGCCGGATAAAAACGGATACATACGGAAGTAATTTTGAATAGTGATCGAGGCCTGTGTTTTGTTTTCATCCGTGATTTCAAGATTTTCTTTCGCTTCGATTGCCTGGTGAAGACCGTCACTTAATGTACGTCCCTCCATGGTCCGGCCGGTAAACATGTCAACGAGCAAAATTGCCCCGTCTTTTATGATATAATCCACATCCCGCTCAAACATGACATGGGCACGGACAGCCTGGATCATGTAATGGTACAGCGTCTGATGCTCGATATCATAAAGGTTATCGACACCGAATGCTTTTTCCACTTTTTCAATGCCTTCTTCTGTCAGGCTGACCGCTTTCGTTTCGTCATCGAGCTGGTAATCGACGTCGCGTACGAATCGCTTCGCTACACGCGCGCCGATATAATGAAGATCAGCCGCCGGCGGCATTTTGCCGGCGATGATGAGCGGTGTTTTTGCTTCATCGATCAAGACGCTGTCCACTTCATCAATGATGGCGAAATGATAGGGGCGCTGGACGCGCTGGGATGGATGCCACACCATGTTGTCACGCAAGTAATCAAATCCAAATTCTGTGCCGACACCGTATGTAATATCCGCCAGGTAGGCTTTTTGTTTATCGGCAGGGTCCATCATCGGCAAATTCAATCCAACGGTTAAGCCGAGAAATTCATGAAGCGGCCCGATGGTATCGCGGTCACGCTTGGCCAAATATTCATTGACGGTGATCACATGAACGCCTTTTCCTTCAAGTGCGCGCAAATAACTAGGCAATGAAGCGACAAGTGTTTTTCCTTCACCTGTAGCCATTTCCGAAATGTTTGCATCGGTCAAAATAAGCCCGCCGATGAGCTGTACATCGTAATGACGCATCCCCAGTACTCGCTTTGCGGCTTCGCGGACAACCGCAAATGCTTCAGCTTTAATGTCGTCAATAGACGCGCCGCTTGCTAATTTCTCTTTAAACTCCGCTGTTTTTTCGCGCAAATCCTTATCTGTCAGGGCCTCTATAGCAGGCTCTAATCCATTAATGACATCCACTATTTTTTTGTATGCTTTGATATGCCGGTCACCGGCGTCTTTTTTTCGAAATAAAGAAATCATTTTCTTTTTCACTCCCCGGAAAACTTTCCATCCTCTTATCTTATCAAAAGACAAGGCGAAAGAAAATATAACGTTCTTTTTCTCGGTTTTTGGTGGATATAAAATGACTTTGCCTTTATAATATGTTGGGGAAAGATTAAAGTCTAACATTGTACAGGCTATCGCTGCGACTTTGTGACCCGCGTCATGTGGCTCCAAAAAATATCGATTTGCAACATATATAAAAAATGCTTCTGAATTAACAGAGGGAGGACAACATGGTTTTACTTGCCTTTATTATTTGCGTGCTGGCATCCATTGCGATTACGCCGCTCGTAAAAAAGTTTGCCTTTGCCATTGGTGCTGTTGACAAGCCTAATTACCGGAAAGTGCATCAGCGGATTATGCCGCGTATGGGCGGCCTTGCGATTTTTATCAGCTTTTTAATCGGCATGATTGTGCTGCGTCCCGATTCTCCGTTTAACGGCGCCATTATCATCGGGAGCTTTATTATCATCTTAACCGGTGTGCTGGATGATCGGTTCGAACTGTCGGCAAAAGTAAAGCTTGCCGGTCAGCTGCTTGCGGCATCCATTGTTGTCGTGTACGGCGGCGTTCAGATGGATTTCATCAAACTGCCATTTGGCGGAACGATTGAATTTGGCTACTTTAGCATTCCGCTGACTATTTTATGGATTGTGGCGATTACGAACGCGATTAACTTAATTGACGGCCTCGATGGTCTTGCAGCCGGGGTTTCCACCATTGCGCTGCTAACGATCAGCTTAATGGCCTTTATGAAAGGCGATTTGTATGTAATGAGCGTCGCATTAATTGTGGCAGGAAGCGCCATCGGTTTTTTGAAATATAATTTTCATCCGGCAAAAATTTTTATGGGAGATACAGGAGCGCTTTTTCTCGGCTTCATTATTTCAGTTCTGTCACTGCTCGGATTTAAAAACGTTACCGTCGTGTCATTAATTATCCCGATCATTATTCTTGGTGTGCCGATTTCAGATACGATTTTTGCCATTATCCGCCGGAAGCTGAACAACCAGCCGATTTCAGCACCGGATAAATCTCATTTACATCATTGCCTGCTCCGTACAGGCTATACGCATAAACAAACCGTTTTAATTATTTACGCCATTGCTTTGATGTTCGGCCTTGCTGCCATTATTTTCTCGATGGCGACAGTCTGGGGCGCCATTATTATGATTGCCGTCATTACGCTGGCGATTGAGCTGTTCGTTGAAAGTGTCGGCTTAATCAGCAATGATTATAAACCGCTTTTAAATTTTGTCAGAAGCGGAACAAAAAAGAACCTGTAAGAAAACAACAAAACCCGCTGTCATTCAGCGGGTTTTTGTTGTTTATGAATGTTGAGAATTATTCGGCTGTGCTGTATGTGGCATCTTCTTCATCATCGCTGCTTTCATCCTGATCAAAATCAGAATAAGATGGCTTCATCTCAAGATGGCGCTGTAACTTGCCTTTGACGACTTCAAGTTCTGTTTCATCAAGACGGTAGACGTATGCGCCTGAACTCATTGAATCGTCATATCCCAGCAGTGTTAATGATTCAAAATCTATGTTGCCGCCTTTTCCGTATTCAATAAGTGATTTCATTTCACTGAATGTCATGTTTGTCCGCATATTTGAACCGACTGCTTCTAAAATTTCATCATATTTCGTGATGGAATTCAGCGAAAGAGCTTTTTTCGATATCGTCTGTAAAATTTCCTGCTGACGTTTGCCGCGTTCAATGTCGTTATCATACTTGCGCGTGCGGGCAAGAGCGAGTGCTTCTTCACCGTTTAGCGTTTGAACGCCCGGTTTAAGATCAATCGTTCCGTGTTTATCATCTGAATTCTTTTCTTGTATTTCAAACGGAACATCAAATTCAATACCGTTTAATGCATCAACAACGTCAACGAATGCGTAAAAGTTCATCCGTACATAATAATCAACCGGCACTTCAAGCAATTCTTCAACTGTTTCAATTGTTGAAATCGGCCCACCCGTTGCATGAGCGTGATTGATTTTGTTGTATTGATCCAGTTCCGGAATATACGCATATGTGTCGCGCGGAATGCTGAGCATTTTAATGGTCTTGTCTTCCACGTTTAATGTAGCAAGAACAAGTGCGTCCGTCCGGGTATTATCTCCGTAATTGCGGTGTTCATTATCATCAATACCCATGAATAAAATGGAAATGTTATCTTCAAGCGGGTGAACGTCCGCATCGCGCAATTTTGATTTGTCGCGTCCGTCGTCTTCATAGGAGTCAGTAAAAACATCTGCCGCTTTTTTCTGTAAGTTTGCCGCATATCCTGCAAATGTAAAGGCAACAAGCAGAAAGGGAATAAACAAAGTGAAAAAGACGATCCGGCGTTTTTGTGTCTTTTTGCGCCGCCGTCCCATCCGCTGATTAGTTGAAGCCATATATTTTTCTCCTTTAAATGGTGATTTTTTAGACAAATTTCGAAAGAAAAAGCTACCTTTCATTTTACTATGAAACAGGAGTGTCGTAAATTTTTTTTAATTTGCCGCTGTTTTTTCCATATACAGCAAACCGCCTTCTGTAAATGCTGCCTGACCATTTGTCAGTTCGGTCATCCATTCACAAAAAGCAGCAACATTTTGCTCTTCCACAAACACATCCACTTCGACATTCTCTGCATAACGCAATTCCTTTATTTCATAAACAGAAGAATGAAGCTCATTTTCGATTTTCCCAAGCCACGTATAATCAATCGAAGCGGTGACAACTTTCATAAGCCGGCGTTCGACAATGCCGGCCGCATTCAGCCCTTCCGAAGCAGACTTCCCGTACGCGCGAATCAAGCCGCCGGCGCCGAGTTTAATGCCGCCAAAGTAACGAGTGACCACAATCACCGTATCTTTCAACCCTCGCTTTTTAATGACTTCCAGAATGGGAACGCCGGCTGTTCCGGACGGCTCGCCATCGTCATTTGCTTTTTGTATTTGATCGTGTTCACCGATCATGTAAGCTGAACAGTTGTGTGTGGCATTCCAGTTTTGCTTTTTAATACGCTCAATAAACGCCTGTGCTTCCTCCGCAGATTCCACTCTATCCACATAGGCGATGAATCGTGACTTTTGAATAACGATTTCAATCTCGCCATAACCTTTAACGGTTTTATAGTAAGATAACAATGATTTTTCCTCCAGTTGGTTTAAGAATGAAGAAATAGGGTATTAACTACTGTTAATCATCGTAAAGGAAAAAAGTCAGGATGAAAAGAGACATGCTCCGAAATACTTTTAAACGAAACGTAAATAAACTTTAATGTTCGACATTTAATCTAATGCTATAATAAAATTGTCCTTTCCGTGTGAGGTTTTCACCGGGTCTTTTTTTAGTCAATTAAAAAGAACTGCGTATTTTTTCCGCCTTCAAAAGATACAGCATCCTGTAAAAGAGTCCGTGTCTTTCGGGCAGGTATTTAAAGAACGGGGAAGGGATCGTTTATGTCGATACGAAATGATGAGACGAAACTGCTTGATACGATACTTGATAAAATGGTTGAAACGGTCGATCAAAGTAAAGATCAGATCTTTTCAATCGCCGAGCAAAGCAGAGCCGATTATGAAACGCTGATGACCGAGCTCGAACTCGTCAAAAGCCATATTCATTTTTCGATTATTGAGCAGGAAGAACTGGAACGAAAAGTAAAAATAGCCCGCCGCCGTTTATCTGAAGTCAGTAAGAATTTTTCTGTTTATTCGGAAGAAGTGGTGCGGGAAGCGTATGAAAAAGCGCATGATTTGCAAATGAAGCTGCTTGTTCTGCGTCAAAATGAAAAGCAGCTCATTGACCGGCGTAATGATCTTGACCGTCGTCTCTTGTCAGTGCAAACGACGATTGAGCGCGCGGAACATCTTGTTTCGCAGACTGCCGTTGTGTTGAATTATTTGACTCAAGATATGAAACAATTTGGACAGGCGCTAAAAGACGCCCGCCTTAAACAGGCATTTGGATTACAGGTAATGGAAGCGCAGGAAGAAGAGCGGAAGCGGCTTTCCCGTGAAATTCACGACGGGCCGGCGCAGATGATGGCAAATGTGCTAATGCGTTCGGACTTAATTGAAAAGCTGTACCGTGAACGCGGTGTGGAGGAAGCCTTTAAAGAAATACGTGATTTAAAGAAAATGGTGCGTTCTGCTTTATATGAAGTACGGCGGATTATTTATGATCTTCGTCCGATGGCGCTCGATGATTTAGGACTAATTCCCACACTGAAAAAGTACTTAGCGACTGTCAGTGAATATAACCGATCCAACTCAAGAGCGCCGGATATAGAATTTACGAATATCGGAATGGATAAACGCCTTCCGGCAAAACTTGAAGTAGCGCTGTTCCGTCTTATTCAAGAATCCGTTCAAAATGCATTAAAACATGCGGATGCATCACGCATACAAGTAAAGCTGGAAATAAAGAAGGACCATATATTGGCAGTTGTGAAGGATAACGGAAAAGGGTTTTCTGTAAATGAAACAAAATCCGGCTCATTTGGCATAATGGGAATGAAAGAGCGGGTGGAGCTTCTTGAAGGCGATATTACGCTTCATTCCAAGCCGGGAGAAGGCACAGCTGTCTTAATCAGCGTGCCGGTGCTGAAGCAGACATTGAATTAGAGGGGGAAAAAACGATGACAACGAAAATTATTATTATTGATGACCATCAGCTATTCCGTGAAGGAGTAAAACGAATTCTTGATTTTGAAGAAACATTCGAGGTGGTTGCAGAAGGAGATGACGGTTCGGAAGCACTTGCACTTGTTAAACAGTATGAACCGGACGTTGTGATTATGGATATCAATATGCCGGAAGTAAACGGCGTGGAAGCGACCCGAACTTTAATTGATCAATACCCTGAGACAAAAGTCATTATTTTATCGATTCATGATGATGAAAACTACGTCACACATGCGCTTCAGTCAGGCGCACTTGGCTATTTATTGAAAGAAATGGATGCAGAGGAGCTTGTGGAAGCGGTCAAAGTAGTGGCTGACGGCGGATCGTATTTACACCCGCGCATCACGCACAATTTAATCGCAGACTACCGGCGTCTTTCTAATGATGATGGAAAAGGGAAAGGATTCCAGCAATCGGAAGTTGTTCGTCCGCTTCATTTACTGACGCGGCGCGAATGCGAAGTACTGCAGCTGCTCGCGGACGGCAAAAGCAACCGCGGCATTGGCGAAGCACTGTATATCAGTGAAAAAACGGTCAAAAATCATGTCAGCAACATTTTACAGAAAATGAGTGTAAACGACCGTACGCAGGCCGTTGTAACGGCTATTAAAAAAGGTTGGGTTGAAGTGCGGTAAAAATAAAGGCTCCTTATATGGATCAATGGCGAATCGGCGGTATGCCGCATTGCCTTTGTGTCCCTCACCCTGTTTCTTTCAAGTGCATATGATGGAACGAGGGAACTCAAAAGGGGGGAATATATCGTGAGTCCTTATTATCACCGCCCCGGCCCGCCGTTTTATTATGGCCGTCCTCCGTACCCGCCATTTTATAACCAGGGACCGTTAATCGGCGGTTTCTTTGGCGGATTGACAGGCAGTTTGCTGGGCCCCTTTTTTTATGGCCGTCCGCCATTTTATTGATTGTATCGGAAAAACGGTTCGCGCCGGTTGAGCGCGGACCGTTTTTCTTTTACAATACAAGTAGACCAAGAAAGGACGTGCAACAACGTTGACTAAATGGATAACGGCATTGCTCATCATAGGCGTACTGCTTGCGGGCTGCGGTGACGATGAACAAACAAATTCGGCCAACTCGACGAACGATGGGGAACCGGCAAACACAATGACGCAGGACACACATACAGCATCTGATGATCAATCAGAAGGTGTAACGGCCGATGAAAAATCAACTACTAATAATGAGGCGGGCACACAAACGGGGAAAGCGCCGATTGAAGAAGCGGAAAACGTACCCGCTGATGAAAAGGCCGCTATTTTAGCTGTTTTGGACAAGCAGGTCGAATCATTCAACAATAAAGATGTGGAGGCATACATGTCGACCATTTCTGAAACACCGGAATCATTTAACTATGAGGAAGAAAAGCAATACGTCCAAAAAGTATTTGATACGTTCGACGTTTCCATGAAACCGCTCAATCCGATGATCATTAAATACGAGGATGAAACGAAAACGGCCAACGTGTTTATGAACATGGAATCGACATCAAAAGATTTAAGCACCGGCAAAGAAGTCAGCCAGACAACGCGTCAGATTATGGTTTTCAAAAAAGAAGACGCCGGATGGAAACAGATTTCTCTGTTTGCGATGGAATGATCTTATAATCAAAAGAAAAGAGGAAATCGAACATGACAAAAGAGATGAATGTAGAAAGCTTTAACCTTGACCACACGAAAGTAAAAGCACCGTACGTACGCCTTGCAGGTATAAAAGAAGGGCTGAACGGCGATAAAATTTTGAAATATGACATCCGTTTTTGCCAGCCGAACAAAGAGCATATGGAAATGCCGTCCCTTCATTCACTGGAGCATATGATGGCAGAATTTAGCCGCAATCATTCGGATAAAATCGTGGACATTAGTCCAATGGGCTGCCAGACAGGCTACTACATGGCCGTCATCAACCATGACGACTACGAGGACGTATTGAACATCATTGAAAAAACATTAGAAGATGTGCTGGAAGCCACTGAAGTGCCGGCCTGCAATGAAGTACAGTGCGGCTGGGCGGCGAGCCACAGTCTTGAAGGTGCGAAAGAAATCGCCCGCACTATGCTTGCCAAACGAAATGAATGGACGCAAATATTTGCTTAGTAAAAAATGGACAATATGTCCATTTTTTATATATAATATAAGTAAGCGTTTTCGTAAAGCGGAGGTGGCGTCATTTATGTCGAATATCAAAAATGATAAGTTCATGAGGTACCGCCCTGTCCCTAAAGCTGATGTGGAACCTTTGTTAACACGTTCTTCCGCATCAGGCAAACCGCTCGCCGGCGTGAGAAAGGTAACAGCAGACCGCATGTTTGAAAGCCTGCAGACAACCGCCCAGCTCACATTGACAATGAAAGCAGATGTCACAATTTAATGACGATCCGCAAGAAAATGAATGCATCACTCGTGGAACGCGGCGTGAAACTGACCTTAACGGATTTCGTCGCAAAAACTGTTGTTACCTCTTTGAAAAAACATCCGAAAATGAATGCGACTCTTGAAAATGGACGGCTTGCTTTTCACGAACGTGTTCATCTCGGCATTGCCGTGGCTTTGGACGTCGGATTAATGGTACCGGTTATTAATGACGCGTGCTGTCTGACGATAAAAGGGCTGTCTAAACGAATCCGTGAAAACGCAGACGAAGTTCGCAGTGGGCGCGTTCAGGCAGAATCATTAAAAGGTTCAACGTTTACCATCTCAAACTTAGAAAAATATGATGTGGAATATTTTACACCCGTCCTGAATCCGCCTGAAATCGGCATTCTGGGTGTTGGCCGCGTCATGCCGGAAGCGGTATTTATTGGAGACCATGTAGAAAAGCGGATGATCCAGCCGCTCAGTCTCACATTCGATCACCGCGCCATCGACGGAGCACCGGCAGCCGATTTTTTACAGACAGTTAAAACGATGCTTGAACAGCCCTACCGGACGCTTGCTGAATAAATGTAAAAACGGGCGTGTTTCAAAAAAGTGGATGGAAGGACGAATTATGTACCATTTAGGCCGGTTTGTCGAAATGACAGCCGGATTCTGGTTCATGAAGGCCGGATTCATTGAAAATCCGGCCAAAAGAGGAAGAAAACCGGCCCAAAATCAGAAAATCAGACTTAAGAAAGGAAGAAGGAGCTTTCTCGATTCGTTTTTGTGACAGCTCCTTCTTCCTTTTTTCACTGCTCATCAGACAACGCTTTCCTTTTAACAGCGGATTTTTGTCTTTCAATGGTAAACAGCACGGCTGCCAGAATGCAGACAATTCCGGCGAGCTGCCAGGCCGTCAATATGTCTCCAAACACAAACATTCCGATTAAAATCGCGACGACCGGTTCTGCAGTTGCCGCAATGGCTGCCCGGCCGGATTCCATTTTCGCGAGACCTGCCGTATAAAATCCATAGGCCAGAATCGTGGAAAAAAGGACAAGTCCGGCTCCGTTCAGCCAGACGTCAAATTCAAACATCATCGCGCTTTTTTGTAACAGTCCGGAAAAAGGCACGATAAATAACGAGCCGAATAACATTGAATATGCTGTAATCGTAATTGAGTGATACCGATTTGCCACAAATTTTCCGGAAATCGAATAAAGAGCATAAAAAAATCCCGAAAGCAGTCCGATCAAGATCGTTATGACAGACAAGGCAGCATCACCTGACGGAATGAGTCCGACAACAAGCATGCAGCCGGTGATAGTCAGCAGAAGGGCTATCCCCTTCCCGCGTGTAAGTGGTTCTCCAAAAAATAATCGCGACAGCAGGACGACAAAAATCGGTCCTGTATAAAGGAGAACGACAGCAAGTGAATTGGAGGCCTGCTCCATGACAATGAAAAAACATAAATTAAAAAAGGCAATACTGACAATGCCGCATCCTGCAAAAAAAGGCAAATCCCGTACATCAACGCGCAGCCAGTCCCGCCGAAACAGCGCCATCACCGGAAAAAGAACAAGGGACGAACCGAGCACACGAAATGCTACAACATCAATTGGCGTAAAGGCATATGTGTAAAGCCCTTGTACAAACAACCCGATCGTTCCCCATAAAGAGGCCCCGAGTAAAACAAACAACAAACCCTTCAAAAAATCCCTCCTTGTGCTGTAAGCCGCCAAGTTCTTAGTCTTTGATCCTAGGGCCCACGTGATGTGGGTCACGAAGGCGTTGCGACAGGAAGTCGCGATCTTAGCCTTTGATCCTATAATATTAACTGAAAAGGAGTGCAAAAAGACAGGTATTCAGATAAAATAAGGAAAGTATAAATAAAAATAAGGCAGGTATATGGAGATGAAGACGGCAATTTTGACAGACAGTACGGCTTATCTTCCGAAAGAGCTGCGCGATGAACTGAACATATTTATGATCCCGCTCAGCGTGATTTTTGGCGAGGATGCTTACCGTGAAGAATTCGATATCACGACAAATGAATTTTACGAAAAAGTGAGCGGCGGCGGAAAACTTCCGACTACGTCACAGCCGGTTATAGGCCATTTTGTCGAAATGTACGAGAAGATTGCCCGCGATTACGATGCAGTTGTTGGCATCTATTTATCAAGCGGCATCAGCGGCACGTACCAATCGTCAATGACAGCCGCCGAAATGGTGGAAGGTCTGGATGTGTATTCTTTCGATACCGAATTGAGCTGTGCGCCGCAAGGATTCTACGTGCTGCGTGCGGCTGAAATGGCGAAGCAGGGAAAAACACCGGATGAAATTATAGCAGAACTGACGGAAATGAAACGCTGGACGCGCGCTTATTTTATGGTGGACGACTTGAACCATTTAAAGCGCGGCGGCAGACTGAGCAGTGCCCAGGCGCTCATCGGCGGCTTGCTGCAGGTGAAGCCAATCCTTCACTTTGAAGACAAAGTCATCGTTCCGTTTGAAAAGATCCGGACAAGCAAAAAAGCATTGAAACGAATTGGTGACTTATTTGAAGAAGAATACAAAAAAGGCAGTAAATTGCAGGCTGTCATCATTCACGCCAACCGGGAAGACGCCGCCCGTGATTGGATGATCGAATTGAAAAAACGATTCCCGAACGCCGAATTCGGCATCAGCCACTTTGGTCCGGTCATCGGCACCCATCTAGGTGAAGGGGCGCTCGCCATGGGATGGACGAAAAAGAAATCTGGTGAATAGAGCCGGGTTTCTTTTTGTGTTTTCAGAGAAAACCATTTATAGTAAGTTATGAAAGGAAGTGTTATTTTAATGAATGCTTATTTTGCCGGAAGAGAACTCATTGATGAAGAAATTCCGACTCTCCCGGATGAACACATCGCCACCCGTCCCGCCATACACATGGACAATGGACAGCCCCGCTGCCGCCGATGCAACAACACCACAAATTTCTCCTCCCACCACTGCGCCCGGTGCAGCCAATTATGCCTATATTGCCGACATTGTATCCAAATGGGCAAAATATCTTCCTGCACCATCTTGTACCGCTGGATCGGCCCGCCGCCAAAACATCCCGAAAATGCCGGGACAATGCATTGGACAGGCACTCTTTCAGACGGTCAAAGAATCGCTTCGAGTAACGTCGAACGCGCCATAGTCCATTTAAATGAACATCTTGTTTGGGCCGTAGCAGGCGCCGGCAAAACAGAAGTATTGTTCCATGGCATCTCATCTGCACTTGCGGCCGGGAAACGGGTATGCATTGCCGCGCCGAGAGCCGACGTGGTACGCGAACTCGCACCGCGTCTCGCCGGTGTGTTTCCCGATACACCGCCTGCAGCCTTGTACGGCGGCAGTCCCAACCTCCACACTTACAGTCCGCTCGTCATTACGACCACCCACCAGCTTTACCGCTTTTATCATGCATTCAATGTCATGATCGTCGATGAAGTCGACGCCTTCCCTTATACATTTAATTCATCCCTGCAATTTGCTGTGCAAAAAGCGAGAAAGCCAGATTCTGCCCTCATTTACTTAACGGCCACACCAAATACCGACTGGCAGGCGGAAGTAAAATCCGGCAAGCGGGAGGCCACCATTATTCCTGCCCGCTACCACCGCCATCCGCTTCCAATGCCAAAAACGAAATGGTGCGGTAACTGGAAAAAGTCGCTTTTGCCATCTGCCGTTCATTCATGGGTAAAAACAAAATTAGACGCCGGCAGCCGGCTGCTGCTTTTTTATCCGCATATCGATACGATGGAAAAAGCATTGCCGCTGTTTAAAGAAATAGATCCGCGCATTGAAAGTGTCCATGCGGCCGACCCGCTCCGGAAAGAAAAAGTCGAAGCGATGCGCCGGCGGGAAATACCGGCTTTACTGTCGACAACGATTCTGGAACGGGGCGTCACTTTCCCAGGTATTGATGTTGCCGTGATCGGCGCGGAAGACGCGGTTTTTACGGAAAGCGCACTCGTTCAAATTGCCGGCAGGGCCGGGCGCAGCGCCGGCTGGCCGACAGGGGATATTGTTTTCTTCCATTATGGAAAAACAAATGCCATGATGAAGGCAATCCGGCAAATCAAGGAGATGAACCGGCTCGGAATCGAAAGGGGGCTCATTGACGGATGAAGCAGTGTCTATTGTGCGAAAATGAGACAGAAATGGAATCATGGCTCCCGTTTTTCGGAGCGAAAGCCCCCGTTCTTTGTCCGAGGTGTTTGGGAAAGTTAGAGAAAATAACTGGTCCGTCCTGCCGCTGGTGTTCGCGGCCGATGGAGGAAGACGGACTTTGTTTAGAATGCAGGGAGTGGGGGGAGAGTCTGTTTGCGGGCAATATATCGCTTTATTCGTATAACGATGCGATGAAGGAGCTGATTGCCCGTTTTAAGTACCGAGGAGATTACGCACTCGCCGCCATTTTTGCGGAAGATGTGCGCCGAGCGGCGAAAGAAGCGGCATGTGACCTCATTTGCGCGGTGCCGCTGCCGCCGTCGAGACTTTTTGAACGCCGATTTAATCAGTCGGAAGCTCTGATTGAAGCAGCCGGCCTTTCGTCTATTCCGCTTATTGGGAGAATGGAATCAGAAAAGCAGTCGAAAAAATCGCGGTTGGAACGGATCAATTCGGAGCAGACGTTTTATCCGGTTGGGGATGCAGGAGGAAAATCGGTGCTCGTAATTGATGATATTTATACGACAGGTGCGACGATCCGGCGGGTGGCGGAAGCGCTTGGAGAGGCGGGGGCGTCAACAGTGAAAAGTGTGACCATTGCCCGAAGCGGTGCTTGACATTTCAGCTGTTCCCTATGAAAATAGGACTAACAGAAACAGACACGAGGTGAATGGCATGAATGAAGTGGTTGATTGCCCGCGCTGCGGCGAGCTTTATATGAGTAATGCGTTTCGTGAAGTATGCCCGAAATGTTCCCGTTCTGAAGAAGAAATGTATCAAAAAGCGTATACGTTTTTACGCAAGCGTGAAAACCGTGCAGCTACTCTCGAGCGCATCGTTGAAATAAGCGGGGCGACAGAAGAAATGATTCATAGATGGGTCAAAAAAGGCCGTCTGCAGGCTGCCCAGTTTCCGAACCTCGGCTACCCGTGTGACCGCTGCGGCACGATTATTCAAAAAGGCAAAATGTGCAACAGTTGCGTTGATGAATTTGAAAATGACTTAAAAATTCTTGAGCGCGAACAGGAATTTGACCGCGCCAGAAAAGAGCAGCATCAGCAAACATATCATGGAAGACGAAAAGACTAAAACCTGCCGGCCGGCGGGTTTTTTTATTGTCCATGGGAGAAAATCACTCTTTAAAAACCGCGAAATATTTCATATTAAACATTATCGTCATCCTGCCGATATAAGAAGCACAGTAGATAAATGCAGAAAGCGAGGGATACGGATATGAAGATTAATCATACACCTGGGCTGAACGGTGTGAATCCGTATCAGAAGCAGCTGAAAAAAGCGGACGCTGCAAAAAATGCCAGCGCAGCAGCAGGCGATAAATTGGAAATTTCAAACGCCGCTAAAGAGATGCAGGACTCAACACGACTACTAGCTGAACGCCGCGAAAAAATCGCGCTTCTGAAAGAACAGGTCGCAGAGGGCACATACAAACCGGATGCCAAAGCGACGGCGAAAGCCATGCTCAACTTTTATGGACAGTCATAACCGGATCGCCCACGAGACCACTCCGGGCGATCTTTCTTTATGCATACAAATAGGAAAGGAGTCCAGAGGATGAAAATTCAGTCAGACCGCACTGCTCTGCCATTTCAACCTGGAGCAGCCCCGGTTCAAGGAGAAATCGCCGCACCGGCAGCGGGTCATTCAAATACAGCAGCGGCATCGAACACAGCGAAACAGCCGCCGGAACTCGCCGCATTTTCAGAAAAAGGAATCACGCTCACGAAAGAAGGGGCACAGGCGGTTAAAAGCTTTATGGAAACGGCTCCAGGTACTGAAGCCGAAAAACTCACAACCGTTAAAGCGCTCGCGGATAAAGGAATTATGCCTGATGAATCAAAATTGAAGGCGGTCCATGCGGCTACGACGGGTGTCCCGTTCGGCAAAGAAGCAGCGGCGTGGCTGAAAGAGTCCGGTATTCCTTTCCCTCAAAATACGCGTGCCGCAATCGAAAAAGCGCTGCAGCTCGGGCGCGTGCAGGAAGCCGTAAATATGGTCAAGTCCGCTGAACTTCCGGAGGATATTGTCAAGCAGATTGAAACGTTAGTGAAGCAAAACGGAATGTCGGCGGAAACAGCTGCCGTATTGAAAAAAATGGCTGAAGCAAACAACATTCCAGCCGCGAAACTGCTTGAACGAGCGGCTGCCATGGAAGTGGAAGTGCTCAATAATGCCGCTAAACAAAAAGTCACAGAGGCTGTACAAACGCTGTTAAAGCAGCAGCCTGATAACACGTTGCTGGCCGAACTTTCCCGCAAGCTGGAACAAAACGCGCCGGTTCAGGATATTGTGAAAGCGCTGCGCACCTTATTTGCGGGCGACCGGGCCGCGGCAATGAAGCCGATGGCAGAAGCTCTTCAGCTTGCTGATATGGCGCAAACAAAATTGACATCAGCCCTCCCGGAGTCCGGTATCACTATCCCGGAAACGGAACAAACAGAACCGGGACCCGCTCAAAAAGCGGCGCAGCTGATTCAAAAGGAACCATTGTTTGAACGTGTTCTCGTTCATTTAAAAGAGACGATGCCGGAATTGAATTCCTCGTTTGAAAAAGCAGAAGCCCTTTTCCTTTCAGGAAAAGAAATGGCCGCGCGGGGGGAGCTTATGAAAGCAGTGGAACCGCTTATTCCCCCGCCCGCGACGCAGGCGGCGCCAATTGTTCCGGATGAATTATTCGCGCAGGTGCCGCCAGCTTCAAAAGACGTTCTTGTGACGCGGATTACGGAAAAAATGTCACAGTCCGCTATTGACTTTAAAAGCTTTAAGAGGGATATTACCCGGAACCTGCAGACGACAGAATTATTTTTGAATCAAAAAGCGGTGCTGCAGGCAAAACTGGTCATTGAAACGGCCATTAAAACACTCGACAACGCCATTTTAAAAGGCGATTTTATGCTGTATACCGATATGAAAACAGAAAAGCAGCTTATGCAGGCATCAGGCCAGCTCGCGGAAGCGCGAAAGCTTCTCACAAAAGGCGATACACAGCAGGCTGCCCGAATCGTAGCGGAAGTGAAAGCGCTCATTGAAAAAGTGATATTTAAGCCGACGGATGCCCGAGTCATGCATATGATCATGCAGGAAACAGCCGATACGGCACCGCGCGTTCTCGCCGGCGCCATGGCGGGACTTTATGACACGCCGACGGCCCGCAGCGCTTTTGAACTCGTCCGCGCGGCGGGGCTTAACTACGAACATGAGCAGGCGGCGGCATTATTAAAAGGAAAAGCGGAAATACCGAACGCGGTCAAGCAGGCACTTCTCGCGACAATGGGCCAGCAGTCCGGTGAACAGGCATCCACGAATTTAACCGGCCAGCAGCTTTTAAGTAAACCAGAATCCGGTCTGCAGTCGATGATGATGTCACTGCCATTTTTGCTCGGCGGACAGGCGGAAAATGTGAACGTTTTTATCCGGTCAAAAAGCGGCGGCCAGCAGGTCGACTGGGAAAACTGCTCTATCCACTTTCTATTCGAAACGAAAAAACTTGGTCCGGTCGGCATCACCATCTCATCCGCCGATCGGAATTTATCGGTGAAAGTGCAAAATGACAAAGAAGACTTCCAGCAAAAAATGGAGCCGCTCACCGCGGTATTAAAAGATCGATTGTCCGACGTCGGCTACCGTGTCGGCGCCGTCCAATTCAGCGCTTTTCAGAATGCAGAACAGAAGGCGGAAACGAAAAAAGCCGAATCAACGTCAAGTGCGAAAGGGTTTGATTTTACGATATGAGCTATTATAACCAGATCAACCGTCGCAAGATGAACGGGCCATCTGCCGCGGTCATCCGTTATGAGGAAGGAAGCGCTCCGACCGTTGTCGCACAAGGAAAGGGTGCGCTTGCCGCTAAAATCCTTGAGCTGGCGGATCAGCACGGCATCCCGATGGAACAGGATTCGTCGCTTTTATCCGAACTGTTAGACATCGATCTCGGCGACTCAATTCCGCCGCAGCTATATTCGGTCATCGCCGAAATGTTGATTTTAATTGAAGAAATGGAATCCACGTATTAAAGTCCGGCAAAATTTGCCGATACATGATAATGAGGTGGAAACACGTGATAACAAAAGAAATGATCTACCAAAAAACGCCGCAGCAAATTACGGCGCTCCTATATGAAGCAGGACTTAATCAATTCGAAAGCGCCCAAGCCTTTTTAAAAGAAGGCAGACTTGTCGAAGCGAATCGTTCCATGCAAAAAATTAACGATATTCTTGAGCGGCTCGGAGCCGGCATCAATTACGAAGCCGGCATCATTGCCGACCAGCTTGACGCTGTTTACAACTATATCGCTGACGCTGTCATACAGGCCAATCTGCAGAAGGATGCGGCCAAACTGCGTGAAGCGGAGAACCTGTTTCAAATGCTGTCCGACGCCTGGAATGAAGCACTGAAAACCGCGACGGCAAAAGCGCCCGTGAAACGAAAACAAAATGTCTACGAACAACACGTCATCGTCGAAGATCAGCCGACAAATACACTCGAAACGGGGAAGTAATCGATGAGAATTAACCACAATATACAGGCGTTAAATGCCTACCGCAACTTGAATAGCACACATAACGCCACATCCAAAAGCTTAGAAAAACTATCTTCAGGTCTTCGCATCAACCGCGCGGCGGACGACGCGGCGGGGCTCGCCATCTCTGAAAAGATGCGCTCGCAAATCCGCGGTCTTGAAATGGCGGAACGAAATGCATTGGATGCCATTTCACTTATTCAAACAGCAGAAGGCGCCCTTTCGTCTACGCATGCGATTTTACAGCGGATGCGTGAATTGGCGGTCCAGGCTTCAAATGGAACACTAGAAGATACAGATCGTCAAGTCATTCAAGATGAAATCGATCAGCTCACATATGAAATCGACCGGATTGCAAAAACGACACAATTTAACCAAAAAGTATTATTCAGCAGCCAAAAGCAGGCATTTGCCGAAATTAATTCAAATGAAGTCGCTTATGCTGGATCAGGAGGAATATGGTCCGGAACGATTACATCCAGACCAACTAAACCGGCAAAAGTAAATATTGAATTTTCTAGCGGGGCAGGCGCATTGTCCGGCGGAGCAATCGACGGACAAACATTTATCATTAATGGTAAAACATACGAAGTTAATACAAATGGTTCTGGTAATGTGACATTTGGAAGAATAGCTGTCGACATTGCATCGTGGTCCAATTCCGGAACGCAGGCAAGCAAAGCAGCTAATATTAATAAATTGATCACCGCGCTTGGAGCGGCTATAGACAAGGAGGACCCGCTGTTTAATTTTTCGACAGCAATGGCCTCTTCCGGAGCAGTCAACAGTGGAGTCTTAAAGCTTGAAACAACTCAGCCCATGTCCCCTGCAGATGTACAAAATATGATAGGGGATAATGAAGCTGTTTCAACTTCATTATCCGGCAGTGTTAGTTTTAAGAACCCGTACACAACGAGTGGTACAACTACATTAGGTGCAAGTATGACATCAGACACCCCTAAGAATGCTACTCTTTCTTTTAACGACCTTCCATCGGCTGGAGATGAATTAAAGATGGATGGATTGACGATTTATTTTGGCACATTAGGTGTGGCTTATTCATCTGGGAAACTGACAATTGATGTCACGGAATCGGGCTTAACCATCTCATCATTATTAACGAAAATAAAAAGTGGCTTTACTACAGCTCAAAGCAGTGGGGCTATTGCATCCGGTCATTTAATGACGATTTCTAAAAATGCTATAACGTTAAGTACTATTCGGACTGACGATGGCGGTTCAAACGGTCTTGAGTTCAGATTAAAGGACAACGACTACGAAACAGCGATTGAGCATGAATTAACTTTAGGATTTCAAATCGGAGCAAATGAAAAAGAGCGGCTGTCTTTGAGATTTAATGTAATGGATGCATCATCGTTAGGAATCGGCAGAAAAGAAAATCGTATAGATACTACGGCGGTAGGCGTAGAAGCTGTCAAAGGTGTGAATGTGAGCACAACTTCCGGTGCTGAACAGGCGATTACTATTTTCGATAATGCCATTCGTCTTGTTTCCACGGAACGAAGCAAGCTTGGGGCCATTCAAAACCGTCTGGAGCATACGACAACTAACCTTCAAACAGCTGCTGAAAACTTAACCGCATCCGAATCGCGTATCCGCGACCTTGATATGGCAAAAGAGATGACACAATTTACGCGGAATAACATTCTGAATCAGGCCGGACAGGCGATGCTGGCGCAGGCAAATCAGCTTCCGCAGGGTGTGCTGCAGCTTCTTCAATAATCAAACGGGGTGAATGACAATGGAAATACAGCGCATAAATAAAGTATCCCCATCCCGCACTGAGCGAAAAGAGGAACTGGCTAAAGCATCTGTGACTTTTACCGATGTAATCGCTAATAAGCGTCAAAATGCCGCACTTGAAAAAATGAACGGTATGATGAAGGACATCGAAGCGCAAGGAGAAAAGCTGGCCGAGCACCGGACGATTGACGACCTGCGCAAATATAAAAAAATGGTTAAGGAATTTATGGAAGAAGCAGTAAATAGCGGACTTCAATTAGAGGAGCAGCGGGGCTTTAACCGGCGCGGACGGACAAAAATATATAAAATTGTCAAAGAAGTCGACAGCCGGCTGACACAGCTGGCGAATGATGTCATTAATAAAGAAAAGTCACAGCTTGATCTTTTACAGCAGGTCGGAGAAATTCAAGGATTGCTTATCAATATTTACACGTAAAAGGAGGAGCGCTCATGCTTTTGGAGACGCTTGAGAAACAGCTGTCGCTTCATAAAAGCCTGCTGCAGCTCGCTCACTTAAAAACGGACGCGATCAAACAAAACAATATGGACAATTTGAACAAAATTGTCCGGGAAGAGCAAAAGCATGTCGGAGCCATCACCATTCTGGAAAAAAGACGAATGGGTGAATCGGATGAGACAGTCAGTGATATATTGCCGTCACTGCCGCCGGACGAACAAAAGCATGTCGAATGCATCCGCGATGAGTTAATTGGGGTGCTGTTGCAGCTAAAAGAAGTGAATGCTTTGAATTTTGAACTGGTTGAACAGTCATTTCAATTCGTTCAGCTGCAGCTGGATTTGCTTGCTCCGCCTGATGCTGGCACATATGCGCCGGACGGAGATGATGTAAGACCTGCTTCCGGACCGCTTTTCGACTCGAAAGTATAGGAGAGAAAAACTATGAGATCAACCTTTATGGGATTGGAAGTCGCAAAACGCGGCATGTATACGCAGCAAAGCGCCTTGTATGTGACCGGCCATAATATATCCAATGCGAATACTCCAGGGTATTCACGCCAGCGTGTGAATTTTCAAACGACTGAACCGTATCCTGCTGTTGGATTAAATAGACCAAATATTCCTGGCCAAATGGGTACAGGTGTAGAAGCAGCTTCCGTACAGCGTATTAGGGATTCTTTTATTGATCAGCAATACCGTGGAGAAAATACGAAGCTTGGCTACTGGAGTGCGCGTTCAGACGCGTTAACAAAAGTGGAGGACATAGTGAATGAACCGACGGAAGATGGTCTTGCGGCGGTTATGTCTGAAATGTGGCAGTCGCTGCAGGATCTAGCCGGTGCTCCGGAAAATGAAGGAGCGCGCGGTGTCGTTATCGAACGAATACAGTCGGTGACAGATACGTTCAATTACATGTCTGATTCCTTAAAATCCGTTCAATTAGACTTTGGAAATCAAGTAAATGTAACAATAAAGGCAGCCAATGCCGCCATCGCAAAATTGCACGACATTAACCAGCAAATTAAAAAAATCGAGCCAAATGGCTACTTGCCAAATGATCTTTATGATCAGCGGGATCTTCTTGTTGATGAACTCTCTCAATACTTCGCTCTCGAGGTAACACAAGTTAAAAGCGGCGGAAACGCCATGGAAATAGCGGAAGGTGTATATGAAGTCAGCATGATGAATGCGGATGGATCGAAAGTGAAAATTATTGAAGACGATAAATACTTCCAGATTGGATTTAAAAATACAGCGGATAATAAAATGATGAATGGAGTGCCGGACGTGAATACCGGTATTTCAGGAGTCGAAGTATTTATGAAAAATGGTTCAGGAGAATGGGTAGCAGCAACACTTGGTGATACAACAGCAGGCTCTCCTCCGGCAGATGTTTCCTATACTAATGCTGATGGGTCAGCAAAAAGTACAGTAAATTCAATTGATTTTGCCGACGATACGACGGGCCTTCCTACATTCGCGCAAGGAGAACTGCGCGGATTGGTTGAAGGATATGGATATAAAAAAACCTCGGCTGCAACAGAGATAAAGGGCATTTATCCGGATATGCTGGATGAACTGGACCAGCTTGCGGTTACGCTGGCTGCGGTTTTCAATGCTGTTCATGCACATGGAAAAGATTTAGATCAAACAACCGCGGCCAAAGAACTTTTTTCGTTTGATGGTCCTCCGGCTATCACAACGACGAGCTATAAAGGAGCGGCAAGCGCGATTCAATTAACAGCAGGTGTGACGGGAGCAGATATTGCTGCTTCTGTTTCAGGGGATGCTGGTGATGGGAGAAACGCGCTGAACCTTGCAAATGTCTCTTCGATGCTGTTAAATCAGACGACTGTTGAATTGATAGGCGGCGGTTCAGTCAATATAGCCGGGATGAATCTGCCGATTACTAGCGGATCTGTCAATTCTTTTTATGAAGGCGTAATAGGGCGGCTTGGTGTTGATTCCGGGCAGGCGCTTCGAATGGAGCAGAACACGGGAATTTTGCGTGAATCAGTTGAAACGAACCGCCAGTCCATGTCATCTGTTTCACTTGATGAAGAAATGACGAATTTAATTAAATTCCAGCACGCCTATAACGCGGCGGCGCGGAATATTACCATTGTGGATGAAATGCTTGATAAAATTATTAATGGCATGGGCGTTGCCGGCCGTTAAAAAGAGGTGAAGTGAAATGCGCGTAACACAATCAATGCTGTCATCCAATATGCTGAAAAACTTAACATCCAGTCTGGAGCGTCTTGATACATTAAATACACAAGTAGCTACGCAAAAAAAAATTAATCGTCCTTCTGATGATCCGGTGATTGCCATGAAAGGTATTGCATATCGCCGCAGCCTTGTGGAAGTGGAGCAATTCCGCCGCAACTTTGGTGAAGCGTATAACTGGGTTGAAAACTCCGATTCATCACTCGACAAAGCAAGTCTTGCGCTTCAGCGTGTCCGCGAACTCGTCGTCCAAACATCGAATGACACGTATAATGCGGAACAGCGCCAGTCCGCTAAAGCGGAAATCGAACAATTAAAAGAACATCTTGTTGAGCTGGCCAATACAAAATTTGGCGATAAATACTTATTCAATGGTACCGAAACATTGAATAAGCCAGTGGATCTTGAAGCGAATACATTCTCTGAAAATAACAATGCTGTCGAGCTTGAACTTTCCAAAGGCGTGTATATTCAAGTAAACGTCAGTGGAGCAGATGTATTTTCAAGAGATTTGTTTAATACAGTAGACGATGTGATTGCAGAGCTGTCAAAAAATAAGGAAAGTACATCAGGTGAAAACTTGAGTAACTTGCTTAATAATCTCGACGGAAAAATGACAAACATCACCAATGCGCGTGCGGCTATTGGAGCCAGATACAACCGAATTGAACTCATGGATTCGCGGTTGGCGGAGCAGGAAGTCGTCGCATCACGCATCTTGTCGGAAAATGAAGATATTGATTTTGAGAAAGTGGTAACAGAACTGACCGTACAGGAAACAGTTCATAAAGCAGCGCTGTCTGTTTCGTCGCGTATTATCCAGCCGACATTGATGGATTATCTCCGTTAAAGGGAGGCATCATAAATGAATATCTCCACAATTCAAATTCATACGACAAAAGCACAAATTGGCATGACGACAACAGCCGGCCGTCAGTCGATTCAGCAGCCGCCGGCATCGGTTGACATCTGGCAGCCGAAAGCCGACATGACGATTCAAACAAAGGCCGGCTTGATGACGATTGACCAGTCTCAGGCATGGGCGGATATGGACCGGAAACACATTTTTCAGCGTACCCGGGAAATGGCTGCGGAAGGCATGAGAAAAGCATTGGAAGGAACCGGACGGCGCGCCGCGGAAGGACGTGAACTTGCCGACCCGTATAAAGGACGCAATGCAATTGTGGCCCAGGCTGCACGCCACTCGACACGTAACTATGAAACAGAGCCCGGTTTGATTCCATCACATGGCAGTGTGAAACTGAATTACGAGCCGGCTGTCCTCACTATTGACGTACAGGTCCGGCCGGTTGAAAACAACACACGCGCCAACAAGCCGATTATTCATTATCAGCCGGGGGACGTAAATATTCAATTGAAACAGTATGCATCAATTGAATTTCAAGTAGTAAACAAAACGATTTAAAAGGGTGATGATAGTGAAGATTAAAACAAAATATCACGGTGAAAAAGAACTGAAGGAAGCGGATATTTTGACTTTTGCGAATGGACTGCCGGGCTTTAAAGAAGAAAAACAATTCGTTTTGCTCGCTTTTCCGGAAAACAGCGTCTTTTATGCTCTTCAGTCTGTCTCCACACCGGAACTTTGCTTCGTTGTCACAGACCCTTTCTCATTTTTCCTTGATTACAGCATCAAAATCGACGATGCGTCTATCGAAGCGCTCGCAATTGAAAAAGAGGAAGACATCACCCTTTTAAGTATTCTGACCGTGCAGGACCCGTTTGAAAACACAACTGCAAACCTGCAGGCGCCTGTCATCATTAACAAAAAAAATCAAACCGGCCGCCAGCTCATTTTGACCGGCACATCCTATGAAACGCGCCATTCCCTTTTTCCAACCGGCGCCGTAAAGGGGGAATAAGCCGATGCTCGTTCTCACACGCAAACCGGGTGAAGCGCTTATGATTGGGGATGACATTGAAATCACCGTCGTTGCCGTTTCCGGTGACCAAGTCAAGCTAGGCATCAACGCGCCAAAGCATGTTGACATCCACAGGAAAGAAATCTACGTCCAGATTGGCGACGAAAACAAATCCGCTTCAGCTGGTGTAGAAAATTTAGCCGGACTGTTCAAACTCCCGCCGAAATAGCTGCCGAAGGGAGTTTTTTTAGACTTTTTGACAAAGCATCATTTACACGCTTCAACCGCCCCCTGCTGCCTAAAAATATCGGGATATGAAAATGGTAAATATCAAACAATGAAGCTTTCTTCGTGTTCATTCATCCATTTGCTACAAAAATTTTTCAAAAACCATTAAACATTTCCCGTTTTAACCGATATTAACCATGTAAGCAATGTAACAGGGCGGCCGACCTGTTTTTTTGCTGTCAATTTTAAACTGTTCACAAGGATGTGGGCAGTCACACTCAAGGAGGAAACAAAGCATGATTATCAATCATAATATTCAAGCCTTGAACACATACCGCCAATTTGGTGCGGCAAATGCGGCTCAAGGTAAATCAATGGAAAAACTATCTTCAGGTCTTCGCATTAACCGTGCGGGCGACGATGCGGCAGGTCTTGCGATCTCTGAAAAAATGCGCGGACAAATTCGCGGTTTAGACCAAGCGACACGTAATGCTCAAGACAGTATCTCTTTGATTCAAACGGCTGAAGGTGCATTGAACGAAACGCACAGCATTCTACAGCGTATGCGTGAACTATCTGTTCAATCATCCAATGATACAGCGACAGATGCAGACCGTAAAGAGCTTCAAAAAGAAATCTCTCAGTTAAAAGAAGAAATCGACCGTATTTCCAACACAACGGAATTCAATACAAAAAAATTGTTGAACGGTGATCTTTCTGCTGCTAAAACGGCTCAAGGAGACATTTTAAAATCGGCTGCACTTGGCGGTACACAAGTCCTGGGATCTGTTGCTGGTGATCCTTCGGAAAATGCAATTTATATTAGCGGCAGCCAAACATTCACAGTGAATGATTCAGGTGGTGCCACAGCTGCTACAGTCACAATTGCCAGCGGTGTATATACTGCAGCTGAATTGGCGGCTGCTCTAACAAGCGGTCTTAATTCAAAAGCAGCTTATTCAGGTCTTGATGTAACAGTTAGTGGCGGGAAGTTTGTATTTAAAGACAATGGAGCAACAGGTTCTGGAACTGTAACAATTTCGGGTACTATTTTGGGCCGTTTAGGTGTTCCGACAGCTTCAACTACTGTAGCATCAGGTGGTACAACAGCAGCAGCAAATGCCTATGTTAATGATGCTTATAACGTAAACAGTGGAAACAATGAATTTGTCATCAGTGTGAATGGAACGAATCAAACTGTTAAACTTCCATCCGGTACTGATTATAAAGATGAAGCTGCATTAGTAGCAGCGCTAAATACGCAATTGGATGCGAATGGGCAATTAAGTGGAATTACGGCTGCTGTAAGCGGTACTTCTATTAAATTTACGATCGCAGCCACAGATAAAAATGTTTATGAATTTAAATCAGCAGCAGGTGATACTGGCTTAACGCTTATTGGAGTAGCATCCGGAGCAGATCTAGCTAATACGACGGTATTGACTAACTTAGCTGACAAGGATGGAGATTCTCTGGGAGTTAAAGCTGGTGATACAATTTCCATTTCTTTTGAAATTAATGGAACTGCAGGCAGTGCGACATTTAAAGTATCCGGTGCTTCAACAGATGTTCAATTACTAGGCGCCATTAGCGGTGCGTTAAAACTTGCTTCTGGTTCGGTAAGCAGAGATGCAGCTGGTAATATTGTCATTACTGGTGATGCAGGCGAATCAAAAGATTTGCAAAACGTAAAATTATCCATTGCAGGTAATAACAAGTTTAATAACTACATGAGCAACTTCTCAGAAACACAGGATGCGCAGGATAAGACAACAAACAATTCATTGTCATTCCATATCGGTGCTAACCAGGATCAGACAATGAAAGTGGACATTTCTGAAATGTCAGTTGGCTCATTATCGTTGTCTTCTGTAGACATTTCCACACAGCAAGGCGGGGAAAACTCGATCACGGTCATTAATAATGCCCTTGAAAAAGTTTCAGCTGAGCGTTCTAAACTTGGTGCGTTCCAAAACCGTTTGGAGCATTCAATCAACAACCTCGGCACATCTGCTGAAAACTTAACAGCTGCGGAATCACGCATCCGTGACGTGGATATGGCGAAAGAAATGATGAATCAAACGAAGAACTCGATCTTGTCTCAAGCTGCTCAAGCAATGCTTGCGCAAGCGAATCAGGCACCTCAAGGAGTTCTTCAATTGCTTGGTTAATATTAGCTTCGTGAAAAAGGTCTTAGGTATATACCTAAGGCCTTTTTCTAAATGAATGCGGCGATTTTTTACATGAAGGAGGTGCCTGTGTGAGAATCAATCATAATATGATGGCTTTAAATACATATCGGCAATTTTCAAATGCTGTTTTTTCACAATCAAAAGCGATGGAAAAGTTATCGTCCGGTCTTCGCATTAACCGCGCTGGCGACGATGCGGCAGGTCTGGCCATATCTGAAAAAATGAGAGGTCAAATCCGGGGTTTAGAACAAGCGGCCCGCAACGCCCAGGATAGTATATCAATGATACAGACTGCGGAAGGGGCGGCTTCTGTTGTGCACGAGATGCTGCAAAGAGCGAGGGAATTGGCTGTTCAGTCCGCAAATGGCACGTTAACAGACAGTGACCGAAAAGCGCTGAATGATGAGGTAGCACAGCTTAAAGAACAAATCAATAATACCGCCCAAAATACCGAATTTAACACGATCAAATTATTAAACAAGGGAACACCTTTAGGTTCGAATGGCCCGGTGATAACTGGTGTCAGCTCTGAAGTGATTGATGATCTTATGTTCAGGGTGCCGAGGTGGATTGACGACGCCGTGACGACCATTAAAAATAGTTTGGGGATTGATTTTCCAGCAAACAAAGAGTTAACGGTGAAGCTATATTCGAATGCATCCGAGACAAGAGCCGCCTATATGTCGACAGCAGATGGAGGCGCCACTCTTGAGCTTGGTTTAAACTTAGATAAACTATTAGACGCCAACGGACAAATTCCCGCCGGAGAATCTGGCGGTCAATTTGATACGGTCATTGCCCATGAAATTGTCCATGCTGTTCAATATACGGAAATGCCTTCGATTTTAAACGGTGGCATCAGCAATGATGAAAACTGGTTTGTGGAAGGTTTAGCGACGGCGATCCAAGGCGGAAACGGCTTTACTGGTGTGCAAGCCGACAATGGAGCGTTAACGGTCAATACGGCTGCTCCATTTAATGGGGAGTATGATGCAGCATATGCCGCGGTGAAGACGCTGCATGAAATTACCGCAGGCGGCATTAACGCATTTATTGATCGGCTAGAAGCAGGGGATACGTTAGACCAAGCTTTTGCCAATACTACACAGCAAGCACAAGGGGAGTTAGCGGTAATTGCAGATGCTGTTCACCCGCTGAATAATTTTACAACTTCCGCAGACTTTATTAACTGGTTTAATAACAGTGCGGATGTAGATGCGTACTTGACGACAAGCTCAGATTTTGATCCAGCGACTTCGGGGGCTATTTTAAATGGTTCCATCGCAGGCAGTTCTTTTGCCGGCAGCCAGGAGGATACGATTGACAATAATGCAACAATTGATAACGCCGGCGTATTTAACATCAAATTTGATGGAGTGACAGAACAAACGGAAAAGGATACGACAGCGGCTAAAATCGCTTTCCATATTGGTGCGAATTCCGATCAGACAATGAAAATGACGTCTGTTAACTTAACTGCAAGCGGACTTCGTTTAACCGACTGGGATATTTCGAATCAAATCAACAGTGAAATGGCGATTGAAAAGCTGGATCGGGCGATACAAAACGTTTCGAGTGTGAGAAGCTTTTATGGAGCTCTGCAAAACCGGCTGGAGCATGCTATATCCAATCTGCAAAACTCTGCTGAAAACTTAACGGCTGCGGAATCCCGTATCCGTGACGTGGATATGGCAAAAGAGATGATGAACCAAACGAAGAGCTCGATCCTCTCTCAAGCTGCTCAAGCGATGCTTGCGCAGGCGAATCAGGCTCCGCAGGGTGTACTTCAGTTACTTCGTTAATTAAGCAAGAACATAGCACGGTCAAGAAAATCGGCCGTGTTTTTTTGCGCTCAAAAATTCCTGAAACGCGCCGATATAACAGATAGACTATGATAAAATTTAAAACAAAAGCACTTTTGGAGGAATCGTCCTGTGGAGTTTATATTTCAAGAGCAAGTAATCCAGTTTGACCAAGATCCGACTGTTGAACAAATTATTGAACAAATCAATACATGGCTGAATAACTCTTATTATTTCAGCCATCTCATTGTAGATGGAGTGAATGTATATGAGGAGCCTGAACAATATTTGACTGAAAATCTCGGAAGTATTGATAAACTTGAAATCGTCGCCCGGACAGCGAAAGAATTCACGAATGAGATTTTATTGTCGGCAGAAAATTACCTGCAAGGAGCTATACCGGAATTAACAAAGCTTTCAGATGGTTTTTATAACAACCCTGCTTCCGATACCTGGGATGATTTTGGCGATATGCTGGAAGGGATGCAATGGCTGAATCAGATTATCGTTTCGATCGATCAACTGCCGAAACAGCCGCAAAACTGGGATGAGTATTTGAAACTGGCTGCAACACTTGAAGTTGAGCTGAAAAATCTGGAAGAAGCAATGGAAAACAGTGATAACGTTTTAATCGGCGACATTATTCAGTATGAGATGGCGCCGCTTTACGAAGCGTTCGAAAAAGAAATACAAACAACGATTGATACAGAGGGATCACGCCATGATGTTAATTGATAACCGCAATTATTTACGCGTTCACCAGCGCCCGCTGCTTGAACAATTGGCAAAATGGGAGTCGGAAGAAAAGGAAATGGTGGAAATTGAGCCATCCCGCAAAGGTGTGCCAACGGCTAAAATGATCATCGACGGCAAACCGCAGTACATTCACAGTAAGTATGATCCGGAAGCGGAAGCGGAAAAGTTAATCGGACAGCTTGAAAATATCGGCAGCTATAATCATATTTTATTTATCGGTGCCGGCCTCGGCTACCATATTCAGGCGCTGTTATCTCAGCACCCAGAGATGAGCTATTCCATTTATGAGCCTAATATGGAAATGCTGTATCATTTTTTGTCTCACCAAAACATCGGCCATTTTCCGAAAGCAACGCTGAGAACTATCATCACAACAGCAAATGAAAGCGAGTTAAAGCAGGAAGTCGAACAGCTTCATCAAACACTCGATACGAAAACCTTTGTCTTTACATTACCGGCATGCGCCAAGCAATATGAAAAAGAGCAAAAGATCATGATGGAATCGGTCAAAGAACTGCTGAAAGGAAAGCGGAGCAACCTGGCTACCAGTTTCTCATTTCAAAAGCGCTGGACCATCAATTCAATCAAAAACTTTCCGGAAGTGCTGCAAACCCCTAATATTTTGCACGATATCGATAAAGAAGCATTTAAAGGTAAACCGGCCATTATTGCGGCGGCGGGTCCATCACTTTCGGAAGAGTTTGAGAACCTGCGCTATATAAAAGAAAATGGACTGGCATATATCTTTTCAGTAGGTTCAGCTATTAATGCGCTCATTGCACATGATATTTACCCGGATGCCATTTGTACATATGACCCGCAAAGTCATAATGTAAAGGTCATTGAAGTAATTCAAAAGTTAAATATAAAAGAAATCCCGCTTGTTTTTGGGAGCAGTGTAGGATACGAAACGCTAGAAGGGTATCCAGGGTCCAAACTTCATATGATTACAAATCAAGATACAGTGTCACCCTACTATTTAAAGGGAACAGGGGAAATTAATATTGTTCTTGATGCGCCGACGATTGCTGTAATCACATTCCAGCTGTTAAAAATGCTTGGCTGCGGCCCGATCATACTGGCTGGTCAAAACCTTTCATATAAAAGCAACGAAAGGTATGCGAAAGGGATTCAATATGAAAACTTGTCTAATCAATTGACCGCTAATGAGATAAATAATTTAGTATCGATTCCTGGAGTAGATGGACAACATGTTCAAGCGAACGAAGGATTCATCAATATGAGAAGGCAATTGGAGATGTATATTAGCCTGTTTTCAGATCTGGAAGTAATTAACACAACAAGTGGAGGCGCTCATATCGAAGGAACCTCATTTATGCCGATGAGTGAATTGATTGAAAAAAGATTGCAGGAACCGCATATTGTGCAGCCAAATTGGTATATTGGCGAAAACAGCTATAACCTGAAAGGTGTTGACCATCAGAAAAAGCAAATGCGTCTTCATAAGAAACGGCTGAATGAAGCAATAGATGATGCAGTAAAAGAGCTTCGTAAAATTGATACAGCGGTTAAAACAAACCGGACCGCTCATTTGGAGAAAAACTTTACCCGATTTGACAAAGAATTTAATACAGTGAGCAATAATCCATTTTTCAAGGTGTTTATTGAGCCGATGGTCCGAGTCCATATTGAACGGTTAAAAGAGGAATCACAGGCGATCCGCTTTGAAAAGAACCTCCATAAAAAAGGAGAGAAAATTGCCCATTTATTTGCGGGATTCTTAATGGATTGTAAGGGTCATATCCAAGCAGTATCGCCCATTGTAAGTGAACTGGATAAGGAAATAGAAGCGTTAGCTGAACAACAAATTAATGGATAGTGGTGACGTGACGATGTTAAGCGGAAAAACAATTTTAGTAACGGGCGGAACAGGCTCATTTGGTCAAAAATTTATTAAAAAGGTCCTGAAACAAGACGTAAATAAGGTTATCGTCTTTAGCCGCGATGAATTAAAACAATACGAGATGGCACAGGAGTTTACGGATCCGCGCATGCGCTTTTTCATTGGGGATGTCCGTGACAAAGAAAGACTGTACCGGGCATTTGACGGCGTTGATATTGTAATCCATGCAGCTGCATTAAAGCATGTCGGCGCATGTGAATACAACCCGTTTGAAGCGATTAAAACGAATATTCATGGCGCGCAAAATATCGTCGAGGCGGCTATTGACCGTAATGTGGAAAAAGTGATTGCGCTCAGCACGGACAAAGCGGCAAGTCCCGTTAACCTTTACGGGGCTACTAAGCTTGCATCCGACAAATTATTTGTCGCTGCCAATTCTTATGTTGGTGAAAAAAAGACGATGTTTTCAGTCGTACGCTATGGAAACGTAGTCGGCAGCAGGGGCAGTGTTGTGCCGTTTTTTAAGAAAGTCAAGGAAACGGGAAGGCTGCCGATTACAGATGAGCGAATGACCCGTTTTTGGATCACACTCGATCAAGGGGTTCAGTTTGTGCTGGATAACTTAGAGAGAATGCATGGCGGCGAAATCTTTGTGCCGAAAATTCCAAGTATGAAAGTGACTGATCTTGCCAAAGCAATAGGACCGGAATGCGAGATTGATATTATTGGGATTCGTCCGGGAGAGAAACTTCATGAAGCGATGATTATGGAAGATGATGCGCGACATACGAAAGAGTTCGATTCTTATTATGTCATTCAGCCGGAATTTCCTTGGTGGTCGGATGAATTTACTGCTGAAGGAAAAGAACTAGAGGACGGATTTAAATATACGAGTGATACGAATGAGTATTGGCTGACGGTTGAACAATTACGGGAATTGGTTGAAGAAATGTAGTATTTTGCTGCATTTCTTTTTTAGGAGGAACAATCATGCGCGATACATATTTGCCTTACGGGCGGCAGTGGATTGAAGAGCAGGATATTGAAGCGGTCATTCAAGTATTAAAAAGCGATTACTTAACAACAGGTCCTGCAATCATAAATTTTGAACGAAAAGTAGCAGAATATGTTGGCACTGAATATGCGGTTGCCTTTGCGAATGGTACAGCTGCTCTTCACGGCGCCTGCTATGCTGCTGGAATTGGTGCAGGAGATGAAGTGATCACCACACCGATGACATTTGCGGCCAGTGCGAACTGTGTACTGTATCAGGAGGGTACTGTGGTTTTTGCCGACATTGATCCGAAAACATACAATATTGATCCGTCGGAGATCGAAAAGAACATTACTGATAAGACAAAAGCTATTATTCCTGTTGATTTTACTGGGCAGCCTGCAGAAATTGACCGTATTCATGACATTGCCGGAAAGTATAACCTAATCGTGATTGAAGATGCAGCTCATGCAATTGGGGCAGTGTATAAAGGAAAAAAAGTCGGTTCCCTCAGCGATATGACGATGTTCAGCTTCCATCCGGTGAAGCATATCACATCCGGTGAAGGTGGTATGATAGTCACAAACAACAAAGAATATTACCAAAAACTGATTCAATTCCGTTCACACGGCATTACACGTGACTCTGCGCTTCTAAAAGACAACCATGGCCCTTGGTATTATGAGATGCAATTTCTTGGATATAATTACCGTATGACAGATATTCAGGCAGCTTTGGGGGTAAGCCAAATGAATCGGCTTAATCAGTTTGTATCCAGACGAAAAGAAATTGTCGCAGCTTATAACGAGGCATTTAAAGACATGTCGCAGCTTATAACACCTTATCAACATCCAAGCAGCGACTCAAGCTGGCATTTATACGTGATTCGTTTAAAACTGGATCAATTAACAGTAGATCGGAAAGCCATATTTGAAGAAATCCAAAAACGAAAAATTGGCGTGAATGTTCATTATATTCCGGTTCATACACTCCCGTATTATCAGAAAATTGGCTATCAGAAAGGCTCGCTGCCGAATGCAGAAAAGTTATATGAAGAAATCATATCGCTGCCGCTTTTCCCGGCGATGACTGAAAAAGATATAACCGATGTAATATCGGCAGTGAAAGAAACTTTGGAGAAATATACAAAATGAACACAACTGCTATTATTCAGGCACGCATGGGGTCAACACGTCTTCCAGGGAAAATTTTAAAACAGGTTAATGGAAAAACCTTGTTAGAGTATCAAACGGAACGTGTTAAACAATCAAATGAAATTGATCAAATCATTATTGCAACAACGGTAAAAGAAAGTGACGAGCCGATTGTTGATTTTTGTGATGCGCATGGCATCGCCTGTTACAGAGGTTCTGAAGAAGATGTCTTATCCCGCTATTACGAAGCGGCTCAGCAATTTGAAGCGGATATCATTGTACGGTTAACATCGGACTGTCCGATTATTGACCCTGCTGTTATGGACCGTGTTGTTCGTTATTATAAAGATCATCAACCGCAATACGATTATGTATCCAATACCATTGAGCGAACTTATCCGCGGGGAATGGATACGGAAGTGTTTTCCTATGAGGTATTAAAAACGGCTTATGAACAAGCTGTTTTTCCTCGTGATCGTGAACACGTCACGGCCTATCTTTACACTAATCCTGAACAATTTCGAATTGGCCGCGTGAAGCAGAATCAGGATTATTCTAATTACCGCTGGACGGTTGATACGGTGGAAGATTTTGAACTGATTAAGCTTATTTTAAATGAACTGTATCAGCCAGATAGATTATTCTCTTTGACAGATGTGATCGCATTACTCGAAAAATATCCGCAATGGAATCAAATAAATGAACACATAGAACAAAAAAAATTGTAGGTGAAGATATGAACGTCATCATTCGTACAGATGCTTCAGTTGAAATCGGAACAGGACATGTTATGAGATGCTTAACACTTGCCAATCAATTTAAAAAAAATAACGTTAATGTTTCATTTGTTTGCAGAGCCTTCACCGGCAACCTTATTTCTCTTATTAAAGACCAAGGTTTTGCTATCCATGTTCTTCCCGCTATGACCGATCAATATCATTGGCAGTGGATCAAGGAAAATTGGGCAAAAGACGCACAAGAAACACAACGCTTCATCCATCAGATGGACAGTGAAGTGGATCTATTGATTGTTGATCATTATGAATTGAATATAAAATGGGAAGAAGCCATTCGATCATCAGTGAAATACATTATGGTGATGGACGATCTTGCAAATCGCCCTCATAACTGCCACATCCTTTTGGATCAAAATTATTACCTGGATAGTGAAAAAAGGTATGAAAAGTTAGTGCCGCATTCATGTATGCAGCTGATCGGTCCAAATTATGCTCTGCTGCGTGAAGAATTTTTAATACTTGATCCGTTAAAGACAGATCGGGATGGAACAATTAAAAACATTCTTGTCTTTTTCGGGGGCACAGATCCAACCGGGGAAACTATTAAAGCGCTAAAAGCATTACATTATTTAAATAAAAAAGATATTACTGTCAATGTGGTTTTAGGAAGCAGCAACCCGAGAAAAGAATGTATAAAAGAATTTTGTGCTAAAATGACAAACGTGCATTATCACAGTCAAATCAACTATATGGCGAAATTAATGGTGCAAGCTGATCTGGCCATTGGAGCGGGAGGATCTACATCATGGGAGCGGTGCTATCTTGGACTTCCTGCCATTACGATTATATTAGCGGACAATCAAAAAGAATTGACGGAAGCAGTGACCAGTTTTGGAGCGATGTATTGTCTTGGCGAGAGCCAGAATGTCACACCGGCTCATATTATGGATAAGATTCGCGAATTATGCGATCATCCAAGAGAAGTGATGAATATGACTCGAAAATGCCGTGAATTGATGAATCCCGATGTTTTGAAAGAGCAGTTAGCTGTGAAAAAAATAATGGAGCTGTGCGCTAAATGAGCTTTATTTCAAAAGCAGTATTAAAGGATATTGAAGAGAAAGATTTAAAACGAATTTTAGAATGGCGAAACCAAGAATGGATTCGAAGAGTTATGTATCATAGTGAAGAGATCTCAATGGAACAGCATCTAAGTTGGTTTAAGAATCTTCAAAGCAGTGAAACGGCCGTCACAAAACTATTTTATTATGATGGAATTCCATATGGTGTTCTGAACGTAAACAACATACATTCTCAGCATAGCCGCTGTGAGTGGGGCTTCTACATCGGGGAGCAAAACACGCCTAAAGGAATGGGAACCATATTAGGATTTACAGCATTGCATTACATCTTTAACGAACTTAATATACGTAAACTTTGTGCAGAGGTTATTGGTTCAAATCAAAAAAGCAGAGCATTTCATGAAAAAATGGGTTTTTCCGGGGAAGGAATTTTAAGAAAACACATAATCAAAGATGAAAAAGAAGAAGATGTCTTTTTATATGGAATGTTCCAATATGAATGGAACGAATGGTCATTACGTATTCTAAGATTAATTGAAGGAAGGTATATATGAATACAATTACAGTGGACGGTGTTCAAATCGGGATAGAACATAAACCGTTTATCATCGCCGAGATGTCCGGCAACCACAATCAGTCATTGGACCGTGCACTTGAGATTGTGGAAGCTGCAGCGAAGTCAGGTGTGCATGCGCTGAAGATTCAGACATATACAGCGGATACGATGACATTAAATATTGAAAATCCGGATTTTAAAATAAATGATCAAGACAGTCTATGGGACGGACAAAATTTGTACCAGCTGTATCAGCAGGCCTATACACCATGGGAATGGCATGAACCAATTTTTGACCGTGCCCGTGAGCTGGGAATGATTCCATTCAGCACCCCGTTTGATGAAACAGCTGTAGATTTCTTAGAAGAACTCGATGTGCCAATGTACAAAATCGCGTCGTTTGAAAATACGGATATCCCGCTCATCAAAAAAGTCGCCGCAACCGGCAAGCCGATGATTGTGTCGACCGGCATGGCCACAGTGGCAGAACTTGATGAGCTTGTCCGCGCTGCACGGGAAGCAGGCTGTCAAGATCTCATTCTGTTAAAATGCACCAGCACGTATCCGGCTACCCCTGAAAATACAAACATTTCAACCATTCCGCATATGAGAGAGTTGTTCAACGTGCAAGTTGGCCTTTCTGATCATACGATGGGAACGGGTGTCGCGGTTGCGAGCGTCGCATTAGGGGCAACGGTCATCGAAAAGCACTTTACACTATCCCGTATGGATGGCGGCGTTGATTCCGCTTTTTCTATGGAACCGGATGAAATGAAAGCACTGGTTGTGGAAGCAGAACGCGCATGGCAGGCAATGGGTCAGATTAAATATGGACCGACTGAAAAAGAAAAAGCTTCATTGAAATTTAGACGATCGATTTATGTGGCTAAAGATATTAAAGCTGGTGAGAAACTCACAAAAGAAAATATTAAAATTGTGCGTCCTGGTTATGGACTTGAACCTCGATATTTACATATTGTGCTTGGGAAGACAGTTAAGAGGGATCTTTCTAGGGGTATACCTCTAAGCTTAGAGGTATTGCTTTGAATAGGAGAAAATTTTAAGAAAGAGGGTGTTACTATCCTCTTTCTTAAAGTATGTATCGTTATCTCTTTTTCAGTAAAAACCATGTTGTATCATCTTGTGGAAAATTATAATCTCTATGATAGACAAAGCCATAATCGACTAACTCAAGGTCAGGATATTTATCCAGCATTTCGCCGGCAAAGTCACGTTTAAATAATTTACCTTCGTGCCCTCGATAGTCTATTTCAACCGGAGTTGGGTTGTAGTATTCAGCAATACAAATGTATTTGCTGCTTGATTTGTAGAGTCGCTCGTAAACATCTTTTAAAAAATCAGGGTTGATATGAATGAGAACACCTTTAATTAACACAAAGTCATATTGATCATTTGCGGTATAATCTAAAATAGATTGATTGTAAATTTCAATATTGCCAAGCTGTTCTAAATATTTAACAGCATCAGGATTAATCTCAATCGCAGATAAATTTGCAGAAGGAAGAAGTTCTCTGATGGCTTTTAAATTTAAACCAATGTTTGATCCGAATTCAATAACGGAGTTCACGCTGTGCGTTCGGGATAAAATTGTTGAAAACAGCGGGATATTTACGGAGTGGTTTTGATTTCGTTGAATATATTCTTTGCCGAAATCCTCCGCCCAAAACTTTTCTTGCTCTGTTTTAAATTCAGACATTTAAAAATCCTCCTAATAATAGTGAAATTCTCTCATTTTCACTATTATACTATAGAGCCGATGAGCAAAACTATTCTTTGTATAATAAAAGGATATTTTATATGCAAACAGTAAAATATAGAGAAAATTTATAAAAGTAATATTATATTGAAAGAGAGCAATACATAGAAGCGTATCATAAATCAATGTCTTCAGAACAAAAAGGTGTTTTACAATTAAAATTGTAGAGGTGTAGAGATGAATAAATTAGCACTATTGAATAAAGTGAAAGAAATTTATTCTAATAACCAAAACGTAATAGCTTACCTTAAGAATTTGAACAACGAAGATAAAAATAGCTTAGAAGATATACTGATCAGTTATGATTTTCAGGCGGGTTCTTACATCAAAGGATACGAAAATAATCCAACAATAAAAGATGCATATTGTGACTATTTATCCAACATTATTAATAATATAGGAGAGTATGATTCGATTCTTGAAGGGGGTGTTGGGGAAGCAACTACTTTAGGAGTTACGCTTTCTAAATTGGATAAAAAGCCGAAGAATTCGTATGGTTTTGATATTTCCTGGTCAAGAATTAAGTATGCGGAAAAATTTATCAAAACAAGAAAATTGGACAATGTTCATTTATTTACAGGTGATCTGTTTAATATGCCTTTAAAAGACAATTCGATCGATATTGTTTATACATCCCATTCGATTGAACCAAATGGCGGCAGGGAAGAAGAAGCGTTAAAAGAATTGTACCGTGTCACAAATAAATATTTGATTTTACTTGAACCGTCATACGAATTTGCCGATGAAACAGCCAGGGCACGAATGAAAAAGCATGGCTATGTAACAAATTTGTATGAAACGGCAAAAAATCTCGGTTACAAAATTTTAGAGCATCGCTTATTTGAAGTGAGCTCAAATCCTTTGAACCCAACTGGCTTAATAATCATTGAAAAAGAAGCAGGAGAAACCATTGCCAATCCGATATGCTGCCCGGTTACGAAGACAGAGATTATCAAAAAGAACAATGCTTATTTTTCTCAAGACAGTCTGCTAGCCTATCCCATTATAGACAATATTCCTTGTTTATTAACGCAGAATGCGATTATTGCGACGAAGTTTTTAGATTGAAATCAGGCTGGTAAAAGTGTCAGCTCTCTGCTGCTGTAACACGGTGAGGCACTGGCGCCAATTCCACAAAACGGCACTTCCATCCAGTTGTGGAGGAGTGCCGTTTTTCGCATTCATGCCGAGAAGTTCAGTATCTGTCCGAGCCTATTATCTTCATTTTCTGCGTCGCGAAGTAAGTTTACAGTAGAAGGCTTGTCTGGTTTAATTCCATGATTTGTTTCGCCAGATCGGCATCATTAATTCTGGAATCGGCCACAGCCATGTTCGTTTCTTTTGTTTCGCTCAAGTTTATGATGTAATCTGAGCACGGAAGAGATATCGTTGACGGGATCAATTCTTCGAATGAAAATTTGGTTGTTTACTCAACCTAATGAAAGCATATCAGCTTTTTCATCAAGCCTCGAAAATTCGTGACAATCCTCTAATGCTTTAACGAAGCGGGAACTGTCACGAATTTTCGGAACGGATTTTTTCAAGCAATGCCTGGCAGCCGGCTGTGACCAGGTAATAGGTTTCCTGAAAATCACCGGTATAGTATGGATCGGGGACATCTTTTTTGTGTTCGGTTAAGTCGAGCAGCCGGATAATTTTCGGATGATCGGGCTGGCCGGTGATGTCATAAATATTGGTGATATTGCTTTCATCCATACCGACGATGTAATCGAATTTTTCGAAGTCTTCTTTTGTTAACTGGCGCCCTAAAAGGCCTTCTGATGAGATATCGTATTGTTTTAAAATGGCAAGCGTGCCTTTATGGGGCGGCGAGCCGATATGCCACGAACTTGTCGCTGCAGAATCGACCGTGATTTGATCGCTCAATCCTTCTTTTTCCACCAAATTGCGAAACAGGGCTTCTGCCATTGGCGACCGGCAAATGTTGCCGAGGCAGACAAATAATACGTTGATCATACAATCTACTCCTTTTTGTCATTCATTATACTATAATTTGTTTACTCCGTTTTTAGCTGAATGATCAGCAAAAGAAAAAACCTGCACAGCGGCAGGTTTCTATTTCATTTTTTCTTTTAAGGTATGCTGAAATTCTTCAAACTGCTGTGCGGATTCTTTTGATGGCTGTGCCGTCAGCAAACTGACGACGATCACGGCGATTAAGCTGGCCGCAAAGCCGGGAATCATTTCATAGACAGCAGCTGCATATTCGGTGTTTTTCCAGAGAATAACCGTTACCGCACCGACGATCATGCCGGCCAGTGCGCCCCAGTTCGTCATGCGTTTCCAATACAGGCTCAGTAAAATCACCGGACCGAATGCGGCACCGAATCCTGCCCAGGCGTAGCCGACGAGGTCAAGAATCGTTTCGTTCTTTTCCCACGACAGGATTAATGCGACAATCGCAACGAGCAGGACGGACAAACGGCCGAGGAAAACAAGTTCTTTATCGGTTGCGGACCGTTTCACAAAAGTTTTGTATAAATCCTCTGTCAGTGAACTCGATGTCACAAGCAGCTGTGAAGAAATCGTGCTCATGATGGCAGCTAAAATGGCTGATATTAAAAAGCCTGTAATGATCGGATGAAATAATATATTGCCAAGTTCAATAAAGACCGTTTCCGGATCGGCCAATTCAAGGTTGTTGTTGGCAAAATAAGCGATGCCGACAAAGCCGGTTACCATGGCACCGACGCTTGAGAAAATCATCCAGCTCATGCCGATACGGCGCGCTTTTTTGATCTCTTTCACCGAGCTGATCGCCATAAAGCGGACAATGATGTGCGGCTGTCCGAAGTAGCCAAGCCCCCATGCGAAAAGGGAAACGATGCCCAGAAAGCTCGTGCCGGTGAAAATGTTTAAGTAGTCTGCATTAATCGAGCGGACCGTATCAACGGACACACCAATCCCGCCAACGTGCATCACTGTCACAACGGGAACAAGAATGAGCGCTGTTACCATAATGATGCCCTGTACGAAATCTGTCCAGCTTACTGCAAGAAAGCCTCCGAATAACGTATAGGCCACAACGACGGCTGTAACGATCCAAAGACCTGTATGATACTCGAGTCCGAATGTGCTTTGGAATAGGACTCCTCCTGATACCATGCCGGATGAAACATAAAACGTAAAGAACACTAAAATAACGAGACCGGAGACGAGACGGAGCACTTTTGAACGGTCGTTAAACCGGTTTTCCAGATACCCGGGAATCGTGATGGCGTCACCGGCCGTTTCCGTATACGTTCTGAGCCGCGGCGCGACATATTTCCAGTTTGCCCATGCGCCGATTGTTAAACCGATAACGATCCACGAAGAACTGATGCCGTCTGCGAACATGGCACCAGGCAGTCCCATTAAGAGCCAGCCGCTCATATCGGAAGCTCCGGCACTCAGAGCGGTAACGGCGGGGCCGAGTGTGCGTCCGCCAAGCATGTAGTCTGATAAGTTCGATGTTTTTTTATACGCGAAGTAGCCGATCAAAAGCATGCCAAGCATGTAGACTGCTACGGATACCGCCAAAGAAAAATCGCCCAAATAAATCCCTCATTTCTATACAATTCACTTGCCATAATATCGCTCCAATTTTATCACACTTTATTTTATTGTCATATGCCCTTTGCTATTCGTATATGGAGCTGATTTATTTAGCGGCCGGACGCTCATACTCATATATGCTACAATAGTAGAAAAACAGAAGGGGTGTTTGGATGCTGGAACAGGCGCGTGATCTTTTGCAGTCGCACTTCGGGTATGATTCGTTCCGAAGTGGTCAGGAGCAGGCAATCACTCAAGTTTTGGACGGCCGGAATACGATTTGTGTTATGCCGACAGGCGGCGGAAAATCGATCTGTTATCAAATTCCGGCGCTCGTACTGCCGGGAACAACGATTGTCGTGTCACCGCTCATTTCGTTAATGAAAGATCAAGTGGATACATTGCTGGAAGCGGGTATTCCGGCAGCATATATAAACAGCTCACTCAGCAATGCGGAGATGTACGAGACGATGAATGCGGCTCGAAATGGCCAATATAAGCTATTGTACATTGCGCCGGAGCGGCTCGAGTCGTATTCGTTTGTCGAGCAGTTGAAACAGCTTCCGATACCATTGATTGCTGTCGATGAGGCGCATTGTATTTCCCAGTGGGGGCATGATTTCCGCCCAAGCTACCGCCACATTCACCGGATGGCGGAGATGATGCCGCAGAAACCTGTTGTACTGGCACTGACAGCCACGGCGACGCCAAATGTCCGACAAGACATTTGCCGGCTCCTTTCTATAGAAGAAAAAAGTACGGTCATGACCGGATTTGAACGGAAAAATTTATCGTTTTCGGTCATTCAAGGCCAGGATCGGAACGGTTTTTTGAAAGAGTATTTGAAGAAAAATGAAAAAGAAGCAGGCATCATTTATGCGGCAACCCGTAAAACAGTGGATCAACTTTACGAGCGGCTTTACAGAGATGGTATTGACGTGGCGCGTTACCACGCGGGGATGAGCGATGCGGAGCGGAATGCTGAGCAGGAGCGGTTTTTAACCGACGAAGCGGCGGTGATGGTGGCGACAAACGCGTTCGGCATGGGGATTGATAAATCAAACATCCGCTACGTTATTCATTATCAGCTGCCGAAAAATATGGAAAGCTATTATCAGGAAGCGGGCCGTGCCGGTCGTGACGGGCTCGACAGTGAGTGTATCGTTTTGTATTCATCGCAGGATGTGCAGACACAGCGTTTTTTAATCGACCAGGCTCTTGAACGGGAGCGCATTCCACAAGAGCTTGAAAAACTCCAGCTGATGATCGATTACTGCCATACGGAGAAATGTTTACAGCAGTTTATCGTTTCCTATTTCGGTGAAATAAATCCGGAGCCGTGCGGACGCTGCGGCAATTGCACAGATTCACGAAACAGTATTGATGTAACGAAAGAAGCACAAATGGTGTTATCCTGTGTGATTCGTATGGGACAGCGATTTGGCAAAGCGATGACCGCACAGGTGCTGACCGGATCAAAAAATAAAAAATTACAGAATTTTGGCTTTGAACAGCTTTCTACATATGGTATTTTGAAGCATCAAAGCGTGAAGGACGTAACGAATTTTATTGAATTCCTTATTTCGCAAGAACTGATCGGTGTGGAACAAAAGCAGTATCCGACGATTTTTGTGACCGAAAACGGGAAAGAGGTACTGCTTGGAAAAGAAACGGTGATGCGGAAAGAAGCGGTTAAAACGAAGAAAATTGCGAAAGACGATCCGCTATTCGAAGTGCTGCGTGCACTCCGGAAAGACATCGCCGAAGAAGCAGGTGTGCCGCCGTTCGTTATTTTCTCCGACAATACATTGCAGGACATGTGCGCGAAATTGCCGCAGTCAGAAGAAGCGTTTTTAACGATCAGCGGCGTCGGTCAAAGCAAGATGGATAAATATGGGGATTTATTTTTGCGTGCGATTCAAGCATTTTGTGCGGATCACCCGGAGCGGGAAAAAGACCCGGACGCAAAACTTGCAGCACCCGTTCCGAAGAAAAAAGCAGTGAACGGCTCTCATCTGGAGACATTGGAATTGCATAAAAGCGGATTGGCAGCCTCTGAGATTGCGTTGAAGCGCGATCTGACCGTGAATACGGTCGAAAATCATTTCATTCAGTGCATTGATGAAGGACTTGATGTCGATTTGAGTTTACTTGTGCCGGAACACTACAGAGAACAGCTTGAAAAAGCAGTGGAGGAAGCAGGAGCAGACCGCCTGAAGCCGATTAAAGAGCTGCTGCCGGACGAGGTGACGTATGGAATGATTAAAGTGTTTTTGGAAATGCGGAAAGTGAAAATGGAACGGTAAGGAGGACGATGTATGCCGTTTGAAGTGCGGGAATTCCCGGAATTTTCATGGTCGTTTTCGCGGCATAAAACGCTTTTAACGTGTGCGCGAAAATATGGTTATGAATATTATGCAAGTCATAATGGCTGGCTGTATGAAGCTGATGAGACGGCAAAACATGCTTATAGGCTGAAGAAGCTGACGAATGTACCGCTGGCGTTCGGGCAGATTGTGCATGAACTGGCGGAAAAAGCGGTACGGTTGTTTTTGAAGCATGGTTATGTCATGACGGAAGCGGAACTGATTGAAGAGGGGCGTTCGATGCTGAATAGAGCCTATCTTGATTCAAGAGACCGGAAACAACTTTGGATGCAAAAGCCCGCCCGCTATAAAATGCTGTATGACATGTACTATAAAGGGGAATTGAACCGGCTGGAGGCAGAGGATTATCGCGGCCGTCTTCATGTTGTCTTTGCGAATTTGCTTAATAGCCGCTCATTTCAGGATATCACCACACGTCCGCTTTCGATGCAGTTCCAGCAGGCAGAGGAATTCCGGTTTATGACAGTGGACGGCGTAAAAATTTTCGTCGTGATGGATTTATTGTACCGGGATCTCGATGCGGGCAAATGGGTTATTGTGGACTGGAAGACAGGAAAGGAGGCGGAGAACGACCGGAGTCAGCTTGCCTTGTATGCGTATTACATCATGCAGAAATACAAAGCGCGGGTGGAAGAGATTGAAATCCGCAATGAGTACGTGCTTTCCGGTGTGAACCGAACCTATCAATTGATGGAAGAAGACATTGGACTGATGCTTGAGAAAATGAAACAAAGTATCCATATAATGCTCCGCTATCAGCTTGATATGATTTCAAACGAGCCGGTTGAGATGGACGAATTTCCTCGTACAGAATACAGGCAGCGATGTGAAACATGCAATCATAAAGAAATATGTCTGGCACAGTGAAACGCTGTGTCTTTTTTGTTGTGGTTTTATCAGTTTAGTATTAAACTGAAAGTGTCGAAAGGAAGTGAGCCGGATGTATGCGGAGGAATCATTTAAGAAAAAACGGGAGCGGATGCTCAGTATTTTGGCATGGTTCCGCCTTTCCCGGTTTTATAATCAAAGCATCCGGAAGTCGAACCAGCATTTGAAACTATGGAATATCACCGTGGCGCAGTTTGATGTGCTTGCACAGGTCGGTTCAACTGAACGGCTCAGCCAGCAGGAGCTGGCGGATAAACTGCTTGTGACAAAAGGGAATATGACACAGCTGCTGGGCAAACTGGAGCAGCTCGGCTGGATACAGCGTGAGCGTGAGTGGAAGACGAAATATATTACACTGACGGATGAGGGACGTGCGCTTCTCGATGAAATATTGCCGGTGCAGGAGCAGTTTCAAGCGGATCAGTTCGGAAAGCTAACCATGGAAGAGAAGAAACAGCTATTAAATTTATTGAAAAAAATACAATCTTGAGGGGTGTTTTTAATGGAATTTAAAGGTATTCATCACGTGTCGGCGATTACAGCAAATGCGGCGAAAAATGTGAAATTTTATACAGAAGTGTTAGGAATGAGATTGATAAAAAAGACCGTCAATCAGGATGACACATCCGTTTATCATTTGTTTTACGGGGATGAAAAAGGGAATCCGGGGACGGAATTGACGTTTTTTGAAATCCCGATGGCAGCACCGAACCGTAACGGAAATAACAGTATTTCCGGTTTGTCATTGCGCATACCTAAAGATGCGGCATTTAATTATTGGAAAAAGCGGTTCGATGAGTTTGGCGTTGAGTATCAGAATGTAGTCGATCAAGGCGGCCGTCATGTACTGCCGTTTCAGGATTTTGAAGGACAGCGGTTTTTCCTTGTTTCCGATGAAAATGACAACGGTGTAAAAGGCGGGACACCATGGGAGAAGAGTCCCGTGCCGGCTGAAGTGGGGATTGCCGGTCTTGGTCCGGTTCATTTGACGGTGCCGTCCGCGAATCCGACAGCCGTTATTTTAACCCAGCTCATGGGCTTCCGTGAAGTAAATCGTTATCCATCACCGGTGGCCGGACAGCCGGATGTCATCGTCTTTGAAACGGGTGAAGGCGGTACAGGTGCAGAGGTGCATGTGGAGGAACGGAATGATTTAGCGCCTGAACGTCCAGGCCGCGGCGGTGTGCATCACGTGGCGTTCCGTGTGGAGGATGAAGAAGAGCTCCGCAAATGGATTGCCCGCCTTCGTGAAGCGCGCATCGGCAGCTCCGGCTTCGTCGATCGTTTTTACTTCAAATCCCTGTATTTCCGCGAAGCGAATGGCATTTTATTTGAAGTAGCAACAGATGGACCTGGCTTTGACACGGATGAAGAATTGGAACATCTCGGCGAATCCCTTGCTTTGCCGCCGTTTTTAGAGCCGAAGCGTGAACAAATTGAAGCGCGTTTGAAGCCGCTGCCAACGAATTTTTAAGTTGGACAGAAAGAATGAAAGCAGCACAAAAAGTTAAAAAATAATAAACCGCCTCTTTTCACGGACTCGTGAGAAGGGGCGGTTTGCGTTTTATTTCGCCTTTTTTTATAAAGAACGGCATCATCCTGCCGATATAAAAAATAGAATAATGTGCTCGCAGAAGGAGGAAAAACGATGATTGAACGGGTTGGGGAAAGTGTGTCGCCAGCGGTTTTAAAAGCAGGCCAGATGAAAAAAGTAATAAAAAGTGATGTGCCAAAGCAGGAACAAGCTGTGGAACAACAGGAGCAGATGACTCCTTTAAAGGAAGAAGCTATGGCAAAGTTTACAGAACAGATCAACGCGTTTTTGCTGCCGACGCGGACGCACGTTCAGTTTGAATACCATGATGAGTTAAAAGAATATTATGTATTGGTTGTCGATGATACATCAAAAGAAGTGCTGCGGGAAATCCCGTCAAAAAAACTATTGGACATATATGCGGCGATGAATGAGTTTATCGGCTTGTTTTTTGATAAGAAAGCATAAGGAGGTACGGGGCAATGGTGACACGTATTGGCGGTCTTGCCAGCGGGATGGATATTGATTCCATCGTTAAAGATTTAATGAGGGCGGAGCGTATGCCGCTTGATAAATTGAAACAAAAGAAACAGGTACTTGAATGGCAGCGTGATGATTACCGAGCCATGAACACGCGTCTGCTTGATTTTCGGACCGAGCTGACACAGATGAAATTGACAACAAAGTACCGAGTGCGCTCTGTGACATCGTCAGACGAAGCAAAAGTAACAGCAACCGCATCTACCTCAGCTTCGTTAGCTTCCTATTCCATTTCAAAAGTGGATAAATTGGCTGAAGCGGAAAATTGGGTGACAAACAAGATTGGAATTGATGCTGCAAAATCGCTTGAAAGTCAATTTGGTGCCACGCCCGCGGATTTCACGTGGTCAACAGGAACCGTGAGAAATACATCATTGGCTGGTGAAGGTGATACTACCTTAAGTTTAGGGGTGAAAGCGGGAACCGTTAAAGAAGCTGATGCGGCAAAAATGACAGTGAAAGTAAATGGTGTTTCGTATGGCGTGATTAAAAGTACGGATGACTGGGACACGGATCCAGATACAAAGCAAGTGAAAATTGATGCCGACGGGAATTTGACATTCCAAGAAAATGTCGCTTCAGGTGCAACTGTACAAGTGGATTACATTTTGGATTCGACTGATAAATATGCGGATTTTTCATTTACAACGCATACCTCGAAAGGTACGGTGACAGAAAAATTTCTTGTTCAATCAACGGAAACATTAAATCAGCTTGTCAGCAAAGTAAACAACTCTAATGCCGGCTTGTCAATGTTCTATGATGAAGTAGAACAGAAAATGTCATTAACACAAAAAGAAACCGGGGACCATAACACTGGCACCGGAGGAAACATTTCAGTATCAGGCGGTTTGGCTAGCAAGGGGTTGAAATTAGATGCTTCTACAGCAACAATTACAAATGGTTCAGATGCTTCATTTATAATAAATGGACTTGCGACAACGCGTAAAACAAATATTTTTGATATGAACGGAGTATCTATCACATTAAAACAGGCATTTACAACAGGGGCAGCGGTCAATCTCTCGATAAATAATGATAGCAATGCCGTATTTGATAATATTAAAAGCTTTATTGAAAAATACAATACGCTTATTGATAAGATCAGTTCAAAAATGTCGGAGGAGAAGTATCGTTCCTATACACCGCTGACGGATGAGCAGCGTGAGCAGTTGAGCGATAAACAGCAGGAGCAGTGGGAAGAAAAAGCGAAAAGCGGGTTGCTTCGCCGGGATTCAATTTTGACTGGGGTGCTTTCAAGCATGCGCTCAAATTTCTCTCAGCCTGTATCCAATAGTGAAACGAATGCACTTTATAATCAGCTCGCGGCAATCGGTATTACAACAACTTCCAATTACATGGAAGGCGGGAAGTTGGAAATTAATGAAGTGAAATTAAAAGCAGCGATTAATAATAATCCTGAGGCTGTTGAAGCATTGTTTCGCGGCGGCAGTGATGATTCGCCTATAAGTGCACAAGGAATTGCCCGTCGTTTGTATGATTCTATCAATACAACCATGGACAAGCTGAACGAGCGTGGCGGGAATTCGTTTTCGACCAATCAGCAGTTTTTTCTGGGACGTCAGCTGACGAATATCGACAGCAGTATTAACCGTTTTGAAGATCGTCTCATTCAGGTTGAAGATCGGTATTGGAAACAATTCACTGCGATGGAAAAAGCGATTCAAAATGCCAATTCACAGTCGATGTATTTGTCACAACAGTTCAGCAATGTCTATTCTCGATAAAAGGAGTGTCATTCTTTAGAAATGAATAACCCACAGCAGGCGTATGCAAACAACTCGGTCAATACCGCTTCACCAGGCGAACTGACACTGATGCTTTATAACGGGTGCATTAAATTTATCCGATATGCAGAACGTGCAATGGCAGACAATAATATTGAGCAAAAAAATCTTAACATTCAAAAGGCGCAGGCGATTGTTCGTGAATTAAGCGTGACATTGAAAACGGACACGGATGTGGCAAAAAATATGCTGTTACTTTATGAATATCTTCACGAACGCCTTGTTGAAGCAAACGTTAAAAATGATCCGGCGATTCTAAAAGAAGTAGAAGAATTTGTGACAGAATTCCGGGATACATGGAAGCAGGTTATCCAGGAGAACCGCCGCATGCAGCAAATTGGTGCCGGCGGACGCGTATAATGTCGCCTGTCCGCGATTGTTACAAAATGACGAAGCGGCTGCTTGATCTGTTAGAAGTGGTTGAACAGGACCGCGACAGTCAAATTGAAGAGGCACAACAGCTGCTCGATCAGCGGGGAAAGCTGCTTCCTGAACTGAAACCGCCCTTTACAGCGGAAGAGCAAAAGCTTGGCCGTGAAATTAATTTGATGAATCAGGAGATTGAAGCGCGTCTTCATCAATTGAGCAATGCGGTGAAAGAAGATTTAAAAGAGGTCAGTGTAAAAAAGCATTCATTGAATAAATATACCAATCCATATGAGGCGCTGCAAACGGACGGAGTTTTTTACGATAAGCGCAACTAAATCCGGGGTGTGGACTACCCGGATTTTTCAATAGGAAAAATTATTTGAAAATTCGACAAATTTTTTTGGAGATTAAGAAGGATTATGGAGGGTATATAAAGAATATTAAGAATATAGCAAGACAGCAATTAGTTGAAGGAGGAGTTCCGCATGATGAATTACAACATTCGTGGTGAAAATATTGAAGTGACTCCGGCAATCCGTGAGTACGTAGAAAAGAAAATCAGCAAGCTGGAGCGTTATTTCACCGAAACTCCTAATGCGAATGTGCATGTGAATTTGAAAGTGTACAACGATAAAAACGCTAAAGTGGAAGTGACCATTCCGATGAAAAACCTCGTTCTTCGCGCTGAGGAACGTAATCAGGATTTATATGCAGCCGTTGATTTAATCACGGACAAATTGGAGCGTCAAATCCGCAAACATAAAACGAAAGTAAACCGCAAGTTCCGTGAAAAAGGGGAGCCGCAAGATTATTTCGCGGTTCAATCTGACAATATAGCAGTGGAAGAAGAGCAGGAAGATGATCTTCAAGTTGTCCGTACGAAACAATTTGACTTAAAACCGATGGATGCGGAAGAAGCTGTCTTGCAGATGAACCTGCTTGGTCATAGCTTCTTTATTTTCACAGATGCTGAAACAGATGGAACGAACATTGTCTACAAACGCAGCGATGGCAAATATGGATTAATTGAAACAAACTAATAGAAACATCAGAAGCCCGGCAGATTGCGGGCTTCTTTTTTGTGCGTGCAATTCATGGTATGATAGAGAACGTGATTTTGCACGAGGAGGAACTTGAATGTCAATTGGACGAAATGATCCGTGCCTGTGCGGCAGCGGAAAAAAATATAAAAAATGCTGCGGGAAAGCAGAAGGAGCAGCCATCCTGCCGGTTCTTATAGAAGAATGCAGCAGTGTGCAGCGTGAATTAATTGATTATGCGATGGAAAATCATTCGGGGATGCTGAAAAAGCAGTTCCAGCCGCTGCTTCAAAAATGTGAAACACTGCGTAAAAATGAGCAGGTATTTCTTGTAACGTTTGAAATTTGGGCTATTTTGACACGGACGCTCAAAGGAAACGAAACGATATTTACAGAATTTGTAAAGCGTCGCACGCCATCTATTTCACGAAAACGGACGGCGGAAATTGTGGCCTCTTGGACGGATTACCGTTTTATGGCCGGTGTCATTGAGGAAAGTGAAGGAAACATATATCGCATCCGCGATGTGCTGACAAATGATATGTATAACATTCGCGCTCTTAGAAGCGTATCACTGGATGGCGCATTTGTAACGGGGGCTCTATTACCGCATGAGTCTGAATATACATTTTTTATGACCGATTTTCACTTTGAAGCGGCGCATGTCGGGGCAATGACAAAAGCTGTTCAGGAATTATACGCGGCATCGCCGTTTAATGATACACAATCCTTTTTTGCGGATATGTTTCCATCTGTAATGGATACACTTTTTACTGTATTTGAAGAACAGCATCATATGATTGATTTAACGACATTAACGTGGCTGAAAGACGCTCATCGTGAGACAGCCGGGCATATAGTCCAATCATTTGAGCAGGAGAAAGTCGATAAACAAGTTGTACAGATGGCTGTGCTGCTCTGGAATTATTACTGCGGCAAAGAAGATCCGGCTGTCCGCAAAAAAGAAGTCTTTACAGCGGCCCTTCTTTCTTTATTGCAGGCGTACAATATTGTAGATGGAAATGAATCAAAAGCGGCTATAGCCGCCCGCTATTCCATTTCAGCATCAACCCTTTCAAAGCGGATGAAAGAAATGGAAGCCGTTTTGAAGGAGAAGCTGAATCCGGCTGTTGAAGCGGGGCAAAAATAGACCATATGAGTATACGCTCACCTTTAGAAGTGGTACTATTAAATAGGAAAATTGTAAAGGTTTTACCCTGTTGAACCTGAAAAGGAGCGTTTTAAATGGGTTTATTAGATAAAGTATTTGATGCAAATAAAAAAGAAGTAAAAAAACTTGAAAAAATGGCGGACAAAATAGAAGCGCTTGCGGCTGAAACAGCTGCGCTATCGGATGCGGAGCTAAAAGCGAAAACATCTGAATTTAAAGAGCGGTTTCAAAAAGGCGAGTCCCTTGATCAGATGCTGACAGAAGCGTTCGCTGTTGTACGCGAAGCGGCGGAGCGTGTACTCGGGCTATATCCATATCGTGTACAGCTGATGGGGGGGATTGCCCTTCATGAAGGCAATATTTCTGAAATGAAAACGGGGGAAGGGAAAACATTGACGGCCACGATGCCTGTGTATTTAAACGCGCTTTCCGGCAAAGGGGTTCACGTTATTACCGTTAATGAATACCTCGCATCCCGTGATGCCGAAGAAATGGGGCGCTTGTATGAGTTTCTCGGCTTATCAGTCGGATTAAACTTGAACAGCCTGTCAAAAGAACAAAAAAAAGAAGCGTATGCGGCGGATATTACGTACGGAACAAACAATGAATTCGGTTTCGATTACCTGCGTGACAATATGGTGCTGTATAAAGAGCATAAAGTACAGCGGCCGCTTCACTTTGCTGTCATCGATGAAGTGGACTCTATTCTGATCGATGAAGCGCGTACTCCGCTGATCATTTCCGGCCAGGCGGCAAAATCAACGCAGCTGTACATTCATGCGTTTTCATTTGTACGCACATTGAAAGAAGAAGACGATTTTACCGTTGATATTAAAACGAAAAGTGTTCTTTTGACGGAAGAAGGAATGACGAAAGCAGAAAAAGCATTCGGCATCGAAAACTTGTTTGATTTGAAGCATGTCGGTTTGAATCATCACATTACGCAGGCGTTAAAAGCGCGTGTGACAATGCATCGCGATGTTGATTATGTTGTGCAGGACGGCGAGGTTGTCATTGTTGACCAGTTCACCGGCCGTTTAATGAAAGGACGCCGATATTCTGACGGGCTGCATCAGGCGATTGAAGCGAAAGAAGGCGTCGAGATTCAAAACGAAAGCATGACGATGGCGACGATCACCTTCCAGAACTATTTCCGTATGTACGAAAAACTGTCTGGTATGACCGGTACGGCCAAAACGGAGGAAGAAGAGTTCCGCAACATTTACAACATGCGTGTGGTGGTGATTCCGACAAACCGTCCGATTGCCCGTGATGACCGCGCAGATTTAATTTACGCATCCATGAACGGCAAATTTATGGCCGTTGTGGAAGATATTTATGAACGTTATCAGGCGAGACAGCCGGTGCTCGTCGGGACAGTTGCGATTGAAACCTCTGAATTAATTTCTGCTCATCTGAAGAAAAAAGGCGTTCCGCATAATGTGTTAAATGCGAAAAACCATGAACGTGAAGCGGAAATTATTTTAAATGCCGGCCAGCCCGGTTCCGTAACGATCGCGACAAACATGGCCGGGCGCGGTACCGATATTAAACTTGGTGAAGGCGTGAAAGAACTGGGCGGCCTTGCTGTAATTGGGACGGAACGTCATGAATCACGCCGGATTGACAACCAGCTCCGCGGACGTTCAGGACGTCAGGGAGACCCGGGTGTGACGCAATTTTATTTATCGATGGAAGATGAATTAATGCGCCGCTTCGGCTCGGACAATATGAAATCGATGATGGAAAAACTCGGTATGGATGATACACAGCCGATTCAAAGCAAAATGGTTTCACGTGCGGTTGAATCTGCGCAAAAACGCGTGGAAGGAAACAACTTTGATGCCCGTAAGCGGCTTCTCGAATACGATGATGTGCTTCGCCAGCAGCGTGAAATTATTTACAAGCAGCGTGATGAAGTGCTGGAATCCGAAAACCTGCGCGCCATCTTAGAAGACATGGTCACAAAAACAATCGGTTCAACGATTGCGGCGCATGCGAATGATGAGGATGCGGCGGAACCGTTTGACGCTGAAGGCATTGCGGATACAGTGAACGCGAATTTACTTGAGGAAGGTGCGCTTACTGCAGATGAACTGCGTGGTAAGGACTTAAATGAAATAACTGGTATTATCTGGGATAAAGTGGCTGCCCGATATGATGAGCGTGAAGAACAGCTCGGCTCTGAAAAAATGCGGGAGTTTGAAAAAGTGGTTCTTCTGCGGGCGGTGGATTCAAAATGGATTAACCATATTGATGCGATGGACCAGCTTCGTCAAGGGATTCATTTGCGCGCATACGGACAAATTGATCCGCTCCGCGAGTACCAGAATGAAGGGTTCGCGATGTTTGAGAAAATGATCGCAGCCATTAATGAAGAGGCGTCGAGATACGTGATGAAAGCGGAAATCCGAAGCAACCTGGAGCGTCAGGAAGTCGCCAAAGGCCAAGCGGTGAATCCAAAAGAAGACGAAGCGCCGAAAAAGAAAAAACCGCTCCGTAAAGCGCCGGAAATTGGCCGTAATGAGCCATGTCCGTGCGGAAGCGGAAAAAAATATAAAAACTGCCACGGGCTCCAAGAATAGCGGAGCTGACCGCTTTGATGCGGCAAGCATAATAGCGCGGTGCGCAAAAGCTTTGCTTAAAAATTAAAAATTATTAGAGGTGTACAATATGGAACTATTTGAAATTCGTAATGAGCTGGACAATTCAGCCGGGAAACTGGCGGACTTCAGGGGGTCTCTTTGACTTAGAAAACAAAGAGGCACGTATGGCGGAACTGGAAGAGCGCATGCTTGAACCGGACTTTTGGGACGACCAGCAAAGTGCACAAGCTGTCATTAATGAATCAAACGCATTAAAAGAGCTTGTTAACGAATATAAGGATCTTGTGGAGACGCAGGAAAACCTTGAAATGACGCACGAGCTTTTAAAAGAAGAAAGTGATGCGGATTTGCAGGAAGAACTTTCGAACGAAACGAAAGAATTTATTAAGCGTCTTGAAAACTATGAATTACAGCTTCTTCTCAGCGAGCCGCACGATAAAAATAATGCGATTTTGGAGCTGCATCCGGGCGCCGGCGGTACCGAGTCACAGGATTGGGCGTCGCTTCTTCTGCGCATGTACACGCGCTGGGCGGAAAAACGCGGTTTTAAAGTCGAAACACTCGATTACCTGCCAGGTGATGAAGCGGGTGTGAAAAGTGTCACCCTGCTCATTAAAGGTCATAACGCCTATGGCTACTTGAAAGCGGAGAAAGGCGTGCATCGTCTCGTTCGTATTTCGCCGTTTGATTCATCAGGACGCCGCCATACGTCATTTGTATCGTGTGAAGTCATGCCGGAATTTAACGATGAAATTGAAATCGAAATTCGCACAGAAGATTTGAAAGTCGATACGTACCGTGCGAGCGGCGCCGGCGGTCAGCACATTAATACGACGGACTCCGCTGTCCGGATCACGCATATTCCGACAGGTGTTGTCGTCACGTGTCAGACGGAACGATCACAAATTAAAAACCGCGACCGCGCCATGAATATGCTGAAAGCAAAATTGTATCAGCGTAAACTCGAGGAACAGGAAGCGGAACTTGCGGAAATTCGCGGCGAACAGAAAGAAATCGGCTGGGGAAGCCAGATTCGTTCTTATGTTTTCCATCCTTATTCCATGGTTAAAGACCACCGGACAAGTGAAGAAACAGGCAACATTCAAGCTGTGATGGATGGTGATCTTGACGCGTTTATCAACGCCTATCTTCGTTCACGTTTATAAATAATCCGGCGCTGTCCGTTGTGGCAACGCCTATTTTTATGGGGTTTTTCTTTTGAAAAAAGGGAAAACTAAAGTGAAATCGTACCAGATTTGTCATAGAGCAAATGTTTTGAATCGGGCAGAATTGGTATACTAAATCATGGCACGACCATCCATTTTCAAAAGGGGGTTTTCAAATGGAAATGAAAAAAACATTGCTTGCGCTTTTGCTCGGCTCCTCAGTCGCACTGGCGGCATGCGGCGGTGATGATGCGGCAGAGGACACAGAAAATGCTGTGGAAGAAACAGAAGAAGCGGTGGATGAAACAACAGAAGAAGGAACAAATGACGCCACAACAACAGCCGCTGCTGGTGAAGAAGTATACCAGCAAAGCTGTCTAAGCTGCCATGGAGGCAATCTTGAAGGCGGATTTGGACCGGCACTTGACAAAGCAGGTGCGAAATACAGCAAAGATGAAATCTTAGCGATCATTGAAAACGGCCAGGGCCAAATGCCGCCAAACGTTGTGGAAGGCGAAGAGGCAGAAGCCGTCGCAGCATGGCTGGCAGAGAAAAAATAATAAGTTGAAAAGAGCGGGCTCACCAGAGTCCGCTCTTTTCATGTATAAATAACTCAGTTCTTCCCATGCTATAGAAAAAGGGAGTGAGATGCGCATGTCTTTTTGGCGAGGCAATAAATTAGCGGCTTTTTCTCCATCTGCAGATGAAAATGCCAAGCGTCTCACAGAAATGCTTGGTGATGCAGATGATGTAAAACAACGGAAATTTTCATTCGGTAAAACAGCGGGGATCGCATTATACTTAGTGACTCTTGTTGATTCATTACGGGTGGAGGAGCATATCTTGCGGCCCCTTGCGGAAAATAAATCGAAAAACCCGGAAGATGCACTGACGGCAATTGAACGTGATGATGCCGCTGATTATGAAGCAGCCATGAATGCTCTATTGATTGGAAAGACACTCGTATTTTTTGAAGGGCGTACGGCTTGTCTTATATGCGGCACAGAAAGAACGGCGCTTCGGACCATTACAGAGCCACTGAATGAAAAAATTGTGCGCGGAGCACACGATGGATTTGTTGAAAATTTAAATACGAATCTTTTTCTTCTGCGTAAACGTGTCCAAAGCAAGGAGCTTGTTATTGAATTTGCAGAAAAAGGGGAAAGAGCAAAGAAACAAATTGCGATTGTGTATGAAAAGGAAATTGCAAACCCGGAGCTCGTCAAAGAAATAAAAAGGCGAGTCGATTCGATTAATGCGGAAATGATCTACAGTGCAGGACATATTGAACAAATGATAGAGGATTCAACATTATCACCATTTCCGCAATTTCTAAGCACAGAGCGTCCCGATCGCGTAGCAGCAAATATCATGGAAGGGAGAATTGCGATATTAAATGATGGAACCCCAACATGTATTATTGCGCCCGTAAATTTCATCACATTTTACCAGTCTCCGGATGATTATACGAGCCGGCCGTTATCAGGGTCGTTTTACCGGCTGCTCCGTCTTTTTGCTTTTTTTATAGCGGTCCTTTTGCCGGCCTTTTACATTGCGGTGACGAGCTTTCATCTTGAAGTTGTGCCGGGGGATTTAATTGTGCAAATGAAAGGATCTGTTGCGGATATACCGTATCCGACAATTGTAGAAGCGTTGTTTATGGAAATGACGATTGAATTAATCCGGGAAGCAGGTATCCGGCTTCCGAGTCCAATTGGGCAGACAATTGGGATTGTCGGCGGTCTCGTTATCGGCGATGCTGTCGTCAGTGCCGGCCTAGTTTCCAACTTTACGCTCATTGTCGTTGCGCTTACCGCAATTGCATCCTATGTTGTGCCATCAACGGAAATGAATATGACGATTCGTCTTCTCCGTTTCCCATTTATGGTGTCGGCTTCGCTGTTTGGGTTTTATGGTCTTATTTTCATCATGATGGTCATTGTTATTCACCTGTGTAAATTGGAATCGCTGAAGACGCCTTATTTTGCCCCATTTGCACCGCTCCGGTGGAAGGACTTAAAGGATACATTTATTCGCCGTGCGATTTGGAAGCAAAAAACGCGTCCAACTGACAGCATGCCGCTTGATGAAACGAAGGAAGAGGGGTCACGGGAATGGATGAAGGAGTGAAAACAAAAAAAACGATCAGCGCACAGCAGCTATTTTTTCTTATTTTGCAGACACAGATTGGTGTAGGCGTATTGTCGCTTCCATACAGTGTACATACAGAATCTGGAAAAGATGGCTGGATATCGATTTTAATAGCGGGTCTGTTTGTACAAATTGGAATAGGGGTTATTTGGCTTTTATCTTCCCGTTTTCCGGATAAAACGCTGTATGAATTTGCTCCTCTTCTTCTGGGACGGCTGCTTGGCACTATCGTAAATGCTCTTTATATAGTGTTCTTTTTTATCGTCGCTGCTCAGATGCTCATTGTCTTTCTCTATTTGACGTCTAATTGGGCCTTCCCCCATACACCGCACATCGTTTTTGCTGTCATTGTGGTCGGGATTACAGTTTATCTCATTCAGGAAAACATACGCATTATTGCACGGTTTCACGTCTTAATGTCGTTTCTTTTTATCATAGTGCTTATCCTTTTTGTGTTCATCATTAAGCATCTTAACGTATATTATCTTCTGCCTATTGGGTCTGAAGGAGCCCCGGCCATTCTATCAGGTACAAAACAAGCCCTTTTTTCGTTTGCCGGCTTTGAATTTTTACTCTGGCTTTATCCAGTTACCAAGGCTTCATCAAAAGCAAAGTGGAAAGCGGCAGCTGGAGCGAGTGCTATAGCAGCGGTCTTTTATACATTGCTTTCAGCCTTTGTGTATATGTTTTTCAGCTTAAAAAAACTCAATCATGTACCGGAGCCGGTACTATATATGGTCAAGGCAGTTGAATTAAAAATGATAGAAAGGATTGATCTCCTTTTTTTATCGATATGGGCCATTTTTGCAATTACTTCTTTTATGAGCTATATGTATTTAGCGGCATCGGGTGTTGCGAAACTTGCGAAGGCGAAGCACCACCGGAAAGCCGTTTATGTGCTTGCAGTACTTATTCTGCCAATCACATTTTATACTGCGAATCCCGAGCAATCGGTAAATATCTATGAAAAAATCAGCACGCTTTCAACCATCTTTTTATTTGCAGTACCGGCATTTTTGCTTGCAGTCGCAATCATCCGAAACAAGCGGGAGGAATCAACGTGAAGAAATGGTGGATTATGTTTCCGATATGTATACTGCTTTCAGGATGCTGGGACGAACGGCCGCTTAGAACGATGAAGCTGATTTTTGGAGCCGGTATGGATATGCAGGAAGATGATCGGTATTCATTGACGATTGAAATGCCAATAGAAGGTGCAGGCGGCGGAAGCAGCGGCCAAGGGGGTCAAGGAGGGGGTCAAGGCGGTCAGGCCCAAACGAGTCAGGTCATGTCGGAGGATGGAATTACGGTTAGGGACAGTGCGTATAAACTGGACCGTAAAGTTGGCGGTGTTCTTGATGTTTCAAAATTACGCGTGTTAGTTATCGGGGAAGATGGTGCTGAAAAAGGGCTATATTCGTTTTTAGATGCACTGTATCGAAATGCATCCAGTCCCCTTAATGCAAAAATAGCGATTGTGGAGGGAAAAGCAGGAACGCTTTTCCAGAGTGAAATTAGCGGGGAACAGCTGCACAGTGAATATTTATATAAATTGATTATGAGTGCAGAAAAAGAATCCATGGCTCCAGTCACTAATCTGCAATTCATCTGTATCAGTCTTTTGGATAATGGAAGTGACCCGGTTTTGCCATTCATGAAGTACAACGAAAAGAATAAGGCTGTCGAAATAAGTGGCGGAGCGCTGTTTAACGGGACCAAAATGACAGGCACGATCACACCGGATGAGATGTCCGCTTTTTTGCTGCTTGCGGACCAGATGGGAAAGGAGCTTTCCTTTACAATTCCTGCAGATGAAGGAAGAAAACTAACGATTTTAATTGAAAAATCAAAACGAAAGATGAAGGTTGACACAACAAATAAAGATCATGTAACGGCAGATATTTCTTTAGACTTGAGCGTCCGTGTTTTAGAATATCCGCCTGATCACCTGGATGATGAAAAAAAGCTGAACGAGCTGAATAAGCTCGTGTCTGATGAGCTGGAGAAAATATTCACTCAGACGATGGATAAGATGAAAATGGCCGACTCAGACACGCTAGGCTTCGGGCGCCAAATAATGGCCAAAGATCCAAAGAAATTTGAAAAAATGAACTGGAAGAAATCTTATCGGAGCGCTGATGTGAAGATTCGTGTCAAGACTAAAATTATTAGCGGCGGTGTTATCTTATAGGCCTGTATATAACGTAAACAAAAGAAAAACGTCCATCCGGGCGTTTTTTTTGTTTGAAGAATAGAGGTGTATATTACGTTATGAAATGAATCTGTAACACATTTTTTGCAATGTGACAAAAGAAAGAATGCTATAATGTTTTGTGGGTCGAAAACAGGGTAAACATGTCGGCTAAATAAAGAAACAAGGTGATTGAATGATAGAGATGCAAGGCGTGACGAAAAAATACCCGAATGGGGTCACGGCCCTCTCAGGCGTTGATGTCACGATCAAACAAGGAGATTTTGTTTATGTCGTCGGTCCAAGCGGTGCCGGAAAATCGACGTTTATTAAATTAATTTATCGTGAAGAAAAACCGACAGAAGGAAAAGTGATTGTCGGAGGGATTAATACAGCGGCACTTAAACAGCGTTCCATTCCAACATTGCGGCGCCAGATCGGTGTTGTCTTTCAGGACTTCAAATTGCTGCCGCTTTTAAATGTGTATGAAAATGTGGCGTTTGCGCTGGAAGTCATTGAAGAAGAACCCGCTGTTATCAGGAAACGGGTGATGGAAGTGCTTGATCTTGTCGGTTTGAAGCATAAAGCGCGCATGCTGCCGACCGAATTATCCGGTGGGGAGCAGCAGCGTGTGGCGATTGCCCGTTCTATTGTGAATAGTCCGAAAGTGGTCATTGCCGATGAGCCGACAGGGAATCTCGATCCGGATACCTCATGGGATATTATGCGTTTATTTGAAAAGATTAATGAACGCGGGACCACGATTGTGATGGCCACGCACAATAAAGATATCGTCAACACCATCCGCCGCCGCGTCATCGCGATTGAAGGCGGACGGATTGCACGGGATGAACAAGGCGGTGATTATGGCTATGAAGCCTAGAACATTACGCCGACATTTTAGAGAAAGCTTTAAAAGCCTGCGCAGAAATGGATGGATGACCTTTGCCTCTGTGTCGGCTGTGACCGTCACGTTACTATTGACGGGTGTCTTTTTGGTTATTATGCTTAATTTAAATAAAATCGCGACCGACATTGAAAATGATGTCGAAGTGCGCGTTCATGTGAAGCTGGAAGCAACGGAAGCAGATAAAGAACAATTAAGAACGATGATCGAAGCGCTTCCGGAAGTCGAGAGTATTGAGTATTCATCGAAAGAAGAAGAACTGCAAAAGATCATTCAGGATATGGGCCGGGATTTTTCTTTATTTGAACAAAGTAATCCGCTCTACGACGTATTTATTGTGAAAACAGCGAAGCCGCAGGATACACCGGATACGGCCCGGAAAATAGAGCAGTTTGAACAGACAGAAACAGCTGTGTACGGAGAAGAAAAAGTGGAAAATATGTTCAGTTTTATGAAAACAGCCCGTAACGTAGGAGTTGTGCTGGTTGCCGGCTTGCTGTTTACCGCGATGTTTTTAATTTCCAATACGATTAAGATTACGATTTTTGCCCGCCGGAAAGAAATTGAAATTATGAAACTCGTCGGGGCGACGAACTGGTTTATCCGCTGGCCATTTATATTGGAGGGTCTATGGATCGGCCTGCTTGGCTCCATTATTCCAATTGCGTCCGTTTTGGTTGGCTACTATTATGCGGAACAGGCTATCTCGGTCCGGCTGTCGGCCCATTTTATTGACTTTATCAGCTACTGGCCGCTTGTTTTGCCGGTAACGGGTCTGCTTTTAATCATTGCGATTTTCATCGGTATTTGGGGAAGTTTTATTTCGGTTAGACGCTTTTTAAACGTATAAATTTTTAAAACGTATAAAGAAATATTTTTACAGGGACGAGAGGGGAAGAGCAGTTGAAAAAACGTTCATACATGACGCTGGTGATTGCGGCATCACTCGTATTAAGCCTTACAGGGGAGGCGCTGGCTGCAAACTTATCCGACCTTGAACGGCGTCAGCAGGAGATCCAATCGCAAAAATCAGGGTTAGAAGGCAGCATTACAGAAAAAGAAGAGCAAATTTCAAAACTTCAGCAGAAGCAGGATCAAGTAACAGCGGAAATCCGCAAACTGGATCAAACGATTTCTGAAACGGAATCAAAAATCCGCGCAAAAGAAACTGAGATTGCAGAAACGAAAGCAGAAATTGCAAGGCTTCAGGCTGAAATAAAAGAGTTGAAAATCCGTATTGCAGAACGGACTGTTGTGCTCGAAAAGCGGGCCCGTTCGATTCAGCAAAGCGGCGGTTCGGCCAGCTACATAGATGTCCTGCTTGGTGCGGAAAGCTTCAGTGATTTTATCAACCGCGCAACGGCCGTGACAACACTTGTGAATGCGGATAAAAATATTTTGAATGAGCAGGAACAGGATAAAAACCAACTCGAAGATAACGAACGAATAGTGAAAGAACAGCTTGCGAGTTTAGAAGATATGCTTCAGGATCTTGAAACGATGAAGGCGGAGCTTGCTGAAAAACGCACAGCGAAAAATAAGGTCATGAAAGGGCTCGTAGCAGATGAACATGAAGCACATGAACAGAAGCTGAGCCTTGAAGAAGAACAGTCGATCCTTGATTCACAGGAAGCATCCATTCAAGCGGCGATTCGTGCAGAAAAAGCGCGTATTGCCGAAGCGAAACGCCAGGCGGCTTCTCAATCGGCCGCAAAAGCAAATGCGGCTGAATCCGGCCGGGAAACCGCCCGTTCAACAGCGGTGCCGGCTAATACAGGCGGTATGTTTATGCGGCCGGCACAGGGAACGTTCACGTCTGGATTTGGCATGCGTGACCTCGGAAATCATAAAGGAGTCGACATTGCCAACAGCGTAAGCGTGCCGATTGTGGCCGCGGCAGACGGCGTCGTCAGCCGTTCGTATTATTCAGATACGTATGGAAATGCGATTTTTATTTCACATTCCATTAATGGCCAGGTGTACACAACGGTTTATGCGCATTTATCAGAGCGTGTTGTAAACAGCGGCAGTGTTGCCAAAGGCCAGACAATTGGTTATATGGGGAACACCGGCCGTTCATACGGACAGCATCTTCATTTCGAGATTCATAAAGGTCCATGGACAGTCGGCAAAGAAAATGCGGTTGACCCGGCACAATATATTAATTTTTAAGCAAAGCCCGGCTGTTTGCTGATAACGGATAGACGGCCGGGATTCTGCACATTAAGCCGGATTCACCGGAATTCCGGCCATCGAATGAAAGGGGATGTCTTAAAAGCTTTATAAGACACCCTTTTTTTATTTCTATGGCCGAATTCTCATAAATGCGGTCTTCAAAAGGCGGAATCCGGCTTTCCTATCAATAAATCGGCCTAAATGGCTCAGAATCCGTCCTTTCCTCTATACCTCTTTATTGTGAAAACGCCGCAAAACGGAACGGCCTGCTTATTTTATATTAGATGGGCGCCGCCCATGTATCTCCTGAATATTCTGGAGGTGGATGAAATGGGTGAATATAAAGAAGGATATGTCGGGGGTTATGGCAGTGGCTTCACGTTAGTCGTTGTATCGTTCATCTTGCTCATTACCGCCAGCGGAGCATATATCGGCTGGAGATAATGATATGAAAGGGCCGCCTGCTGAAGCGGCTTTTTTTACTTTATACCCATATGTGTATAAAATAATCATAAATACCTCATGTGCTAATATAGTGAAAGGAGACAAGATGGAGTTTATACAAATTGCGAATGTCACATTGCCTATCCAGCAGCCGGCAGTCATCGCTGCTTTGTTTGGCGCATGGCTTTACACACGCATTCAATATGGAAAATCTTTTTCTGAACAGATCAGTAATGCCGCTTTTTTATTCGTTATTGTCTGGAAAGGAAGCATCCTTCTTTTTCAATTTCCGCTCGTGATCAAAGCACCAATGTCACTGCTTTATTTTAACGGCGGTATATACGGTTTTTGGCTCGGACTGGCCGCGGCATTTTTTTATGCGTACGTCAAAAAAATGCCTTCTTCTAAAACGGCTGGAGCATGGGCTGCCATTGTGGTCTTATATCCGCTTTCTCTGTCTTTTCTATCTGCATCTTTTACTATTTGGGACGCCGTACAGGCAGCCGGCAGTATTCTCTTTTTCTTTGTTGCGAAAGAAGGACTGGAACGGGCGCTCACGCTTTTGTTATTTTGGCAGCTGCTCTTTTTATCAGCAGATGGGCGTCTATTTTCAATGGAATCACTCGTATACATTGTTGTCACAGTTTATTTCATTTTCTGGAGGAAAAAAACATGAACAAAAAATGGTTTGGTGTGCTGCTGCTGGCGCTCTTAATCGGTATTGCCGCATTTAATTTATATAATGACCGGAAAGAAGTGACCGACATCGGAAATGCAGGTGTAGCCGTTAATGATGACAAAACGGGTATTGCCGTCGGTGAAAAAGCGCCTGACTTTACAGTGAAAACGATGGGTGGACAAGAAGTCAATTTGTCTGATTATGAAGGGAAAAAAATATTTTTAAATTTTTGGGCGACGTGGTGTCCGCCCTGTAAAGCAGAAATGCCGCATATGCAGTCCTTTTATGACGATGAGCCGGAAAACGTTGAAATCTTGGCGGTTAATTTAGAAGAAAGCCGGGCCAAAGTAAGTGAATTCGTCGATCAGTATGCGCTGACCTTTCCAATTCTAATGGATGAAGACGGTACGGTCGCCGAAACGTATGAAGTATATACGATTCCGACGACTTACGTATTAAACGAAAAAGGGGTCGTTGAGCAGAAAATTATCGGCCCGATGGATGAGCCGATGATGAAAAATTTATTAAAAGACTAATCCGCCTGCTGCAGGCGGATTTGTTTTTGTCTAATTTTCGGAATATAATGAACAAATGAAAAGGAGTGAAGATAGTTGGATTCATTTAATACAAAAGCGGTACACGGTGAAAAATTGCTGAAATCGTTTCAAAGTAAAGTAACCCCGATTTACCAAACGTCGGTGTTCTCATTTAATAGTTTAGAAGAAATGGAAGGCTATTACAGCGGGAATTCTCCTTATTTATATACACGTGTCGGCAACCCGAACGCGGATGAACTGGCAGCCGTCACGGCACGCCTTGAAGGAGCACCTGCCGGCGTTGCTGCCTCATCAGGGCTCGGTGCGATTATGGCAGCGGTACTTGCTGTTGCAAAAAGCGGCGATCACCTTGTCGCTGCCCGGGACGTATACGGCGGTACATTTTATATGTTAAAAGAAGAACTGGCGCGAATGGGTATTAAAACATCGTTTGTCGATTTTGAGGATGAACGCGCGATAGAAGCAGCCATTCGTCCGGAAACCGTTATTTTATATACAGAATCCGTGACCAATCCGTTTTTGCGGGTTGAGAATCTGGAACAGATGGCCTCCTTTGCAAAAAAACATGATCTTGTTTTGATTGTGGATAATACATTTGCGACGCCGTATCTCGTCCAGCCGTATGCATTCGGTGCGGACATTGTCGTGCATTCGGCGACGAAATACATTGGCGGACACAGCGATGTATCCGCGGGTGTTTTATGCGGGAAAGAAAAATACGTGGAAGCAGCGCGAAGCAGGATTGTCAATATCGGCTTAAATTTAAGTCCGTTTGAATCATGGCTGGCGTGCCGCGGGGCGAAAACGCTCGGCCTTAGGATGGAACGCCAGTCGGCGAATGCGAAAAAAACGGCGGAATGGCTGAAAACACAGCCGAAAGTAAAGGACGTTTTTTATCCATTGTCTCTGTCTGAAAAAGGAAACGGCGCTATTGTTACGATTCATCTTGCTGATGATGCAGATGAGTCCGGTTTTTTCCGCTCACTCGGCTGGATTCAAATTGTACCATCTCTTGCCGGTGTTGAAACGACGGTCTCATGGCCATTCGGCACCTCTCACCGCTCTCTGTCACCGGAAGAAAAAGAAGCAGTCGGTGTATCGAAAAAAACGGTTCGCCTTTCAATCGGAATTGAAGAAGCAGAAGACATTATCGGTCAGCTGAAACAGGCGCTTGAGAATGCTTGACGAAAAAGCGCCTTTTGTCGGTTAACGCTTGCATGAGCTTTCTGCTACAATAAAAAAAGACTTATGTGCAACGTTCTGGAGGGAATTGTATGGCTTTGGACTGGCTCGTGCAGCTGGGTGACGCTGCGGTAAAATTATTGATTCATCCTGTCTTTTATTTTTCATTCGTCCTTGCATTTGTGGTTGGAATGTTTCGCGTTACGCGGGAACGAAAGGATTTTGGTACGCGCGTCTATGATATTTATCAAGAGATCCGGTTTATTTTGCCGTCGAGTCTGGCGGTCGGGGCGGTTCTGTCCGTGATTACAATTGGGGCCGGATTGGCGCTGCCATCCGGGCTGCTCAGTTTTATCGCCGCGGTTTTGATCATTTTTAGTGCGGGGGGCTTTTTTCTCCTGTCACCGGCATGGACAATGGCTGCCGCTTACGGCATTTTTGTTTTATCCGAGTGGCTGGGCTACCCGTTTATTCCATATGTAAACCTTGATTTGAACGGAATTTTGTCCGTCATGTCCATGATCACGGCGCTTCTTGTGATAGCGGAAGGGGTGCTGATCCGTAAACGGGGCCATCAAGGAACGTCTCCGCGTATTGAAACGAGTCCGCGTGGATTAAAAACAGCGGTGCACCTGGCGCGCCGCCTCTGGCTTGTACCGGTTTTTTTGCCGGTCCCATCAGGAGGGCCGCTCACTTCATTTGCGGACTGGTGGCCGGTTATTGATACAGGAGGCGTGACTTACAGCTTTATTCTGTTTCCATTTTTAATCGGCTTTTCAATGACAGTGAGAAGCACTTTGCCTGCCCTTGCTGTAAAATCGACCGGGAAAAGCATCATTTGGGCCGGCGTGCTCACGCTGTTCATTGCCGCCGGCTCTTATTGGATCTGGCAGTTATCGGCCGCTGCCGTCATATTTGCGGCTCTTGTCCGTATTGCTATTACGCGCCGTCACTTCACATATGAAAAGCACCGCCAATACTTTTTTACAAAGCAGCCAAAAGGAATGATTATTGCCGGTGTTCTGCCCGCTTCACCTGCGCGGAAAATGGGGCTTGATATCGGCGAGATTATAACAAAAGTAAACGGTGTAAACATTAACAGTGAGCAGGAATTTTATGAAGCGCTGCAAAAAAACGGAGCGTACTGCAAACTGGAAGTAATTGGGACAAACGACCAGCTCCGGTTTGTGCAGGGCTCTATTTATGAAAATGAACATCATGAACTCGGCCTTATTTTTGCGCCGGAAGAAAAAGAATATCTGGATGACTCCGTGTTTTCCGATTAAACGCCTTCAAACAGAGGGCGTTTTTTCTTTTGAAAAAAATAAAAAATATTATATAACAGTTGTTGACTTTTTTTATCTGTTATAATACAATAAATTCAACAGCAACACATCAATTAAAAAATTTGAGGAGGTCATCAATATGATGCCATTAGAATTTTACCGTAACATTCCAGGAAAAGAGTGCTGCCAGTGCGGTGCACAAATTATTGAACAGCACGAGTCATATCATTCAGAGTGTGAGCATTGCCTGAGCAAAGTAGAGGAGTAATAGACATTGATTTTTGTAACCGAATCCATTTTGTAAAATCCGCCTGTTTTCATTCAAACAGAGCGGATTTTTCTTTTTTTCCATCACATTTGCCGTTACAATAGGCATAATATGCAAAGAAGGAGGAAGTGGAGATCATGGGTGTTCATACATATTTCAAAAGTTTATCCGACCTCGAACATTTATACCGCCTGCCGGGAAAATTTAAATTTCAATCGCACACAGTAGCCGCTCATTCGTTTAAAGTGACGAAAATTGCGCAGTTTTTAGGGACCGTGGAAGAAATGAACGGTGAAACGGTTAACTGGCGCTCGCTTTATGAAAAATCGCTGAATCACGATTACGCGGAACTGTTTACCGGTGACATTAAAACGCCGGTCAAATATGCGACGGTTGAATTGAAAGAATTATTTTCGCAAGTGGAAGAACAGATGGCGCGGAAATTTATTGAAGCGGAATTTCCGGAAGAATTTCATGAAGCGTATTTCAACCGTTTTAAAGAAGGAAAAGACAGCTCGCTGGAAGGCCGTCTTTTATCCGTTGCTGATAAAGTGGATTTGCTTTATGAAGCGTACGGAGAAATTTTGAAACGAAACCCAGACCCGCTCTTTTTTGAAATTTACGAGGAAGCGCTGACGACGATTTTAAAATTCCAGGAGCTTCATTCCGTCAAGTATTTTATCGATCAGGTTATGCCCGATATGCTGGCGGAAAAGTTTATGCCGCACAGTGAGCTGCGTGATTTAACGGAGCGTATTATCAACCGCTGTGAATAAATAGCCTCTTTTCGATTGAAGAAAAATCAGCTATGATGAAAGAAAAACATTTAGGAGGACGAGATGGTCGATAAGATGATATTGGCGCTGTTTATGCCCGCTTTGCTTGTCGTTTTGTTTACGCGCGTGACATACAACCAGTTTATCGGTCTTTTGCTGACAGTCGCGCTTATTGCCGCATCCGCCTATAAAGGATATACCCATACTTGGGAACTCATTATTATTGACGCTGCATCGCTAACAGCCGGTCTCTGGCTTTCCAGCAGGATGATGAAACAGCTGAAATGGAAATTAAACTGACACCGAAAATATCTTTTCGGTGTTTTTTCTTGTCTTTTTATAGGGTGTGGGGTATTATAAAAGCAAGATAAATATACCCATTAGGGTAAAGGGGGATTATTCATGTATTTTCGTACTTTTTTTGATGAAAAATTAGCTCAATATTCGTATATGGTTGGATGCCAGCGTACCGGAGAAGCGATTGTCATTGACCCCGCTCGTCATATTGCGCCGTATGAAGAAACGGCAAAAAAAGAAGGGTTCCGTTTAACGGCAGCCGCGGAAACGCATATTCATGCTGATTTCGTGTCCGGAGCCCATCAGATGGCAAAAGATCACGGATCGAAAGTGTTCCTGTCCGACGAAGGGGATGAAGACTGGAAATACAAGTATATCGATGGCATTGATGCACAGCTTGTCAAGGACGGCGATGCGTTTAAAGTAGGGAATATTGAATTTAAAGTCATGCATACACCGGGGCACACGCCGGAACATATTTCGTTCGTGCTGACAGATAAAGGCGGCGGTTCCCATATTCCAATGGGGATTTTTACAGGCGATTTCGTATTCGTCGGTGACGTTGGCCGTCCGGATTTGCTTGAAAAAGCGGCCGGTGTGAAAGATACAGCCAATACCGGTGCGATTCAAATGTTTCATTCATTGAAGAAATTTAAAGAGCTGCCCGACCATCTTGTTGTTTGGCCAGGCCACGGTGCAGGAAGTGCCTGCGGAAAAGCGCTTGGCGCGGTGCCGATGTCCACTGCCGGCTATGAAAAACAAACTAACTGGGCGCTTCAGCATACAGAAGAAGACGCATTTGTAAAGGAATTACTTGCAGATCAGCCGGAACCGCCAAAATACTTTGCGATGATGAAAAAAGTGAATAAAGAGGGTCCCTCTATTTTAACGCGTGAAACGGTTCCGGTTATTGCTTCAGTACATGAACTCGAAAAGCTTGCGGCAGATGAAAATACGTTTGTCATCGACACCCGTCCTGCAGTCGAATTTGCGAACGGCCACATCGAAGGCACAATCAACATGCCTTATACAAAAATTTTCACAAACTGGGCGGGCTGGCTCACAGATTACGATCAATCGATTGTCATTATTGCGCCGGAATACAACCGTAAAGAGATTCAGCAATCACTGGAATCCATCGGCCTGGATCGCATTGTAGCATTTGCTGATACGGAGGTCATCGCGCAGTCAACTGTTCTTGAAACGTATAAAAATATTGATGTGAATGGCTTGAAAGAGCAGCTGGATAGCGACGATGTTTATGTGATTGATATCCGCCAGGACAAGGAATGGAACGAAGGACACATTCCAGGGGCGCATCACCATATGCTTGGCTATTTAAAAGAAGAACTGCACAACATTCCGAAAGATAAAAAAATTATCGTTCATTGCCAATCCGGGGCCCGTTCCGCTATTGGAACAAGCTACTTGCAGGCGGCCGGATTTAAACAGATTGAAAACATGGCGCCGGGTTTTGCCGGCTGGCAGCAATAAAAAAGGTCAAGCGGCCGTTTTTACAAGGTAAGAGCGGCCTCCATTTAAAATAAACAGAAGCAAAAACACACACTGCGAACAGGTGTGTGCTTTTTGTTGGCTTTTTTTGTTTCGTTCGTGATAAAATGGGAACTATAATGAATACGAGAACGGATACGTGAAAAAAGGAGGCTGCCACTGTTGGAGCGTGAATTTAAATTAGTCTCGAAATATAAGCCGGGGGGCGACCAGCCGGCAGCGATTGCGGAGCTCGTCTCCGGTATTGAAAGCGGCAAAAAACATCAGACGCTGCTCGGTGCAACAGGAACAGGGAAAACCTTTACCATTTCCAACGTTATTAAAGAAGTGAAAAAACCCACGCTGGTGATCGCTCATAATAAAACACTCGCCGGTCAGCTGTACAGCGAGTTTAAAGAATTTTTTCCTGACAATGCTGTTGAATATTTCGTCAGCTATTACGATTACTATCAGCCGGAAGCCTATGTGCCGCAGACGGATACATTTATTGAAAAAGATGCGAGCATCAATGATGAAATTGATAAATTGCGCCACTCGGCGACATCTTCTTTATTTGAACGCGATGATGTGATTATTATCGCGTCTGTGTCATGCATTTACGGCCTCGGTTCGCCGGAAGAATATAAAGAGATGGTGATTTCACTCCGGACGGGTATGGATATTGCCCGCAATGACCTGCTGCGCCGCTTAGTGGATATTCAATATGAACGGAACGATATTGATTTTAAGCGCGGTACATTCCGTGTCCGCGGAGATGTCGTGGAAATTTTCCCGGCTTCGCGTGATGAACACTGCATCCGCGTGGAGTTTTTCGGGGACGACATTGACCGCATTCGTGAAGTCGATGCGCTTACCGGTGAAATTCTCGGCGACCGCGAACATGTGGCGATTTTCCCGGCAAGCCACTTCGTTACAAGGGAAGAAAAAATGAATATCGCGATCGGAAATATTGAAAAAGAGCTGGAAGAACGGCTGGCTGAGCTTCGTGCTGAAGACAAGCTGCTTGAAGCGCAGCGTCTTGAACAGCGCACACGCTATGACCTCGAAATGATGCGTGAAATGGGATTCTGTTCAGGGATCGAAAACTATTCCCGTCATTTAACGCTCCGTCCGCCGGGTTCAACACCGTATACACTTCTTGATTATTTTCCGGACGACTTTTTAATCGTGATTGATGAATCACATGTAACATTGCCGCAGGTGCGCGGCATGTATAATGGAGACCAGGCGCGGAAACAGGTGCTTGTTGATCATGGTTTCCGTCTTCCTTCCGCGAAAGACAACCGCCCGCTTATGTTTCACGAATTTGAAGAGCATATTCATCAAATTGTGTACGTATCGGCAACGCCTGGTCCGTACGAACTTGAACATACTCCTCATATGACCGAGCAGATTATCCGCCCGACCGGCCTGCTTGATCCCACGATTGATATTCGGCCGATTGAAGGGCAGATTGATGACCTGCTCGGTGAAATTAACGACCGTGTGGCGAAGAATGAACGCGTTCTTGTAACGACATTAACGAAAAAAATGTCTGAGGACTTAACGGATTATTTAAAAGACGTCGGCGTGAAAGTGCAGTATTTGCATTCCGAAATTAAAACATTGGAGCGGATTGAAATTATCCGCGATCTGCGTCTCGGAAAATATGATGTACTTGTCGGCATTAACTTGCTGAGAGAAGGGCTTGATATTCCGGAAGTGTCGCTTGTGGCGATTTTGGATGCGGATAAGGAAGGGTTCCTTCGTTCGGAACGGTCGCTTATTCAAACAATCGGCCGCGCTGCCCGTAATGCGGGAGGACATGTCATTATGTATGCGGACAAAATGACGGAATCCATGAAGAAGGCAATTGACGAAACGAAACGGCGCCGCGCAATACAGAAAGAATATAACGAAAAGCATGGCATTACACCGATGACGATACAAAAAGATATTCGCGATGTCATCCGTGCCACACAGGCAGCGGAAGAAACGGAAACGAATACATCGAAAACAACAGGCAAGAAGATGACAGCCAAGGAACGGAACAAGCTCATCATAAGTCTCGAATCAGAAATGAAAGAAGCGGCGAAAGCACTCGACTTCGAACGGGCAGCCGAGCTTCGCGATGCATTGTTTGAGCTGAAATCAGAATAGAGGTGTTTTGTATGGCCATTGATCATATATCAGTAAAAGGGGCGCGTGCCCACAATTTAAAAAACGTGGATTTAACGATACCGCGCGATCAGCTTGTCGTTTTAACAGGGCTGTCCGGATCGGGCAAGTCGTCGCTCGCATTCGACACCATTTATGCGGAAGGACAGAGGCGGTATGTTGAGTCTTTGTCAGCTTACGCCCGCCAATTTTTAGGACAGATGGATAAACCGGATGTCGACTCGATTGAAGGGTTGTCTCCGGCCATTTCCATTGACCAGAAAACGACGAGCCGCAATCCGCGTTCCACTGTCGGAACGGTCACGGAAATTTATGATTATTTGCGCTTGTTATATGCGCGGATCGGACGTCCGGTTTGTCCGATTCACGGCATAGAAATTTCGTCCCAAACGATCGGGCAAATGGTGGACCGGGTGATGGAACTTGACGAGCGGACAAAGCTGCAAGTGCTCGCTCCCATTGTTTCCGGACGTAAAGGCACGCATGCCAAAGTATTTGAAGATGTGAAACGGCAAGGATACGTGCGCGTGCGTGTTGACGGAGAAATGCGCGACCTTGAAGAAGAAATTGAGCTTGAGAAAAATAAAAAGCATTCGATTGAAGTGATCATTGACCGGATTGTTGTAAAAGAAGGCGTGGAAGCGCGGCTGGCTGATTCTCTTGAAACCGCTCTTCGTCTTGGTGAAGGCAATGTCGTTATTGATGTTATTGGTCAGGAGGAACTGTTATTCAGCGAGCACCATGCATGCCCTCACTGCGGCTTTTCGGTCGGTGAGCTTGAGCCGCGCATGTTTTCGTTTAACAGCCCATTTGGCGCATGCCATACGTGTGATGGTCTCGGCATGAAGAAAAAAGTCGACGTCGATCTCGTCATCCCGAATAAAGACCTTTCGCTAAATGAAAATGCAATTGCCCCATGGGAGCCGATCAGCTCACAATACTACCCGCAATTGTTAAAAGCGGTGTGCACACATTACGGCATTGATATGGATACACCGTGGAAAGAATTGCCCGCGGACCAGATTGATAAGCTCTTAAATGGTTCAGGAAGGGAAAAAATCCGCTTCCGCTATGAAAATGATTTTGGACAGGTGCGGGATAATAAAATTGAATTTGAAGGCGTGCTGAATAACGTTGATCGCCGTTATAAAGAAACAAGTTCTGATTATGTCCGTGATCAAATGGAAAAATACATGGGCGAATCGAAATGTCCGACTTGTAAAGGACAGCGTTTGAAAAAAGAAACGCTTGCCGTAAAGCTTTCCGGTTTAAACGTTTCGGAAGTAACTGATTTTTCGATTCAGGAAGCGGCTGATTTTTTCAAAGAGATGGAACTGACGGATAAAGAAATGCAAATTGCGAGACTAGTTTTGCGGGAAATTTGTGAACGTCTCGGGTTTTTAATTGATGTCGGTCTTGATTATTTAACGTTAAGCCGGGCGGCCGGCACGCTTTCCGGCGGGGAAGCACAGCGTATTCGGCTGGCAACACAAATCGGCTCGCGTTTAACGGGTGTACTGTACATTTTGGATGAACCTTCCATTGGTCTGCATCAGCGCGACAATGACCGGCTGATTCGCACGATGCAAAACATGCGCGATATCGGCAATACACTGATCGTTGTCGAACATGATGAAGATACGATGCTCGCAGCCGATTATTTAATTGATATCGGACCGGGTGCAGGCGTCCACGGCGGTGAAGTCATCGCAGCCGGTACACCGGAAGAAGTCATGAGAAACGAGAAATCTTTGACAGGCAAATATTTATCCGGTGACAAATTTATCCCGCTTCCGGAAGAGCGGCGCAGACCGGACGACCGCTGGATTGAAGTGACCGGCGCAAAAGAAAATAATTTAAAAAACGTGAAAGCGAAGTTCCCGCTGGGCTTGTTTATTGCCGTCACCGGCGTATCCGGTTCCGGAAAAAGTACGTTAATTAACGAAATTTTGTACAAATCGCTTGCGCAGAAATTGCATAAAGCGAAAAGCCGTCCGGGTGCGCATAAAGAAGTGAAAGGCATTGAACAGCTGGAGAAAGTCATCGATATTGATCAGTCCCCGATCGGACGGACGCCGCGTTCCAACCCGGCGACGTATACAGGGGTCTTCGACGACATTCGCGACGTGTTTGCGCAGACAAACGAAGCAAAAGTACGTGGTTATAAAAAAGGCCGGTTTAGTTTTAATGTCAAAGGCGGCCGCTGTGAAGCGTGCCGCGGCGATGGAATTATCAAGATTGAAATGCACTTTCTGCCGGATGTGTACGTGCCGTGTGAAGTGTGCCACGGCAAACGATATAACCGGGAAACGCTTGAAGTAAAATATAAAGGGAAGAATATTTCCGATGTGCTTGAAATGACAGTGGATGATGCCCTTGTTTTCTTTGAAAACATTCCGAAAATCAGCCGGAAGCTGCAGACGATTGCGGACGTTGGACTCGGATACATTACGCTTGGACAGCCGGCGACGACACTTTCTGGCGGGGAAGCGCAGCGTGTGAAACTTGCTTCTGAATTGCACCGCCGTTCCAATGGCCGTTCTTTTTACATTTTGGATGAACCGACGACCGGTCTCCATACTGACGACATTGCCCGGCTTCTCGACGTGTTGCAGCGGCTTGTGGAAAATGGCGATACGGTTCTGGTCATCGAGCATAATCTTGACGTCATTAAAACAGCCGATTATCTTGTCGACCTCGGTCCTGAAGGCGGGGATAAAGGCGGCACGATCGTTGCGTCAGGTACGCCGGAAGTAATAGCCGATACGAAAGAATCGCATACCGGCCGCTATTTAAAGAAAATTTTAGAGAGGGACAGGGAACGGATGACCCAGCAGACAAAATAAAATGAAACTTTTTTATGGATGGTTACGTAAATGGACTTATTAGACGAAACTGGAGGGTTCACAACGTATGAGTGAAGAAAAGCTTCGTATTTTGAAAATGGTGGAGTCAGGAGTTATTTCAGCGGATGAAGCGGTCAAATTGATTGAGGCACTGGAAAAAAATAACGCGTCAGCCGGTGCATCAACAAAATCGACAGACAGCTCTAAAGGAATCGGCGGCTTTTTTGAAGAATTGGAGAAAATCGGACAGAAAATTGCCGGTCAGCGTCCAAAGTCAGAAACGATGCATCAGTCAAAAGATAAATTATTCGAATTTATGCAGACAGCTATGCAGCGGCTTAAAGATGTTGAAGTGCCGTTTGTCGGAAAGGGTGCTGAATTTACACATGTCTTTCTTGAAGAAGCAGTGACACCCCGCCGCATGAAAATCGAGACAGCGAATGGTGCGGTCACGATTCGTCCGTGGGAAGGGCCGGGCGTGAAAGCAGAGTGTCATGTGAAAGTATACGGAGCGAATTCAGAGGAAGAAGCGCGTGAATCATTTTTAAAAAATAGCATATTCTATGCGCGTGAAGACAAATTATCTTTTTCAGTCGGGTTAAAGCTGATGAAAACGGATGTGACGGTGTATGTGCCGTCAAAAGAGCTGGAAGACATTGCAGTTAAGCTCTTCAACGGCTCATTTGATATGCGTGATATTGACACGGAAAAGCTGGAAGTTCGTGCGGGGAACGGAAAGATTGAGCTGAAAAGCGGGCGTATCACGGCACTTGAAGCGGAAACAGGTAATGGACCGATTCGCATTATTGACTGCGAAGGGGAACGCGCGGAGTTAAACTCATTTAACGGGGCGATTCATGCTGTGGGTACATTCCGTTATGCCGACTTGAAATCATTTAATGGCAATGTTTTATATGATGCTAAATCGGATCAGGCGGAAGCAGTCAAAGCGGAATCGATGACAGGTAACATTGAACTGTACGTTCCGCAGGAGTCAGCGGTTAAAGGGGAAATCCGCACGACAGCCGGGCGTCTGCAGCTGCCTGAATCAGGGATGGCGAATGTGACTGAAAAAGATGAACGTATTCAAAAGTCATTGAAGTTTGAAAGTGATCATGTGCTGGAAGGACGGCAGCTTATTGTTGATGCGGAAACCAAAACGGGCTCCGTTATGCTGCGGATGTCGTCGCTTCGCCAGTCGCCGCCGCCGGCTGAACCGGATGATACATTTGGTGCGGGTGGATAACTTTTCTAGTTAAGGGAGTTTATAAATATGGGCTGGCTGATTGGCGTGCTCATTAATGCAGTACTGTTTATTGCGTTGTCTGGTTATTTTTCAGGGTTGTATGTGGACAGTTTTTTATCCGCGGTGATTGCGAGCATGGTTTTGTCGATACTTAATTTGCTCGTTCGGCCATTTCTTATCATTTTGACGCTGCCGATTACAATGATGACATTCGGATTTTTCTTGTTCATTATAAACGCCGTGACCCTGCTGATGACAGACGCCATTATGGGGCACACTTTTGAAATCGAAAGCTTCGGCCTCGCACTTGTCATCGCCATTGCCATTGCAATTGTCAATATCGTACTGCAGATGACCGTTTTTCGAAAAAAATAAAAGCAGGGAGCCAGGTGCTTCCTGCTTTTATTCATGATAATCAAATCTGCATTAAAAAGAGACTCGTTTTATACCGGCTGCAATTGCCCGGGCACATGTTTTACGGTACTCAATGGATTGTAAGAGTGCTGCTTCTTCTCGATTCGTCATAAATCCGGCTTCAACTAAAATCGCGGGCATCCTTGTTTGACGAAGGACGTAAAAGTCAGCCGCCTTTACACCGCGATCCCGCCGGCCGGTGGCGGAAACCAGTTCTTTTTGAACGGATTGCGCGATCTTCAATGCTTTAGCTGGTCTTGACGTGTACACATACGTCTCAATGCCATGTGCGCTTGTCCATTCTTCGCCAAATGCATTCGCATGAATGGAAACGTAAAGATCGGCGCCGGCTGCATTAGCCTGCTTTACCCGTTCGGACAACGGGACATCGCGGCTGTCATGATGGACAAACAACACGTCGTCTGTCAGTTCTTTCCGCAAAAACAAAGCTGTTTCCCGATTGAATTCGTATTCACGCATGCCGTCCGGTGACCGCTTGCCAGGCGTATGCCATCCGTGTCCTGCATCGATCGCTATTTTCATTGTACATTCCTCCTTTCACCGCTTATGTAAAGGGAAATCCCGAAAATCGAAACGTAAATAATGGATTTTCTTAAAAACATGATACAATAATAGCAATTCGTTTTGTGTGAAGAAGGAGGGGAACCACCCAATGGCAAAAGTGCGTGCAGTGGATATTTTAGAGAAGTTTGATCTTGAGTTAGTGAGCGGAGAAGATGGTCTTCATCGTCCGATAAAATTGAGTGACCTGTCACGTCCGGGGCTGGAAATTGCCGGGTTTTTCGATTATTATCCGGCGGAACGTATTCAGCTGATTGGCATGACCGAGCTGTCTTTTTTTCAGCGGCTCAGTCCGGAAGAAAAGAAAGAGAGAATGGACCAGCTTTGTGATTATGAAACACCCGCCATTATCATTTCGCGCAATTTAAGCGTGCCGGTTGAGTTAATTGAAGCATCTGAAGCCTTTTCCGTACCGGTTATGCGGACAAAAATGACGACTACAAAATTTTCAAGTCAGCTGACGAATTACCTGGAATCAATGCTTGCGCCAACAACAGCTGTCCACGGTGTACTCGTTGATATTTACGGCGTCGGCGTACTGATTACGGGTCAGAGCGGCGTCGGGAAAAGTGAGACGGCACTTGAACTTGTCAAGCGTGGACATCGTCTTGTCGCAGATGACTGTGTGGAGATCCGACAGGAAGATATCGATACCTTGATCGGCCATTCACCGGAGCTCATTGAGCATTTGCTGGAAATTCGGGGTCTTGGCATTATTAACGTCATGACTTTATTCGGTGCTGGGGCTGTTCGCTCTCATAAGCGCATTACCCTCAATGTTTATCTGGAACAATGGCATCCGAAAAAGCAGTATGACCGGCTTGGGATTGAAGAAGATAAGTTAAAAATCCTGGATTCTGAAATTACAAAAATTACGCTGCCGGTCCGCCCGGGACGAAATTTGGCTGTTATTATCGAAGTCGCTGCGATGAATTTCCGCCTGAAAAGAATGGGCATGAACGCGGCGCAGGAATTTACAGATAAATTGGCTGGCGTCATCAGTGAAGCTGGCGTCGACGAAATGAAATAAGGAGTGACAGAATGGACGGTTATCCGATAAATCCGATTGCTTTTGAACTCGGTCCGATTCAAGTACATGGATACGGACTCATTATCGGTCTTGGCATCGCACTCGGCTTTTATTTAGCATCCAAAGAAGCGGACCGCCTTGGCCTTCCGAAAGATACATTCGCCGACCTGTTAATTTGGGCGATTCCAATTGCGCTTATTTCAGCGCGTCTTTATTATGTGTTATTTCAATGGGATTACTACGCAGCGAACCCAGGGGCGATTATTCAAATTTGGAATGGCGGTATCGCTATTCATGGCGCCTTGATCGGTTCTATTGTAACGGCCATTATTTTTTCCAGGAAGAAAAAGATTTCATTTTGGAAAATTGCGGATATTGCCGCTCCTTCCATCATTCTTGGTCAGGCAATCGGGCGATGGGGCAATTTTATAAACCAGGAAGCGCACGGCGGAGAAGTCACAAGAAGTTTCCTTGAAAATCTGCAGCTGCCTGACTTTATTATTAATCAAATGTACATTGATGGTTCATACTATCATCCGACCTTTTTATATGAATCCATTTGGAACATCATTGGATTCTCCTTGTTGCTTTTACTAAGAAGAGTGAACTTAAAACGGGGCGAATTGTTTTTATCGTATGTCATCTGGTATTCAATCGGCCGCTTTTTCATCGAAGGAATGCGGACAGACAGTTTAATGCTGACAGACTTTCTGCGGATTGCCCAGGTGCTTTCACTTTCATTAATTGTGATGGCAGCGGCAATTCTCGTTTACCGTCGTTTCAAATTTAATCTTCCGCGTTATAACGATCAGTCAAATGAAGGGAAGATCACGTCTTGAAACAAACGGTGGCAAAAGGGTTTAAGGCAGGATTGAAGACAACGTGGACGCTCGGGAAAGTCATTTTTCCTGTTGCGCTTATCGTCACGATTTTGCAGTTTACACCGGTTTTGCCATGGATGATTCAGTTGATCAGTCCGGTGATGGTGATTTTTGGTTTATCAGGGGACGCGGCCATTCCGCTTGTTCTCGGAAACGTACTTAATTTGTATGCGGCAATCGGGGCCATTTTATCCCTTGATTTAACGGTAAAAGAAGTTTTCATTTTAGCGGTTATGCTTTCGTTTTCGCACAATCTCTTTATTGAGTCGACTGTTGCTTTAAAAGTGGGTGTGAAATTGTGGATTGTCCTTGCGGTTCGTCTTGGACTCGCTTTCATGTCAGGTGTCATTATTCACCTTGTCTGGCGCGGGGGCGGGGAACTGGCGCAGTATGGCATGGTTCCTGCTGCAGTGCAGGAGCCTGAAACGTGGGGCGCGATTGTTCTGCTTGGAGTTGAAAAAGCGGGCTTTGGGGTGCTGCAGCTGGCGATCATTGTGGTTCCGCTTATCGTCCTCATTCAAGCAGCAAAAGATTTAAAATGGCTGGATGCCTTTTCGCGGGCGATGGCACCGGTGACGCGCTTTCTTGGCATGAAAGAAAATACATCCATGACGCTTGCTTCCGGTCTGTTAATTGGTCTTGCGATGGGATCAGCTGTTATGATTCAGGCGGTTGAGGAAGACGGAGTAAGCAGGAAAGATGTAACGCTTGCGTTTATTTTTCTTGTTGCCTGTCATGCTGTGATTGAAGATACACTAATTTTAATTCCGCTGGGAATTCCGGTGCTGCCGCTCTTTTTGATCCGGCTTGTAACAGCTGTCATTTTGACGCTTATTGTCGCCCGGCTCTGGGATCGCGCGGAAACGGCGCGGAGAAAGGAAGCTACATACACATGAAAAAGATTACAACACTATTGTTTGATTTAGACGGCACATTAATTAATACAAATGAGCTGATTGTGGAGTCCTTTTTGCATACGCTCAACCATTTTTGCCCGGGTCAGTATAAGAGGGAAGATGTGTACCCGTTTATGGGACCGCCGCTTATTGATACGTTTGAAGCGATTGATAAAGAACGGGCTATGGAAATGGTCGCGCATTACCGAAAATTCAACCTTGAACAGCATGATGCGCTTGTTACAGAATTTCAAGGTGTTTATGAAACGGTTCGCACGCTTCATGAAAACAACTACAAAATGGCGATTGTTTCAACGAAACTGCATAATTCAGTCGTTAAAGGATTAAAGCTGACGAAACTGGATGCGTTTTTCGATGTCATCATTGCGCTTGATGATGTTGAAAACGCGAAACCGCACCCGGAACCGCTTCAAAAAGCGCTCGCTGCCCTTGGTTCGAAACCGGAAGAGGCCATGATGATCGGGGATAATTACCATGATATTGAAGGCGGCCAAAATGCGGGTACGATGACAGCAGGTGTAGCCTGGTCAATAAAAGGCCGTGATTTTTTGAACGAATACAACCCTGATTTTATGCTTGAGTCCATGACGGAGCTGCTTGATATTTTGAAAGTCGGAGCCGAAAGTAAATGAGACGAACGAAGCGGTACAAACTGGAAGACGATGAAAACCCGCTGTTCCATATATATAAGACCGTTTCGTTCTGGAAGACGTTTAAAAATACAGCGGTCATTGAAATCGGCCGTTTTACGCCGACTGCCCGGATGAAAAATGCATTGTACAGCGGGCTGCTTGGGATGAAAATCGGGGAGGGCAGCGCGCTTGCTTATAAAGTTGTGCCGGACATCATGTTTCCGGAGCAGATTACGATTGGCAAAAATACGATTATCGGCTACAACACGACCATCCTTGCCCATGAATATTTAACCGATGAATACCGGATCGGTCCGGTTGTGATTGGCGACAATGTCATGGTTGGCGCTAACTGCACCGTACTGCCTGGTGTGGATATTGGCGATGGTGCGATTGTGTCGGCGATGACACTTGTGAACCGCGATGTTCCGCCCGGTGCGTTTGCGGGCGGGAATCCAATGGTGATTAAACCTGTTTCAGCGAAAAGCTGAAGCAGGTTTTTTGTATGCTATTATTGAGAAATATAATATCAAAGTAGTTTTATAAATAAAAATCAAGCATTTAAACAGGTTTTTTTAAAAAGGTTGTTTATAAATTTACATAATATAAATTGAAGTAAATATCTCATTTTCAGGGAAGGAGTGATGATCGTGATCAACGTACTTATTGCAGAAGATGACCCAATGGTAGCGGAGTTAAACCGCCGCTACATTGAATCTGTACCAGGATTTCAAACGATGGATGTTGCCGGAACCCCGGAAGAAGCACTCGCGATTGCGCTAAAGGAAAAGCCGGATTTAATGCTGCTTGATATTTATATGTCGGGCATGAACGGCCTTGAGCTGCTTGAAAAACTGCGGGCGGCCGGATCAAAAACAGACGTCATTATGGTCAGTGCAGCGAACGATCCGGATAGCATTCAAAAAGCGATTCATTTCGGTGCATCCGATTATTTAATTAAGCCATTTCAATTAGAACGGTTTCAGCAGGCACTTCTTTCTTATGCGGATCGACACGGCTTTTTCTCTCATGCATCTGATGTGAAACAAAGCGATCTCGATCATATACTGTTTCAAAAAAGCAAAACGGAAACCCCGTCAGAACTTCCGAAAGGGCTGACAAAAGAAACGCTGTCAATTGTCTGGTCTGCATTATATGAATCAAAAGGGGAGGATTTCTCTGCGGGAGATGTCGCATTTGCTTCTGGCGTGTCACGTGTTTCAGTTCGGAAATACTTATCGTTTTTGCAGGAAGCCGGAATTTTAGACGTCGCGGTATCGTATGGATCGATCGGCCGTCCGCAGACAAGGTATCAAATAAATGAATCAAAGCGAGATCAAGTCGGGCTGTATATATAAAGAAAATTATTGTTTGCTTCATGATTGCAACTGGTTTCTTAATTGATGTGGGTATCAATACAGCTCTTTTTTTAGGAACTTTTTTCTTTTGAAATCGTATAAAAAGGTATACAAGCGGGGGAGGGATCATGGTGGAAGTCAAGCTATTAGAGGAAAACGCTGCAATTTTGCGCAAAACCGCAGGGAAATGGATGGATAAGCGGCTTGTTTTGCTGACGGCAGCACAATTTGCTGCAAGGCAGGAAAGGATTGACGAGCGGGAATTTACAGCGGTATCCAATAAAATAAAGAAAACAGGTTCCATTTTTTCACCGCTTCGGACGATTCATTTTCCAATGACAGGGCTTCTGATGACCAAAGAAGGGGACCCGGATGAATCGCTGGAAAAGCTTCTTCTTCATTATGAAACACTGCGTTCAGCCGGCTTTCGTTCTTCCGTTTACACGTACATTGCTGCTTTTTTAGTAGAGGGTTCGACGAAACCGGAACGTATAAAAGAGATTTTTGAGGAAATGAAACGATATCACCGTTTTTTGACGTCTCATGAAGATTATCCGGCGGCCGTTATAATGGCCAAGCGGCCAGAGAGCGCAGGCGATCTTGTTGATTCATCTGAACGCTATTACCGCCTATTAAATGATCATGGTTTCTGGAAGGGAAATGATTTGCAATTTTTAGCGAATATGCTCGTGATGGATGGCTTGTTTCAAAAACAGCCGGCAGAATCTGTTCTTCAAGCAAAGAGTGAACTGGAAGGTCGCGGATTGAGGGTGAAATCAATGCACTATCCCGCTCTTGGTGTCATTGCTCTTTCAGGAAAGATAGAAGAAGCTGCAAAAATGGCCAAGGAGTTAAAAGATACGCAGCAGTTGAAGTGGTCAAAGGATATGGCAATCACGATCTCAGCCATTTTTGCGCCACAGGCTTATATTGATTCATCTGCCGGACTCACGGCTTCTGTTCAGGCGATGGTTCAGGCGCAGCAGGCAGCGATAGCAGCCACTGCTGCAGGGGTTTTCGCGGCATCTTCTTCATCTGATTCTTAGACCGGGGTTTGCCCGGTTTTTTGACTTGACGAGAATTGTCAGAACCGTTACACTACATATAAATAAATCTTTAGTACATTAGCGAACTAAAGCGGAAGGCGCTAAATAATAATGGATCGGGTGATAAAATGTCGAAGCTGTTAATGTTTGAAAAGCCTGTTGGCATGCGGGATACATTGCCGCACATTTATGAAACGAAACGAAAATTAAAAGAAGCGGCAGAACAGGAAATGGGAAGCTGGGGCTATCGCTTTATTGAAACACCGGCGCTGGAATATTATGAAACAGTCGGTGATGCCTCCGCGATTTTGGACCGTCAGCTGTTTAAACTGCTTGACCAGGAAGGGAATACACTTGTTCTTCGTCCGGATATGACGGCGCCGATTGCGCGTGTGGCCGCTGCCAAACTGTTAAAAGAACGGGTGCCATTGCGACTTGCTTATTCCGCAAGTGTTTACCGCGCACAGCAGCGTGAAGGCGGACGGGCGGCAGAATTTGAGCAGATCGGTGTGGAAATGATCGGTGATAACACAATCAGCGCGGATGCAGAAGTCATCGCTTTGCTTGTATCCGTTATGAAAAAATCAGGGCTGGAAAAATTCCAGATTTCTTTAGGACATATTCGCTTTACCGATGAATTATTCCGTCAGATTCTTGGAACGGAAGAGCGTTCTGAACAATTGCGCCGCTTCCTTTACGAAAAAAATTATGTCGGCTACCGTGAGCACGTAAAAAGCTTGCCGCTGTCTTCCATCGATAAGCAGCGTCTTCTGCAATTTTTAGCGTTGTCCGGGGGGATCGGCTGCCTGGATGAAGCGGTCAAATTGATCGAAGGAAGCGCAGGAAGCGAAGCGCTTGACGAATTAAAAACCGTGTATGAACGATTGAAAGAATACAATGTTGATCAATATGTGACATTTGATTTGCCGCTCGTCAGCCATATGAGCTATTATACAGGCCTTGTTTTTGAAGTGTATGCAGAAGGTGTCGGCGCTCCTGTCGGCAATGGCGGACGCTACGATGACCTGCTTGAAAAGTTTGGCCATCCTGCAGGAGCAACTGGTTTTGGCCTGCGTGTCGACTTTTTATTGGAGGCACTGGAAAAGCTTGAGGATGAGGCTGGTATTCATTGCGTTCTTTTCAGCAATGAACGGCGTGTTGAAGCGATACAAGAAGCACAGAAACGCCGCGAAGCAGGAGAATGTGTCTTGCTTCAAGATGTAGCGGGTGTAAAAGATGTCGATAAATTCACCGAATCGTGCAAAAGCGTTACTTTTTTTGTGGGGAAATCAAGTAATGGAGGAGAAGGTTGATGTTAACAATTGCGATGCCAAAAGGGCGTATTTTTGAAGAAGCGGCGGCGCTTTTGCAGGAAGCCGGATATCAGCTTCCGCCAGAACTTGATGAATCACGTAAATTGATCATTGAAGTGCCGGAAGAAAACATGCGCTTTTTCCTGGCAAAGCCGATGGATGTCGCGACATATGTGGAGCATGGCGTCGCGGATGTCGGCATTGCCGGCAAAGATGTGCTTCTGGAAGAAGAACGTGATGTGTATGAATTGCTCGATTTAAAAATCAGCCCTTGCTATCTTGCTGTTGCCGGTCTGCCGGATACATCATTAAATGAAGTCGCGCCGAAAATTGCGACGAAATATCCGAATGTGGCTTCCACGTATTTCCGCGGAAAAGGCGAACAGGTCGAAATTATTAAATTAAACGGTTCAATCGAACTGGCGCCGTTAATTGGATTGTCCGACCGGATTGTCGATATTGTGTCAACCGGCCAGACGCTGAAAGAAAACGGGCTTGTTGAATATGAAACGATTGTCGGAATCACGTCGCGCCTTATCGCAAACCCGGTCAGCTACCGGATGAAAAATCAAGATATTTCAACGCTTGTCAGCCGTTTAACGAATACAATCGCGGAAAAGGCGGTGCAGTAATCGATGATTAAAATCGAACGGGTCACAGCCGGAATGTCGATAAAACGATCCGTTGATGCCGGAACGGAAGACCAGCAGCGGACAGTTCGTGCTATTATTGAAGATGTAAAAGAAAACGGCGACCGTGCTCTTTTTGACTATACGGAAAAATTTGATGGCGCAAAACTATACAGCTTGAAAGTCACACAGGAAGAAATTAATGAAGCATACGAAGCGCTCGATGATGAGATGATTAAAGTCATTCGCGAAGCCGCGGATAATATTGCTGCTTTCCACGCGAAGCAAAAACGGGAAACGTGGCTGTATACAAATGAGGACGGCTCCATTCTCGGACAGAAAATGACGCCGCTTGATTCTGCCGGTGTTTACGTGCCAGGCGGGACAGCCGCATACCCGTCCTCCGTTTTAATGAATGTCATGCCGGCCAAAATAGCCGGGGTTGAACGGATTGTGATGGTGTCACCTCCTGGAAATGACGGCCGTCTTCCGGCCGGCGTGCTTGTGGCCGCTGACATAGCTGGTGTTAAAGACATTTTCAAAGTGGGTGGTGCCCAGGCGGTGGCGGCACTTGCTTATGGAACGGAATCCATCAAAGCAGTCGATAAAATTACCGGTCCGGGCAACATTTTTGTGGCGCTGGCGAAGCGGGAAGTGTTTGGAGATGTGGACATTGACATGATTGCCGGACCAAGTGAAATTGCCGTGCTCGCGGATGACACAGCATCCGCAAAAGAAGTGGCGGCAGATATGCTGTCTCAGGCCGAACATGACCGCCGGGCGTCAGCGGTGCTGGTTACAACGTCACAGGAACTTGCGCAGGCGGTAGCGCGTAAAATTGAAGATCAGCTGATGAGCCTGCCTCGTTCTGAAATAGCTCGCGCATCCATTGACGATTACGGTGCCATTTATGTGGCAGGTTCAATGAAAGAAGCTGTTCAGACCATTAATGAACTGGCGCCGGAGCATCTTGAAATCATAACAGAAAACGCATTAGAACTCGTGAAGGATATTAAACATGCCGGCGCCATTTTTGTCGGCCGCTATTCATCCGAACCGGTCGGAGATTACTTTGCCGGACCGAATCACGTATTGCCGACAAACGGCACAGCCCGTTTTGCCGGCCCGCTGTCTGTTGATGACTTTATGAAAAAATCGAGCATTATTATGTACAGCAAGCAGGCATTTGATAAACATGGCAAGAAAATAGCTGCATTTGCCCGGCTTGAAGGATTAGAAGCACATGCCCGCGCGATTGAAGCGCGTAACGATTAATAAAGAAAGAGGTATCATGATGGGAAATCGCTATGCAGAGCTCCAGCGCTACACAGGTGAAACGAAAATTGACCTCGCATTTGAGGTGGACGGTGAAGGGAAATCCAACATTGATACGGGTGTTCCATTCATGGACCATATGCTCGATTTGTTCACCAAGCACGGTCACTTTGATCTGACAGTAAAAGCGGACGGTGACGTGGAAGTGGACGATCATCATACGACCGAGGATATCGGCATTGTGCTTGGAATGGCGTTAAAAGAAGCGCTTGGTGATAAAAAAGGCATTAAACGGTACGGAAACTTTTTCGTGCCGATGGATGATACACTTGCACAAGTCGTAGTTGATCTAAGCAACCGCCCTCATTTTGAAATTCGGGGAGCGGACTTTCCATCACAAAAAGTCGGCACATTTGATACAGAGCTTGTGCATGAATTTTTATGGAAATTTGCGCTTGAAGCACGTATGAATCTTCATGTCATTATTCACTACGGAACGAATACGCACCATATGATTGAAGCGGTATTTAAAGCGATGGCGCGCGCGATTGACGAAGCGACGACGGTGGACCCGCGTGTGAAAGGCGTACCGTCGACGAAAGGGATGTTGTAAATGATCGGCATCATTGATTATGGAATGGGCAATTTATTCAGCGTCAGCAAAGCACTTGAGCGGATCGGCATTCCATACGTAATCAGCGAATCACCGGAAGAATTGAATAACACAAAAGGGCTCATTCTGCCGGGTGTCGGTGCGTTTAAAGATGCGATGGCGCGCCTGCGTGAAAAAGAGCTTGATCAGTTTATTCACAGATATGTTGACAGCGGCCGTCCGCTGCTCGGCATTTGCCTTGGCATGCAGCTTTTATTTGAAGAAAGCGAAGAAAACGGACAATTTGAAGGACTCGGTCTGTTAAAAGGGCGCGTCGTACGTATTCCGGACCGTGATGTGGATGGTGAACGGTTAAAAGTGCCGCATATGGGCTGGAACAAGCTTCATTTTCACCAGGAAGCGCCTGTGCTGCAAGAGGTGGAAGAAGGTTTCGTATACTTTGTCCATTCCTATTATGCAGAGAACATGGACGAAAAATCGCTGCTCGCGAGTGCTTCCTACGGTGTGCAAGTGCCGGCTATTGTCGGGCGTGACAACGTATCTGGCATGCAGTTTCACCCGGAAAAAAGCAGTGAGACCGGCATGAAGCTGCTCGCCAACTTCGCAAAAGCGATGGAACGATCGGAGGAAATGCTATGAGTTTTGTTATTTACCCGGCGATTGATATGCGCGGCGGCAAATGTGTCCGCCTCGTTCAGGGGGATTACAATCAGGAAACCGTATATGGCGATTCGCCGTTCGATATGGCGAAGTCTTTTGTGGAGCAGGGAGCCGAGTGGATCCATATGGTTGACCTGGATGGCGCGAAAGACGGTCAGCGCATTAACGATACATTTGTAATTGAAGCGGCGCAAAAGCTGGATGTGAAAGTGCAGATTGGCGGCGGAATCCGGACGGAAGAAGACGTGAAGCATTATTTGGATAACGGCGTAGACCGTGTGATCATCGGCAGTCTGGCTGTAAAAGAACCGGCACTTGTGAAGCAATGGCTCGGTACATATGGAGATAAAATTGCCATCGGTCTCGATGCGAAAAATGGCTATGTAGCCACACATGGATGGCTGGAGACTTCTTCTGTAAAAGCGGTTGATCTGGCGAAAGAATTTGCGGAAGCTGGTGCTGAAACATTTATTTTCACCGACATCGCGAATGACGGCATGCTGTCAGGGCCGAACACGGAAGCAACGGCGGAACTGGCCCGCGCGACCGGAAAAAGTGTGATCGCATCCGGCGGTGTCAGCTCACTGGAAGATTTGCGGGAACTGGCGAAATATGCATCAGACGGCTTAGCGGGTGCGATTTGCGGGAAAGCCATTTACACGGGCCGCTTTAGCGTGAAGGAAGCGCTGGAGGTGGCGAAATGATGACGAAACGCATCATCCCGTGTCTCGATGTAAAAGAAGGCCGTGTTGTAAAAGGCATTCAATTCGTTGAGCTGCGTGATGCAGGTGATCCGGTTGAACTGGCCCGCGTGTACGATCAGCAAGGGGCGGATGAGCTCGTTTTTCTTGATATTTCGGCATCGGTTGAAGGCCGTAAAACGATGGTAGACGTTGTACAGGCTGTTGCATCTGAGCTGGCGATTCCCTTTACAGTCGGCGGCGGTATTAACGCATTGGATGACATGAAACGGATCTTGCGCGCCGGTGCAGATAAAGTATCGCTGAACACAGCTGCTGTAAACAACCCTGATTTGATTAATGAGGGGGCGGCGTTTTTTGGCTCTCAGTGCATCGTCATTGCTATTGATGCAAAATATGACGAAGAAATCGGCACATGGCGCGTCTATACGCACGGCGGACGCACACCGACAGAGCGCACCGTTATTGACTGGGCGAAAGAAGCTGTTGAACGCGGAGCCGGTGAAATTCTGCTGACGAGCATGGACGAAGACGGCAGTAAAAAAGGATTTGACATTGCCCTCACGAAAGCCGTTGGCGATGCGGTGTCTGTCCCGGTTATTGCTTCAGGCGGAGCAGGCAATGCGCAGCACTTTTTAGATGTATTTACAGAAGCGAATGCCGATGCGGCGCTTGCAGCATCAATTTTTCACTATAAAGAAACAGGTGTTGGAGAAGTAAAACAATTTTTGAGAAATGCGGAGGTGAACGTCAGATGATGGAAGAAGTAAAATTTGATGAAAAAGGACTTGTGCCTGCTATTGTACAGGATGCGACAACTTATGAAGTATTGACGCTCGCCTATATGAATAAAGAATCGCTTGAAAAAACAATGGAAACGGGCGAAACATGGTTTTACAGCCGTTCACGACAGGAGCTTTGGAATAAAGGAGCAACAAGCGGCAACACGCAAAAAGTCGTTTCCATGCAGTTTGACTGCGATAAAGATGCGATTGCCGTAAAAGTGGAACCGGCTGGTCCGGCGTGCCACCGCGGTACAACAAGCTGTTTTGATGCTCCTTTTTATGGCGAAGAGAGCGGAGCGCTTCCATACGCCATTTTGCAGCAGCTTGAGCAGGTCATTGCAGATCGCGAACAGAAACGTCCTGAAGGTGCCTATACAACGTATTTATTTGATAAAGGCGTCGATAAAATTTTGAAAAAGGTTGGCGAAGAAGCAGCGGAAGTCATTATTGCGGCAAAAAACCGTGATAAAGAAGAGCTGCAATGGGAAGCGGCGGATTTGCTGTACCACTTGCTTGTGCTGCTCCGTGAGCAGGACCTTGCGCTTGATGACGTGCTTTCTGTACTTGCACGCCGCCATGAAGGAAAAGGAAAAGAATAATTAAAAGCTGGTCCTGTGACGGACCGGCTTTTTCTCTCTATTCTTCCCATGAGCACCTATGATATAATACACAAGTTAAACATCAAACGTTCGGAGGATTTTCATGGGACATGACTCAAGGAGCCGGAAAGAGAAAGGGAACGTTGTCTCGTTTTTTCCGACAGGAGAGTTTTACTATTTAAAAGGAATGAAGGCGCTCGAAAGACGGGAACTGCAAAAAGCGAAAAAATACTTATCGCGGGCGATGGATCTGGAGCCGCTGGAACCGATTATTGCCTGCCAGCTGGCTATTGTGGAAACAGAACTCGGTCATTATGAACAATCAAATGGATTGCTTCATTTTGTGCTGGATGATCTCGATCCGCACATGAGTAAGTGCCACTATTTTTTAGCAAACAATTACGCGCACCTCGGATCGTTTAAAGAGGCGTTCCGTCATGCGCAGGCATATTTGGATTTAAATGAAAAAGGCGAATACAGTGAAGACGCGGAAGATTTGCTTGATTTAATTACACTGGACAGCGAAGAGGCTTTTGAGGATTTGTACGAACAGGATGAAATGATGGAGCTTCAGGAAGAGTCCCGTTATTTACTTGAAAGCGGTCATTTTGCGAAAGCAGCTGCTCATCTCGAAGAAACGGTAAAGAAATACCCGGACTTTTGGGCGGCGTATAATAATTTGGCGCTCGCTTATTTTTATCTCGGACAGACCGAGAAAGCGCATCAAGTGCTTGAAGATGTATTAGAGAAAAACCCTGGCAATCTGCATGCCCTCTGCAATAAGATTGTGTTTTATTTTTATGAAAAAAAGCAGGAGCCGCTCGATTATTTAGCGGATCAGCTGGCAAAAATTCAGCCGCTCATTCCCGATCAGCAGTTTAAGATCGGGGCGACATTTGCGCTTATTGGCCGCTATGAAGAAGCATACCGGTGGCTGAAAAAGCTTCAAAAAAACGGGTTTGAAGGGGAAGCTGGCTTTTACTACTGGCTCGCGTATGCGGCTCATTTTACCGGGCATCCTGAAACAGCACGTTCGGCTTGGAAAAAAGTGATCCGCGACAATCCGGAAAAAGAAGGTCTGGAACCGTGGAATGGCACTCTGGAGGAAAGTGACATTGAACGGAACCCAGAAGCCATTGTCCGATATTTAAATGGCGGCCGCGATGAAGAACGGTTATTCGGTATTTTTCTGCTTTCGCTTGCCGCTGATCAAAAAGAAGTCATGACCCATCCTGATTTTTGTGATATCGATCATCTGCAGCCGCATGAGAAGATTTATATGGCCGATGTGCTCGGCATGCCGGTGGACAGCGCGCTGTTAGCGGAAATGAATACACGGCTTGCGCATGAAACGGCGCTTACGCTGTACCGTCATTTCCGGCCGCTTAAAAAGGAAGAGGAAGGTCTTTTTTTAATCTGGTTTTCGATTTTTTTGGAGATTCAGTATCAAAAAGTGAAGCTGACCAAGCCGGCTGGTCTTGCGGCGGCGGTCGAATATGTTTGGCGAAAGCTTCGCAGTGATACGGTCAGCCAGTCCGGCGTGGCGGATAAATACGGCGTCTCCGTATCGACCGTGCAAAAATACGCGAAATTTATCCGAGAGCACCTTTTATGAGCAAAATATTAGACGGAATTAGTGAAATTAAGTAGGATTAAAAGTATAAACTAAAAAATACGTTTCAGGGTATATATTATAGAAAAGGAGTGCAGATATTATGTCCACTGAAGAAAAAATTTATGACGTGATCATTATCGGTGCCGGTCCTGCGGGGATGACGGCTGCTGTCTATACATCACGTGCGAATCTCTCAACATTAATGATTGAACGCGGCGTGCCGGGCGGCCAGATGGCCAATACGGAAGAGGTTGAAAACTATCCGGGCTACGATCACATCCTTGGTCCTGAATTATCGACAAAGATGTTTGATCATGCGAAAAAATTTGGTGCCGAGTATGCATATGGCGATATTAAAAAAATTATCGACGGCAAAGAATACAAAACGATTGATGCAGGATCGAAGCAATATAAAGCACGTGCGATCATCATTACAACAGGAGCGCAATACAAAAAAATCGGTGTGCCCGGTGAAAACGAACTTGGCGGCCGCGGTGTATCTTACTGTGCGGTCTGCGACGGCGCTTTCTTTAAACAAAAAAATCTCGTTGTTGTCGGCGGCGGTGACTCTGCCGTTGAAGAAGGCGTGTATTTAACTCGTTTTGCGGAAAAAGTAACGATCGTTCACCGCCGTGATGAGCTGCGGGCGCAAAAGATTTTGCAGGACCGCGCATTTGCAAATGATAAAGTGGACTTTATCTGGAGCCATACGGTAAAAGAAATTAATGAAAAAGACGGAAAAGTCGGCAGCGTGACGCTCGTTTCGACTAAAAATGGCGAAGAGCGCGAATTCCCGGCAGACGGTGTCTTTATTTACATTGGTATGGTGCCGCTCACGAAGCCATTCCTTGATCTTGGCATTACAAATGACGAAGGCTATATTGTAACGAACGAAAAAATGGAAACAAAAATCCCTGGCATTTATGCGGCGGGAGACGTGCGTGAAAAAATGCTCCGCCAAATTGTGACAGCAACTGGTGACGGCAGCATTGCGGCCCAGGCTGCTCAGCATTATATTGAAGAATTGAAAGAAGAAATGGGCGTAAAAGCGTAATCCATTTTTTACTTGTTCGTAATCAATCTGAAATATGCGGGTGGTACAATGGTTTTGTAATCAAACTGCCCCCCTGCAGATTTGTACACCGCGTCCGGCTATGGCCGGGCGCTTTTTTTAGGCCCACAGGATGTGGGTCACAAAGGTGTGGCGATTGAGGTCGCGAACTTAGCTTTTATCCTTATACCGTCGTTCCTGCTTTTCTAATAAAACACACCCGGCAGCGTTGAACTTCTTTCTGCGTACATATATAATAAAGGAAATATATGTTGGGCGACTTTTTGGGGGTGTTTTTTGTGCAGCGTGTCACAAATTGTGTGCTTGTGAAAGACGATCAAGTATTTTTAATGCAGAAGCCGCGCCGCAACTGGTGGGTGGCCCCCGGAGGAAAAATGGAGCCGGGTGAATCTGTCCGCGATGCGGTGATTCGAGAATTTCGTGAAGAAACCGGTCTCTACTTGCGCAATCCAAATGTAAAAGGCATTTTTACCTTCATTATTAAAGAAGGGGATCAAGTATTGTCCGAATGGATGATGTTTACCTTCTTTGCTGATCAGGCAGATGGCAGCCCATTGACGGAAACAAGAGAAGGAGTTCTTCAGTGGAAGTCAATTGAAGAGTTAAAAGAACTTCCAATGGCGGAAGGAGATCGTCATTTGCTCGAATATATGGTGCATGGAACCGGCCTGTTATATGGTGCGTTTACATACACACCTGATTTTGAATTAATTTCTTACCGGCTCGATCCGAGTTAATGAAAAGAGAGGGGAATGACGATGGCGAATAATGATGTACAGCTTGTCATCATTACGGGGATGTCAGGCGCCGGAAAAACGGTTGCTGTGCAAAGCTTTGAAGATTTAGGCTTTTATTGCATGGATAATTTACCGCCGACGCTGCTCCAGCCTTTTTTAGCTTTAATGAAAGATTCCGGGCAAAAGCTGAAAAAAGTGGCGATCGTCATGGATATGCGCGGGCGTGAATTTTTTGATCATTTATCGTCGGCGCTTGACGAAGCTGCTGACACGTTGAATACAGCGCCAAAAGTGCTTTTTTTAGATGCGGAAGACGAAGTGCTTGTCCGCCGTTATAAAGAAACACGCCGGACGCATCCGTTGTCGCGTGATGATCGTCCGCTTGATGGCATTCATCAGGAGCGCGAACTGTTAAATGATTTGCGAGGCCGTGCATACATGATTTTAAATACGTCAAAAATGAAACCGAAAGATTTGCGTGAAACGATTATGCGTGAATTTTCACCGGATAAACAAGCATCCTTTACGGTAAATGTGATGTCATTTGGCTTTAAACACGGATTGCCGATCGATGCAGATCTCGTCTTTGATGTCCGCTTTTTGCCGAATCCGCATTACATCGAACATATGAGACCGCGGACAGGGCTTGAAGCGGATGTCGCAGAATATGTGATGAAATGGAATGATACGCAAAAGTTTCTTGAAAAAGTGACGGATCTTCTTACCTTTATGATGCCGCATTATAAGATGGAAGGGAAATCGCAGCTTGTCATTGCGATCGGCTGCACAGGCGGACAGCATCGTTCTGTAGCTTTATCTGAATACTTGGCGAACTTTTTTGCGGATGACTATAAAACCCGTGTTACACACCGTGATATTGATAAACGGAAGGCTTCAAAATCATGACCAAAGCGGCGCAGCCAAAAGTCGTCATTATCGGCGGCGGCACCGGGCTATCTGTTTTACTCCGGGGACTGAAGCGTCATCCAATCGATTTGTCAGCCATTGTCACAGTCGCAGATGACGGCGGCAGCTCCGGACGGTTGCGCGATGAACTGAATATTCCGCCGCCAGGTGATATCCGCAACGTTCTCGCGGCACTATCAGACGTCGAACCGCTTGTCGAATCTCTTTTTCAGCATCGATTTTCAACCAAAAATGAATTGTCCGGCCATGCGCTTGGCAATTTGATGATTGCGGCGCTGTCATCTATTACCGGTGACTTCGGGCATGCGATTCAGGAAATGAGCCGCGTATTAAACGTGCGCGGTAAAGTGCTGCCAGCCGCGAATCAAAGTGTTGTTCTTCATGCGGAAATGGAGGATGGGTCTGTTGTATCCGGCGAATCGAAAATTCCGTACTCAGGGAAAAAAATCAATCGTGTATTTTTAACACCGGAGAAAATTGAACCGCTTCCAGAAACCATTCGATCCATTCGTGAAGCAGATATGATTATCCTTGGCCCTGGGAGTTTATACACAAGTATTTTACCCAATTTATTAGTACCGGGAATCGGTGAAGAAGTATGTGCGGCGAAAGCGAAAAAGGTATACATTTGCAATTTGATGACGCAGGCGGGTGAAACGCTTGATTTTACAGCCTCAGACCATGTCGGCGCGATTTATGATCATATGAAATGTTCGTTTATAGATACCATTCTGGTCAATAAAGAACCGATCCCTGCCGTCATCCAGGAGCGATATAAAGAAGAAAGAGCGAAACCGGTTGTGTATGATGTCGAGAACCTGCAATCAATGGGGCTGGATGCCATTTTCGATGATATCGTCACATATGATGACTGTATCATCCGGCATGATACAGCAAAAGTAGCCGAAATATTAGTGCGCCTCATCCCGAAACGGTAAGCGGACATCACGAGAGGAGTGGTGATGTTGTCTTTTGCATCTGAAACAAAAAAAGAACTGACCACCATTGAAACAAGCGGATGCTGTGCAAAAGCGGAACTTTCCGCACTCATCCGCATGAACGGCTCCCTGTCATTTTCAAACAGACAGCTTGTCGTCAACATTCAAACGGAAAATGCCGCGATTGCCCGGCGTATTTACGTGTTAATAAAACGAAATTATGAAGCGGGAGTAGAACTTCTTGTCCGCAAAAAAATGCGGCTGAAAAAAAATAACGTGTACATTGTCCGGCTGAAAGATGAAGCGAAGGAAATACTGGATGACCTGGCGATTATTGAAGATGGCTTTTCGTTCGTTCATCACATTTCCGAAAAGCTCATTAAGAAAGACTGCTGCCGCCGCGCCTATTTACGCGGTGCATTTTTAGCGGGGGGTTCCGTTAACAACCCGGAAACGTCATCCTATCACCTTGAAGTCTTTTCTCTTTACCAGGAGCATAATGAAGCGCTTTGTGAATTGATGAATACGTTTCATCTGAATGCGAAACCGCTTGAGCGGAAAAAAGGTTTTATCACGTATTTGAAAGAAGCGGAAAAAATTTCGGATTTTTTCAGTATTGTCGGGGCGCACAGTGCTTTAATGCGCTTTGAAGACGTGCGGATCGTTCGTGATATGCGCAATTCCGTCAACCGTCTTGTGAATTGCGAAACAGCAAATTTGAATAAAACGATCGGCGCGGCATTGCGTCAGGTCGAAAATATAAAGTTTATTGACGAAACCGTCGGACTAGGTGTACTGCCGGACCGGCTCCGTGAAATCGCAGAACTGCGTGTCCTTCATCAGGATGTCACGTTAAAAGAGCTTGGAGAAATGGTATCTGGCGCGGCGATCAGTAAATCAGGCATTAATCATCGCCTGCGTAAAATAGATGAAATTGCGGATAAAATTCGAGCCGGAGAACTTGCGTCGGCGAAAAAATAAAAAGGAAGTGAATGAAGTGGTTGAAAAAACAGTAAACGTCCAGTTAAAATCAGGACTGCAGGCAAGACCGGCTGCCTTATTTGTACAGGAAGCGAACCGATTTAACGCCGAGATTTTTCTTGAGAAGGAAGGCAAAAAAATTAATGCGAAAAGCATTATGGGGATCATGAGCCTTGCGCTCGGACGCGGCACAGACGTGATCATCAGTGCGGAAGGACGCGATGCAGAAGAAGCTGTTGAAACACTGGCGGAACTTGTAGAGCGGGAAGAGTGGGTATAAGAAAGCTTGGAATGAACCATTAGCCGAATAGGGGCTGTTAAAAAGTCGCCTGTTCGGATTTTTTGTGTTTCAGTATAAAAACCCATTCAGTAAGGGGATGGTGCATATGGGGCTGACCCATAACAGCGGGTGGAAGACCGGATCACGCCCCATTTAGCCCGATTTGTCAATATGAAGGCCGGATTCATTGATAATCCGGCCAAAAGAACAAGAAACCGTTCATGCGTACGATCCGCATCGAAAAAGCGTTAAATAAACGGCGCACAAAAGTGTTAAGTGGCTGGAAAATCACAAGAAAAGTATCACAAGACTTGTTTTTTCTTTTTTTCGTATTCCAATTCAAAAAGGGCTCTCGTAATAAAATCAGCGGTTTTATTGGCCATTTTGTAAACCAGTGAAAGGCGTGTGCACTGAAGAACTTGCAGAGGAAGAAATCCTCCCGCATTGACTATACCTGAAATGCTGTAATCTCCGATAGGCGGCAGGTCTTTTTGAACCCCTGATCCTGGTTTCATTGGTCCTTTTTCGAGATGAATGGTTCCTATATGTTTGGAAGAGCCAAGGCAGGAATCGATGGCAATAACGGTTGGATCTCTATGATTTTGCTGGATTAATTGAGCAGTCTCTGCTAAATTTTTAGCGTGAACAGGGTGATCCAAACAGCCATAAACCGAGACATGAGTATATTTTCTGAGGGTAAACGTTTTTTTTAGTCTTAATCCGACAAACGGGCCGTAGCTGTCACCTGAAGATCGGTCTGAACCTATACAAACGAAGACCACTTCTTGCTTATCAGATACAATAGGCTTTAATTCGTTTTTCATATTGTGAACAAAAAAAGCTTCATCTACAAATTGCCTCATAATTTAGAAACCACCTTGCCACCTGTTTATGATCATTTGATCTTTTCTTCACTTTATTACAAATGAATCGCAATATTCCTTTACTAAAAATGTTCTGATTTATTTCGGGTGAAATAGGCTCATGTACTAAGCGGCCGGCTTAAAATCTTTTTTTGATAAAATGTATTATTTACAGTTTTACATATTTTTATCCAGTTTTTTAAAGTGTCTTCGGTAAAGTGAAAATTCCCGCCGTGATACGGTACCGAAGGGTTCTTTTGCGAGCTGGGGCAGTCTAATTTACAAATAGAAAAGTTATGAAATGTTTTGCTTATATTGATATGACGGCTTTTTGTAATAATTTGTCCAAAAAATAAATGTAATGGAATAGATTACAGGGTTTATAATGGGATGTACCCAATTATTGTACGAAAAGACAAAGCCATTGAAAGATGGTGACGTAAAGCTATAGGGACTAAGGCATGGAAACATGTTAAGTCAGCCAGTTGTCGAATACGATTTCCGTACAATTTTTAACAGGGGGAACACTTTATGCAGCTCTATTCTATGAAAGAAATTTGGACGACGTTAAAGTGGATTGGAATCAATAACTTTAAATCGCTTAATAAAGATGGTGTTTATGACACCAAGGTTGGTAGTAACCCAGGAAAGAGAATGAAAAGATGGGGTTAAAAGATAAAGGGTGGGAACGTTCAGCGGGTCAGAAATTTTCAAAAGAGGAAACACTATTTATCCAAACACTAACCAATGAAAGAAAGAGACGAAGAATTACCCAAGAAGATCTGGCAAAAAAGGCCGGATTGGATCAAGCTGCTGTTGGGCGATTAGAAGCAATGGGAGGGAATCCTACTTTAAAGACTATTGTAAAAATATTAAATGCAATGGATATGCAGTTGAAAATTGTGGATAAAGAATAAATTGTGATATTTGTTTATTAGAAGTGAAAGAATAGAAGGAATTATTCGGCTGGGGGAGTTTAGGGGAAATATTTGCTGTTATTTATGGCATTCGGGACAAAATAAAAAAACTCCAAAACCTTATTGTAAAGGCTTTGGAGTTTTTTTATCATTTCATATCGAATTGTATAAACGCCCTCGGCAGGAATCGAACCCACATCTCAAGAACCGGAATCTTACGTGCTATCCGTTGCACCACGAGGGCATGAAGAGTACATTTCAAAATTATAGAGGATAAGCGATAAAAATGCAACTATTAATTGAAAAAACGTTCACAAACAGAAAATCATTGTTGATTAGCAGGAATTTGCCGGGGGAAAGAAGAAAACGTACACATAGAAAAGCATAACGTTTGACCTTCATTGACCTTGAATTGTATGATGGTTAAACAGAACAGCAATTAATAAGGAGGAACATTCATGAATTTAATTCCTACAGTTATTGAGCAAACAAACCGTGGCGAACGTGCGTATGACATTTACTCCCGTCTTTTGAAAGACCGTATCATCATGCTTGGCAGCGGAATTGATGATAACGTGGCAAACTCGATTGTCGCGCAGCTTCTTTTCCTGGAAGCGGAAAATCCTGAAAAAGATATTTCCATCTACATAAACAGCCCGGGCGGCAGCATTACAGCCGGTATGGCAATTTATGATACAATGCAGTTCATTAAACCGGATGTACAGACGATCTGCATCGGAATGGCGGCATCTATGGGTGCATTCTTGCTTGCGGCTGGTACAAAAGGAAAACGCTATGCGCTTCCAAACAGTGAAGTGATGATTCATCAGCCGCTTGGCGGGGCGCAAGGGCAGGCGACGGAAATCGAAATTGCGGCCAAACGCATTTTGTTCCTTCGTGAAAAATTAAACGGCATTTTGTCTGAGCGTACAGGCCAGCCTCTTGAAGTCATCGCGCGCGATACAGACCGCGACAATTTCATGACTGCCGAACGTGCGAAAGAATATGGTCTTGTAGATCATATCGTTACGCGCAACGAAGTGACAAACAAAGAAAAGTAAACTGTACGACCTGCAGCTGCAGGTCTTTTTTTTTATGATGTCAATCTGTATAATAGTGAAAGGGGGGGAGCACGGATGAATATGCAGATGAAACCGGGATTGTGGCAGCAGCAGACAATGAAGCTTACGATGACTCAGGAACTGACGCAGGCAATAACACTTCTTCAATATTCTGCGCAGGAGCTTGTGGAGTTTCTTGAATCCAAAGCGGTAGAAAATCCGTTTATTCAGCTGGAAGCGCCTGATTTGAAAGCGCTCTACAAAAAAGACAGGCAAACCGGGGTGAAAAGTCAGACGGATGACAAGAATTGGATCGAACATATTCCGGATTCCTCTTATACGATAACCGATCATTGGAACACCCAATTTCAGTTAATGACATTAACCAAGTCACAACGACGAATTCTTGATTTTTTGCTTCATAATATGGATGGAAATGGATATATGAAAATCGAAAGTTCTGAAGCATCCATTTTATTGGGTGAGGAGGAACGAGAAGTTATTTATATTCTTAATTTGATTAAAAGGATGGAACCCTCGGGCATTGGAGCACGTGATTTACAGGAATGCCTGCTCCTGCAGCTGGAGCGCAGCCTGGACGCGCCTTTTCTTGCGGAAAAGATTGTCCGTGATCATTTTACAGAATTTGCGAACAAAACGTGGAAACCGCTTGCGAAAAAGCTCGGTGTGGAGCTGAATGAGATTCAGCAGGCCGCCGATTTTATTCAAACGTTAAATCCGAAGCCCGGCGCTTGTTTTCATCATGATGCATCACCGTATGTGCGTCCGGATGTAACGGTCACTCTATCCGGTGATACAATCGAAGTGCACCTTCTTGATGAAGATTTGCCGAAAGTCATTTTTCAGCGTGATTATTATGAAGAATTGGCGGCGCACTCGGATACAGATGTGAAAAGATTCATAAGGGAAAAAGAAAAGGATTATCAATGGCTGTTAAAAAGCTTGGAACAGCGTCAGCAGACCATTCAGCGTGTTGGCTTGAAGATTGTCCAAAAGCAGCGTGACTTTTTCTTTAGCGGACCCGGTTGTCTGCAGCCGCTGACGATGAAAGAAGTGGCTGATGAGCTGTCCATTCATGAATCGACAGTCAGCAGAACGGTACGGGGGAAATATATGCAGACTCCGTTCGGGACATATGAATTAAAATTCTTTTTCCCGTCCGGTCTCGCAGCAGCGCAGTCAGATGGAGAAGGCACCTCTTCCAATCAAGTAAAGGTGCGTATTGAAACGCTTGTTGCTGCGGAAGATAAAAAAAAGCCTCTATCGGATCAAGAGATTTGTACAATACTAAAAGAAGAGGGACTAACAGTTTCCAGGCGGACAGTTGCCAAATACCGCGAACAATTAAATATACCGTCGTCATCAAAGCGGAAGCGGTACGATTGAGGTGAAAAACGTGGATGTCTTTTTTTACACGCGTCCTAATTGTCATTTGTGCGAAGAAGCGAAATGGGTGATGAAGCTGGTCCAGGAGGAAATCGCCATGACACTCCAAGAGCGGAATATTGATGAGAGTGATGAGTGGACAGAAAAATATGGATTGATGATTCCGGTCGTAGAATACGGTGGTGAATTGGTTCAATACGGACAGATTGATTATGTAACCGTTTTGGAAAAATTAAAACAGAAAGTTAACAAATAATTTAAAAAATAAATGGTCTCTTTCGTTGATTTTTAAATAGCACCCTGCTACAATGAGTTTGTGAGCAGGGAAAAATTTTTTTCGGCTAAGTGGGACACATTGAGTTTTTAATGGGACGCGATTAAACCCGAACAACCGAAGAGGAGCGCCGGATATGAAACCGATATTAAATATTCAACAGCAGCTCGTACCGGACCTGCTTGACATAATGCAAAAACGCTATCGGCTTTTGCAGGCGGTCAGAATTGCAGGGACGGCGGGACGAAGAACGTTAGCCCAGTCGCTCAGCATGACGGAACGTGTTGTCAGAAGCGAAGCGGAGTTTTTGAAAGAACGCGGATTGCTTGATTTTAGTGCAGCAGGAATGAAATTGACAGAAACGGGTATGGATGTGGTGAGAGAGCTGGAAGAATTGATGCTTGAGCTAAAAGGGATCGATTCTATGACAGAGGAATTGAAGTCACGCTACAACTTATCAGAAGCTGTCATCCTTCCAGGTAACTGCGATGAATCGGGATTTGTAAAGAAAGCAATTGGTGAAGCGTGCGCAAGCCGTATAAAGAGCCATCTTGGTGGAAAGACTATCATCGCTGTTACTGGCGGCTCGACTATGGCGGAAGCTGCCCGCACAATGAAACCGGATTTTGCGGAAGGAAGACAGGTATTGTTTGTGCCCGCGAGGGGTGGAATTGGGGACGATGTCCGAAATGAAGCGAATACCGTTGCTGCATTAATGGCACAAAATACAAATGGCTCACACCGTGTTTTGTATGCACCCGAGCGAATCAGCCCGGATGTCCGTGAATCATTGCTGCAAGAACCGGCTATTAAAGAAGCGGTCAGCATGATTCAATCAGCAGACATTGTGCTGCATGGGGTCGGCGATGCCATTGCGATGGCGAAACGCCGCAAAACACCGGAAGCAGAATTATCCGTTTTAGAAGAAAAGGAAGCGGTGGCTGAAGCATTTGGCTACTACTTCAATAAAGAGGGCGAAGTCGTTCAAAAATTGTCGACGATCGGATTGAAGCTGGATGATTTGCAGCATGCAAAAGTCGTTATTGCGGCAGCAGGCGGCGCATCGAAAGGAAGAGCGATTCGATCATACTTAAACGGATCACCGAAACTTGACATTCTTGTAACAGACGAAGCCGCCGCACGCGCACTGCTTGAACAAGCATAATTATTCTAACATCCGAAAGTCTTTGACTTCCGGTTTGATAAACAAATTTGAGGAGGCAACACTCATGACAGTAAAAATTGGTATTAATGGTTTTGGCCGTATTGGACGTAACGTTTTCCGCGCAGCACTTAAAAATCCTGAAGTAGATGTAGTAGCGATCAACGATTTGACAGATGCAAACATGCTTGCACACTTGTTGAAATACGATACCGTTCACGGCACACTTGAAGCGGACGTAACAGTTGAAGGCGACACAATCGTTGTAAATGGCGAGCGTGTAAAAGTAACAGCTGAGCGCGATCCGGCTCAAATTCCTTGGGGTTCTAACGGTGCGGAAGTGGTTGTTGAATCAACGGGCCGTTTCACAAAACGCGCAGACGCTGCGAAACATCTGGAAGGCGGCGCGAAAAAAGTCATCATTTCTGCTCCAGCTTCTGACGAAGATATTACAATCGTTATGGGTGTTAACGAAGATAAATACGATGCGGCAAACCACCAGGTTATTTCAAATGCATCTTGTACAACAAACTGCTTAGCTCCATTTGCAAAAGTATTGAACGAAAAATTCGGCATCGTGCGCGGCATGATGACAACTGTTCACTCATACACAAACGATCAGCAAATTCTTGACTTGCCGCACTCTGACTACCGTCGTGCACGTGCAGCAGCAGAAAATATGATCCCAACTTCTACAGGTGCAGCGAAAGCCGTTTCTCTTGTGCTTCCTGAATTGAAAGGCAAATTGAACGGTATGGCGATGCGTGTTCCAACACCAAACGTATCGGTTGTAGACCTTGTAGCAGAGCTTAAGAGCAATGTAACAGCTGAAGAAGTAAACGAAGCGCTAAAAGCAGCTGCAGAAGGCGAATTGAAAGGTATTCTTGATTACACTGAGCTTCCGCTTGTTTCATCTGACTTCAACGGCAGCACAGCGTCTTCAACAATCGATGCTCTTTCAACAATGGTTATGGAAGGCAACATGGTGAAAGTTCTTTCTTGGTACGATAACGAAAACGGCTACTCTAACCGTGTAGTAGACCTTGTGCAATACATCGCTACAAAAGGTCTATAATAAAAAGCAGCACTGTTTTCCAGCTAACAGTTGGAAATGAACAGTTCACCGTCTATAATGAAGAGGTGAAACGGGGAGCGGGGTACAATCCCTGCTCCTCTTTTTTTCGTCTGTTCCATTATGTCTAGCTGCAGCGGCTAGGCTCTCCAGGTCACAAGTGTCACCAGCTGTGCGGCAAAGAGCGCCGCGTCGCTGATGCCCCTTGCGCTTGTCGAGCCTGGGCAAGCTGCTGCCGCTGTTCAATTAACGATATGGGGGTCTTTTACATGAACAAGAAAACGATTAAAGATCTGGATCTGAAAGGAAAGCGCGTCTTTTGCCGCGTTGATTTTAATGTGCCGATGAAAGACGGCGAAGTAACGGATGACACACGTATCCGTGCTGCCCTTCCAACGATTCAATATTTGTCAGAGCAAGGCGCGAAAGTCATTTTGGCAAGCCACCTCGGCCGGCCAAAAGGTGAAGTGAACGAAGAGATGCGTCTTACGGCTGCCGGCAAACGTCTGGAAGAACTTCTTGGACAACCGGTTACAAAAACAGACGAAGCATATGGCGACAGTGTAAAGGAAGCCATTTCAGGATTGAAGGAAGGGGATGTTCTTCTTCTTGAAAATGTCCGCTTCTATAAAGGGGAAGAAAAGAACGATGAAGAGATTGCAAAAGAATTTGCATCTCTTGCTGATGTGTATGTGAATGATGCCTTTGGCGCAGCTCATCGTGCACACGCATCAACAGAAGGTATTGCTAAATTCCTGCCATCTGCCTCCGGGTTCTTAATGCAAAAAGAATTGGATGTACTTGGGAAAGCTTTATCCAATCCTGACCGCCCATTCACGGCCATTATCGGCGGCGCGAAAGTCAAAGACAAAATCGGTGTGATCGATCACTTGCTTGATAAAGTGGACAATTTGATCATCGGCGGCGGTCTTGGATATACGTTCGTTAAAGCGTTAGGACATGAAGTAGGAAAATCATTGCTGGAAGAAGATAAAATTGATTTGGCAAAACAATTTATGAAAAAAGCAGAAGACAATGGTGTGAAATTCTTAATGCCGGTTGATGTTGTCGTAGCAGATGATTTTGGCGAGCATGCTAATACGAAAATTGTGCCAATCAACGAAATTCCGGCTGACTGGGAAGCCCTTGATATCGGACCGGAAACGGTTAAACTTTATGAAGAAACAATCAAAAATTCAAAGCTTGTGATTTGGAATGGCCCGATGGGTGTATTCGAACTAGATAAGTTTGCAAATGGAACGAAAGGTGTTGCGCAGGCACTGGCAGAATCTGATGCGTACACGATTATCGGCGGCGGTGATTCAGCAGCAGCAGTCGAGAAATTCGATCTTGCAGACAAAATGAGCCACATTTCAACAGGCGGCGGCGCGAGCCTCGAGTTTATGGAAGGAAAAGAGCTTCCAGGCGTCGTGGCACTTGACGATAAGTAATTCACAGATTCGAAGGGAGATTTTTTCAATGCGTAAACCTATTATTGCGGGAAACTGGAAAATGAACAAAACACTTGGCGAAGCACTTGAATTCGCCAACGATGTTAAAGGAAAAGTACCGGCTGCAGAGAAAGTGGACAGCGTCATCGGTGCACCTGCTTTATTCCTTGGTCAGCTTGTTGAGGCCGTTAAAGGAACCGATGTAAAAATCAGCGCACAAAACGCACACTTTGAAGATAATGGTGCGTTTACAGGCGAAGTAAGCCCGAAAGCACTGGCAGACCTCGGCGTTTCATACGTTATTATTGGTCATTCTGAGCGCCGTGAAATGTTTAATGAAACGGATGAGTCTGTAAACAAAAAAGCGAAAGCGGCGTTTTCGCATGGTCTTGTTCCAATCGTATGCTGCGGTGAAACACTTGAGCAGCGTGAAGCAGGGGAAACGAACGACTTCGTAGCAGGCCAGATTAAAGCAGCTCTTGACGGATTGTCAGAAGAGCAAGTAAGCAATACCGTTATCGCTTACGAGCCAATCTGGGCAATCGGTACAGGTAAATCATCCTCTGCACAGGATGCAAACGAAGTATGTGCGAAAATTCGCGAAACAGTCCGTGAACTTTATTCGGAAAAGTGCGCTGATTCAGTCCGCATTCAATACGGCGGCAGTGTAAAACCGGAAAATATTGCTGAATACATGGCGGAACCGGATATCGACGGCGCACTTGTCGGCGGCGCAAGCCTAGATGCGGCTTCCTACCTGGCACTATTGGAGGCTGTGAACAATGGCTAAAGGACCGGTCGCGCTCATTATTCTTGACGGGTTTGCCTGCCGGGAAGAAACGAGCGGAAATGCGGTCGCGCAGGCAAATAAGCCGAATTTCGACCGTTACTGGAATCAATTCCCCCATACGCAATTAACGGCAAGCGGTGAAGCAGTCGGTCTTCCGGACGGACAGATGGGCAACTCGGAAGTCGGCCATATGAACATCGGAGCCGGCCGCATTGTGTACCAAAGTTTAACGCGTATTAATATTGCCATTCGCGAAGGGGAATTTTTTGAGAATGAGCAGTTTTTAAAAGCAGCAGCTCATGCAAAAGAACATGGCACAGCCCTTCACTTATTCGGATTGCTTTCGGATGGCGGCGTCCACAGCCATATTGATCATTTGAAAGCGCTGCTTGAATTTGCGAAACGTCAAGGTCTTGAAAAAGTGTACGTTCACGCGTTTCTTGACGGCCGTGATGTTGGGCCGAAGACAGCAAAAGGCTATATTGAAGATGTGCAGGCAAAAATGGATGAGCTTGGTGTGGGTCAGTATGCGACAATTTCCGGCCGCTACTACGCGATGGACCGTGACAAACGGTGGGACCGCGTTGAAAAAGCATACCGTGCGATTGCGCATAATGAAGCCCCGATCTTTGAAGATCCGATCGAAGCCCTTGAAGCATCTTATGCAGCGGGGGTTGTCGATGAATTTTTCATCCCTACCGTTATTGCAGATGAAAACCGCAAGACGGTGGCGAAAGTAAAAGACAAGGATGCGGTTATTTTCTTTAATTTCCGTCCGGACCGTGCGATTCAGCTTGCCAACGTCTTTACAAATGATACGTTTGAGGGCTTTGACCGCGGCAGCCATCCAAAAGATTTATTCTTTGTCTGCATGACACCTTACAGCGAAACGGTTAAAGGTGTGATTGCTTATGACAAAACGGATTTGTCGAATACAGTTGGTGAGGTACTTTCCAAAAACAATCTTCGCCAGCTTCGAATTGCCGAAACAGAAAAATATCCACACGTCACGTTTTTTATGAGCGGCGGACGTGAAGGGGAGTTTCCTGGTGAAACACGCATTTTGATTAATTCGCCAAAAGTGGCGACGTACGATTTGAAGCCGGAAATGAGCGCATATGAAGTGACGGACGCGTTGCTTGCGGAAATTGATGGGGACAAACAGGATGCGATCATTTTAAACTTTGCCAATCCGGATATGGTTGGACATTCGGGACTTTTGGAACCGACAATTAAAGCGGTAGAAACAGTTGATGAATGCCTTGGCCGGGTGGTAGACTTAATCTTGTCAAAAGGCGGCACAGCCATTATCACAGCGGATCATGGGAATGCGGATGAAGTTGTGACAGTGGAAGGCAATCCGATGACAGCCCACACCACAAACCCGGTGCCGGTCATCGTGACCAAAGAAGGCCTAACTTTGCGCAGCGGCGGCATTTTAGGCGACTTAGCACCGACAATGCTTGACTTATTGAATGTTGAACAACCGGTCGAAATGACTGGGAAATCACTAATTGAAAATTAAGGGAGAGAAAAAACATGCCAGTAATTACAGACGTTTATGCACGCGAAGTACTTGATTCACGCGGAAATCCAACAATCGAAGTAGAAGTGTACACTGAGTCCGGTGCATTCGGACGCGCGCTTGTTCCATCTGGAGCATCCACTGGTGAATACGAAGCGGTGGAGCTTCGTGATGGCGACAAAGGCCGCTACCTTGGCAAAGGTGTAGAGCAAGCTGTGAAAAACGTAAACGAAGTCATCGCTCCTGAAATCGTGGGAAGCTTCGTTGTAACGGATCAAATCGGCATCGATAAAGCGATGATCGAGCTTGATGGAACAGAAAATAAAGGCAAATTGGGTGCAAATGCAATCCTTGGTGTTTCCATGGCCGTTGCACATGCAGCAGCTGACTATCATGGCGTATACCTATATGAATACCTTGGCGGTGTAAACGGCAAGCAGCTTCCAGTGCCAATGATGAACATCGTAAACGGCGGTGAGCACGCGGACAACAACGTGGATATTCAAGAGTTCATGATCATGCCTGTTGGCGCTCCGACATTTAAAGAAGCGCTTCGCATGGGCGCGGAAATTTTCCACAACCTGAAAGCTGTTCTTCATGACAAAGGTTTGAACACAGCTGTTGGTGACGAAGGCGGATTCGCACCGAACCTTGGTTCAAACGAAGAAGCTCTTCAAACAATTATTGAAGCAATTGAGCGTGCGGGCTACAAACCAGGTGAAGAAGTGAAATTGGCAATGGATGCGGCTTCTTCAGAGTTCTACAACAAAGAAGACGGTAAATACCATCTATCTGGTGAAGGTGTTGTGAAAACATCTGCTGAAATGGTTGACTGGTATGAAGAAATGGCAAACAAATATCCAATCGTATCAATCGAAGACGGTTTGGATGAAAACGACTGGGAAGGCCACAAATTGTTGACAGAGCGCCTTGGCGATCGCGTGCAGCTTGTTGGGGATGACCTATTCGTTACAAACACGAAAAAATTGGCTGAAGGTATTAAAAACGGCGTAGGGAACTCAATTCTGATCAAAGTAAACCAAATCGGTACATTGACTGAAACGTTCGATGCAATCGAAATGGCAAAACGCGCTGGCTACACAGCGGTTATCTCTCACCGTTCTGGTGAAACAGAAGATGCAACAATTGCGGATATCGCGGTTGCAACAAATGCCGGTCAAATTAAAACGGGTGCTCCGTCACGTACGGACCGTGTTGCGAAATACAATCAGCTTCTTCGCATTGAAGACAATCTCGGTGAACTTGCCCAATACCTTGGCAACGACACATTCTACAACTTGAAAAAGTAATAAATGATTAAATGGCACCCGGCACTGCCGGGTGTTTTTTTTTAAAAGATAAATTGACTGAATAGTCTTTCTTTCATTTCCTTTATATAGTAAGATTTAACTATACATGGAAAAGAGGCGATAATATGAAATTCACATCATTGAAATCAAGTTTTTTAGCGATTACTCTGGTGCTGCTTGGTATGCCGGCACTCATCATTGGACTTATTTCATATGGAGAAGCAAAATCGCAGTTAAATATGCTTGGAGAAATTAACTTGAAAAATGACGTTCAATTTGTAATCGCTTTCATCGAAACATTAAATGAACAGGTAGAGGCGGGAATGCTCGAAAAATCGGAAGCCCAGGAACGTATAAAACAATTGATTCTCGGTGAAAAGCAGGGAGACGGCACAAGACCGATTTCCGAAAAATTTGATTTAGGGGAGCACGGCTACCTGTTTATCATGTCACCGGAAGGCGAATTGATCGGACACCCGCAGCAGGAAGGAAAAAACTTAAACGGCGTGCTTGATCCGAACGGCGTGGATGTTGGAGCATCCCTTTTACAAGCGGCGGGAACAACATCTGAAGGGAGTTTCGTCAACTATGATTGGGAGATTCCGGGTACTGATGGCAAGATTGCCCCAAAGATTACATACGCGGCACATGATGAAAACTGGGACTGGAATGTTATGGCAGGTACGTATATTAGCGACTTTAACAGCGGAGCCGATCAAATTTTAATGAGTATGCTGATCACATTAGGCCTCTCATTTGTGATTGGCGGTATGATTATTTATTTTTATACAAAAGGTCTTATTCAGCCGATTTTGCGAATCGAAAAGACCGTTCAATCGGTGGCGGAAGGAGATTTTACACAGCCGGTACTGGCGATTAACCGAAAAGATGAAGTAGGAAGGCTTGCCCAAAATGTGAATAAAATGAGCAGTGAAATGAAGGCCATCATTCAGCACGTTCGTGAAAATGCAGAGCGGGTATCGGAAACTTCGGTGGAATTAAGTGCGGCGTCTGAAGAAGCGGTGAAAGCGTCCGAGAAAGTATCTGAATCGATGTCGCTTATTGCCGAATCAGCCGGTGGCCAGCGGAATATAATGAAAGAAACAGCTGCTTCCGTCTTGCAAATGAGCGGCATGATGGATGGAATGAACAATGAATCAAGTAAAGCGGATCTGGCAGCGAGAGAAACCATTGAAGCAGCGCATGCGGGAGTGGAGATTTTAACGCAGTCTGTTACGCGTATGAATGAGATCGACCATTCCATTGAGGGACTCGGTGCAGACATTGAAGATCTGGTGAAACAAACTGAAAATATCGATACGATTGTGAAGGTCATTTCAGATATTGCTGATCAAACGAACTTGCTTGCCCTTAATGCATCCATTGAAGCGGCACGCGCAGGCGAACATGGCAAAGGATTTGCGGTTGTGGCGGAAGAAGTGCGCAAACTGGCCGAGCAGTCCGCTTCCTCGACAAATGAAATTACGTCGCTGATTCAAACGGTTCAATTACAAGTAAAGAAAGCAGAACAGACGATGGAAAAATCCGTCCAGGAAGTGCGGACAGGTGTACAAACGATTTATCAAGCGAATGAACAATTTCATACGATTCAGCAGGCCGTCGATCATGTAAAAGTAATAATCAGTACCATTACGGATCAGATCGGCATCATGAGCGAAGAGTCAAAACAGATCGCTCAATCAGTTAAATTATTGGAAAATGGAGCAGATGAAACGGCGGAAAGCACCGACAATATTGCAGCGGCAACAGAAGAAGAGCTTGCTTCAATGGAACAAATTGCAAGCTCTTCAGAATCATTATCTGCGTTAGCAGAGAATCTGCATCAATCGATCCGTAAGTTCAAATTAAGCTGATATTTTCAATAAAACAACGGATATGTTATAATGGACGTAACGATATGTTCGTCTTAATGGAGGTAAAAAACAATGTTGCATACAGTGCTTATTGTACTGCTCGTGATTGTGGCGATTTCGCTCATCGCGGTCGTGTTGCTGCAATCAGGAAAAAGTGCGGGTCTTTCCGGCGCAATTTCCGGCGGTGCAGAGCAATTATTCGGAAAACAAAAAGCGCGGGGAATTGATCTTGTGCTTCATCGGCTGACCATTGTGTTGTCTGTACTGTTTTTCGTCTTGACAATTGCGCTCTCTTATTTTGGTTTATAATAAAAAGGCGATTCGGCTGAATCGCCTTTTTTGCGCTTTAGTCCCGCAGGAAGCGGGTCAACAAGACGTGGCTGAGCCTTTGAACCATAATCTCTATTCATAAAACAAAGAAAGGAAACAACATACATGAAACTTTCATTACCGGAACCATTTACTTTTGAAGCTGGAAAACGGGCGGTTTTGCTTTTGCACGGCTTTACAGGAAATTCCTCCGACGTGCGCATGATCGGGCGTTTCCTTGAGAAAAAGGGGTATACGTCACATGCGCCGCATTACAAAGGACATGCTGTGCCGCCGGAAGAGCTTGTCAAAACAGGTCCCGAAGATTGGTGGCAGGACGTCCTTGACGGGTATAACCACCTTCTTGATCTTGGTTATAAAGAAATTGCTGTGTGCGGACTTTCGCTGGGCGGTGTTTTCGGACTCAAACTCGGTTATACTAAGCCTATAAAGGGTATTATTTCAATGTGTGCGCCGATGTCGATGAAAGATGAGACGACGTTATATAACGGTGTTGTCGAGTATGCGCGCGGGTTTAAGAAATTTGAAGGAAAATCAGCGGACGTTATTGAAGAAGAAATAAAGGCCTTTAAGCAAACACCGATGAATACGCTGAATGCGCTTCGCGAGTTAGTTCAGGATGTAAGAAACCACATCGATCACATTTATGCCCCGGCATTTGTCGTGCAGGCACGTCTGGATAAAATGATTGATCCAAACAGCGCCAATATCATTTTTGACGGTGTGGAGACAGATGAAAAGCAAATAAAATGGTATGAACAGTCTGGTCACGTCATTACACTGGGGAAAGAAAAAGAACAGCTTCATGAAGATATTTTCAGCTTTCTTGAACGTCTTGACTGGACCGTTTAAACCGAAACGGAGGAGGCGGGTCCCGAATGGATCAGCACATACAAGAAAATGTCGACCGTTTGTTGACATATATGAAAGAAGAATCATACAAGCCGCTTACGGTGCAGGAGCTGGAAGAAGTGCTCGGCATAGAAGGATCCGATGGATTTCGTGACTTTGTGAAGTCACTTGTTTATATGGAAGAACGGGGACTCGTTGTCAGAACACGTGCAAACCGATACGGCCTGCCGGAAAAAATGAATCTGGTGCGCGGTAAAATTTCCGGTCATGCAAAAGGATTTGCTTTTTTAATTCCGGACGAGCAGGGGATGGATGATGTTTTTATCCCTCCTCATGAAACAAAGGGTGCATTAAATGGTGATACGGCCCTTGTACGCGTCACGAAAGAAGATCAGAGCGGATCCCGCCGTGAAGGAACGGTGGTCCGGATTTTAGAGCGCGGCCAGACGGATATTGTCGGTACGTTTATTGACAATAAAAGCTTTGGCTTTGTGGAAACGGATGATAAAAAATTCAACGCCGATATTTTTATTCCGAAAGAAAAAACAGCCGGGGCCATTGACGGTCATAAGGTTGTGGTTAAAATTACGCGCTGGCCGGAAGGAAGGCAGGCGGCGGAAGGGGAAGTCATCGAAATTATCGGTCACAAAAACGACCCAGGTGTGGACATTATGTCGATTATTTATAAACATGGACTTCCTCAGGAGTTTCCGGAAGAGGTGCTTGAGCAGGCGAATGCGGTGCCGGAGCAGATCGATGAAAAAGACTTACAAGGCCGGCGTGATCTTCGTGATGAGGTGATTGTTACCATTGACGGCGCAGATGCAAAAGACCTTGATGATGCCGTAACCGTGACAAAGCTGAACAACGGAAATTATAAGCTTGGCGTTCACATTGCGGACGTCAGCCACTATGTGACGGAACATTCACCGATTGACCGGGAAGCATACGAACGCGGAACGAGTGTGTACTTGGTCGACCGTGTGATCCCGATGATTCCGCATCGTCTGTCAAACGGCATCTGTTCCTTGAATCCGAAAGTGGATCGATTAACATTATCATGCGAAATGGAAATTACTCCTGCGGGCGAAGTCGTCAGCCATGAAATTTTCGACAGTGTCATCCGGACAACAGAGCGAATGACGTACTCGGACGTAAACGCGATATTAGCGGATAAAGATGAAGAGCTGCGTGCGAAGTATGAACCGCTTGTGCCATTGTTTGAACGGATGGAAGAATTAGCGGAAATTTTGCGCCAAAAGCGGACAGACCGTGGTGCAATTGATTTTGATTTCAAAGAAGCGAAAGTACTGGTAGACGATGAAGGTTATCCGATTGATGTCGTGCTTCGTGAGCGTTCTGTCGGTGAAAGGCTGATTGAAGAGTTTATGCTGGCGGCAAATGAAACGGTCGCTGAGCATTTTCACTGGATGGACGTGCCGTTTATTTATCGTATCCATGAAGATCCGAAAGAAGATAAGCTGCAGCGTTTCTTCGAGTTTTTAACAAACTTCGGACTGAATGTGAAAGGAACGGCGAATTCCGTTCATCCACGGGCACTTCAGGAAATCATTGAAGCTGTGAAAGATACGCCGGAAGAAACGGTTATTTCGACAGTTATGCTTCGCTCGATGCAGCAGGCGAAATACAATGCGGACAGTCTCGGCCACTTCGGTCTGGCGACGGAATTTTACACCCATTTCACGTCGCCGATCCGCCGTTATCCGGATTTAATTGTTCACCGGCTGATTCGTACGTATTTAATTGAAGGAGATCTTTCGCCGCAAACACAGGCGAAATGGGATGCGCGTCTTCCGGAAATAGCCGATCACACATCCAGCATGGAGCGCCGGGCTGTAGATGCGGAACGCGACACAGATGAGCTGAAAAAAGCGGAGTTTATGCTGGATAAAATCGGCGAAGAGTATGATGGTGTCATCAGCTCTGTCACGAATTTCGGCATGTTCGTCGCGCTTGATAATACCATTGAAGGACTTGTTCACGTCTCCTACATGACCGATGATTATTACCGTTATGATGAACGTCATTTTGCCATGATTGGGGAGCGCAGCGGGAATGTTTTCCGAATCGGTGACGAAATCACGGTGCGCGTGCGTGACGTCAATAAAGAGGAACAATCCGTTGATTTTGAAATTGTCGGCATGAAAAAACAGCGCCAGCGTCCGAAACGCGATGATTCGGCCCGATCGAAAAAACCGCGGAGCCGCGGAAAAAAAGCGCAGGCGATTCGAAAAGATGACAAGCCGGCCAAAAAACCGGCGCGCCCGGATATGAAAGACAGCGGAGATGAATGGTCCACGCAGCCGCCGAAGAAAAAGAAAAAACGTAAATTTTACGAAGGAATTGGCAAGAAAAAGAAGCGGAAATAAGAAAGTGAGGGAACTAAACATTGCCAAAAGGAGAAGGGAAAGTGATTGCGCAAAATAAAAAAGCGCGTCACGACTATTTTATTGAAGAAACGTATGAAGCAGGCATGGTGCTGCTGGGTACAGAAATTAAAGCAATCCGCGCGGGACGGGTGAATTTAAAAGATTCATTCGCCCGCATCCGGAACGGCGAATTATTTGTTCATAATATGCATATCAGCCCGTATGAGCAGGGGAATATTCATAACCATGAACCGCTTCGCACGCGGAAGCTTCTTTTGCACCGAAAGCAGCTCAATACATTAATTGGTGAAACAAAAGAAGCCGGCTACTCGATTGTACCGCTGAAAATTTATTTAAAAGATGGCTATGCTAAAATGCTGATCGGTCTAGCGAAAGGGAAAAAGAAATACGACAAACGGGAAGATTTAAAGCAAAAAGAAGCGAAGCGCGACATCGAGAGGGCATTCCGAGATCGTCAAAAAGGTTGAGAAGCTAGTCTGTTTATGTTACAATAGATTCTGTCAAAATGAAGCAACCTTGCTTCGAACGACACCTTTAGAGATGTTCTTATGCTAAGAACGAGCACGTCGCGTGCTCAACGCATAAGTCAGAACATCCTGTTCAAGCCCGGGGACGTTACGGATTCGACAGGGGTAGTTCGAGCCTGGGCTGCGGGTCAGAGGGCCGGCTCTGTCAAAACGCACTTGCCTATAATAACTGGCAAACAACAAACACAACTACAAGCTGCCTAATTTAGGCTAGCCTGTGCTCCTCCCGCTGTTGTCCGTGCAGTCGGATGAGGGGCCCACTCTTAGCGGACTACGCCGGATTCCTCCGCCTGGGGATGAAGGAAGAGACTAATCAGGCTGGCTGATCCAGAGGCCTGCCGTCCGGCAAATGGATCGGCGAGATCTAAATAGTACGGCTACACCCGTAGACGCTCAGGTGCCGTTATCTTTGGACGCGGGTTCGACTCCCGCCGTCTCCATAAAGTGGATTTCATTGAATTTCACTCGATTTCAATGAAGCTCAAAACCCTTGATAATCAAGGGTTTTTTATTTTTTGCTCTTTCATTGAGTTTCATTACATTTCAATTATACATGGTTAAAACCATGGTCAAAAACTGTTACATATCCATATATTTTTCTAACTTATTGATTGATGCTTCTTTTACATGCTCCGCTACGTGAGCATAGATGTTTAAGGTTGTCTGTACATCAGAGTGACCAAGGCGGTCTTGCACCTCTTTAATGCTGAATCCTGCCTCAAATAATATTGAGCAATGTGTGTGCCTAAACCCATGTGTTGTTATTTTGGGAAGGTCGTATTTGGTTAATACGTGCTCAAGCCATTTTCTTGTTTTGGTCGGTTGCAGGAATTCATTCTGCTCATTGCTGAATACCAATTGCTTAGTTTGCAACGTATTAATGCCCAAGATAAGAAATTCTTCTCGTTGTTGTTTCTTCCACTTTTTTAGGATAGCCAGGGTTTCTCCATCCATTTTGATCGTTCTTGCAACACCAGTCTTCGTGGACTTTAGATAGAGCTGATTATTTTTTCCTCTTGAAATAGCTTTATTAATGCGGATTTTATTTTTTTCAATATCGATATCCTTCCACGTAAGTGCAAGGGCCTCTCCCTTACGCATTCCGCTGTACGAAAGAAGACGGAATAACACAAATGCCTTAAAATTGTTTTCTTGTTCCATTATTTCAAGAAACGTTTTAAGTTGTACTTTCGTATAAAAGTTTTCGTTATCATTGTCGTCTTCCATGCTTACCTTTTTAATTTTCTTTGGCACTTCAACCAGAGAAAAGTAATTTGTCTTCACGTGACCTCGTTTAATAGCAAAATCAATCACCTTTGAAGCGTATGCTTTTACCATTCGGAAGTTTTTCAATTTGGAAGCCCATTCATCAAGGTGTCGCTGGCAAACATCCACATTTATTTTATCAATCTTGTAATCGCCCAAGGCTGGCAAAATATGATTGCGAAAAATGCCAATTGTTTTAATGAAAGTGCTCTCTTCTACGGTGTTCTCATAGTAAGATACCCAAAGATTGTATACATCCAAATATGTTTCACATTGCGTTTTTTTATACTCGCCATTACTGATTTGAAGTTTGAGTCGTGCCAGTGCTAATTCTGCTTCTTTCGGGGACTTAAATTTACTTCTTGTAGTATACATGGGTTTTCCCGTTAAAGGGTTGACACCACAATATACTTTAAATCTATAACGTTTTTCTTTGTTCTTCAGACAATATGGCGTGATTTTTGTACCAGATGATTTTTTCATTATCAATACTCCTCCTGTATCTTACGGAGACACGTTCGTAGAGGAATATATTGCATTCAGTTTGAGCTGTGGCAATATGCTCTATCATAAACGATAAAAGTGGCCATACTCAAGCGTATCGCCACTTTTTCTCTACATCGTGTTCCATTTTATAGTTTTTAGTAGCTAAATCTATTCAAAAAACTGTCAATTTCAGATTTTGATACCCGTTTTACTCCATCTATTTCACAGACTCTTAGTCCCATTTCACGATATTTGGCAAAAGTGTTATATGCTACCCCGATGTAAACGCAGGCTTCTTTAATGCTCATCCATTCTTTTTTTGTTGGCTGATGTGTTTCTACGTTCTTAAAGGCTTCAGCAATCCACGCTTTAAATTGATTTTCTGTAAAATATGATTGTTCATTATTGGTTTGCAATTGATTCATTTTTTCCTCCTTTGTGTTTTGTGAACTTATCATAAATGGAAATGAAATTTAGGAAAACACAAAAAGTGTCGTACCATGTCTGACCCCTGGAACCTGATTGAGATATGTTAAAATAGAATAGTAAATTACAAAATACTGCACACGAATGAGGAGGATTGTCATCCTATGAAATTCGTTTTCTTCAACGACACAGGACGGATTGTTTATCCACATCCTGTTACACTCATGGCTGTTCTGGAAGTGATAACCCAATTCATCATTTGGAAGAACGTGTTTTTATATTGCCAGAGGGGAGTTATCCATTGTTGAAACTGTGGGATTATGGTGGTGACAAAGGATTGCAGATTCTAATTACCCCTTGCAAAGATGAGAATTGAAATCGTTAATTTAGAAATGGATTTCTCAGTGGAATGATAGTATGATAAAAAATATAAAGTTACTCAAATATTCTGGAAAAGGTGATTTATTATGAACAATTTCCGCCACCATCATATAACTAAAAAATTTCTAACCAACGCTTAGTCACCCGACTGAGGGAAAGGAATGTTTTAGGTTGAAATTTCAAGTATGGAGTAGTTCTTTTTGGAGATATTGATTCCGTATTCGGGAGCACTTTTTTGTCCTGGTTTATAATAATTTCTGTCAACAAAAACCTTATTAGATGCTTCCCATGCTTGTGCTGGTATGAGGAATACATCCGGCAGTTTCCCATCCTCAAAAATCAACATAGATTTTTATTCGTAATATCAAACTTAGGAATCCTCTCCTGGGTATTTATATTCCAGTCAATCCGTTGTAATTTTATATTTTTCTAAAGAAGTTTCTGATAAAAATAGCTTGAATTGTTTATGGAAATAAAAGATTTGTAAGGGGAAATGGAGGTGTGAATAAATTGAAAGAGTTTTCCGACAAAAATGTTTGTAACCAGATAAAAAATGTATAATAGAAGATACAAGACAAAGTATTCAAGCGATTGACCAAGAAGCCCACTTACTGTATAAGGTGGTCTTTTTTAGACAAGTGAATTTAAAAAGGTGTAAAAGAATGTTTTTATTCAAGAATAATATATAGATAAGGTTTAGGGGGTTGGATTATGAGTTTTAATGGTACAAAAGAACTTTTTTTAAGCAGTCGTACGGATAGTGATTTTTATAATAGGTCATTAACAACTTACAAAAGAAAGATAGAAGTTTTTTTTGAGTTTTTGACTGAGGATTATGGTGTTAACGACAATAATTACAAAGAAGTGCTAAGAGGAATTGATAACATTGCAATAACCAAGAGTATAGAATTTTATGTTAAAAGGTATAGCATTTCTTTTAAGAATACTATTGATTTATATATTTCTGTTATAAAATCATATTTTGAATTTTTAAATAAAAAATTGGATATTAGAAACGATAACTTTGACAGTGCTATAAGTTTTTCAGCAATAAAGAATTCGGTAGATAATAAAATTATTGAGTTAGGATTGGAAACAACCGAACTTAAATCCCCAATTACAGAACAGGCATTTGTTAAGATTTTGAACAGATGTGATGAAATTCTTAATTCTTATAATCTAAATTATCTATTGGAAAATAGAGGTAAGTCCAGGAAGAATCCTGTGCAAGTATTCACTTCTGCCATAGTCACAAAATTAGTCATGCTTACAGGTATAAAAAACCAAGTAATTGATACCATAAAATTGAAAGATTATGACTCAGAGTTAAATATAGTTACAATAAACAACTTTTCTATTCATTTACCAAATGGTCTTGGTAAACAAATGAAGAGATATTTGGAGTTGAGAAATTGTATAGTTAATAATAAGGATGAAAATTATCCATTATTTGTTAAGAGAGATGGGACAAGTATTGGAATTGCGTATGAGTATATATTTAAAATTTTAAAAGATACTTTAGGTAGTACAAGTGCAGAATGTGTAGCAAAGTACACAATAATGCAAATGATTAAAAAAGGAATGAATCTTTATTTGATAAAAATGCTAACAAAGTTTGGGATTGAAAGTTGTTTGCATTGTCAAGAATTAGTTAATGACGAAAAAACAAATGAGGATATAACTTCTCAAAATAGATATATTGATTCAAAAATTAGAAGCATGGATGTGTTTGATTTATTGTAAAAGTAAATAATATGGCTAATTTCCCCGACCTCAAAAGATTTGAGTAGTAGTTATAGAAGGTTGCTCCTTTTCCTATAAAATCTAAAACCTGTTCTTCTATGTTATCGAAAAATGAAGTGTTTCCCAAGGCAAACAACTTGTTCCCTTGGTTAAATAAGTCGTTCCCTAAAGCGAGTGAAAATTGGAGTATTTCCTCCAGTTTTCCTCGTTTTTTGTTCTTGAAAAGAGAGAAAAAGGCACGAGTAAGGTATGGAAAAAAGCAGGAGTTGCACTGAAATACGTACCGTTGGTACGTCAGAAAAAGTTAAACGATTGATATAATCCCGATAATACTTGTCAAACCAAGGTTTTCAAGAAAGAAAGCAGGAGACAAAGAGAGGAAAAAGGTAGGGAAAAAATGCAGAAAAAAACAGAAAAAGAAGAAAAAAATAGCAGAAAAAAAGAGAGAACGGGGGATTGTAGGATTATTTTTGACGACTACATAGAAGGGCAGTGTATTTTGAAAACTAAATCTAATATAAATCTGAACTTAGTAGGGGAAAGGGATTAGGGATACAATATATGAGGTGTTACTGCATATACAAAAGTTGGTATAATGTAGAAAAGGTGGGTGAGAAAATGAAAGCCGATGAAAAATTGATTAAGGAAATTGAGGAGTTTGATAACGCCTTCCCTGACGGAGTTTTTGCTATGGGTCGTAAGAGTAAAAGTTAGAGCCTTGTGGGATTTCTGTAAGAATGAAAAAGGTGGAATAGAGCCGAAAGATTTAACAGCCGAAGAGATGAGGCAATTTCTTGAATACTAAGAAGAGAGTGGATTAAATCTTGTCCACTCTCTAAAATACAAAGGAATTTGATACAGCTATCCAAAAAGCCTGTTACCTTTTTGGTTTCAATAGTCGTAATATTGAAAATAGTCATTACTTTTTCCCTTTTAAATACAATGAAATTCTCTCCTTAACCATCTTCTCATTTAATTCATCTTTGTAGTCAAAATAAACTATTCCAAGTTTATAGTAATCGCATAATTCTGCTTTTTCTTTATCCCTTGCTTTAGTATTTTCAAATGCTTTCTCTCCTCCCATAAAAGCAATTGGTTTGAAGTGCTGTTCGCCTTGATATTCAATTACAAGGTTCAATTCTTCAATAAAAATATCGGCTTTTAAATGGTCAAGAGGGTATTGGTGAATAACTATATAATTTGGGTATAGTTTTTTTATGATTTCAAGAAGTTTTACTTCCGTTGTCCATTTTTTACCGATAGCAAAGTAACCCATCCGAATTCGTATGACATCTTCGCAATATCTTAGGAAATCTGTTATAGATTGATCATCGAGCCTTTTATCATCAAATAAATGAGTAATAAGATATGGAACTATATCAAGGGGTAAAAGTTCTGGTGCATAAATTCTCCCTCGTGAACCAATACCAAATCCAAAGGATAAACCATTTATATAATGCCCATAGATAGAGTGGAACTTTGTTCCGTTTGACGTTTTTCCGAATCCGTATTTTGGGCATACTTTATTGCAAACATGGCATAAATTATCTTTGAATTGGAGTGTATTTATAAACGCCTCTCCCAAATCGAAACGCAATGATTTAGGAATATCCCCAAACTGATTAAATTCTTCGTTCAAAAGGTATATTTCTAATCCTTTTTGTTGGCATTTGCAATTACATACAGGTGTGTTTTCATTTTCTTGAAAGCCAAAAAATGAACCAAATCTCGAAGGATAATGAACAATAGGATATGGTAGCTCTTCTTCATAAGTAACGCATCCGTCTAATTCTAAAGTCGGCACAGCTTCTTTCGGTACAATCTTGGAACGTATGTTATTCACTTGTAACTTCCTTCCTATTAGGTAAAAATTCAATCCCTGCTTTTTCATACCGATAAAACGGATTTATCCCATCCCAATCATCAGCCATTTTTATAGATGGCAATTTTTCGTCTTCCTCTTTTGTAACAGAGCAAACAAAGTAATATTTAATCAAAAGGTCATAGATAAATTCCTCTGTTAATTGTCCAGCTAATGTAATTTCCGAAATTTGTTTTATGTATAGATTTTTCGGTACCATATGTTCATAAATCAGGTTCTTTGAAACAATACCTGATTCAATGGCTTTCATAGCGTTAGGGGTAATATAATCGGACATACTATGTTTCCCCTTAAATAATCCCTTTTGTCTAAAATAGCTTTCCGTTAGAAAATAAAGGTCATCACCAATTCCTTTTGAACTAAGATGATATTTCCGTAAAAAGTCATCGGGAATTTCCCTTTTTAACATGAGAACCTCAAACAAGTTCTTGCTTAAATGTCGTATATATTCTTCTCTGTTAAAGGCAGAGGAAGAAGTCCCATTATTTAGAACAGGAACGTTAATTTTAGCTTCAACCACTGGAACAGTAGTGTAATTGTTGGATGATGAATCCTCTCGTTTTTGATGAAGAATTTGGAACAGGTGGACAAAGCAATATATAAATAATTCATTAAAGATGTCACGTTAGAACGGAGAAAATGGCATGAAACTCAAGAAAATGTCACGTTAGAACGAAGAATTTGGAACAGGTGAACAAAGCAATATATAAATAATTCAATAAAAATGTCATGTTAGAACGGAGAAAATGGCACGAAACACAAGAAAGTGTCGCTTCAGAACGGAGAAATTAGCACGAAACTCGTAAAGTATGTCACTTCAAAAGGGAAAAAGCGAGAGAGAAAGCGGAAGAAAAAGAAAGAGTGAATGGGTGAAGTCAGTAACTTTTGGACAAAGTTTATTCTCTCTACATCCATGTATTCGGGGTACAAGTTTGGGTGAAAACAGAAGGAAATTTGAGACAAACTTTTTATATTCCACATTATGGGGAAAGAACGTGAGAGCAAGCGGAGCAAGGGATGGGGAGGAAGAGCGAGGAGGAGAGGAAGGGACAGGGATTTTTATAGATGAACAGGAGAATGCCTGATAAACCTTCGGTTTGAAGGGCGTGAGCAAGAAAAGAGAAAGGGAAAAGACGGGGGAAAGTGCGAGAAAAAGCATGAGAAAAGGCGTGGGGAAAAGCAGAGGATGTACTGGATTTCAGGGAACAACTAATTTACCTGAAAAACATGAAATACGAAACTAAAATAAGGATTTTAACAAAATATTATGAGAAGCAAGTAAAAGAAAAATGTCACCTCGGAACGGAGAATATGGAACAGGTTGTAACACCAGATAATTTTTGTTCTTAAACATAAAAACATGCTCTTAAATAGAAAATCTTGTTCAAGAACGAAGTAATATCAGGTGAAACTCCTGGTAGACCCTTCGTTTTTTTGTAAAGGCAGTTTGAGTAGTTACAGAATGATGTATTTCCAATAAGATGGTTTTGAGGATGGGCGTTTATGAATAATGAGAAATAGAAGAATGTTTTAAATGATATAATAGAAATTGGAAGTCATTCTGATTTATACAGGTAAATTTGATTTTGATTTTCTGTAATTTTTTTAAAAAGGGGGATTTTTTGTGACAGTGCAATCACATTTAGATAATTTAGCAAGCCGATTGAATTTAAAAGAAGTTGAAAAAGAAAAAATAAGCACCTCTATTGAAACTTTGTCGAGTCGATTGAATTATTATTTTGGAAGTCAACTGACAGACCACTTTAAATTTGGTTCATATACCAGAGGAACAATACTTCCAAGAAAAGCTGACGAATATTCAGATGTTGATTACATGTTGATTTTTGAAAACCCTTATGGATATAAACCACAGACATTAATGAATTATATCAGGAAGTTTGTGAATCATTATTATAGAGCTTCTGAAATCTCCCAATCTCACCCAACTATAGTACTTGAGTTAAATCATATTCGATTCGAGTTAGTACCTGCTAAGAAAGATTTGTGGGGAACGATTTATATACCTTCAAGAAAATCGTTTTACGAAGAGTGGATTTCTACCGAACCAAATGCATTTAATCAAAAATTGACAACAGCTAACACTCAGCATAATTCAAAGATAAAACCATTAGTACGATTAATGAAATATTGGAATAGAATCAACGGAGGGCATCTATCGTCATATGAATTAGAAAATTGGATTGCTGGAAATAGCTATTGGGGTAATACCACTTTAAAAGATTATGTTTATAACACTTTTGAAAAATTAACTCCTGCTTATTCAGACCCTCAATCATATAAAAGTAAATTGGAGCGTGCCAAGAAGATTATAGAATCAACCAAGGAGTATGAAAGAAGTGGAATGCCATATTCTGCTGAATCCGAAATACAAAAACTGTTCCCTGACTTTTAAGGAGATTAATATATGACTAATGCGCGAGTTGATACAGTAGAGAATTATTTTAACAAGGTGTCGACTATAAGCAAGGTAAGTAATACACTTTTTTGGTGTTCAGTAATATTATCATTTACAATATTTTTTTCTGGAGAGTATTTAAACTTCAATAACCTTCTAAATGTGTTGTTTATTCTTATAACAGTTTTATATTTTATTTTTAGCAATTGGTTAAGTTTATTCTTGTTAAGGGAGGCACAGAACCGAAGACGTGTTCATCTATTATCTAATTCCCTTGGCTCAAAACTTGATGATGAAGAAACAAACCTATATTACAATAATCCACAATCACCTTCATTATATCGGTTAGGTATGAATGTATTTGAGAATAGCTTGTTTACATTCAGAGTTACTGAAAAAATGGTTATAGGAGAGAGGATAAGGATAATCGTATATTTGATTGTATGGATGGCTTTAATGTTGTTTAGAGAGACAGACTTGAATTTAGTATCAATAGTGGCCCAAACAATATTCACTACTGGAATATTGATATCATGGATTAAATTAGAAATTCTCAGGCACACATCTGAAAAAATTTTTAATGAATTCAGGCAATTATTTTTAACTAATGGAAGCGAAAAAAACGATAAAATAATCCCGATTATATTAAATTTAGTTTTTCGTTATGAAACTACTGTGGCAAGTATGGGAGTTCATTTCTCAAGCAAAATATTTCACTCTATAAACCCTAACGTTTCAACAGAATGGGAAACAGTGAAAAGAAACATAGGGTTATAATTTATTTCTTTAATTTTCTTTAGTCAGAAAGGAGAGGTATTTTGTTAGAGATTCCGCTTTTAGAAGAAATTAAGAATTTAATAGCTCTCAAAAGAGAAGGAGACTATTGGGATTTTAAAGAAAATCATTATGAGAATAATGCGAATTTATTACACGATATTATCTGTATGGCAAATAATAGAGCAGACAGAGACGGGTATATAATTTTGGGCGTAAGTGATAACTTTGTTATTAAAGGTACTGAAGGGGATACTAATCGGAAAAATCAGCAAAACTTAATCGATTTTCTAAAAGATAAACAGTTTGCTGGAGGAGTTCGACCAACAATAGAAATGCACTCTTTACAAGTCGATAAGTGTTCAATTGACGTGATTATCATTAAAAATACCACAGATACTCCTTATTACCTGAATAGTGAATTCAAGTGTAAAGGTAGAGTTCTTAAGGCTTATCATATTTATACTCGTATTGGAGACACTAATACTAATATTGATAAAAGTGCGGATATCAATCATGTAGAATATTTATGGAAGAAACGTTTTCTTCTAAATAAACCTCCTTTGGAGCAAATTAAAAATAAATTGCGGAATAAAGAGGAGTGGAGACAGAAAGCGGATGTTTACTATAATATCTATAGTCCCGAATTTACAGTTTGCTTATTGTCTAATTATGAGGAGAAAAAGCCTGTCTTCTACTCATATTTAATGACTAACCAACAGACATACTATGGAATTTTAGAGCTAAGATATTTCGGTACAAACTTATATAGTCAAGAATTCGCAGTTTTGGATAGCGGGAGATATACAACGGTAGTTCCAAACAGTGGTTTTATTGGAGAGAGGCATTCAACTAACGGAATGTTTTATTATAGATACTTTATTAAGGACAGTTTGGAATATATTCTTCATGAATTCCTTTCAACAAATGACGATGAAGCACTATGGGCGAGAAGTAGTTTATATGACGGGATTATTATTTATAAAAATATTGTTGAAAAAGAATTGTTTGAGGAGTTTCTTGATTCAAATAGAATGCTCCTTGAAGAACTAATTGATAAAAAAGAAGATTCAATCTCTTGGGATGAATCTGATAACTTACTGGAGAAGAAAGACGTACAAATAAAGTTGAAAACAGCTAAAGTCTTTAACCAACTGTTAAGGGAATATCGAAATGGAGACATATGAACGTTTTAAGTTGGCAGTATTAAACCGTTGACTTCCTTGTATCTTATAGCTTTTCTTTGTACACACTTAATAATCTTTGTCCTTAAATAAAAAAGTCTGTCCAAGACCGAAGCAAAATCAGGTGAAATGCCTGGTAGACCTTCGGTCTTTTTTGTACATGAACCCAAGAAAGCAGAAGGAAAAGGCTTGAGAAAAAGCATGGGGAAGAGCTCGACAAACCTACGGTTTGAAAGTGAGAAAGAAAGCGTGAAAAGGCAGGCGGGACAAGGGAGAGAGGTGGAGAAAGAGCGTGAGAGCAAGCGGAGCAAAGGATGAGGAGGAGCTGAATAGGAGAGTAAAAGGGACAAAGATTATTATGTATGAACAAAATAGAGGGATAAGGAAGGTACAAGGAAACGACTTAGAATCATAAGATGTTCTTTTTCGCTTATTTAACAGTGGTAGATGTACCTGCAAAATTAAGTTCTTCCTTAGATGACTAATAAGTTGTTTTATTGGTCAAGTGAAACATTTCCTGACACGGGCGGAAATTGAAATCACCGAAGTTAGTGATTCTACCAATGGCTGGAGGGAAGGACTTAATTTGACGGGTACAACGTTGAGAATAAAGAGAATATAGTTGGAAGAAAGCGTAAGAAAAAGATCGAATTACTAACAGGATATACACCCATAAATAAAAGGAACAAGGAGGGAGAAAATTTGAACAGGGGTTTTAAGACCTCTGCTCAGTTTAGAAAGAGATATTATCCTTCTCAAATTTCAGAAAGTCATTAATCGAATCCTCAAATTTAAAGATTTCAAGTATGGAGTAGTTCTTTTCAGATATATTTATTCCGTATTCTGGTTTACTTTTTTGGCCTGGTTTATCATAATTTCTATCAACAAATATCTCATTAGGTACTTCCCATGCTTGTGCTGGTATAAGAAAAACATCTGGTATTTTCCCGCCATTAAAAACTAATAGAGCCAAATATAGATTTTTATTAGTAATGTCGAACTTGCTTTTTTTCATAAACACATAATTCGTCCCTCTAAGGGACTTTACTTGAATCTCACAGAAACGGTCATTCTTATCTTTTACAATAAAATCTATTCCATGGTCATCCACTTCCGATGTATAAACATCACATCCATAAGATGCAAACTCCATTTTTGTGAAGTATTCCGCATATCTTCCTAACTGTAATGAACTAAGTTTTGACCAGTCAGTATTAGGCATAGTTATTCCTCCATAGTTATTTTTGACTATACAGCTTTCTTAATACCAAATAATAACATAGAATAATAACAAGTGAGTTTGTAATTTCAATATATTTGATACAAAGAAAGGTAGATGCGTTTGGAAAAACAATATTTCAATCTTATGCAGTTCTTAGAGGGGTATGTACGGAATTATCGAAGAATGAATTTATCTCAATTACATAATCGCTCCATGTTCACCAAAAGAGAAATAGATTATTTTGCTAATCTTGGCGAGATGCTTGGCTTCAGTGCATTTGTAGAAGATTCTAAATTTGATAAGATAAAAGGACGTTCCAGACCGATGGATTTATCTTGGTGGAAGTGGGATGCTCGAATTGATGATGAACATTTTTTATTTCTTGCTTTGCATTTAGAACGAGAAAATGCCTGGAACAAAGATGAAGATACAATTGAAAAGCTATTTTCACAAACAGATAAAGAGTATATTCCTCATAATGTAATAGGGATACAGTATATAGAATCAGCAGAAAGGATTCATTATCTAAACGAATTAGTTCTGCAAAAGAATATAGTTCAAAAGTCAAATTGCTTAATGATTTATCGCTATTATGATGCCGAGTTTGATTTAGAGCGAGTTTGTGCGTATAGCTTTAATCCAAAAGGATTGAAAGAAGTTAGAAGTGCTATCTGTAAACAAGATGATTCTGGGTACTGGTATATGTGTTTTAATGAAGAGTATATTCCTTTTCAAAATAATGAAATAGTTACTAATGGTGTAAAAGGGTGATGGGTTTGGTTATACAAGCACAATTAGGCGAGTTTATGGACCAGGTTTCAAGTGGCAATATAGAAATTTACAATGAGTACAGTATCCAGTTTGAATTGGCAATTTTTCTAAGAGCTAATCTACCAATAGAATATAAGATTCAATTAGAACGGAACATCAGTTATTTTGGTTTGGATAAAGAGAACTTTCTTAAAAAGGAAATGGATATTGTTGTCTTTAACCCTGATAAGAAGGAAAGGCACTGTATTGAAATTAAGAATCCAACAAATGGTCAGTTTCCAGAGCAGATGTTTTCAATATGTAAAGATATCAAGTTTCTCGAAGAATTGGTTGATGCAGGTTTTTCAGATTCATATTGTTTAGTTGTTGCGAATAACCCGTTATTTTACAACAACAATGGTGACGAAGGGATTTACCGTCTTTTTAGAAAAGAAAAGTTGCTAAAGGGAACAATTCAAAAGCCGACTGGTAAAAAGGATATTACTTATCAGCTTAATAATAAGTATAAAATTGAGTGGAAAGATTTAAGTGGAACAGAAAAGTATTTTATTACAACAGTTATAGGGAAGTAGATAATAACGATTACATATTAGGGGGAAACATCAACGAACCAAGAAAAAATAGAAAAAATACTTAAAGGCAGTAGCAAGAGCAGTTAGAACAGTATATTGTACTTTTGTTGATTAGTGAAATTAAATATTGTAATAAGTAAAAAGTATTTATTAAGCGAACTAAAGAAATCGAATCCTTGAGAGGAGACTTTTCATACAATGAAATTTGTTTTCTTAAACGATACAGGAAGGATTGTGTATCCTCATCCAGCTTGTTTCACCCATGGCTGTTTGGGAAGTGAGAGTCCGATTCAGCATTTAGAAGAACGAACATTCATATTACCAGAGGGAAGTTATCCGTCTGTGAAACTGTGGGATTATGGAGAAGAAAAAGGATTGCAAATTCTAATCTCTCCATGTATTGAAGAGGATTGATTTGCATCCTGTCTATCTAATAATTGATTTTCAAGTAGAAAAGAAATATGATGAAGTCAAATAATAGATTTTTTAAGAGGTTGGGATTCCTATGGAAAATTTCCGAAACCACAACTCAATAAAAAAATTTCTAACCAACGCTTAGTCACCCGACTGAGCGTTTTTTATATGGTTTGTTTTCAAACACTATTGAAAGAAGGTGAAACGAGTGAAGGGTAAAATTCAAAATTTATTAGTTGAAATCATTGGTGATTCTCTGATGATTGTCACTGCTTTAGCCGGTTCTTATTTTATTAAATATGTTTTAATCGGTTGAATTATTAGATGGTAGTGGAATAGTTCAAGTATTTACTACAAAGATATTTAAGCTAATCCTCGCTGCTAATTGAGACAATATTGATATATTCCAAACTGTAACTACCGACTTATGTTGGACAGAAAAAAATTGTAGTAGCAGGAGGCGAGAACTATGAAGAACGACAAAACACAGGTTAACGATAATTTGGACAGGATGTTTGACCAGGTAGATATGGTCGGTGTAGGTGACGACATTAAAGAATGGCTATTGGATGACATGAAAATTCATGAAGATGAAGATGTCTTTAATGGAGTTACCAGAGAAGAAGAATTTAAGGCAGTAAAAGAGACTATATCTGATGTAATGATGGAAAGATAACTTGCGACTAAAACATGTTGTTATTAAATCCTGTAAACCTGTTTTGAGGAGGCTTGTCTAAATGTTGCGTACTTATTAGCTAAAGGGATGTGCAAACAGATGAAATGCAGAATGCGAGAAAAGGGTGATGAAGATTGAGAAAAATAAAGGCTCGAGCAAAGTGTCAAAATCCAAATAGACGAGCAATGGAGGTTCCCATAGAGCTTATGGTGAACCAAACTTTAAAAGATGCTAATCAGAAGGTTCTTCGCCTCTTATCAAAAAGAGGCTTCTAACTATAAGTGGGAAGGAAGAGGGTAACTTATGAGTCGTAAAAGAAGAATTGTGAGGAAATCACGTTTTTCTGTGCCGATTCCAACTATTAGCACAAGAAGTGTAAAAAGAAAAAGGGATACGAAAGCACTGTTGGATTATCTGAACAGAAGACGCAAAGTGGTCATTATATTAAAATCTTTATCATTGGCTAAGGGGTGGTTAACTCATGAAAATCACTGCTGTATTTGCATGTAGGACATTCAAGTTAATCATGGAAGTGAATCATGTGGAATACTGGCTTTTGGATATGAAGGAATTTTTGCGGAATGACGAGGGGAAGTTTAGCGAATTACGAGACGATGTGAATACGATCCTGTCATTGAGAATTTCTGAGATAAGTGGGACGCTCGTATGGTCAAACGGAGTGAATTTCGATACAGCAGTTCTGGTGGAGAACAGCATGAATGTCGACTTTCTATTAGGTCGGGACAAGTAAAACAGACAATATTGGAGGGAATGTGATGGAAACTTTGAACACGCAATTCAACAGCGTTCTTGATGAATTGGAACAGGTTGTTATGGATTCTTGAATGATGACCAGCTCTCGTACTATGTGAAGCTATTGCGTATGGTTTTGGAAACAGACTCCGATATAAACCAAAGAGAGTGCATCGACACAATGAATCTGCTGATAAACAATGCGATGTTGACGAACTGACAAAGGAGTCTATGGTATGACCAAATACTACAAAATGCTGAAAAATGTTCATGTCGTGGTCAATTCTTCTGATGATTCGAAAGAGATGACGTTGAATTTTTGGAGTGGGGAGTCATACAGGAACTTTGAAGAGGTCAGTTTAAACATGGAGTGTTTATTGAAAATAGGAATATGTCGAGAAGATATCAACTTATAGTATGCAGATGATGTCGAATAATGTTGAATAGATTATTTAGTTGAAAAGTAATCGTTTCTTAGAGGTGGAATATGGTAAAATTAGCTTGTATATGGGTATATTTTCTTGACTACCAGACTATGTGACCTTCTATTTATAACACAGATTCTGTGACAATTATCTTACTGTATGAAACAGGGAGCATGTTTGATAATCGGTAATGTATTCAAATTCACTACAGGAAACGAGGAAATGCATCAATGAAAAAGGTTCTTTCAGGTCTCATAGCTCTTGCATTCGTTGTGGTTCTGAGTTCGGAGACACTTGCACAAACCAAATTCAAAGACGTGCCTACATCTCATTGGGCATACAATGAAGTTCAATTCCTAACAGGTAAAGAAATCATCTACGGGTATCAGGATGGCGATTTCAAGCCTGGAAAATCTATTACTCGACTGCAAGCTGTTCAAATGATGTTACGTGAAAAAGGAATTAAAGATTTCTCTAATGTTCCAAACCCTGGATTTGCCGATGTAAAACCTGGCAGAAGCGGGTACAATGAAGTGGCAAAAGCGGTTGAACTTGGCATTATTAGTGGAAAAGTAAATGCAAAAGGCGAAAAAGTCTTTGACCCGAATGGCGTGTTAACTCGCGCTCAAATGGCAAAAATTCTCTCTCTCGCCTATGATTTAACAGGAACATCAAATGAACAATTTTCGGACATTCCGAAAACGCATTGGGCGTATCCATATGTGCAGGGATTGGCTAAAAATCAAGTCACAATGGGGTATTCGAATGGAACGTTTGGTGGTGTTGATTATCTGTCACGAGTGCAGTTTGCTGTCATGATGGCAAGAACCTTGGATGAATCTTATCGCACCACCCCTACCCCACCTGTATCAACTGAACCAACGGGTAAAGTATATCCTGATGGTTGGACAGCTCCGGTGTTGGAGTCAACTTGGAGTCCTGACCATGCAACTAACTTGGCTACTCTACAAGATGAACTTGGTTTTGCTGATGGTGGTAGAATGTATTCTATTAAAGGTAAAACAGGTGCTATTCAAGTAGTTGGTCAGGGTACTGATGCTCCTTTTGAAGCAGGAATAAAATTCTATATGTGGCGTGATACTGGTCTTGCTGAAGGCTACCGAATCCCAATTGTTTCCAAAGAGCTGTTCAAGCTGTACTTCGGAGCGGACGCACAGCGTGTGTGGAACTATTTCGAGAACAATGACATTCCAGAGCGGTTTACTGCAAACGGAAGAACCGTCAAGGCTTCATATAGTCCAGCAGATGCAAGCGTCTACCTTGAAGTTGGTAAAAAGAAATAAGTTTTAAAGACCTTCGCTTTTAGCGAAGGTCTTTTTATATTTTCTTTTTCAATGAATATAATACATAAACTTATTGAGCAATATAGAACATGAAATCTATTTGTTTAAAGTGAAAAATAAAGTAACATTTGACTATAATCTTTCGAAAAGGAGGTAACGAAGTGAAAAAAAGAACTAAATATGGGATATATACTGCACTTGCGGGCGTTGGATCATTAGGATTGATTTCACATGTTACTACTATTGAGTCTAATGCAATTGGATTTGGTGGTGGGAGCAGTAACAATGGTGCTTTAATACATGAGACATCTTATTCGGAAGATGGAGAAACCGTCATGTCCATAAAGTTTAATCCAGGCTTTAATAATGGTGCTGGGAGTCCACAATCCAGATTCTATCAGTCAAGAGGAATAGTTGATTTGTATAGAGAAGTATACTTCCCTGAAAACAGAAAACTACCTGGTGGATTTGTCTGGTATTCAGTTGTGCCAAGGGATTACATGGATAGACCATTAAAGGAACATGATTTAAGTTTAATGCTCGAAAATAGGCAGACGGCTATAAATGGTGGGAATTATATTGTAAATGAAGCCAGCCGCCAAGCCTACCGAGAAAACCTTAAATATGGAGCGATTGACCCGTGGACTGGAAGATATCAAGGAAAAAATACTGGCACACAAACCATTAAATATGGAGCGTTTAAAAATAAGAAGTATGAATGGCGTTTTCTTGGCTATACTCAATATGGTTCTGCTGTAGGAAACCCTTATTTTCCAGATGATGAAGTGTCTAATTCAAGGAAAAATTTAAAAACAAAAAGTAAAATTGACTATTACTGGGCACATAGAAACTGGATTGAATATTCATGGACTAAAAGTTATAGCATTAACGCTTTTGGTGGTGATGACAGACTTAACGACATGGATAGAAAGGTTGAGTATATTAAAAAATACTTTTTACCTCAATATCCAGGGTTTGCAAAAGTAGGAAATGCAAACTATTGGGCGAAACGTCTCCGTCTCATGTCTAATCCTGAAACCGAGACAGGTATATGGCTTGGTTGGCATGGCTCAAAGCCTTGGTATAAAACCTTTATTACAGAACCAGCAAAGCAACCAAACTTGCGTTTAGTCGATTATAAAATTTATGATAGTGAGAATAAGTTAGTCGCAAGACAAACAAGAAACACAACTGACTATTATAAAGTGGATGCAAACGTGAAGATTAACAGCCCTTCGGTTCGTAAAGGAGAAACGTATCGTATTGAAGTAGACGTTAAGAATATGCCTCATGTTAAGAAAGACATTAAGGACATGCCAATCCAATTAGAGCATATGTACTCTTATGATGACACAATTGGATTAGCCACTGGATATTCAACTCCTAAATATAAGGATACAGCAGATGCACCAAACCAGAACAATTTAAAATCTGGTGGTACAGCTCATTTCTCTTACACGTTTACTGTTCCAACAACGGCTAAACCAAAAGATAAAGTTCAGTTTAACGCTCGTATTCCTGGTCAATTCTTTACAGAAGGCTACAATACGAACCAATATGATGATGAATCCTCTATCATCTTGGAGATTGCTCCTGAAAACTTAGGTGTAAAGTTTGACGGTTACTATGATATGGAGAAAAATCTTGTTGATTATGTAACGCCAAACTACGATATGTTTGTTAAATACCGAGTAACCAAAACAGACGGCACAATGCCTGTTGACGGTGCGGATTTGAAAATCAAATTAACTGACACAAAAACGGTTACTACGAATCAAACTTACAGCTATGAAGGTGTGTACGATAAATATGGCAAACCTATTCCAGATGGCAAACTGAAAAAACCAGGCGATTATGCAGTCTTTTGGGCTGGAATCACACCAAGAGTTCCTAAAATGTGTACACAAGCCAGTATCCCTTCTAAATGGGCGAACAGCGGTCTGAACGGAAATCCTGCTGATGACGTGGCAAAACCACCTTGCTTAGTGAACCCTGACAATATTGTGGTCAGCAACTTTGTTGCGAAACCCGGAACCGTTTGGTTAGGAAAAACACAAAGCAAAAAATCAGTTCAATATACAGTGAACTTCAACTTGACTAACTTCAATTATGACAAGAAAAATAAGGACATCCCTCTTGTTTACACAATTGACGGAAAAATTGTGAAAACTGAAACTGTCCCTGTTCAATCCTTGAAGACAATGAAAATTTCTCGCATCCTCCCTCCCCTATCACTTGGAGAAGGAGAACACATTGTACAAGTGGAGGCGAACCCTGCCCCACGTAAATATATTGAGGTAAAACGTGATGCTTACGGTAAGGAAGTAAATCCGTATACAGATAACATTGGTTTTGACCGAGTTCATTTGAAACGAAATGCAGACAGCTTTTACTGTCCAGCAGTTCACACTTCAAACTACTGGAATACGACCTTTACATTATCCTACTGGACAGGCTACATTTGGAGTCATTCAGTATATGATTCAGAAGGAAACTATTCTGGCTCTCATACACATTATGACAAGAACTGGCGTTATGAATACCCTACTGTGAGCTTCTATGAACGTCACAAAGTCGAAAAAATCTTGTTCCGTAGCAAGTATACAACGGATAAACAAGGTGGATGGGTAGATTTACTATCTACGAAGGGTACGATTAAAGCAGGATACGGATTCGAGCTTAAAGTAGTGACAAGCTACAAGACGAATACGTACAACGACACACCAAAGCCATACGACAATGGATTCTGGTCAGGTAGACACGTCTCTCCTGGTTACTCATGGGTAGATTCTTCCGCTCGATTAAAGATTACAATGCCTATGGTCGATGATATGGGTAAACCGATTGCTCTTGAGCTTGACGGTTCTAAAACAGGTTCGTGGTACAACAATACAACAACGTATGATTTAGAGCCACGAACAGTCATTAATAACCCTGAACGAAAAGTGTATATCAACGAGAATACAAAAGATGGTAACTACAATGTGCGTATTGAAACAGAACCGTTCTATGGTTCACCCGACAAGCCTTACACACCACGAGAGCTTTGTGACATTAAAAACGTCACAATCGAAGTTAAAGGCTCTTACTTGGATGACTTGAAAACACACATTGTGCAATAATAAAAAGAGAAGGATGGGACACCCCTCCCCTTCTCTTTTTTATGTTCTAATGTATCTATCAATTCATAATAAGTATGAGTTAGTTAGATTAGTTATGAAAAAGTATGAATAAAATAAGAACTAATTAGAATTGAACTATGACCTATTATGTAGAGCTAAAGACAACATAGTCTATCAATAGGATATGTTATATATCAAAATCCCACCTTTCATGTAGAACGAGAGTTATGATAGACAATGTATAGGATATATAATAGGTCTACATGCGAAATTTCATATAGGGCGAAAGATGACATTTCCTATCAGTAGGATATAATGATGATCAAGCTACCAGTTATGATGTAGAGCAAACTCTACTGATAGGTGCATTTGAGGTTCAACCATAGCGCCATATGTGAGATTTCAGGAAGGGCAACTTCTACCACGACCTATAAGAAAGGCTCTGTTAAATCTCAATGTTGATATTTGCATAATAATTAGGGGAAACCCCATTTATCAAGGTTTCCCCCGTTCTTTAATTAGCCTTTTTATTGAACGTGTTCTACTCCGTTTTCTACATACGATTCCAAAACAACTTCATTTTTATTTTTGTAATAATAATACGTTTTCTCATCATCTTTGAGTTTAATACTGACCATCCATTTCTTATCTCCTTGTAAATTTGCAATAAATGGTTCACTCGAAATAATATCCCTCTTTGAGATGTTCTTTTCTGTTGTTAGATACTTAATTACACTTTCCTCAACATTTGACTTTTTATATTGAATATAGCTAAATCCAATTCCAATAAAAGTAAATAAAATTAATAGAACCGTTCCTATTTTCTTCATTTACAACCTCCTAAGATAAAAGTTATTGCACTAAACTTTAGTTGAATAAGGACTACACATTGAATTTTGATAATCGTAAGCTATCATATGTATCTGTCATTTCAAATACAAATGATGTTAGCAGTAGTTCTTTAATATACTGTTTAGTGCTTTCGTTACTACGACTATCTATAAATAAGAACCAAGCGAGGTAATTGTTGAGATATTTTGTAGCCACGCCTTTAAATCGGTCTATCCATTGTTTCATACGAGAATGGAGACCATTGACGTTTTGAATGTGGTATAACCCTTTGATAACGTATTTACCATCATTTGATTTAATTCGATAATGTTCTAATCCTTTTTCTTTCGCGTAGGTTTTATAGGCTCTCCAAGCATCGGTCACAAGCACGTTTTCGTTAGACAGTTTAGAACCAACTAAAGTATGGACTTTTGTTTTCAAAATACGAACCATACAAGCAACTTTTGAGACGGTTGCTTTTGTTCAGTCTCTGGCAACAAGAACGCAAACTTGTTCGTGGCTTATACCTCTATGTTTAGATTTTCCACCACGCTTTCGAGGTTTGCGGTCAGTAATGCCACGTCTTCCCTTTTCAGAGTATAGGAAATAGGTCTCGTCAATTTCAACGATACCTTCAAAATGTTCAAAATCCATTTGCTTTAAAGTGTTTAGCAGTTTGTGTCTCCAATAAAAAAGTGTAACCCAAGTAACCCCAACGATTTCAGCCGATTTTCGCAGGGAATATCCTTTGAACATACAATCAACAAATGTAATCCATTCGTTTCCTTTTCGAGTGCGGTACAAGACGGTGTTGGTTGTGTCAGTAAAAGTTTTGCCACAACATTTACAACGATAGCATTGCCGACCATTATATTTTCCGAACCGAACAACGTGTTCAGATGAACAATGAGTACACTCAAATCCTTCTTTAAAACGAGTTTCTCTCATTTCATTGATTAAATGACCATCGACAGAGCCAGAAGGTTGAACATAGCGTTTTACCCATTGATATACTTGTTCTTTTTGCGTATGTGATAATTTATCAATGTGCTTTAATAGATTACTAAATGCTTTGCTCATTCTTACTCAATCCCGAATATTTGTTCTTATAACGATTATACTAAGAATTCGAGAAAGTATCAAATATCAACAACTTACTTTAACAGAGCCATTTTGTTAAATATGTTTTGATCGGTTGAATTATTAGATGGTAGTGGAATAGTTTCTGGGTCAGGTAAGTTTGAAAAGTCAGGTGTCGGTTCTAATCGTGCGGTAAAAGAGAGTCTGGATACAGCCTATCGTTATTTCACAGCAAACAGCAAAAGTATTAGTGGCACAATTGCAATTAAGACAAAAGATTACCTTATGCATATTGCTGATTTGCAAGGTATTGGCTTAACATCACAATTGGCCATTGCTGAATTAATTGGTCTTTGTTCGGGTGCGTTGGAAAAACCAGTTCAAGAAAACACCGTTGTTCTTGGCAACATGACTGTCGGAGGAACGATTGAAAAGGTAGAAGAGTTGGCAAATGTTCTACAGGTATGTGTAGATGCAGGGGCGAAAAAAGTGCTAATTCCAGCTTCCTCCGTTGTGGATTTTCAAACTGTACCATCAGATTTGTTAATAAAGGTCCAGCTCATTTTTTATTCAGATCCTATTGATACTGTGTTTAAAGCATTGGGGGTTTCATAATCGATAGATGATTTTTATGTAAAATGCTGATTTGCGTCAGCATTTTTTCTTTTAAAACAGAGAATGTATCGTACTTTTTGTTTCATCACTTACAGTTTCTTTTTCAACAATATTAGCTGGTTGAAAAGAAAGACTTGGCAAGAGAGTAGATAACATCTCAAGAATTTTTTCAATCGATTCATCTGGCTGTGGTGAAGAAAAATCGTTACTATTCATTTCTTTTCGTATTAAACTCCGAATGTATTCACTCAAATTAGAGGATTCTTTTTTTAACTGAACATATTGCCAAATGTCCTCGTCACGTGGCAGGAAACTTATGGTGATGGTGTGGCTTTTTGTCATGCATACTTGACCTTTACAATTTCCAAGAAACTTTTCACATTGGCGAACTGGGGATTAATAACAATTTTCGCATTAGGAAACTGCTCTGAAATTTCTTTTTGCAGAAGCAGTGCTCCGCCTCCTACAAAGTAAATAAAGTCTTGGTTAAAGGTATAGTTATGCTGTTTTGCATAGTTAATGATTTGTTCAAAGTGAGCTTGTTTCACCTGAGCAATAATCTTTTTGCTATCTTCTTCAATTTGTCCCATGTAGCTAATATACCCTCGCTGGATAAGTAATTCAAGGTCGGTTGCTGATACATTCCGATTGTATTTTTGCACTAATGCTTGTTCTAACTTCGCTTTCAGTATATTTATCCCTGCATGGGAAACTGTCATACTGCTGAAATCTGGTTGTATGCCGTTAAATACGCAATAGGTTGTATTTAATCCACCTATATCAATCACTGTTGAGGAAGAGTTTTTCACTTCACTTGAGTTAGAGTAAATTAACCCCATTCCTTCAAAGCATATCGTTACATCTGTTAAATTAAAGTTGTACTGACAATCATTAACCCGAAAGTAAATCGTTTTGCCGTTATTTTCAATGAATCGCTTAAAGGATTCTTTTTGTGTCTTCGATTTGTAAACATTAATGGGAACATTAACGGCCACATGCAATTGCACATTATGAAAGTAAATATTCGCTTTTCTCATTATTTCGCAGATGGCAGTATAGATTGAAACCTGATGAATCAGTGTTTCCTTACTTAAATTAAAATCACTTTGGCTTTCCGAAGACATATCTCCTAATAAAAATTGCCTTCCTTCAAAATCAATTTTATATGAAGAAGGCTGGACTTCCACTCCCAAATCATATGTTTCTTGCATTTTGGTTCGGAACAATAAAGTATACGTCTTGCCTCTATGCTCCATCAAAACCTTCGTACTATGCTTCCCTGTGTCAATTCCAATAAAAACATGTTCTCTCAAAATACCTTCTCCTCTCTAATTTTAATTACCTTCTATCTTATGCAGATTCATATTGAGAAATAAGAAAAATTAAGAAGATACGGTCTAAGTATGTCGAAGTAATCTTAAATTTTCTTAAAAGTGGTCAAACGTGGTCAAACCAAAAATGACTATGTAACAACAAACAGACATAATATAATCACTTTTTCGCTGCTTTGCTGAGTTGGTTTTAGGGTCGAACAGAGTCGAACCAAAAAGCTATTTCAGAGAGTTGTCAATCAGAATACAATGTGTTTATTAACGAGAGGAGGAAACGAATGTACAAAAATATTCCAAAAGAAATGAGAGAAATGAAACAGTGGGTCTGCTATAAAGCAGTACCACGAGGTGAAAAAATCACAAAAGTTCCAGTGAATCCAAACACAGGAATGAACATGGATTCAAACAGTGTAGAAAACTGGCTTTCCTTTGAAGAAGCCATTCAATATACAGGGAAGAACTTCATCACAGGCATAGGCTTCGTTTTTACGGAGGCGGATGATTTAGTAGGAATCGACATTGACGGTTGCGTGGAAAATGGGATATTTAATCAGGTTGCAGAGGAGATTCTTTGCCAATTGAAAGGAAAAGCGTATGCGGAATATTCCCCAAGTGGCAAAGGCATTCATTTAATTACAAAAGGAGCTAAAACATCAACTCGTTCAAAGAATAGCGAGTACGGCTTAGAAGTGTATCAAAACAAGCGTTACTTTACGGTGACGGGAAATATGTTAAATGGATACGACAAAATCGAATGGGCCACAGACGGAATTAATTCAATCTGCACGACATTTTTAGAGAAAGGAGATGAGGATGAACAATTGGTTTTACTGAGTCAACGAGAAGAAGTACGAGACGAAAGCATAATTGATGTTATGTTCAGAGGCAAAAGTGGGCATCGGTTAAAAAGTTTGTACGAAGGAGACTGGAAGGGGTATTATCAATCTCAAAGTGAAGCAGATATGGCCCTGTGCAACGCTTTAGCTTTCTACACCGCAAAAGATGCAAGCCAAATGGACGTGTTGTTTAGAAAATCGGGACTATACCGAAGTAAATGGGATAGTATTCACTACGCAGACGGAAGCACTTACGGAGATGTTGTAATTGGGAAAGCAATTAAAGATACGGGAAATGTATTTGAAAGAGAGAGTCAGAGAAATAAAGCTGAAAGCAAAAAGCCTGATATACCAAAGCCTGCCATTCAAAAAGCAGAGCTTCCACATTGGTACATGAAGGGACAAAGCTCCATCACTTTTATGCCAGGAATTTTGGCGAAGCATATTCAGTCAGAAGAAACGCTTTTGTATGCCAACGAACACTTTTTTCAATATCATCAAGGGGTTTATCAGCACATTGATGAACAACAAATTAAGACGAAGATACAAAGCAAGCTGATTGACGAGCACAGTAAATCATCACATGTTCGAGATACGCTGGACCAACTAAAGAATAGGTTATGGCATAATGGTGATTTGTTTGAATCGCCAATGTTAAAAAACAGAATCAATTTCAAAAACGGAATATTGAACTTGCAAACTGGGTTGCTTGAAGAGCATTCACCCGACATTTTCACTTCTATTCAAATAAACGCAAATTACATTGAGACAGCTGAGTATCCGATTTTCAAAGGATTCATGGAGTCGGTACTTTCAAAAGAAGACCAATTAATTGCACAGGAAATGCTCGGTTATTTTTTAATTGCAGAAACCATAGCAGAAAAAGCATTCATTTTGTATGGTCCTGGGCGTACTGGAAAATCTACTTTCTTGAAAGTTGTTGAAAACTTATTAGGAAAGAAGAATATTAGTAATGTCCCGTTGCAAGACTTGTCCCATCAGTTCAAATCAAGTTTACTTTTTGGTAAGCTCGCAAATATTTATGCGGATTTACCAAATAAAGCGTTGCAGGATACAGGTATCTTTAAAACATTGGTTAGTGGAGATACTATTGTAGCCGAAGAGAAGTTTCGCACTCCATTTTCTTTTAGCAACAAGGCAAGGCTTTTGTTCTCGTGTAATGAATTGCCATCCAATTATATTGACCGAACAGATGGATTTTACAGAAGGTTAATCATCTTGCCATTTGTCAGACAAGTTCCACAGGGTGAAATAGATACTGGGCTGCAAGCCAAACTGCAAAATGAAGTGGATGGAATCGTTCAATGGGCGATTACAGGATTAAAACGGTTGACGGCTAACAATTATCAGTTTACAAAGAGTTCTACTACTCAGAACCTTTTGTTTGAGTATAAAAAGCAAAGCAATAACGTTATCTGGTTCGTAACAGAGCATTGTGAACTCAATGTGAATGGACAAGAGCATAGTCAAAACCTTTATAACCATTATAAGAAGATGTGTCTCGAAAACAATATGCAGGCAATCTCACAGACGAAATTTAACAAAGCACTGTTATCTGAATATGGCCGCCAAATCCTTAAAACAGAAGACAGCCATAAACGTGTTGTATTCAAAGGAATATCAATTAATAGGAAACTATAAAGTTGGCAGCTCTTTGTAAAGAAGGGACAACCACGAGGAGGGGGGACACTGTAACACGAAGGTACGGCAAAAGAAGGGGGTTATTTGACCAATTTAACAATAAGAATTAAATCTATAATGATATGACGTAAACAAAGTCATAAAGTTTTTCGAAAAGCCTTCGTTTCCCTGATGCCCCCTCCTTGTGGTTGTTATGTATTGGAAAGAGGAAACATAACCATCCAGTATTATATAGAAGAAATATATCATCTTGCTGATATTCGTCATGAGGAGTATTTCAGAAGGCAGGAGATATTAAACAGGATTGTTTCATACAATCAAGATGAGTTGTAATGTACAAGTGTCCTTCAATGGAATCGTGATACGTTTGCTGGAACTGGGGGATCATAGGGCGAAGCAAATACTTTGAATCAAAGAAATAATGAGGTAAATTGAATAGTAGTAAACAAAGACGGGAACTATTATTTGTTACCGTCTTTTGTCATTGGTTCTCGTTATATGATTATCTGTATAGTTTTCATCCCAAAGTGCCATTCCGATTTGCAAAAGAAAACTCGTGAGCACATGGAAAGGATGATTTCAGGATGGCATTTAGCGTGCTTTTCAGGTATTGTATTAAGAAGTAATGAAGCATAAAAAACAGCGTGTCTCCGTAAGGTTTTTTTGAAACTCATGGTCAAAACCATGGTCAGTGATTTTTAAAATAAGCAAAAGTTGGGCTTAAACGTTGATACACCAGCGTTTGTAGAGATGACGGGTTCGACTCCCGCCGTCTCCACCAAATACATACGCTATACCTTGGTGGATAACTATAAAATAAAGCATGATTTCCGATTAAATGGAAATCATGCTTTATTTATTTTCCGGATATTTTATTGTTCATTTTCTGTCTTATCTTCCAGCTTTACTTCCGAATTATAAGCCGCCCGGCAAATGAGGTGCCCTGCGACAGGTGCGGTCAAATACAAGAAGACAATGCCAAGCACAAGCCGGATGCTGATATAATGTTCGGTGGACCAGAAAAAAATGAATACGCCTGTCAAAGTCAGAAGGACAGCCAGTGTTGAACTCTTTGTGCCGGCGTGTGAACGGGTATAAACATCCGGCAGACTAACAATTCCATAGGCACTGATGATGGCCATAATGCTCCCGAGCAAGACCATCAAAGCGGCGATCAATTCAACGATTTCGTTTTCGGTCAATGATGACACCTCTCTCAATGTATTTTGAGAAGGCAACGGTGCTGATAAAGGCGAGGATGGCAATAATCAAAATAACTTCCAAATACGCTTTCGTCCGCAACACAACACTTAACACCGCCACAATGGAAATAAGATTGACGCCGATGACATCGAACGCTACAACACGATCCGGCAGCGTCGGCCCTTTTAGAACCCGGAAAAGGGAGATGGCAATGGCGATACTAAACAGAACGATTGCCGAAACGAAAATAAGGTTCGTCATGGGCGGGTCACCTCCAAAATTACTTTTTCATACAGTTGAATGGACTTTAATACCATTGGCTTCGTATCTTTTACATCCATGGCATGAATATAAAACACATTCCCCTCTGGTGAAATACGCAGCACCACAGAACCCGGTGTCAACATGAGAAGGAGAGCGAGTGCAGTCACTTCCCAATCACTTTTCAGCTTTGTTTCGTATGAAAAAATGCCCGGCTCAAACGTAGCGCTTGGAATTAATATTTGTTTCATGATTAAGATGCTGGATGTCATAAGCTCATAGTTGAAAATCCAAAGCAGTTTCAGCATGGAGAAGGCACGCTTCAGATAAAAAGGTGTTCCGAAAAATCGATGCATCAAAAAGATGATGACAATTCCAATTAAAAAACCGGCCACAAAGGTTGGAACTTCAAACGTATCTTCATCTTTCAAAAAGACCCATAAAATGGCAATTAACAAATTTAATAGAAACTGTACAGGCAACGTTTTCCACCTCCTTCAGAATCTGTGCAATTATTCATTGTTCAGCGCTCCCTCAATATAAAGCTCCGGATTCATTAACACATGTGCCGCTTCTGTCACGTATGGAGAAACGACATCCATTCCCAACCCTAATCCTGCTGTCAGGGCGGCCAGAACAAGGCATGGAGCTAACATTCCTTTTGACAAAGGGATCTGATTTTGTGTTCGAATGGACGTTTCACCCCAGAACATATTCAAAAAGATGCGCAGCAGCGAATACAAGACGAACAAGCTTGATAAAAAGGCAACAGCAGTCAAAACATATTCACCGGCTCCAAGAGCGCCCTGTCCAATTAAAAGTTTCCCGGCAAAGCCACTGAACGGGGGAATGCCTCCTAAGGACAGAATCGTGATTAAAAAAATCCAGCCGAGCAGCGGATAGTTGGTAATTAAACCGCTTGCCTGATGAAATCTTGTTTTGCCGGACAAATAAATCACGGTGCCAATCAAGAGGAATAGCAGCCCTTTAACGAGAATATCGTGTATTAAGTAATAAATGGAGCCTTGAATTGCCTCGACGTTATGAGAGGCCAAACCAACCAGGATAAATCCAATGGCAATGACCACGTTATAGGCCGCGATTTTACTCAAATCAACATAGGCAATGGCACCGAGACTTCCTCCAACCATGGTGACTATGGCCATTAAGCCGATAATCGTATGCGTAATCGATGGCTCGTGGTAAAACAACAACGTGAAGAAGCGGAATAGTGCATAAACGCCCACTTTTGTCAGAAGCGCTGCAAATAAAGCAGAAACAGCTGTCGGCAAGGCTCCGTAAGAACCTGGAAGCCAGAAATAGAGAACCAATCCAGCTTTCAAAGAAAATACGATTAAAAACAAAATGCTGATGGTTGTCAGAAGCGGAGGCTGACCAGCTTCTGCGATTCGCTGTGATAACTGGGCGAGGTTCAGCGTGCCAAGCGTACCGTACATATAGGCAATGCCTAATAAGAAGAACCAGGATGACAAAATGTTGATTAAAATGTATTTGATTCCTTCGGTAAGCTGTTTTTTCTCCCCTCCGAGTGTCATTAAGACATACGAAGCAAGCAGCATCACTTCAAAACAAACAAATAAGTTGAATAAGTCTCCTGTCAAAAATGCGCCATTTACGCCCGCCACAAGCAATAGCAAGAACGGGTATAGAAAGAACTTTTCTCTTCTTTCATCTCTAGCAAAAACGGCATACAACAAACAAAGAATGGACACGAGTGAAGCCGTCGATACTAACAGCATCGCAAACGCATCGGCTACAAAGGTAATGCCGAACGGAGGCGCCCATTCCCCAAAATCAAGGCGTAAGATGCCTTCATTCATTACTTTCTCCAAAATCCAAAGGCTGATTAAAAAGACGACGACCATCGTCAGGACACTGCACCACCGTTGAATGTTTGGATTCGAACGGAAGAAAAGCAATAAAACACCCACAATGATCGGGAGGACCATAGGAAATACTAAAATATTATTCATCGTTTGTTCCTCTCATTTGCTGCAGATTATCGGTTCCCGTGCTTTGATAGGTCCGGTACACAAGAACAAGGAAAAAGGCGGTTACAGCAAAGCTAATCACAATCGCAGTTAAGATTAGTGCTTGCGGCAGCGCATCTGTGTAGGTATCCACGTGATCACCTAAAATTGGCACGCTCCCGATTTTCAATCCGCCCATTGTCATTAATAACAAGTGTACTGCGTGTGATAAAATCGCAGTACCTAATACAACCCGAATCAAATTTTTCGAGAGCAGCAGGTAAGTGGCAACAGATACGAGGACGCCGACTACAAGAGTAATCATCGTTTCCATATTACACATCCTCACTAATGCTAATCATAATGGTTACGACAACGCCAACCACACCTAAAGCGATACCTGATTCAAACAACACGACGGTTGCCAGTTCGGTCTTTCCAAAAATGGGGAGATCAAAGTATGCAAAGGTCTGGCTCAGAAAAGCGCTGCCGAATAGAAGGGCGCCCATCCCGCTGAATACAGAGATGAGAACGCCTGTTGCGGCGACCATTTTATAATCCATCGGAATCCCTGCATTGACTGTTTCCACGTCAAAGGCTAAATATAAAAGGACGAAGGCGGATGATAAGGTGAGACCTCCAATAAATCCGCCGCCTGGATTGTGGTGACCGGCTAAAAATAAATACACACCGAATGTTAATATAATGAACACGGCTACTTTAGAGACTGTTTGTAAAATAACATCATTTTCTCTCAATCTCATCCCCTCCTTGATCCGCTTTTAATTTAATGAGGGTATAGACTCCGACCCCTGCGATAAAGAGGACGACGACTTCAAGCATCGTATCAAAGGCACGGAAATCCCCTAAAATAGAGTTGACAATATTTCGCCCGCCCGCGAGCTCATAAGAATTTTCGAAATAACTCGAAATGGAGTCAAATAATTTGTTTCCCTGTACAGAGAGAGCGATCAAGACAGTCAGCACACCCATTCCGATGGATACGGCTATTTTAGGAAGGCGGACTTTCAATGACCGATCCTCTTTTGACCACTCCGGCAAATGATAAAAGCAAAGGAGAAACAAAACGGTTGTAACCGTCTCGACGACAAGCTGAGTCAGCGCCAGGTCCGGTGCTCTAAATAACACAAAGAAAATTGCGATGGAGTAGCCGAGAACGCCATTTAATAATGTAGCAGTCATACGTGACTTGGAAAAAAGGATGCCTGCAGCTGCGGTTGCCATGATAAAGACCATGATGCCTTCGTACAAACTCACCGGGGCATCATTGGAGGTATCAATGACGATACTGCCCGTCAGCCATAGCGTTCCTCCCAGCATAAGCAAAAGGAAGCCGTAAATATAATAAAGGTAATTTGGCAAGAAACCTGTCATATAGCGGTCGGTTGCCTTTTTTGATCCTCTTTCGCTCTTAGACAAAATCCATTGGTATCCGCGGTCAAGACTCCGATGCTCAGGGAATAAATCATAAACGATATTCCAGAATCGAAAGGTCTTCATAAGAAATGCGCCAAGCACGACAACCCCTGCTGTCATGAATAATTCTAAATTAAATCCATGCCAGGCAGAGATTTTAGGAATAATCCCTTCCACGTTTTGATACGCAGGGAGGATGCTGTACATGGCAGGTGAAAGCAAGTATTCACTTAACCGGTTCGGGAAAAAGAACAGGAGAATGACCATCGCACATAACACGATTGGTGAGATTAACATGCCAATGGGTGCTTCATGCGGATCTTTTTCCAATTTTTCACGACGGTACGGTCCCAAAAAGGTCCGATAAACAATGATCATCGAATAGGTGAAAGTGAAAATGCTTCCCACCCAGGCAATGATCGGGAATAACAGCCCCCATGTCTCCATAGAAAAAACAGTCATTTCATTCGCATTTAACACAGCGGTAAAGAACATTTCCTTACTTAAGAAACCGTTGAAAGGAGGCAGTCCAGCCATTGAAAAACTGCTAATGACTGCTAAGGTGAACGTGATCGGCATGAGTGAAATTAATCCGCCGAGTTTGCGGATGTCCCTTGTTCCGACCTCATGGTCAACGATTCCTACGACCATGAATAACGCGCCTTTAAACGTAGAGTGATTCACAAGGTGGAAGAGTGCGGCATAGATTGCTTTTGTATAAACGACGGACTCTGTAGAAGCCCCTCCTTGCAGCGCTGCGGACCCAAGTCCGAACAAAGACATAATCAATCCTAATTGGCTGATAGTTGAATAGGCGAGCAGTGCCTTTAAGTCTTTTTGTCTAACAGCTGAGAAGGAGCCCCAGAACATGGTGAAAATACCCACGCCGCTTACAAGCCAGAACCATGTTTCTTCACCGCCAAAAACAGGGGTGAAACGAGCGACTAAAAATAATCCTGCCTTAACCATTGTGGCAGAGTGCAAGTAGGCACTGACGGGCGTCGGTGCTTCCATCGCATCCGGCAGCCAGATATGGAATGGAAATTGGGCTGATTTCGTAAAGGCACCGAGCAAAATTAACACTAAGGCAGGAACAAATAATTCGTGTTCCTGAATCGAATCCCGCATGGCGATGATTTCCTGTACACTGTTTGTGCCGGTCATTACCTTCAGCATGATAAAGCCGACCAGCATGGAAATGCCGCCGCCGACCGTAATCAAAAATGATTTTTGGGCACCGTAACGTGACTTTTTTCGACGGAACCAAAAGGCAATTAATAAAAAGGACGAGATACTTGTTAACTCCCAGAATAGGTAAAGCACCATTAAGTTATCAGATAACACGACGCCCAGCATCGCACCCATAAAGAGGAGCAAATAGGCGTAAAAGTGGGAGAGTGATTCTCTTTCCTTTGATAAATAGAAAATCGAATACAATACTACCAGGCTGCCAACCCCTGTAATTAACAAGGTGAAAATGAGGCTGAGACCGTCTAAATAAACGGCAAAATGGAGATCTAATGCCTCGATCCAAGCCATAGAGCCTGCGATCGTTTCATTTGAGGAAATCGCTGGAATTTTGGAAACAAAAAAACTAAATAATACAATCGGAACTGCAAGTGCTGCCCATCCGAGATGCAGCTTAGGGAATTGCCTCCCAATGATCGGAATGAGAAAAGCTGTTAAAATAGGGATGAGAATTAACACATGAATAAGGATCAATCCGTTTCCTCCTCACTAACTTTTTATATGTAATGATTTGTTCATTTTGAATAATCCGAAATTAAAAATAAATAAACAAGTATATCCTTGTGAACCCTATGGAATATTGGGGAATACAAATAAAAAGTAACCATAATGAAATTTTAGGGTTGAAATTTTTGTCACTCCCCTTTATTCTAACATTCGGGATAAAAAAGTATCTTCATTATACTTGTTTCCGTTTCTAGACTTGGGCACAATGAAGTTAATTTAAAACTTTTAATAAAGGTGGGACTGGTATGAAAAAATTAAGAGCTCGGATGGATGAAAGCATCCTGGTTTGTGCGTATTATGGTCCAAATGGTGAGCGGCTAATCAAACGCGGATGCAAAATCGCCAACATGCTCGATTGCCCGCTTTACATTTTGACAGTTGATTCACTTCCTCTAGAGGAATTAAGTGCTGACAAAGCTGCCTATATTGATCAGTGGAAAGCTCTGGCTGAAGAGCTCGGCGCAGAAGAATTAATCATCCGCGATAATGAAAAGCGGCCGGCAGTTAAAGTTATTGCAGAAGTCGCGCGTGAATTGGATATTACCCAAATTATTTTGGGACAGTCCCCTCAAAGCCGCTGGGAAGAAATTAAAAAGGGATCCTTTGTGAATATGCTGTTACGCGAAATCTCGTTTGTCGATTTTCACGTGGTATCGATCGACCGCTCTGTTGAGGACGATGAAAACCTTTTTGACAATGGGACAAGAGCATACTTAGTAAAATCTGATGAAGGACATCGGATTAGCTTTACTCATTCTGATGAAGTGATCCATGAAGGAATATTCTATAAAGAAACGGGCACCGATTTTAATAACGGCGTCTTTAAATTCATTAAAGAAAATAAAATCTGCCAGCTTCATGTGACCGATGATAAGATCACGGAGCCTACTTCTATTCACTCTTCTATTAAAGAAGAAACTTTTGAAAAATAACTGATATAAAGCAGAGCCCTTTGATCTTTAAGCTATTAGAGAAATGAACCATTTTTCTCTAATAGCTTTTTTGTATGCATGATATAAAAAGTGCTCCGTCTTCAGCCGAATGAAGATGCTGCCCCAAGTCCATCACATAAAATTTAAAGGTTTACATCTATTTTCTGATCCGTATCATCCATACCTATATAACGAAACGTATCTGAAGGGCATGCATGATGAAATCGTTCTTGAATCAATGAAATAGCGACCCCTTTTATGTAGGCGTGGTACCCAAAGGTCTTTCTGAGCGTATGTGTGCCAATCTGATCGCTTATTCCGGCTTTCCGTGCGGCATCATTGATAACGCGATAGGCGTGCTGCCGGGAAATAGGTGATTCACTCTTTGGTGATTTAAACAGATAGCTGTTTAACGGTGGATTATTCTGTTCCAAGTGAAATCGTAATGCCGTTTTCACTTGATCATTAAGGTAAATACGCTGGTTGTCTATATGAAGAAATGAAAGTATCTCACCGGAATCGTCCACTAATTGATCCATTTTTAAAGAAAGAAGCATGTTGATTTTAAGCCCGGTATTAATGCCTAATACAAACAAAACATAGTCACGGCTGGATTGTTTTTTTAACAATTTCTTTATTAATTTTATTTCATGAATGTTTTTTATCGGGTTAACATATTCCACTTTCTTCTCTCCCTCATGTTACTTAATACTACCGTATCATGTATTTATGTAACATTCAAACGATAAGGGTATGTCCACATTCCATTTAAGGACAGTTCATGAATTATTTGATGTTTCCTTAGAATTAAAAGGAAGCCTTTTCATCATTCAGCCGAGAAATTTGGAGTTGAATTTGTTTAAACATATTGATAAAGTCTAATAATAGGTTATCATATGAATTTAGTTGGAATTAAATTCAAAGAAGGGAGGACCAGGATCTTGGTTAAACAAAATAATAAATTAACCATAGAAAATCTAAATCTTTCTTATGATGGAAAGAGGACAATCTTTAAAAATGTCTCCGCTCATATAAAGAAAGGTGAGTTTGTCAGCATAGTCGGACCAAGCGGCTGCGGAAAAAGCTCATTATTAAATGTGATAGCGGGATTTGTCCAGCCTACAAGCGGTGAAATATACGTCAATCAAACACCTGTTAAAAAACCGGGACCGGATCGCGCTGTTGTCTTTCAGGATTTGGCTCTTTTTCCATGGCTGAATGTCATCGACAATGTAGCATTCGGCTTGAAAATACAAAGTATGGACAAGAAAGAAAGAATCGAAAAAAGTATGGAGGCCATTCAATTAGTCGGCTTATCCGGTTATGAAAACGCCAGTATTCATGATTTATCCGGTGGAATGAAACAGCGTGTGGCGATTGCACGCACGCTCGTCACAAACCCTGAAATTTTATTGATGGATGAACCTTTCAGTGCACTGGATGCACAAACAAGGGAAAACATGCAGGATGAATTGATGCGCATTCAAGAACAAACCGGTATGACGATTATATTGGTCACACATAGCATTGATGAAGCCGTATATTTATCGGATCGAGTGGTCGTGATGCAAAATGGCGGCGGCGAGATTCTGGATTTAATCGACGTTTCCCTTCCGCGTCCCCGCAATTTGGAGGTGCGGTTGACGCCCGCATTTAACGAATACAAAAGACAGCTGATTCAACATTTAAAAGAGGGCCATGTCCACAAAGGGGAACAATCCGGTTCGGGAATTTAAGAAAGATGGAGGAAGAAAAAGTGAAACATATAACAGCAAAGAAGAAGTACTCATTACGCTTATTCATGTTATTAACAATAATCACGCTCATTCTTGCGGGATGCGGCGGCAATTCGGAAACGGATGAGGCAGCAGAAGAAAATGCCGGTGAAACCATTCGCATTGGCTATGTCAATATTTTGTCTAATGCACCCGCCGTTATAGCGGAAAGTGAAAAGTTGATCGATGCACAGGGATTGAAAAGTGAATTTTATTCTTTTTCAAATGGACCTGATTTATACAAAGCGTTATCTTCGGGGAAACTGGATATCGCCTATGCCGGCGTTCCTGCGGCTGTCAACTGGGTTTCCCGCGGTGCGGAAATTAAAGCGATCGCAAAAGTAAGTGACGGGAAGTTCGGCCTGATGGTAAACCCAGACTCGGGCATTGAAAGTGTGGAAGATTTAAAAGGGAAAAAAATCGGTTCTATTGTGAAAGGGAGCGGGGCGGATGTTCTTCTTCGCGGACTCGTCTTGCCGGAAGCGAATTTAGCAGAATCGGATGTAACGATTACCCAAATGCAAATGCCTGTCATGGAACAAGCCCTCAGCAAAGGAAGCGTTGATGCAGCGGTCGCTGCTGAACCGTTTTTATCCATCGCTGAATTGCGCGGCGTAAATGTAATAAAGGAAATGCCGGACCCTGCCCTTGTGATCTTAGCGACAGAGGACTTGTTGAGCAGTCAGCCTGAGACGGTCGAAAAATTTATGGCAGGCCATAAAGAGTCCATTCAATTTATTCAAGAAAATAAAGATGAAGCTGCTGATATTTTGGTGAATAACTATAATGTACCGGGTATCACAGATCAAAACGGCAAAGCATGGGAAGCAAAAGACGTCCTGCTAAAAGCGTTAGAGCGTCACAGCTTTGATGACAAAATAACGGAAGAAGATTTTGCCTTTTATCAAGAAGTGGCGGATATGAACTATGAGTTGAAAATGATTGAACAGCCGTTTGATGTAGAGGCCATGTTTGATCAGGGTTGGGTAGAGTAACATGATCGGCTGGAAAAAGTGGGTATGGGGAAGTTTATCGATTCCGTTTCTTTTTCTTGTTTGGACAGCAATCGCAAGCCGCTATCCTGATCTTATTTTTCCGGGACCTCTTGTTGTTATTAATGAGTTTACAGTGCAATTGGCATCGGCGGAATTTTATGACCATGTCGGGATCAGCTTATATCGTTTAGGGATCGGATTTAGCATAGCGGCGGTTAGTGCGTTTCTCGTTGGCACGTTAGCGGGTTTAAGTCATCCGTTTCGGTTGTTTTTGAACCCGATTGTTTCTTTTTTTCAGGCAACGCCTCCAATGGCGTGGGCGCCATTGTTTATCCTTTTGCTCGATTTAGGGAATGCGCCGATGATTGCGGTCATCGTCATGGCGGCCTTTTTCCCGATCCTGGTGAATGTGATACAAGGGATGGAGTTAATTAAACAGTCGCATATAAGAGCCGCCTTGAGCTTCGGGGCCAATCGTTTTCAATTAGCCCGGTATGTGTATTTGCCTGAAGTAATGCCATCTGCCTTCAGCGGTGTGATTGTCGGCTTTGGGATTGCGTGGCGTTCATTGGTCGCGGCCGAAATGATTGGCGGCGATGCCGGGATTGGATGGCTCATTTCAACGAGCGGCCAAATGGCGAATTCTTCTCTCGTTATGGTAGGGATTATTACAATCGGCTTGATGGCTTTATTCTTTGAGCTCGTCTTGTTACAGCCGCTAAAGAAACGATTTGCTTCCTGGGCACCGCGTTCATAACAAAATTTGAAGATTGAAGCAGCTATGTGTATGAAAAAAAGGGCAAATGAAAAGCGCTTTAAAACGCTTTTTATTTGCCTTTTTAATGCCAAAATGAGCGGATAAAATGGGCTTATCTAACATGGATTTTGCGGGCGTGGGTCCGAAAATGATCAAACAGGTCATTAAAAAGCATAATGCGATGACATTGCCGTAATTAATCGGGTTGTTTTACTCGATGATCCGAATTTTGAAACGTTATGGTTAGTGAATGTGATTGTCATTTATAAAAAAGGAATAAATAAAATAGCCAACAGAAAAGAGCGTCCTTAAAAGCAGGGGCCGCTCTTTTCTGTGTTCGCGCAATTGGATTATGATTTAATTAAACGAATACGGATAAGCAGGGGATAAAGAATAACCCCCAATAAAAACAAGCCGATCCCTAACGTAAATGTCGTCCAGTCAGCCGTTCCAGATTTGATCACCCATACGGAATATATGAAGGCAAAGAGAGCGATTATGCCATTCGATATACGCATTTTTTCGCCGGGATTGTACGTATCCCCTTTCACGGTCATTTTTAAAAGAAAGGCGGCGGATACCAAATAAGGAATTAAGTAAGCAAGTGTCGCCGATGTTGTTAAAAATGTATAAGCTTCACTGATTGTTCCTGAAATCGTTGAGAAAATAAAAATTTGAGACATCATATTTGTCACAGTTAAGGCGCGGACAGGGCTGCCTTTTTTGTTTGATTTCGCAAAATAGGCAGGGAAGATCCCAGTCTTAGCAGCATGATAAGGTATTTCTGAACTTAACAAAATCCAGCCAATCGTTGAGCCGAATAACGAAATGATCGCTAAAAGAGCCATAATTGTGGCGCCCGTATCGCCGATCATGACAGAGAGGGCATCGACAAATGGTTTATCTGATGTTTTTAATACTTCTTGAGGAAGCACACCCATGATTAATAATGTAATCGCCATGTAAATAACGAGTGCTATGAGAAGTCCTGTTACCGTTGCCCGGCTGACATCCCGCTGCGATTTTGCCCGTCCGGATAAGATAACAGCCGATTCAATGCCGACAAATGCCCATAAAGTGGAGATGGCGGCCAGGTTAATTTGGCTGAGCAGCCCGTGCGATGTTCCTTCTCCATCAACAATGGGTGTATATAAATCCCCGATAGTAGATAAATCAAATGCAAAAAGAGCGGCTGTAATAATGAGCATGAACCCGATCACTTTTGATGCGGTTGCAACGAAGTTTAATTTACCGGCACTCGTCATACTTGTTATTAAAATAAAATGAGTACCCCATAATAAAAGACTGCAGACAATAAAAGTTACGATTCTTCCCAATCCGATTTCTTGAGATCCGGCTGTGAAAAGAATATATTCGCTCCTCATAATAGGGAAAAAAGTAGACAAATATCCAGCGAAACTGGTTATGATCGCGACATTGCTGATCCAGTTTGCTACCCAGTATCCCCACACCATTGAGAATCCAGCTGTTTTTCCGTATTTGGGGTTATTAAATAGTGCACGGGCATAACTTTGTGGCCCGCCTGTTAATTCCGGCTGTCGATTCGAAAGCGTGCTGAATACGAGTGCGATCATTAATACACCAAAACCTGTAAGCAGCCAGGCGATGGCAACACCTAATGGACTCGCCATCTGCGCTAATGTGCTGGGCAGCATAAAGATCCCGGAACCGACCATATTTCCAACGACAATAGCGGTTAATAGCCAAAATCCCCATTTCTTCTCCATTTCTATATCCTCCTAATGAAAAAACGCAAAGGAAAAAACCTTTGCGTTTTAAATAAATGGTTATACCCCCGCAAACTATCTCAGCATAGCTCTCCACAGAAAGAATCTGTGACAGTTTTACACCTGTTTGATGTAAACCCAGTATAGAAAAATAAAATGGATTTTTCCTACTTCGGCAATAATTCCTTTCGACATACAATCAACAGTCCCATCAGACTTCAAGTAAGCTACTATTAATTATTGCAACCTCTACCCCATCGAGATAGTAATGAGGGTTTTATATTATATTTATATAGTTATGAAAGTAGCAAATACCTTTCATATTTGTCAATTTAAAAAATCATTTTGAATATTCTATTTAAGATTCTGAACGTTTCAATCGCTTCATACGACATAGTGAATTAGAATTTTCTGTAATCATATGTTTTCTTTGTCAGTCTATTGTTATAATGATGTCATCAATGCATAGACGGAGGGTTTTAATTTGGAAAATCATACACATCCGCTGCTGGACCAATTGTTAAAGACTGTGCCTGTTTTAAAGGGAGCGCTGCCGATTGATTCAAATATGACGATTATCGACGAGAATGGTGTTTGTCTCGGTTCCTTTCCGGGAGAAAAGTTTAATCTGGGCATTAAAGCAGGAGAGACGGTCAGCCGGGAGACGCCGCTTTTTGCTGCAGTGAGAGAAAATAAGAAGATGGTCATGAAAATTCCGGAACATTTGTATAATTTGCCGCTGACTGCCGGCGTTGTGCCGATTCATGATGAAAACAGACAGGTGATCGGCGGTCTCGGCGTTGCACTTGAAACGAAATATGAGAAAATTTTAAAAAAATTTCATGAACATGTGGAATCGTCCCTTACTGCTGTCAATACAAATATGGAAAAAATGAATGACGGAGCCAATTCGCTTGTGTCGATCAGCAGTACGCTTGCAGAGGAGCAGAAGCAGTCGGAAGAAAAACTGAAAAAAATTGATGATATCATTCAAAATATTAACTATATTGCAAAAAACGTCCAGCTCTTGGGGATTAATGCACGCATTGAAGCGTCGCGTGCGGGAGAAGCGGGGAAGGGATTTGCGGTCGTCGCGAGTGAAATACAAAAATTATCAACGAATATATTCGAATTTACATCCATTATGGAATCGTCAATTAGAGATGTGCAGGAAGTGGTGCAGTCCATCTCTGGATCAATCGGTCATATTGTGGAAGTCGGTGATAATCAATTAAAAGGAATTGAAGAAATTAATCTGTCTCTTCGGGAAGCAATGCAAATATTGGATACATATTTAATAGAGGAAAAGAAATAAGACTTGCTGCGGCAAGTCTTATTTTTTTAGACCGTTTTGAATGCCGAACCGGGCGTTTAGCTGCCCCTTGATCATATTACGCTTCATTTTTTGTTCACTTGGTTTCTTCTTCATTTCCTGTCTGATTTCAAACGTCCGCACACCATCTTCCATCTGGTTGGCGATATCCATTAACGTCTCAACGTCCGCGAATGAATATTTTCGTGTACCGCGGTCGGACCGCCCGGGGAAAATGAGCCTCCGTTCTTCGTAATAGCGGATCTGTCTTTCTGATAATCCGGTCAGCTCACTCACGATGCCGATGGTAATCACTTTTTTTGTTTTGTACGTTTTTTCTTCATCCGTCATACACTCACCTCAAACAGGTTTTAAATGTATTATATCGAAGTTATGTCAAAAGTGTAACGAAATAATGTTATTTAATATAACATAAATGTTTATGTGTTAGATAATATTACACAATTCATGACAGCTTCTTATTTGTTATCTATAATCAAATCTATCAACAGCCACTGAGGAGGATGTTAAGATGAATCAAGAAAAAATCGTTATGATTGGAAATGGAATGGCCGGTGTACGCTCGGTTGAAGAAATCTTGAACCTTCGTCCGGATCATTTTCATATAACGATATTTGGAACAGAAAAGTATCCGAACTACAACCGTATTCAATTGTCGAAAGTATTGCAGGGAGATACGACTATTTCAGATATTACGCTCAATGACTGGAGCTGGTATGAAGAGAACGGAATTCAACTTTATCCGGGAGAAACCGTTGTGCGGGTCGATACAGAAGCAAAGCTGGTTCAAACAAGTAAAGAACGCATTGTTCCTTATGACAAATTAATTATGGCAACAGGGTCTCTTCCATTTATCGTTCCAATCCCTGGTGCGGATAAAGAAGGAGTAACGGCATTCCGCGACATTCAAGACTGTGAAAAAATGATGAGTGTGTCAAAAGAATACAAGAAAGCCGCCGTCATCGGCGGCGGACTTCTTGGCTTGGAAGCCGCGCGAGGACTGTTGAATCTGGGCATGGATGTCGATGTCATTCATTTGTCCTGCACGCTGATGGAGCGGCAGCTGGATGAAACAGCGGGCAGCCTGCTCCAGAAAGAACTGGAAAAGCAGGGCGTGAATTTCTTCATGAATAAACAGACAGCTGAAATTTTTGGGGATGAACGGGTGGAAGGCATCCGGTTTAGTGATGGAGAAACGATGAAGACGGATCTCGTTGTGATGGCGGCGGGGATTCGGCCGAATGTTTCGCTCGCTCAAGAAAGCGGCATTGATGTAAACCGGGGGATCCTCGTCAACGATTACATGGAAACGAATATTCCGGATGTATACGCAGTCGGTGAATGTGCAGAACACCGGGATGTGGTATACGGTCTCGTTGCACCGCTTTATGAGCAGGGAAAAGTGATGGCGGCACGCATTTGCGGTGAGCCGGCAGCAGGTTATGCGGGTTCTGTTTTATCTACGCAGTTAAAAGTATCCGGGGTTGATGTCTTCTCTGTCGGTGAAATAACAGAAGACGAAGAAACAAAAACGATCAAAATGTTTGATGATTGGAAAGGGATGTATAAAAAAATCGTCATTCGCGATGGAAAAATGACCGGAGCGGTATTATTTGGTGATACGAGTGAAGGAAATAAACTGCTTCGTTTGATCAATAAAAAGGCGGATGTGGAAGAATACATGGGCGCCGCTGAAGAAGCCGCGGGAAATATGGCGGCGGCAATGGCGGACGGCGAACTCGTCTGCGGCTGTAGCGGTGTCACAAAAGGTACCATCACGACGGCGATCCGTCAAGATGGGTTAACAACATTTGAAGAAGTGAAAGCATGCACAAGTGCTTCGCGGTCATGCGGCGGCTGTAAACCGCTTGTGGTTGATCTTCTGGCGCATACGCTCGGCGATCAATTTGAGAAAGCGGACCAAAAAGAACCGGTTTGCGGCTGTACGACATTATCACGGGATGAAGTGGTCGAATCGATTCGTAAAAAAGGGCTGACGCATACACGTGAAGTGATGAATGTTCTCGGCTGGCAAACAGAAGATGGCTGCTCGAAATGCCGCCCGGCGCTTAACTATTATCTCGGTATGATCAATCCAATGGAGTATGAGGACGAAAAGGAATCGCGTTTTGTCAATGAGCGGATGCATGCCAATATAAATAAAGACGGTACGTATTCAGTTGTCCCGCGTATGTACGGCGGTGTCACATCGGCGAAAGATCTCCGTAAAATTGCGGATGTAGCAGAAAAATATGACGTGCCGCTTATAAAAGTAACCGGCGGGCAGCGCATTGATTTATTTGGTGTCAAAAAAGAAGATTTACCTGATGTATGGGCTGACCTGGATATGCCATCCGGTTATGCGTACGGAAAAACGCTCCGCACCGTCAAAACATGTGTCGGTGAACATTTCTGCCGGTTCGGAACACAGGATTCCATTAGTATGGGCATCGCGATGGAGAAAAAATTTGAACGAATCGGTACGCCGCATAAAGTGAAAATGGCTGTATCCGCCTGCCCGCGAAACTGTGCGGAATCGGGTATTAAAGATATCGGCGTTGTGGGTGTGGAAGGTGCATGGGAAATTTACGTCGGCGGCAACGGCGGCACACACTTACGGGCAGCAGATTTATTATGCAAAGTGAAAACGAATGATGAAGTGCTTGAGATGATTGGCGCGTTTATGCAGTACTACCGTGAAGATGCGGTATATCTGGAGCGGACATCTGTTTGGGTCGAGCGTGTTGGCCTTGATCATATTAAAGAAGTGCTGGCGGACAAAGCGGCGCGCGATGCGTTCAATACGCGTATAGATGAAGCGTTGTCAGTTACAAAAGAACCTTGGAAAGAAATCATTGAGAACAAAAAAATCCGGAAAGAATTGTATGAAACAGAACTTGTCAGCTTAACAAAATAAAGGAGGCAGTTGAAATGGAAAAAACAATTGAAAAAGTAAAGGCCGCGTCGTTTCAGGAGATGCCTGAAAAGATTGGTCAGACCATTCGGATTGGTTCGGTGGAAATTGCCTTATTTAAGCTGGCAGACGGCCATGTTCGGGCGATTGAAAACCGCTGTCCTCATAAAGGAGGTGTGCTCGCTCAAGGGATAGTCAGCGGCGAGCACGTCTTTTGCCCGATGCATGACTGGCGCATTAACACGACAGATGGAAAAGCGGCTGCACCGGATCATGGATGCGTTAAAACATATGATGTGAAAATTGAAGGGGACGACGTCTACATTTTTGTGTAAAAGGAGCGTGGCGGTATGAGTTTTGTTAAGCCGGACCAAGTAGTTGAAAACATGGTGCAGGCAGGGGCGATGAAGGCGGGCCTGCCTGTGAAAGATTTACTTTTGAGAAGTGCGCTTTCCGGTGTTTTTTTAAGCTATGCGGTCACGCTGGCCATGACGGCCACATTGCAAACCGGAGCCGGCATTGTCGGCGCGCTATTATTCCCGGTCGGCTTCGTTCTGATTATTTTACTGGGCCTGGAACTGGTGACCGGTAACTTCGCGCTTGTTCCGCTGGCTGTGCTTGAAAAAAGAGCAACGATGAGCCAGCTGTGGTCGAACTGGTCATGGGTCTTTATCGGCCACATCATTGGTTGTTTATTTTATGCCATTCTTTATTACGCAGCATTCCGTCATGCAGCGGATCAATCGGTTATTGAGCAAATTGTCAAAACAGCTGAAGCAAAAACAATTGGTTATCAGGCACTGGGCAGTGAAGGGTTTGTCGCTGTATTTATTAAAGCGGTGTTGTGCAATTGGATGGTGGCGCTCGGTGCGGTGATGGCGATGACAACAGAAAGTGTCATCGGTAAAATAGCGGCGATGTGGCTGCCGATTTTCATCTTTTTTGCGCAAGGGTTTGAACATGCAGTCGTGAATCTCTTTGTCATTCCGGCCGGCATGATGTTCGGCGCGGATGTATCCATGGCCGATTGGTGGATCTGGAATCAAATTCCAGTCACTATTGGAAACATTGTCGGGGGTTTATTATTTACCGGGATGGCGCTCTATGCCACGCATAAAAAGAAACAGGCACCGGCATCCGTTATCGTGGCGAAAACAGGAACAGAATAGGAGGCGGCCCGGATGGGAGAAGTGTATATCGTCGGCGCGGGACCGGGTGATCCGGACTTAATTACAGTGAAAGCCTTAAAAGCGATTCAAAAAGCGGATGTGGTTTTATATGACCGTCTTGTCAATAAGCAGTTATTAAATGTATCCAAACCTTCCGCTGTCCGTATATTTTGTGGTAAATTACCTTAGTGCCATACGATGAAGCAGGATCGAATTAATCGGCTTATGGTGAAATACGCCGCCAAAGGTAAAATGGTCGTAAGGTTAAAAGGCGGCGATCCGTTCGTTTTTGGCAGAGGAGGAGAAGAAGCGGCCTATTTAACAAAATTCGGTATTCCTTTTCACATTATTCCAGGTGTGACAGCTGGCATTGCAGCTCCGGCTTACGCGGGCATTCCTGTTACTCACCGTGAGTTTGGCAATTCGTTTGCCGTTGTGACAGGTCATCAAATGAACGGGAAAAAGGAAGTGAACTGGGCACATTTAGCGGCCGCCGTTGATACAATCGTCGTATACATGGGCATGAAGCACTTGCCGGACATCTGTCAGGAATTGATGAAAAATGGACGGAGCGGCGGGACAATGGCAGCCATTATCGAACAAGGAACAACATTGAATCAGCGTGTGGTGACCGCACCGCTTTCCGGTCTTGTGGAAGAAGCGGAAAAGTACGCGATTTCGAACCCGGCGATCATCGTTGTCGGCGACGTGGTCAAATGCCGAGAACTGTTGCTGAAGGAAGTGGTGGCCGCTGCTTATTAAAAGATTGGTCAATTGATAAAGCAGATTTGTGCGTAAGTCACAAATCTGCTTTATTTTTTTTCCCATACATAACGGCTTGATTGTATACTAAAAGAAAAAAATCGAAGGAGCAATCAAACGTGGGATACATAAAGCCTGAACAGGTTATTGAAAATATGGTGCAGGCCGGAGCCGTAAAAGCGGGCATGTCCGTTAAAGATTTACTGATTAGAGGTGCGCTTGCCGGCGTTTTTATCAGTTATGCCGTCACGCTGGCGATGACGGCTTCTATTCAGACAGGGATGGGCATCGTTGGCGCACTTATCTTTCCGGCCGGCTTTGTCATGGTGGTGCTGCTCGGGCTGGAGCTTGTCACGGGCAACTTTGCGCTTATTCCGCTTGCTGTTTATGAGAAAAAAGCATCGGCCCGTCAAATGTGGTCGAACTGGGGCTGGGTGTTTATTGGTCATATAATTGGCTGTCTGTTTTATGCTTCCCTTTACTTTATTTCGTTCCGTTTTTCGGCCGATCAATCGGTTATTGACCAAATTGTAAAAACAGCCGAAATGAAAACAACCGGATATGAAGCGCTTGGCAGTGCAGGACTGGCAGTCGTTTTTGTGAAAGCTGTTTTATGCAACTGGATGGTGGCGCTCGGAGTCGTCATGGCGATGACGTCAAGCAGTGTCATTGGCAAAATAGCGGCGATGTGGCTGCCGATTTTCATCTTTTTTGCACAAGGTTTTGAACACGCCGTCGTTAACTTATTTGTCATCCCAGCCGGCATGATGTTTGGTGCGGATGTGTCGATGGCAGACTGGTGGCTGTGGAATCAAATTCCTGTTACACTCGGCAATCTTGCCGGAGGGGCACTCTTTACCGGTGTGGCGTTATATGCAACACATAAAAAGCGTCCGATAGAAACATCGGCTGCTGTTGAAACGGAATAAAATTGAAATGATTTGACGTGTCATCGTTCCTCCTGTACCATTATCTTTAATTCGAGATAAATAATGAAACGGAGGAACAAACATGAAACATATTTTTCAGCAAGGGAAAAATGAACATGTATTGCTTATGCTGCATGGTACAGGCGGCACCGAGCGGGATTTGCTGCCGCTTGCACAAGCTGTAGACCCGGAAGCATCTGTGTTAAGCGTCCGCGGCAATGTACTAGAAAATGCAATGCCACGCTTTTTCCGCCGGCTCGCGGAAGGTGTTTTTGATGAAGAAGATTTAATTTTTCGAACAAAAGAATTAAATGAGTTTCTCGATGACGCGTCAAAAGAATATGGGTTTGACCGCGGTTCGATTATTGCGATTGGCTATTCAAATGGGGCAAACATTGCGGCAAGCCTGCTTTTCCATTACAAAAATGCCTTAAAAGGAGCTATTTTGCATCATCCGATGGTGCCGCGACGGGGAATTAATTTGCCTGATTTAACCGGAACGCCGGTCTTTATGGCGGCAGGTGAAAACGATCCGATGTGCCCGCCGCAGGAAACGGAAGAGTTACAGCAGCTGCTGGATCGTGCGGGCGCGGCCACAGCCGTTCACTGGGAACAAAATGGCCATATGCTGACCGGAACAGAAGTACAGGCGGCAGCTGCATGGTATAAAAAGAATGTGTGACTCACACATTCTTTTTATTTTACCATAAATGAAAAATATTGTAATATATATGGTGATAATGAATCATTGGAGGCGGATGATGATAGAGATTGTATTGAAGCGGATTGTCGATAAAGAGGGACGGGTCATCATTCCAAGAGCTTTGCGGGAACAGCTGAATATACATCATTTGGACTCCGTTATCATGACTCAGGAAAACGAGTCGGTTATTCTTAAAAAATATGACCCTGAACAGGCCCGGGAAGAGGAGCGGGTGTGTATGATGACGGGCGTGGCTTCAAAAAATCATTGGCGGTTCAGTGGGGATATTGTCCTAAGTAAAGAAGGTGCAGTCTGGCTTTTGGACGAAATTCAGTCTATGAGGATAAAAGTTGGCGTATAATTCAAAACATGCTATTTTTAAGAGTGGAAATCAATAGAAGGAGAACGAATAATGGATTTTATGACTCTTTTAAAAGCGGTGATCCTTGGTATTGTCGAAGGATTGACAGAATTTGCACCGGTCTCTTCAACGGGACATATGATTATCGTCGATGACATGTGGCTCCAGTCGCAAGAATTTTTAGGAAAGTATGCAGCAAATACGTTTAAAATCGTGATTCAGCTTGGTTCGATATTAGCTGTTGTGTTTGTCTTCAGAAATCGGTTCATTGATTTACTTGGATTAAACAAAGAAACACGTGGACAAGGCGGCCGCCTTCGTTTGACGCACGTTATAATAGGTTTACTTCCAGCCGGGCTGCTTGGTGTTTTGTTTGAAGATTATATTGACGAACATTTATTTTCAACGGAAACGGTGTTAATCGGTCTCGTTGTCGGAGCGTTTTTAATGATTGCAGCTGATTTAATCGGCGGACGGAAGCGAAAAGTGGAAACGGTCGATCAAATTACGTATGGACAAGCTCTTTCAGTCGGCCTCATTCAATGTTTGTCGCTGTGGCCGGGCTTTTCCCGCTCAGGATCTACCATTTCGGGCGGTGTTTTGCTTGGGATGAGTCATCGGGCAGCTGCGGATTTTACATTCATTATGGCGGTGCCGATCATGTTCGGCGCAAGTTTTCTTTCTCTTTTGAAAAACTGGCAATATTTCACGATCGAAGCGATGCCGTTTTTCGTTATCGGGTTTATTAGCGCATTTGTGTTCGCATTGATCTCAATCAAATTTTTCCTGAAATTAATTAACCGTGTGAAACTGATCCCGTTTGCCATTTACCGGATTGTGCTGGCGGCGGTTATTTATTTCTTCTTCTTGTAAAAGCGGGGCTTCAGCTCCCGCTTTTTTTGTTTGGATTTTACCATGGAGGGTACACTACGAAAGACGAATAGAAAGGAGGAGATAGGCATGTTTCATTATACAAGAGATGTCCATTTAACTGTGGACGAAGCTGCGGAACGCATTGAAGAAGAGCTGCAGAAAGAAAAATTCGGCGTGCTCTGGTCCTTTAATGTGAAAGAAATGCTTAATGAAAAAGGACTCGACTTCGATCAACATTATAAAATATTAGAAGTATGCAACCCGGTTGAAGCGAAAAAAGTATTATCTGAAAATCCGCTGGCGGGCTATTTTCTTCCGTGTAAAATGGCCGTGTATGAAGACAAGGGGCAAGTGAAAATCGGCATGCCGAAGCCGACCATACTGATCAGTCAGGTGGATTCAGCGGATCAAACGTTGAAAACAACGGCAGAGGATGTTGAACGAAAAATGCAGGCCGCTATTGACCGCGTTTGATTTGTACAAACAAAGCATGATAAAATAACGAAACGAATCGAAACCGCAGGCCGCCGTCTGCGGTTTTTTTATAACGGAGGACAAAGTATGAATGAAACAAAACTGGAGCAGTTAAAAGGCATTATCGCCGGCGTGAACCTTGATAATGGCGATGATTTTGATTATTCGATGGAAGAGCTGAAAAATCTGGCGGACGCCTGCGGGATTGATGTTCGCGGAGAAATGACACAAAACCTGCCTCGCATTCATTCAGCCCTTTACATGGGGACAGGGAAAGTGGAAGAATTAAAATCACTTGTTGAATATGAGGAAGCCGACGTCGTTATTTTTGACGGAGAATTATCGCCGTCACAAATTCGCAACCTGGAAAAGGAGCTGGAATGCGAAGTAATCGACAGAACGATGCTGATTTTGGATATTTTCGGCCGGCGGGCAAAGACGAAGGAAGCACAGCTGCAGGTGGAAATGGCGCGCCTTCAATATATGCTGCCGCGTCTTGTCGGGACATATATTGCACTCGGACGCCAGGGGGGCGGATCAGGTTTTAAAAACCGCGGCGCTGGTGAAACAAAACTCGAGCTCGACCGCCGGAAAATTGAAACGAAAATCTCGTATCTCCGCAAAGAACTGGCGAAAATTTCCGAACAGCGCACGGTGCAAAGAAAGCAGCGCAAGAAAAACAATATGCCGGTTGCGGCTCTCGTTGGTTATACAAATGCCGGCAAATCAACGGTAATGAATGCGATGCTGCAAACGTATGAAGGCGGCGGATCGGAAGTTTTTGAAAAGGACATGCTATTTGCCACGCTTGATACGTCTGTCCGAAGCATTACATTGCCCGACAAAAAGGAATTTTTACTGGCTGATACGGTGGGCTTTGTCAATAAGCTCCCGCATCATTTAGTAAAAGCATTCCGCTCGACGCTGGAAGAAGCGGCGGAAGCGGATTTACTCGTTCATGTCATTGATGTATCCAGCCCACAGCACTGGACGATGATCGACATTACTGATAAGACACTCGAGGACATCGGCGCGAAAGACATGCCTGTCATTTACGCCTATAATAAAGCGGATCTTGCCGGTATCGATTATCCGGGAGCATCCGGGAATTCGGTGTATTTATCTGCAAAAGAACGGGCCGGTATTTTGGAGCTGACGGATGTGATGAAAAGTCATCTGTTTAAAGAATACGTGCGATGTGAATTGTTAATCCCGTATGATGAAGGGGACATTGTCTCTCACTTTAATGAGCAGGCCGCGATTATTGGTACATCCTATGAAGAAGACGGCACAAAATTAACCGTTGAATGCCACCGGGCTGATTATGAAAAATATAAAAGATATGTTGTAAAGTAAGAGAACAATTAGCGCGGTGCTGTTCCATAAGCTGCAGATAACGAAGGACGGCCGGATTCACCGAAAATCCGGCCAAAAGAAATAGGAAGGAGATTTTTTGATGAACGTTTGAGACATCTCCGCTTATTTCAATACATCATGGTCTACATACCGTTCGCCATTCAGCTCGCTGATGACGTTAATGGCCACTTTTGCTCCATCACCAGCTGTAATAATGGTATGGACGCTTTGACCGGCAACGGTTCCCGCCGCCCAAATGCCGTCGACGTTTGTTTTTCCAGCTGCATCTACATCAATCACCGTTTTGATACGAGGCTCAGTGCCCTCTTTCGTTTTTAAACCGATCGCTTCAGCAAGTGAGACCGCGACGCCTGTTGCAAGAACCACATGTGCCGCTTCGAACGATTCCCCGCTTTCTGTTTCGATCGTGAAGCCGTTTTCATTTTTTTGGATGGTTGTCACCGATTCATTTTTCCAGTCTGTTCCGAATTTTTCCGCCTGCTTTTTCCCGGCCGCAATTAAATCAGGACCGGAGATTTCAAGAAGTCCTAAATGGTTTTCCAGCCACGCGCGTTTTGTCATTCCTTTGTCATTATCAAGTACCAATGTTTTCTTGCCCGCTTTTGCTGAAAACAGCGCCGCACTTGCACCGGCAGGCCCTCCGCCGATAATCGCAATCTCATACATGAAAAAAATCCTCCTTTATTCAATCTATAATTAGAATAGTAGCAATAATTGAATAATTATTCAATGAATAAACCCGCTGATCCACATGATGCAGCGGGTAAAATCATTATCTTCTAAACGGCATCCACCAGTTGGCGGTACCGAGCAGTTTCATTAAGCTTGGCACAAGGAGTAAACGTACAATGGTTGCGTCAATGGCAATCGCGATTGCGATGCCGATGCCGATCTGTTTAACAGGTACTACACCGGTAAAAGCGAAAGCGCCGGTGATGACGATCATAATAAGTGCCGCGGACGTAATAATTTTACTTGTACCGGCAAGTCCTTCAACCGTCGCATATGTGTTATCGCGTGTTTCAATGTAATATTCGCGGATGCGCGATATTAAAAACACTTCGTAATCCATACTTAACCCGAAGACGAGACTGAACACAAGTACCGGTAAAATAAGTGAAATATCCGCCGGTTCCAGACCGAAGCGGCCGCCCTGGAACAGCCAGACGAGAATGCCGAATGTAGATGACAGGCTGATGACATTCATTAAAATCGCCTTCAACGGAATAATAATGGAACGGAATGCCGCCATTAAAATAAAGAAGGTCGAAATTAAAATAACAGCAAGCACCGGAATGATTTTATCGTAAATTTCATCGTACAGCTCCTGATTGAATTTTGGCTGTCCGCCAAATTGAATCCCGGCAGGCCAATATGCCGCACTCCAGTTACGGACAAGCGTCTGTGCCTCATCAGACGAAGCTTCCACGTTCAATGAAACGGGAATGAGCAGCTGCTCGCCTTTCACTAATCCATCGATCGCCGTCTGCAGCCCGGCAGCTTGCGGCTGTTTGATCATAGAAGCAAGCTGAGCAGGGTCGTCCAGACTGCTTATTGAAAATAACGTATCGACGCCGCTTACGTGATCCTCTTGTTCAAATTTATTTTGCAGCTCTTTCATGACGGTCAACCCGTCTTCGTTAAGCCAGCCACCGTCACGTTCAGCGATTGCATAGACAGTTGAAGCAGTCTCTTTCATAAATTCTTTTTCAATCGTGTCATAGGCGGTGCGAGATTCAAATGACGCTGGCAGTGCATCGGCACCCGGAATAGCCAGATTCATATTTTTGACCGGTAAAATCCCTGCTCCGAGAACCGCCAGAGCCAAAGTCGCGACCAAAACCGGCCGTTTCATCACAAAGCCGGCAAACGTACGCCAGCGGTTCGACGTGTCATGATTTGAGCGGATTATTTTCCATTTGTACACGCGGTCACCGAGGCATTTTAACATTGCCGGCAAAAGAGTCATGGAAGCAGCAACGGCGATCGCGATGACGGTCATGCCGCCGATGGCGACGTTTTTAAAAATATCGATATCGATCAGTAAGACGGAACCGAGCCCAATAAACACGCACATGGCGGAAAACAAAATCGAATGTCCCGCTTTGGAAATGGTCACATTTATTGCGTCGTCGATCGATCGTCCATTTGCGCGTTCTTCTTTGTAACGGTTGATAAATAAAAGAGAAAAATCGATGGACAGCGCAAGACCAAGCATCGGCGCAATGTTTAAAATGAAAATGGCCAAATCGACATAATCGGCAATAAAGGATAAAATGCCGAATCCGATTACGATCGTTACGCCGCCGATAATGAGCGGCAAAACAGAAGCGGCTACGGTGCCAAGTGCAAGCAGCAAGACGATCAGTGCAACCGGCAAGCCGATTAATTCCGCCCTTTTCAAATCATCCTGGCTTGCTTGATTGATGTCATTCGAAATAACAGGTCCTCCTGTCAAGAAAACGCCGTTTTTATCCTTAATGATGGATTGAACGTCTTCGATGACCGGGTCCATTTCGAGCGATTCATCGTCAAAATGAACAGCCGCATAAGCAAATTGTTCTTTCATAAATGCATTGTTGACAAGCGGCGAATCGATGGCGGAAGGTTCGCTCGTTTTCTCAATGTCCGTTAAAATAGATTGGATTTGACTTTGAAATTCTTCAGCGGACTGACTCTCTTCCTTTTCAAATAAAATAAGCAGTGTGTTTTCAGGATAGTGAAATGTGTCATGCAGTTCTTGCTGGACTTTTTCATAGTCGCCGTCTGTCCGGAACCCATCGCCTTCAAGCTTCGATGGCAGCTTTGTGGCAAAAAAGCCGAAAATGACAGCAATGATCAGCCAGGTGGCGAGAATGATTTTCCAGGAACGGATAATAGGTGTTGAATTGTTCAAAATGATAGCTCCTTTTTGTAGTCTCGTGTTTTATCATATCGAAAAATAGAATAGAATGGAAAAAATTTTAATGTAAGAATATATTGACAATGAAAATCGTTATCATTATAATGAAACTGTGAAAAACGTTCTCATTTAAAATGAAGGGAGGAGCGATATATTTCTTAAAATGAAAGGACAGTGTTCGTCCAGCCGGAAACGTCACAGTGAGACGTTCAGAGCTGCTTCATCAAAAGAGCCTGTTTAACGGACAACTACTTGCGTCGACAAGTTCTTTCCTTTACAATGAAATAGATAAGTTGTCAAAGGAGAATAGTGATGTACAAGCTGGATGACTCGCTAGGGTATAAGTTATTTCAGAGTTCACGGCTTATGACCAATCGGCTGAACCAGTATTTTCGTTTAAAAGGGTATCCACTCACACATGAGCAATGGCAGGTGTTAAGCCGCCTGTACGACCATGACGGTCAAACTCAGCAGTCGCTTGCGGTGCTGAATGAACGGGATGAACCGAGCGTTTCACGGCTTGTTGCGAACATGGAGCGGAATGGACTGATTGTCAGACGTCCTCACCCGACTGATAAACGCATTAATCTTGTGTTTTTATCCGAAGAAAGCAAGCGGATGAAAGACGTTTATAATGCGATAGCAATGCAGACGATTGCGGATGCTTCGGCCGGAATTGATCCGGATGAATTTGAGCAGTGTTTGCGTACGCTGGACCTGATTCGCCGAAATTTGTCATAAACGTGATTGCCGGTTCTCAATCGGCATCTATATTTTTCGGTTCAATTGAGAATGAGTCTCTCTATCACTATTTCAATGACAGCAATACGAAGGTTAGGACGAGTCATGAAAAAACGTTATTTAGTTGTTTTGCTCATTTTATTATCATTTACATCATTATTTGTCGGCGTGACAAGCATTTCACCGCTTGATTTGTTCCGGTTCAGCGACCAGCAGACGCAAATTTTCTGGCAAAGCCGTGTTCCGAGACTGATCAGTATTTTAATTGCTGGTGTAACGCTCAGTATAAGCGGATTTATTATGCAGCAGTTAAGCCGCAACAAATTCGTGTCACCGACAACAGCAGGGACGATGGATTCTGCCCGGTTCGGTATTTTAATCGCGCTCATCGTTTTTACGGCAGCGAGTCCGATTGAAAAAATGATCGTTGCGTTTATTTTCTCGCTTGCCGGCACGTTTTTATTTATGAAGATTCTTGACCGGATCAAAATGAAAGATCCGATTTTTATTCCGCTCGTCGGTTTAATGTTCGGGAACATTATCAGCTCCATTACAACGTTTTTTGCGTATAAACACGATTTAATTCAAAACATGTCAGCCTGGCTACAGGGAGATTTTTCGATGATTACGGCAGGGCGCTATGAAATGCTGTATATCAGTATCCCGCTCGTTATCATTGCATACATATTTGCAGACCGTTTTACGATTGCCGGCATGGGTGAAGATTTTGCGCGCAACCTCGGTCTGAATTACAAGCAGGCGGTTAATGTCGGTCTTGTCATCGTTGCCTTATCGACAACACTTGTTGTGCTGACGGTTGGACTTATTCCTTTTCTCGGTCTTGTCGTTCCGAATATTGTGTCAATTTACAAAGGCGATAACTTAAAAAACAGCCTGTCTGACACAGCGCTGCTCGGTGCGGTTTTCATTTTGTTTTGCGACATTCTCGGCCGAATTCTCATCTTTCCGTACGAAATTCCGATTGGTCTGACAGTCGGTGTCATCGGAAGCGGAATATTTATTTACTTGTTGATGAGGAGACGGGATTATGCGTGAAAAAAGCAAACTTATATTATTAGTCATTTTAGCGGCCGCATCGATCGCCGGCTATTTGTTTATTGAACTCGGACCAAACTGGGATTACGCGTTGCCGCGCCGCGCTGAAAAAATCGCCGCGATTGTGCTGACAGGTTCCGTTATTGCCATTGCGACGCTATTGTTTCAAACCGTTACAAATAACCGGATTTTAACACCAAGCATTATCGGTCTCGATTCGCTTTACATGCTCGTTCAGACGACGCTTGTATTTTTCCTCGGTTCAACTAGCTTGACGGTTATGAACAAGCAGGTTAATTTTGCGATTTCGGTCGGTTTTATGGTCTTATTCGCCCTTGTCCTCTACCGTCTGCTGTTTCGCCGTGAAGGCCAGAACATTTACTTTCTGCTGCTTTTAGGCTTAATTTTCGGTACGTTTTTCGGCAGCTTCACCTCGTTTATGCAGGTGCTCATTGATCCGAATGAGTTTCAAATTATTCAAGACCGCATGTTTGCGAGCTTTAATAATATTCAGACGGAAGTATTTATGATGGCCATCGCGTTAACAGGTGCAACACTTCTTTATTTAATGAAGTTTGTTAAATATTTGGATGTGCTTTCATTAGGGAAAGACACGGCGATCAACCTTGGCGTTGATTACGACTATACCGTCAAACGGCTTTTAGTCATTATCGCCATTTTGATTTCAGTAGCGACGGCACTTGTCGGTCCGATTACTTTCCTGGGCTTGCTCGTCGTCAACGTCGCCTATGAAATGTTTAAAACGTATAAGCACTCTACGTTAATTTTCGCATCCGCACTTGTGTCAGTCGTTGCGCTTGCCGGCGGGCAGATGCTCGTTGAACACGTGTTTACGTTTTCCACACAGCTCAGCGTGATCATTAATTTCATCGGTGGCATTTACTTTATTTACTTGTTATTAAAGGAGAGTAAAAAATAATGGTAGAAGTACATTCAGTCTCGAAATCATACGGATTAAAAGCGGTCGTTGATGATGTGTCAGTCAATATTGAAAAAGGCAAAATTACTTCTTTTATCGGTCCGAATGGTGCCGGGAAGAGTACACTTCTCTCCATTATCAGCCGGCTGATGAGCGCCGACTCCGGGGAAGTGCTGATCGATGGGCAAAAAGTGAAGGAAACGAAAAGCCGGGATCTGGCGAAGAAGATTGCCATCTTAAAGCAGTCGAACCATTTAAGCCTGCGTCTTTCTGTACGGGATCTTGTCTCGTTTGGCCGCTTTCCTTATTCGCAAGGCAAGCTGACGAAAGAAGATCACGTATATATTGATGAAGCGATCCGCTACATGGAGCTTGAAGATATGCAGGATAAATATTTGGACCAGCTGTCCGGCGGGCAAAAACAGCGTGCGTTTATCGCGATGACGATTGCCCAGGATACGGAATATATTTTACTTGATGAGCCGCTTAATAATCTGGATATGAAGCATTCCGTCCAAATTATGAAAGTGCTCCGCCGCCTTGCGGATGAGCTCGGCAAAACGGTGCTGATCGTCATTCACGATATTAACTTTGCGTCTGTTTATTCCGATTACATTGTGGCGTTAAAAGACGGCAAAATCGAAGCGCAGGGAACTGTCAATGAAATTATCACAAGCCTGACGTTAAAGCAGATTTATGGGATGGATATGTCGATTCAAGAAATTAATAATCAAAAAATTTGCGTCTATTTCAGCTAATAAAAGGAGAAAATCATGAAAAAATATATCTTGTTTATTGTAATGGCACTATTTGCGATGATTGCCGCAGCGTGCAGCTCATCGACATCCGGGGAAGAAACGGCAAAACCGGCGGAAGGCAATGAGAAACCGGCAGAAATAACCGTTACACATGATCTCGGTGAGACAACTGTTCCCGTTAACCCTGAAAAAGTGGTTGTGTTTGATTTTGGTACACTGGATACAATGGCAGAGCTTGGCATTGAGCCGGCCGGTCTCCCGAAAGAAAATATTCCGGATTATTTGTCGCAGTTTGAAGACGAAAAGTATGCCAACACAGGAAGCTTGAAAGAGCCTGATTTTGAAAAAATTAATGAACTTGCCCCTGATTTAATTGTGATTTCCGGCCGTCAAATGGACCTCTATGATCAATTTGCGGAAATCGCGCCAACGATTTATCTTGCAGTCGATACAGCTAACTACATGGAGTCATTTAAATCAAATGCCACAACAATCGGTGAAATTTTTGCGAAAGAAACAGAAGTAGAAGAGAAATTAGCGGCCATTGATGAAAAAATCGCCGCTTTGAATGAAAAAGCATCTTCAATGGAAGGCAATGGTCTTGTGATCCTTGCCAATGAAGGAAAAATCAGTGCATACGGTCCGGCATCACGTTTCGGAATCATTCATGATGTATTCGGCGTGAAACCGGCGGATGAAAAAATTGAGGTATCGACTCACGGACAAAGCGTTTCATTCGAATACCTTGTTGAAACAAATCCTGATTACTTGTTTGTTGTAGACCGCGGCGCAGTCGTCACGGACGGCGAATCTTCTGTGAAGCAGGTCGTTGAAAACGATCTTGTGAAAAATACAAAAGCGGTAGCCAACGACAACGTGATCTACCTTGATCCAAACGTCTGGTACTTATCAGGCGGCGGACTTCAATCCGTTCTTGCTCAGACTGATGAAATTGAAAAAGGCATTTCGGAATAATGAAGGGCTGTCTCGACGAATTATTGAGACAGCTTTTTTAGTGATTGTCGTAAATAATGGAAAGACTCCGGAGAGATCCTCTTCGGCTTTTTTCGTTTACCAAATGTTATCGTTTTTTAAGCTTAGACGCCTTCTGTATACTTATTCGTCTTTGAAGTAAAGTTTGTTTATAATATAGTTAATTGTAAACGGGTATATCGGTTTAAAAATTAGACATAGAGCAGCATTGAAAATAAGGAATCAAGAAAAATCCGGCCGATTCTAAATGCCATTGTTCTTAACTTATTTTTACAAATTTATAGAAGAGAAAGACAAATGGAGAGGAGGAACTGTTGGTGGAAGGATCGACAGTGCTTACACGTAATCATGTCCGCGTTTTTGGAAAGGGAACGAAGCCGATTGTGTTTGCACATGGATTTGGGTGTGATCAGCAAGTATGGAGTGAAGTGGTGTCTGTGTTTGAAAAGGAATATCAGGTCATTGTATTCGATTATGTAGGGTCTGGAAAGTCTGATAAAACAGCCTATTCACCGACTCGTTACAGTTCACTCGAAGGATATGCGCTGGACTTGCTGGAGGTGTGTGATGCGCTTGAACTTGAGAAAGTGGTACTGGTTGGGCATTCTGTCAGCAGTATGATTGGGGTACTGGCGGCGAATAAAAAGGCTGCCCTTTTTGAGAAGCTCATTATGATTGGCCCTTCTCCCTGTTATTTAAATGATCCGCCGGATTATTACGGCGGCTTTGAGAAGGAGGATGTTGATGCGCTGCTCAATATGATGGAGAAAAATTATAATGGGTGGGCGAAGTATTTAGCGCCTATTATAATGAAAAATGAGGAACGGACGAGCTTGACGGAGGGCTTTGAGCAGACGCTGTGCGCAAATGATCCTATCATTGCCAGGCAATTTGCGGAAGTGACATTTCTTTCAGATGTACGAGATGAGCTTCGCAAGGTGACGACGCCGACGCTTATATTGCAGATGAGGGATGATGCCATTGCGCCGGTGGAAGTGGGCGAATATGTACACGCACAAATCAAGAATAGTAGGTTGGTGCTCATGCAAGCGTCAGGTCATAATCCGCATATGAGTCATCCAGCAGAAACGGCAGCATGTATTCAGGCATATTTGGCAAAGTAGAATGGAGGATGTGTGATGGATGATCAGTTGAATTATGCGCCTTGCGGATATCTTGTCATGCAAAAAGATGGGCGCATTATGGAAGCGAATCAGACGATGCTCGATATGCTGGAGCTTGCTGGGCATGAGCTGGCGGATCAACACATTCATTCCATTCTGACGGTACCATCAAAAATGTACTACCAGACATATTTTACGCCGCTGATTTCCATGTATCAACGCGTAAATGAGATGTATTTGACGTTGAGGTCCAGGAAAGAGCATATTCCAGTTTTGGTCAATGCGATTGAGCGAGAGGGACGTATCGAGTTTGTGTTCATGCAAATGAAGCTTCGTGACGAGTATGAAAATGAGCTGATTTGGGAGAAGCGGCATACAGAATGGATTTTGCAGGAAACGAACGAGGCGTATTGGAAACTGCAGCAGCTGATGAGTGAACTCGAAAGCAAGAAACAAGAACTGGTGACGCTGAATGCGGAGCTGCAGGAGATGGCACTTTCGGATCCATTAACCGGTTTAAAGAACAGACGTTTTTTTCAGGAGCGGATGGCCGCTTTCCTGCAGCAGGCCGAAACAGAAGAGGTCCCTTTCTCGATCCTTCTTATTGATGTGGATCATTTTAAAAAAGTGAATGATACTTTCGGGCATCCAATCGGGGATCTGGTGCTGCAGGAGCTGGCAGTGAAATTAGAAAATGAAATACGTGAAGAGGATGTTGTTGCCCGAATGGGAGGGGAAGAGTTTGTTATCATCCTGTCACAAACAAGTGCGAAGAAAGTACGGATGATCGCGGAACGAGTCCGGAAGAATATTGCTTATAGCGTTTGGGCGCACACTGCAGTAACCGTCAGCATCGGCGCGGCCACATATGAAAAAGACGATACAAGCATTACGCTCCTGTCACGGGCAGACGGCGCTTTGTATCAATCGAAAAAAGAAGGAAGAAATCGAGTATCGTTTCAGTAAAAGCACTCAAGTAGCGTTCAGTCTGCGGGGTGCTTTTTGTTTTGAGAGAAATTTGAGAGAGACATTCAGTATAGTCAATCTTAAAAAGATCTTGATGATCAGTTAAGACAGAAACGAGGGTGGCTAACTCGCTGAAAAGAAGGATTTGGACAAAAGCGGCGATGTGCCGTTTGGCTCGACTTTCAAAAATTGGTACAACAAAAAGATGAAGCGGCGCCATCCACTTGAAAACAGGAGGTATTGCGCCGCTTTTATGGAAGAAACGTGCCGGTTATAAGAGAAAAAATGCAGGAAATACCCCGTAAGTTTGCCCATCATTATTTATGGGACATTCACTTTTTTTACTTTCAATGTAAAAGTCGTGCCCGATGGCGATGTTTCTTTCAATTCCAGATCGCCATCCATCGCCCGGGCCAGAAGCTCGCTGAATGGCAGGCCGAGTCCGAGTCCCCGCACTTTATATTTTTTATTTTCCCCACGGTAAAACCGTTCAAAAATAAGCGTCTGCTCGGATTCAGGGATACCAATGCCTGTATCGGATACATGGATGGAAGCACCGTCCCCGTCGTCAATGACCGTCACTGTCATTTGACCGGTGCCCTCAATGGCATGTGCAGCGTTATTTAATAAGTTCATCATAATTTGGCGGAAGCGGACGGGATCGGTTAACACAATCAGATCATGGCCGCCCGGATGGAAATGAACGGGAATGCTGTCCGCATTGCGCGCCAAATTCCATTCATGAACAATATCACGCGTCAGTGCATTCAATTCATGGGGCGCTGTTGACACAGGAAGCGCATTGGCGGCAAATGTATTAAATTCCAGCAGGTCGTTAATCATCGTCTGCATTCGTTCCGTTTCATTCAGTGAAATGGTGATAAATTCCTTTGCGTCCTCACCGGTGACGACATCGTCTTTGACCGCCTGTAAAAGGCCGCTGATGGATGTGACAGGCGTTTTCAGTTCATGGGTAACACCTGCAAGCAGTTCAGCACGGATTGATTCAAGCTGTTCAAGCCGGACGGCCATGTCGTTAAATGATGTGACGAGATCGTATACTTCTTGTTCTTTCGCTTTTGATGGCATAAGCGAAACGCCATAATTGCCATTCCGGATTTCTTTGGCGGCTGCCGCGGCGGCACTGATCGGACGGGCAAGGCGGCGGGATAAAATATAAATCGCGGCCCAGCCGAGAATACCGCTGCCCAATATGAGCAAGGCGAGAAGACGGTATTCGTCGTTGAGATCGGCGAATTCATCTTCCGGCTGCAGCATGACCACCCAGCCGAATGTGACATCATCCACCGTAATTGGCTTTTTAATTAAATAGACGAGTGCGTTGTCGTTATTTATGGATGGGAAGGTCTGCACATCATTGTCTTTTTTTAAAATAACCGCGGGGAACGAATCTCTGTTGTACAATTCCTGTTCGCTGGCAGACAAAATAACCCCGTTGGCATCGGTAATGAAAATAGAAGGGGGAGACTCCATTTTCATCAGTTCATCACGCGCTTCAATCATGTCATCATCTAAATATGTTTCCTGACCGCCCGCTGCTTCCTGCTGGTTTCCCGCAATGCGGCTTGCAAGCTCTGCTGCCAAAAATTCTGATACATCGAGCCGGTTTTCAAGCGTTGTATGCCGGATCCAGACGACAGAAAGCATCGCCAGAACGAGCAGTCCAATGGCGAGTGTAATCGCGTAACGAGTCGTCCAATAGCGGAGGAGCGAGATGCGCCGTTCTTTATTCTTCCGCAACAAACTGATACCCCAATCCGCGCAGTGTTTTAATTTCCCCTTCGGACGCCGGCCATTTTGCCAGCGCTTTCCGTATACGCTTCACTGACAAATCAACGGCCCGGTCACTTCCGTCATAATCATGCCCCCATACTTCATCGAGAAGCTGCTCCCGCGTAAACGTCCGGTTCGGCGCGGCAGCTAAAAATAAAAAGAGGGATAAATCACGCGGTGTAAAAGAAACCTCTTGTTCAGCTAATGTGACACGATGGGCATCAAAATCAATGGTCAAGCTTCCGTATGCAGACTGGTTTTCCGGAGGCTTCACATCATCTGACCGGCGCAGCACAGCCCTTACACGTGCGACGACTTCATCGGCAATAAACGGCTTCGAAATATAATCATCGGCTCCGCCATCAAGGCCATCCAGCCGGTAGTGAACATCATTTAGCGCTGTAAGCATAATAACCGGGCATGTACTGGCTGCGCGAATTTCTTTAAGCACCGCCCATCCGTCTTTCCCGGGCATCATCACATCCAAAAGAACGAGGGAGGGCGTGTCAGCATGGAATTTATTAACCGCTTCAATGCCGTTATACGCTTGTATGACTTGAAAACCCGCTTTGGCCAGATAGACTTTCAACACCTTGCTGATTGCCCGTTCATCTTCCGCGACTAAAATCGTCTGCATATTTCACACCTCTTTTTTTGTCTCATTATATAATGAAATCGTAACAGTGAACAAAAGTTCAGGACCGAGAAAACGCCTTCTAGTCACAAAAAAACCGGCCGCGGCCGCCGGTTTAATAAAATCCATTCAATTGTGCAGCTGCCTGCGGGCTAATCGCCGCAATCTCGTTAATAAGGTCTTTTGTCCGCTTGCCATCTGTGGCGATTCCATAGTAATCCGCCATATTGAACACGTTTGTTTCATGTGCTTTTTTCACTTCAAGGCGGATGGTATTTTCATCTTTCCCATCCGTTTTAATGTTCAGCGCTGCAGCCTGTTGGTGTAATTTAGCCAACCGCACTTTTTTCGCGGCTGTCTCCAGATCATCGCCTTCTATATTAAGTCCGAGAGCGGCTGCCTGATCCGCAATGACATCCGCAAAATTCTTCGTTCCTGCTCTTGTTACAGACGGTGCCGCCTGTTCTTTTATCATTTGTGGAGAAGCGGCTTGAGCTGGAGAAGAGTGAACACCGCTTAAAATCGTAATCGATAGCGCGCCGGTCATCACATATGACATCGTCTTCTTCTTCATGATCAATCCTCCTAAGTTATCTATACACTTTATTTGATACACCTATTGTATAAGAAAAATGTGTCAGGGGAATGTCAAGTTTGCAAATTTTATATGTTTTTTCGAAGATTGTTATAATAAAAGAAAGGAGAGAGGGGATATGATGAAGCCAACAATTTATGATATTGCGAAAAAAGCGGGTGTATCCGCCGCTACCGTTTCAAACGTTATTAATGAACGAGGAAGAGTAGGGGATAAAACACGAAAAAAGGTGCTGGCGATCATGGATGAACTGCAGTACCGCCCAAATACCGCTGCATCTGTCCTAAAAGGAAAAGCCGCGTTTACAATAGGTTTTTTTGTGCCTGATATGCTCAATCCTGTCTATATGGAATACGTAAAACATGCTGAAGAACGAGCACAGGAGAGAGGATTCAGTATAATGATGTGCAGCACGGAAAATGACCCTGTGAAAGAACGACTTCAAGCAGACGTACTCCGTCAAAAAAATGTCGATGGTTTTATTATTACGTCGAAATTTCAAAATGAAGAATTATTGCGGGAAATCGAACGAGAACAGTATCCGTCTGTTTGTATTGCCCACGAACGGCCGGATTTTCAATTTGATAGCGTGAGCGGCAATGATTGGGAAGCGGGGATCATGGCGGCAGATTATTTATTTTCATTGGGACATACGAACATCGCGATGATTGCGGAGAAAGATTCCGTCAGCAGCTATGGACGCATTGAAGGATTCAAAGAACGTTTTCGGAAAAAAGAAATGAAACAACCTTTGATTCGCTATGCTGAAGCGTCAATCGATCAAGCGAAAGCGATGGCATTAAACCTGCTGAAACAAGATGATCGCCCTACAGCTGTTTTTGGCGGTAATGATGTGCTGGCTGTCGGGATTATGCAGGCGGCGCGAACATTGGGGCTGTCAATACCGGAAGATATCTCGGTCATTGGTTTGGACGATACGTTTTTGTGTCAAATTGTTTCTCCGCAGCTTACCGCCATTGCCATGCCGGTAAAAAAGATCAGTTACCGTGCAGTTGATTTACTCATTGAACAAATTGAAAAAGGAGGCACATTAAAAAGTACAGATCTTTTTCCTCCGGTCGTCATTGAGCGGGATTCAGCAAGGAAGTTGTAAATTAGAAATAAAAAATAAATTGAAAAAGAAAAGGGATTACGTTACAATCTTAAAAAGAAAGCGCTTAATCATAATTTTTGATTAATCGATTAATCTTGGAGGAGGTCATTCAATGACTAACGTACGTTGGGGAATTTTGAGTGCGGCGAACATTGCATATGATGAACTTGTACCGGCTTTACGGAGATCAGAGCAAGCAATTGTGTATGCGGTTGCTTCAAAAAGTGCAGGAAAAGCGGAACGATTTAACGTCCCGGTTATTTATGATCAATACGAACAGCTTCTCGATGATCCGTCCATCGATGCAGTTTATATCCCGCTGCCAAATGCGCTTCATGTGGAATGGGCGGTCAAAGCGATGCAAAAAGGAAAACACGTTTTGTTAGAAAAACCGGCTGCATTAACAGAAGCAGATATGGGTTTGATTAAGGAAGCAGCTAATCAAAACCGTGTTGTGTTTATGGAAGCCTTTATGTACCAGTTCCATCAGCAGCATAAACGAATGAAAGACCTATATTCATCAGGCCTCATCGGTGAATACAAACATTTGAAAGCGCATTTTTCCTGGATGCTGGATGATCCGGAGGACATTCGATTGAATCGGGTTCTCGGCGGCGGGGCGATGCGTGATGTAGGCTGTTATGGCATCCATGCACTCACCCAATTAATCGGATTTAAGCCGGTGTCTATGTCAATGACAGGCAAAATACATCCTCACTATGGTGTTGATACGACATCTACATGTGTAATGATTGATGAGAAACAGCGTACAGCTGAAGTAACAGCCTCAATGGAACTGCCCTTTTTAAACCGGTATGAAATCATTGGCGAAAAAGGCTCCATTACAGTCGATTCTTCTTTCCGTCCGGACGTATCAGATGATCAGCGTGGAAAAATTACGGTAAAAAATGATAATGGAACGGTCATTCATTATGAAACAGTAAAAGATGATCAGTACGTTAATCAGGTCAATCATTTTCAAGCGTGTGTGCTGGAGTCAACAACGCCGTCCTATCATGCGGGGCATTCAGCTGAGATGGCACGCTACCTTGAAAAAGCGTATGCATCGCTTGACAATCAATCTATTTTAACGAACGTATAGGAGGCAAAAAATATGAATAAAATTAAAACAGCCGTACTTGGACTTGGACGCCTTGGCTATTGGCATGCTGTAAATGTATCGAAAATCCGCGGGGCGGAATTGTCTATTGTCTGTGATATGAATGAGGAAACGGCCGCAAAGCTTACACAGGAACTGGAAGTACCGTCATACACAACGAATCCGGATGATGTGTTTCAAAATGATGACATTCGTGCTGTTATTATTTCATCACCGACGAGCACACATTATGAGTTATTGAAAAAGGCAGCCGAATCAGGCAAAGCGGTCTTTGTTGAAAAACCCCTTACGATTGATTTGGACGAAGCATACAGCATTCAAAAACTTATGAAAGAGAAAAATACCCTTTGCCAGGTTGGGTTTATGAGACGATTTGATCCAGCGTATGATGCAGCAAAAAAAAGAATTGAAGCGGGAGATATAGGACAGCCGATTTATTATCGGGGAATTTCTCGTGATGCCCATGCGCCGCACGAAGCGTTTATTGAGCATAGCGGGGGCATTTTCGTTGACGTTTCGATCCATGATTTCGATATCGCCCGTTATTTAATGAATGCGGAAGTGTCTTCTGTTGCCGCTCACGGACGAATATTGAAACATTCATTTATGGAAAAGTACGGTGACATCGATCAATCGCTTGCCTATCTTGAATTTGATTCAGGCGCCGCTGGTGATGTGGAATCAAGCCGCAACGCGTACTATGGCTATGATATTCGGGCAGAAGTAATCGGGACAGAAGGATCTATTTTTATCGGTGATCTTCGTCATCGTAACATTCATATTTTAACGAAATCGGGAAAAACGCACGACTTGCTGCCGGATTTTCCTGTCCGATTCGTCGATGCTTATACCATTGAACTGGAAGATTTCTTTCGAATCGTACAGTTGAATGAAACGCCTCGTGTGACAGTCCATGACGGAGTGAAAGCACTTGAAATTGCCTTGGCTGCCCGGCAATCGTTCCAAACAGGACAAAAAATAAACATGGCAAAGTGACTTAATAAGAAAGCGTTTACTTTAACGGGTAAATGTTTTCTTTTTATTTTAAAAATTTTTTTAAAACTTTCAAAAAAATTGTTGAATTATTAACACATACAAATTATAATTCAGATAAGTTAGGAAAACGCTTTCCTTAATTTCGTAACATAATTTACTGGAAAGGGGTCTTTATATGGTAACTCATGCAGGGAGCCTCCTTGAATTGAAGGCAATAAAAAAAAGCTTCAATCAAAACCATGTGTTAAAAGGAATTGATCTTGGAGTGAGAGCTGGAGAAGTTCATGTACTGCTCGGTGAAAATGGGGCAGGCAAGTCAACACTCATTAAAATTATGACGGGTGCTTATCAAAAAGATGCCGGGGAAATTTATTGGGAAGGTCTAAACGTACAGATTAACAATCCTGTCGATGCGATGAATCTCGGGATTGCCACCATTTATCAGGAATTAAATGTAATTCCAGAACTGAAAGTGTATGAAAATATTTTCTTGGGCCGCGAAATTAAAAAAGGCGGTAAAATATCACTGATTGATCATAAGAAAATGAAAAAAGAAGCGGAACGTGCGCTGGGAATGCTCGGTCAGGATCCCAAAATTGCTGATCGAATTTTAGGGGAGCTTGGCATTGGCCAGCAACAACTTGTGGAAATTGCTAAAGCGCTTACTCTTGATGCGAAACTTATTATCATGGATGAGCCGACAGCCAGTTTAAGCGGGTCGGAAGTAGAACAGCTTTACAAATGTGTGGAGCAGCTGACGGAACGGGGAATCGCGATTGTATTTATATCGCACCGCCTGGACGAAATAAGACGTATGGGAGACCGTATTACCATACTGAGGGATGGATTTAAAATTGATACGCTGAATGTCAAAACGACTGAAACCGATCATTGGATTGAATTGATGGTTGGGCGTTCATTGGATGAAAAATATCCGAAGCAGTCCTTTACGCTAGGCAATGAAGGATTCCGAGTAGAAAACCTAAAAGTGGCCGGCACAACGGAACCCATTGATTTTTCGGTTAACTACGGTGAAATTGTCGGGATTTCCGGACTTGTCGGTGCAGGCAGAACGGAGCTTGCGAGAGCCATTTTCGGGGCGGATAAACATGAACAGGGGAAAGTGTTTATCGATGGAAAACAGGTAAAAATTAAATCGCCGAAAGATGCGATTAGAGCCGGGATTGCCTTTATTACGGAAGACCGGAAAAGCGAAGGGCTTCTTCTGGATCAACCCCTTGATTTTAACATTGCCATGGCTAACATGAAGAAGTTTAAAAATAAGTCGAATCTTGTGAACTTAAAAGCGATTCGTAATGAAGCAAAAAATTACGTAAAGGAATTGAAAGTTCGGCCAGATGATATTGATCTTCATGCTCGAAAATTGAGCGGTGGAAATCAGCAGAAAGTCGTTATTGCCAAATGGCTGTGTACAAAAGCGAAAGTCTTTATCTTTGATGAGCCGACACGCGGCATTGATGTAGGAGCAAAAGTTGAAGTTTACCGCTTAATGAATCAACTTGTTGAAAGCGGTGCCATCGTGTTGATGATTTCGTCTGATCTTCCGGAAATTCTCGGAATGTGTGACAGAGTACTTGTAATGAGTGAAGGGAAAATTACCGCTGACCTTGCCATAAAAGAAGCGACTCAAGAACGGATCATGAAAGCGGCTACAGGAGTAGAAGAAGCTTCTACAGAGCAATTTATAAAAGCGGCTACAGGAGGGTAATAAGATGAGTGAAGCAGTCATTCAAAAAGAACAAGCGGCAGAAGAAAAGAAATCGTTCAAACATTTCTTGAGCAAATTTGGAGCGTTAATTGGATTAATTATTTTAGTTGTCGTTCTAACTTTTATGTCGGATAAGTTTTTAACGGTAAATAATGTGATGAATATTGCCCGGCAGTCTTCGATTAATGCGCTGCTTGCCATCGGTATGCTATTGCCGATCTTAACAGCTGGTATTGACTTATCCGTAGGTTCGATTTTAGCTATTTCCATCATGACAATGGGCATTGTTTCTGTGAACATGGGAATGAGCCCGATTTTGGGCATAATCGTTTGTTTAGCCGTCGGTGCAGGATTTGGCTTGCTAAACGGCCTGCTTTTGACGAAACTCCGCCTGCCGCATCCATTTATTTCAACACTTGGTACAATGAACATCGCACGCGGAATTGCCTTGATCATCACAGCGGCAGCGCCTATTGCAGGCTTCCCATTCATGATTCAATACTTGGGCCGGGAATTTGTCGGACCCATCCCTGTCAGCTTTTTGCTTGTCATTGCGGTTTACATCGTTTTCCACATTTTCTTAACGAGAACACAGACAGGGCGCCACATTTATGCAATTGGCGGAAATAAAGAAGCGGCTCATCTTTCAGGAATTAACGTAGATCGTGTCCTGATTATCGTCTACACAATCAGTGGTTTAATGGCAGGTCTCGCCGGACTTGTTATGGTGGGACGTGTCAACTCCGCTTTTCCGCTTGCTGGTCTTTCATACGAACTTGATGCGATTGCGGCGGTTATTATCGGCGGTGCCAGTTTCTTCGGCGGTGTAGGTACGGTTTGGGGAACGTTAATTGGTGCCATGATTATCGCGGTACTCCGAAACGGATTGAACTTGTTAAACGTATCAGCTGATTTTCAGATGGCGGTTATCGGGATCGTTATTATCGCAGCAGTATATGTCGATGTACTTCGTCAACGCAACAGTAAAAAGAATTAATATCATCTTTTGATAAAGCGCTTAACTCATTTTATATAATAGGGGGCAGAAAAAATGAAAAAGAAATTTAAAATGTTTGGTGCAGCAGCAGTGGTTACTAGTTTGGCGTTTGTAGCAGGATGCAGCGGTGGAGGAGACGACGCGTCTGGGTCAGGTGACGGCGGCGGAAATGAAAGCGTATCCGTTGTGTTGAAAACGTTATCAAGCCCTTACTGGAAGTACGTGGAGGCTGGTGCGAAAGCGGCAGGGGAAGAGCTTGGGGTTGATGTAACAGTCGTTGGGCCTTCTGCGGAATCACAAGTTATTGAACAGGTAAACATGCTTGAAGACCAGGTCAGCCAATCACCAGGTGCGATCGTTGTATCACCTTCACAGCCTGATACAGTTGTACCGGTATTAGAGCAGGCTGCACAAACAGATCTTCCTATATTATTGATTGATTCAGATGCTGATTTTGAAGGAAAAACAACGTTTATTGGAACAGAAAACTTCACAGCAGGACAAGAAGGCGGTAAATTACTTGCGTCCATGCTTGAAAAGGGAGATAAAGTAGCACTAATTGCTGGTGCGCTTGGAAATCCTGCAACAGATGACCGGATCAAAGGAGCGAAAGAAGCACTTGAAGCCGCGGGGATGGTCATTGTTGCAGAGCAGCCTGGTGACAGTGATAAAACGAAAGCGATGTCCGTTATGGAAAATATCTTGGAGAACAACGGTGATGTGAAAGGTGTATTTGCTGCAAATGACGATATGGCACTTGGAGTTCTTCGTGCAGTAGAGGCAAAAGGCCTTGATACAAAAGTGATCGGAACAGACGGTACACAAGAAGCAGTGGAATCAATTATTAGCGGCGGTCTTGCCGGTACCATTGCGCAAAGCCCTTATAACATGGGATATCAAGGGGTTGAAAACGCATTGAAGGCTATTAAGGGTGAAACGGTTGAAGAACGTATTGACAGCGGAATTGATATTATCTCTGCGGAAAATGCGCAGGAGCAGCTGGACTTCTTAAAGAGCATCTCCGAATAAGAACATCGTATTGATTTTTAGAGCTTCGAAGTATTTTCGTGGTAAGCTATAAAAAAGAACGAGCTAGAGGAGTTTGAATGCAGATGAAACCCACGATATATGACGTAGCAGAAAAAGCAGGTGTATCGATTGCCACTGTCTCAAAAGTCGTCAATAATACCGGCCGGATCAGCGATAAAACGAGAAAGCGGGTCACCGAGATTATGCAGCAGCTGGATTATCAGCCGAGCAGTGTCGCAGCGGCGTTAACCGGTAAGAAAACGTTTACGATTGGTGTTCTCGTTCCGGATATTGCCAACCCCTTTTTCGCTGAGGTCGCCCGGGCACTCGAAAATAATGCCAGAGAGACCGGCTACGCCATTATTTTATGCAGCACCGATTATCAAAGGGAACGAGAACAGGAATATTTGGAGCTTTTATTAAAAAAACAGGTAGACGGCATTATTATGGCGACGGAACCGAAAGATATGGAACCATTTCGAAAGCTAAATGAACGTCATGTACCATTGCTTATGTTTTCCGTTGATCATCTGGCCGTGGCAGCGAATGTTGTCACAACAGATAATGTACGGGGCGGCTATTTGGCCGGGCACTATTTACTTAAAAAGGGCCACCGCCGCTTGGCCGTTATTGCCGAGAAAAACCGGCAGTCCGGGCACGCGCGTTTATCGGGCTTCCAGCAGGCATTGTCCGATGGCGGCGTTGAGCTTGATGAGGAGCTCATTATTAACTCCAAATCCACGATTAAAGAAGCCCAGCAGGCGGCGCAGCGTCTTTTGGCAATGGAAAAAAAGCCGACTGCCGTCTTTACGGTAACAGATTTAATCGCCGTTGTTTTCATCAATGAAGCAAGGAAAGCAGGTGTGCATATCCCGGAAGATATATCTGTTATCGGATTTGATAATACGATTCATGCAGAAATTGCCGATCCAGGACTGACAACTATTGCACAGCCTATTGAAGAACTGGCTCGATATTCGTTTAATCAATTGCTTCAATCAATTGAAAAGCCGAATATGCCTGGCCACCGTATTATGCTCTCACCCGAGTTAGTGGAGAGGGCATCAGTGAAGGACTTATTGACAGAAAAATAAAAACCGGTATTGTCCGGTTTTTATTTTTCACAAAAAGAGTAAGCGCTTAATTGATTTAGGGAAACTTTTATGAAAAAAGTAAGAAATAATTTAAAAAGTTTGAAAACATCCTTGCGTAAGTGAAAAATTTCTATATAATGATTAATAAAAGAAAGCGCTTAACCAATTTGTGTGACGCATTGGACCTAAAGGAGGAACTTAACATGAAATTAACAGTAGGCATTATCGGTGCGGGACGAATTGGACAGCTGCACGTCGATAATTTACAACTTATCCCCCAAATTCGTGTAAAGAGTGTTTCGGACGTTGTAACTGATCACCTCGGATCATGGGCATCTTCAAAAAAAATTGATGTTTTAACGACAGACTATCACGACTTATTAAATGATGAAGAAATTGATGCCGTTTTCATTTGTTCACCAACAACGACGCATGCCACAATTATTAAAGAAGCGGCTGCTGCCGGAAAACACATTTTTTGCGAAAAGCCGGTTAGTTTTTCTGTAGAAGAAACAGAAGCCGCTCTTGCTGAAGTGGAAAAAGCAGGCGTAAAGCTTCAGGTCGGATTCAACCGCCGTTTTGACCCGAACTTTCGTAAAATCCGCGCGATTGTGCAAAATGGAGAAATTGGTCAGCCACACATTTTACGCATTACATCCCGCGATCCGCAGCCGCCGGGTATCGATTATATTAAATCGTCAGGCGGATTGTTTATGGATATGACGATTCACGATTTCGATATGGCCCGTTATATTATGGGAAGTGAAGTAGTGGAAGTATCCGCTTACGGTGCGGTTCTTGTTGATCCGGCAATCGGCGAAGCTGGCGATATTGACACGGCAGTCATTTCATTAAAATTTGCAAATGGTGCACTCGGTGTGATCGATAACAGCCGGCGGGCGGCATATGGATATGACCAGCGGCTTGAAATTTTTGGCGATAAAGGAGCCGCACAAGCTGAGAATAATCGTGCAACAACCGTTGAAGTCTCTACTGCCGATCATGTCGCAAAAGAGAAACCGCTTTACTTTTTCCTTGAGCGTTACACACAAGCGTACATCGATGAAGTCACTGAATTTGCCTTTGCCTGCCTTGAAAATGGAATGGTTACTTGCAGCGGATTCGATGGATTACAGGCTGAGCGCATAGCGAAAGCAGCGAAAAAGTCACTTGAAACAGGCGTTCCTGTTCGGCTTCAGCAGGAAGCGTCACCAACGGTCATTTAAGAAAGCGTTTTATAAGTTAGAGGGACACCGGACGAAAGGAAGGACACACTATGAATCCGCTTAAATTTTCGAATGATCGGCCGCTCGACATCATCGCGGTTGGCCGCTTATGTATCGATTTAAATGCAAACGAAACAAACCGTCCGATGGAAGAGACGAGCACCTTTACGAAATATGTCGGCGGTTCGCCGGCGAACATCGCAATCGGATCCGCGCGCCTTGGCCAGAAGACAGGTTTTATTGGCAAAGTCGCAGATGATCAGATGGGTCGATTTATTACACAGTATTTAGAAAAAAACAACATTAATACAGACGGTGTCACGATTGACAAAACAGGTGCTGTGACAGGACTTGCATTTACGGAAATTAAAAGCCCGGATGAGTGCAGTATTCTGATGTACCGCGACAATGCGGCTGATTTGAAATTGTATCCTTCAGAAGTGAGCGAAGACTATATTAAGCAGTCAAAAGCACTTTTGATTTCGGGTACTGCGCTCGCCGCAAGTCCTTCCCGTGAAGCAGTGTTTGTTGCATTGGAATATGCGGTCAAACACGATGTAACGGTCTTTTTTGATCTTGATTACCGCCCTTACACGTGGACAGATGAAGCCGAAACGGCCGTCTATTATAATCTCGCAGCCGAAAAATGTGATGTCATTATCGGCACACGTGAAGAGTTCGATATGATGGAAAAACTGCTAAATATTAAAGAATCTGATGATCACTACACCGCATCACGCTGGTTCTCCCATCGCGCGGAAATCGTCGTCATTAAACATGGAGGCGCCGGCTCGATCGCATACACAAAAGATGGCGGTTCCTACCGAAGCGGCATTTTTCGGACAAATGTACTGAAAACGTTCGGTGCGGGTGATTCGTATGCATCGGCCTTCATATACGGATTGATGACTGGCCATGACGTGTCGGAAGCAATGAAAATGGGCAGTGCCTCTGCTTCGATCGTTATTTCCCGCCACAGCTGCTCAGATGCCATGCCAACGGAACAGGAATTGACAGAACACATGGATACAGCGATTTACGAAACCGTTTAATGAAGAAAAGGGGAATGAAGCATGACACAAACAACAGTGAAACAACTTCAAAATTATATTAATGGCGAGTGGGTAGACTCTGCATCTGATCAAACAGAAATCGTTGTAAACCCGGCTACAGGTGAAGCGCTGGCGGAAGTGCCTCTTTCGACAAAAGAAGATGTCAACCGCGCGGTACAGGCGGCGAATGAAGCCTTCAAAACATGGTCGCAAGTATCGGTGCCAAAGCGTTCACGCATTCTGTTCAAATACCAGCAGCTTCTTGTAGATAACTGGGAAGAGCTTGCGAAGCTTGTCACAATTGAAAATGGCAAAAGCCTTTCTGAAGCAATGGGTGAAGTGCAGCGCGGCATTGAGTGTGTGGAATTCGCGGCAGGTGCGCCAACACTCATGATGGGCAGCCAGCTTCCGGACATCGCAACGAACATTGAATCAGGAATGTACCGTTATCCGATCGGGGTTGTCGGCGGTATTACACCATTCAACTTCCCGATGATGGTGCCTTGCTGGATGTTCCCGCTCGCGATCGCCTGCGGAAATACGTTCGTCTTGAAGCCATCAGAGCGCACGCCGCTTTTAGCAGCACGCATTGTGGACTTATTTAAAGAAGCAGGTCTTCCGGACGGTGTCTTGAACATCGTTAACGGTGCGCATGACGTTGTAAATGGCCTATTGGAGCATAAAGATGTAAAAGCCATTTCATTTGTCGGCTCCCAGCCGGTGGCTGAGTACGTATACAAAACAGGAACAGCAAACTTAAAACGCGTTCAGGCGCTTGCGGGAGCAAAAAATCACTCCATCGTACTGGCGGATGCCAACCTGGATCTTGCGGCGAAAGAAATTACAAGTGCGGCATTCGGATCAGCCGGTGAACGCTGCATGGCGGCGGCCGTTGTTGCGGTAGAAGAAAGCATTGCTGATGAGCTGATCGCGAAACTGAAAGAAGCAGCAGACAATATCACAATCGGAAACGGTCTCGATGACGGTGTATTCCTTGGCCCGGTCATTCGCGAAAATGCAAAACAGCGCACAATCGGCTACATCGAATCAGGCATAGAGCAGGGCGCATCACTTGTCCGTGACGGCCGTAAAGATGAAGCGGCAAACGGCGATGGCTATTTCCTCGGCGCCACGATTTTTGACCATGTTACGACAGACATGAAAATCTGGCAGGATGAAATTTTCGCACCGGTTCTCTCCATCGTCCGTGTGAAAGACCTGACGGAAGCGGTTGAAACAGCGAATGCATCCACACTTGCAAACGGTGCATGCCTGTACACAGACAGTGCATCCGCTGTACGCCAGTTCCGTGAAACGATTCATGCGGGCATGCTGGGCATTAACGTGGGTGTTCCGGCACCAATGGCATTCTTCCCGTTCTCTGGCTACAAAGATTCATTTTACGGGGATCTTCATGCAAATGGAAAAGACGGCGTCGAGTTCTACACACGCAAGAAAATGGTTACAGCCCGTTATGTGAAGTAATGGTGTGAAAGTGAAGGGAAGAGGAGGGACGCCGGCTGTCCACGCCGCTTCCCTTTCCTTGTCTTTATGCCTATCTTGAGAGGAGTACAGAGTATGACAAACACAATTCGTTTAACAACCGCACAGGCTGTTGTTAACTTTTTAAATCATCAATTTGTGGAATTTGACGGTAAACAAGAGCGGTTTATAAAAGGCATTTTTACCATTTTTGGTCATGGAAACGTAACGGGTCTTGGCCAGGCGCTCGAGGAAAATGCAGGGGAACTTGAAGTGTATCAAGGCCGCAATGAGCAGGGAATGGCAAATGCGGCGATGGCATTTGCGAAGCAGAAGCACCGGAAACAGATTATCGCCTGCACATCTTCCGTTGGTCCTGGGGCAGCGAACATGGTGACATCCGCTGCAACGGCAACAGCGAACAATATCCCGCTTTTATTGTTGCCGGGTGATGTGTTTGCGACACGTCAGCCGGATCCCGTCCTGCAGCAAATCGAGCAGACACATGATCTGTCGATTTCAACTAATGATGCGTTCCGTCCTGTCAGCAAATACTGGGACCGCGTCAGCCGTCCGGAGCAGCTTATGTCTGCGATGATCAACGCTATGCGTGTATTGACAAACCCGGCTGATACCGGTGCCGTCACCATTGCACTGCCGCAGGATGTACAGGGGGAAGCATGGGACTTCCCAAAAAGCTTTTTTCATAAACGCGTTCACCGTATTGAACGCCGTGAGCCGTCGCGTGAAAGTGTGCAGGATGCTGTGAAGCTCATTCAATCAAAGAAAAAGCCTTTGCTCATTTTCGGCGGCGGTGTCCGGTATTCAGAAGCAGCTGATTCATTTGTTCAATTTGCGGAAACATTCCATATCCCATTCGGTGAAACGCAGGCGGGGAAAAGCGGTGTGGAAAGCAGTCATCCGCTGAATCTCGGAGGAATTGGCGTCACAGGAAACGCAGCCGCAAACGCCATTGCCAAAGAAGCGGATGTCATTATTGGTGTCGGCACACGCTTTACCGATTTTACAACTGCTTCTAAGCAGTTATTTGCTAATGCGGATGTACTGACTATTAACATTTCGGAATTCCATGCTTCAAAGCTTGATGCAGTGAAAGTAGTAGCGGATGCAAAAGCGGGACTCGAAGCTATTTCAACTGCGCTTGGTGACTATAAATCCAGCTATGCAAACGAAATTGTGGAAGCTAAACAGGGCTGGCAGGATGAACTGAAACGCTTGTACGGTGTTACATACGGAGAGGGGTTCACGCCGGAAATTGCCGGTCATCTGGATGAAAAGCTGCCGGAGTATAAAGAAGCATTGAACACTGAGTTGACGCAGACGAGTGTGATCGGAAAAATAAACGATCTGTTGGATGACAATGCCATCATCGTCGGCGCGGCAGGCAGCCTGCCGGGGGATTTGCAGCGAATGTGGGCAGCAAAATCACGCAACACGTACCATATGGAGTACGGCTACTCATGCATGGGTTATGAAATTGCCGGTGCATTCGGCGCAAAGCTGGCCGAGCCAGACAAAGAAGTATACGCGATGGTGGGGGACGGAAGCTTTTTAATGCTTCATACGGAGCTTGTGACCAGTATGCAGGAAGGGAAAAAAGTAAATATCATCCTGTTCGACAATTCCGGTTTCGGCTGCATTAACAATCTGCAGATGGAAAATGGCATGGGAAGCTTTGGCACGGAATTCCGCAAGCGCAGCCCGCAGACTGGGAAAATGGACGGCGAAATCATGAAGGTCAATTTTGCACAGGTAGCAGCTGGTTATGGTGCAAAAACATATTCTGTCCACACAATGGAGGAACTTGAAGCAGCAATTGAAGATTCGAAAAAACAAACAATCAGTACGCTGATTGACATTAAAGTGCTGCCGAAAACGATGACGCATGGCTACGATTCATGGTGGCACGTGGGCATTGCCGAAGTGTCAGAAAATGAAAGTATCCAGCATGCATTCGAAAAGAAAAAGACAAATCTTGAAAAAGCGCGCGCGTATTGATGGAGGAAACGACAATGTTTATGGACAAACAGGTGAAGCTGGCGATTGCGCCGATTGGCTGGACAAATGATGATCTGCCGGAACTTGGCGGAGAAGCAACATTTGAACAATGTATTAGCGAGATGGCCCTGGCTGGATTTACAGGAAGTGAAGTAGGCAACAAATATCCGCGTGATACAGGTATTTTGAAAAAAGCACTTGAGCTTCGCGGGATAAGTATTGCCAGCGCTTGGTTCAGTTCCTTTTTAACATCAAAGCCGTTTGAGGACACAAAAGCGGCATTTATAGAACACCGCGACTTTCTGCATGAAATGGGTGCCGATGTCATCGTCGTTTCCGAGCAGGGCAACAGCATCCAAGGTCAGATGGAAACACCGGTCTTTGACCAAAAGCCGGTTTTCACAGAAGAAGAATGGCAGCTGCTTGTGGATGGATTGCATCGTCTTGGTGATCTGGCAGCGGAGAAAGACATGAAAATTGTGTACCATCATCATATGGGAACGGGTATTCAAACAACGGATGAAATTGCCCGCTTAATGGATGAAACAGATGCTGATAAAGTATCGCTTTTGTACGATACCGGCCACCTTGTTTTTTCAGGAGAAGATCATCTGCACATTTTAAAAACCTATATGGACCGCATCCGCCACGTTCATTTAAAAGATATTCGTGCGGAAGTGGCGCAAAAAGTACGCGATGAAAAATGGAGCTTTTTACGCGCGGTCAAAGGCGGTGTTTTTACAGTGCCGGGTGATGGTGTCATCGATTTTAAACCGGTGTTTGAAGCGCTGTCTGAAGCAGGATATACAGGTTGGTTTGTTGTTGAAGCGGAACAGGACCCGGCTTTGGCAAATCCGTTTGAATATGCGCTGAAAGCCCGCCGATACATTCGCGAAACAAGTGGATTATAAAGGAGAAGGACAATGCCATTAGTGAAAATGAAAGAGATTTTGGATCAGGCAGAAGCAGGCAATTATGGTGTCGGCGCATTCAGTGTCGCAAATATGGAAATGGTCATGGCAGCCGTACAGGCAGCAGAAGAACTGCAGTCGCCCCTTATTTTGCAGATTGCAGAAGTACGTTTAAAACACTCACCGCTTCATCTCATTGGCCCGGTCATGGTGGAAGCAGCAAAAAAAGCAGCCGTGCCGGTCGCTGTTCACTTTGACCATGGCATAACGGAAGAAAAAATCCGTGAAGCACTTGAAATCGGCTTTTCTTCTATTATGTATGACGGTTCTCACCATCCGCTCGAAGACAACATTGCTGAAACGAAAAAAATGGCGGCCATTGCCTGTGAATACGGCGCAACGGTGGAAGCGGAAATTGGCCAGGTCGGCGGCAGTGAAGATGGATCGGTTGACATCGATATTTTAATTACATCAGTAGAAGAAGCGAAGCGGTTTGCGGACGAAACGAATATCGACGCGCTGGCGGTGGCAATCGGCAACGCGCACGGCTTTTACAAAGGAGACCCGAACTTGCGTGTTGACCGTTTGGAAGAAATCAATAACGAAGTGGACACGCCGCTCGTGCTGCATGGCGGTTCCGGTTTGACAGAAGAAGACTTCCGTACATGCATCCATTTGGGCATCCGGAAAATCAACGTTGCAACGGCTACATTTAACCATGTTGTGAGTTCTGTCAATGAAGACGCTCCATTCAATGATTACTTTACGTACCATGAACGTGTGATAGAAGCAGCATGTGAAAATGTAAAACGTCATATGCGTATGTTTGACAGCGCGGGACGTGTGAAGGAGGAGCATCATGTTTGAAAAATTGGGTGAGTTAAAGCAGGGATATACATCCTTGACGGAAATGAATGGCAAGCATAGCGACATGCTTCAAGATATCGGGATTTACAGGCTGGCAGAGGGAGAAAGCATCTGCCTGTCTGACGATGAAAAAGAAACAGCCGTTTTACCTCTTGAAGGCTCGGTGACCATGGAATGGAACGGCGAATTAGTGAAGGTGAAGCGCGATGATGTGTTTACAGAAGATCCGCATTGCCTGCACGTGCCGATGGGTGTAGAGGTGAAAATAACGGCTCATGCCGCTAGTGAAGTACTTGTACAAAAAACGAACAACGAAAAACAATTTGACGCTAAATTATACACACCGGCTGACTGTCAAAGTGTGAATGCAGGTGAAGGAGTATGGCAGGACACCGCTCTTCGTACGATCCGGACCATTTTTGATTATGAAAGTGCACCGTATTCAAATCTGGTGATCGGTGAAGTGATTTCGCATCCAGGACGATGGTCAAGCTATCCGCCGCACCATCACGATCAGCCGGAAGTATATTACTACCGGTTTGATAAACCGCAGGGATTTGGCTGTGCGATGGTCGGAGAAGAAGCGCATCGTGTCGTGCATAACAGCTTCATTACCATCCCGGGAGACCTTGATCACCCGCAGGCCACAGCTCCCGGTTATGCGATGTATTTCTGCTGGATGATCCGGCACTTAGACGGCAATCCATGGACGGAACGCATCTTTGAAAAAGAGCATGAATGGCTGATGGAGCCGGATGCAAAAATCTGGCCGGAAAAATCAGAACCACCAGTATAAGTGGTGGTTTGCTCTGCGCCTATAAGGCTCAATGTCTGGCTCATGTCAAAAGACAC
>NZ_MSDU01000029.1 GCF_001936625.1 Domibacillus antri | reverse complement strand
AACGACTTAGATCGGCACTTACTAAGCTTGAAATCTACTATCTCAAATTGGGTCAAATCATCATAAAATAACGCGAGCGGCTGAAAAAGATTGAAACTGCCGCATTGGAGGATATTAAATAATGGCATACCGCGGAGCAGTAATTGAGCAGCAGTGGACGCCGGAAGAAGTGAAAGCCTATTGCGCAGAAAAGTTCGAAGCTATACGACCAGCGTATTTACGCGAAGCAGAGGAGCGATTAGGTAACAGGTTCTCATCACGTAAGCGCACGGACAATTCAAACGGGAATCTCAGCAAAGCACAGTATATGCGGTTTATGGAAAAAGGAATCGATGATGAGCACATTCTGGCCAGATATCAGGATCTAACGCCGGAACGTCTGGAAGCTGCTAAGAAACGATGGGGCTTCGCATGAAAAAACCGAAAGCCTCAGCTTCCGGTCATTGCTTATCTATGTCTAAGTTGAAATTCCATGATGAGCTTATCTAACTCCTCGCTGTAGCGCAATACTTCCTGGCTGCCAAGACCATTTTGCCGGCCAGCACGAATCATCAAGAATCGCAGGCTGTTAATGCGTTTCGTCAAGTCACAAGGAGCACCTTTCACTTGAATCGTGATATTCCTCCTATGTCTTATTTATCTAATATAGGTAAATTATAGATTGCTTATAGAAGATTTGGAAGGGTTTTTTGTCGAAAATTGTATGTTAATGACAAAAAAAGCCGAGGAAGCTCCCCAGCTCTTTAAAATATTTCTCGCACTCTTATTTTAACAGACTGGGGGCTTCTCTACCATGAAAGATATCACAATTGATCCTTCCACAATGAAGTTGGAATTGGATATAATGGAAATACCAAGTACATGCGTTTTGGTGATCTGTGACGGCAAAGCCAAACTGAGAGAGCTGCCTCCGCATGGTGAATATAAAATCGTCACACATCAGGGGAAAGTGAAGCGGATGAGACGGGAAGAGGGAGAGGAATTTTAATTAGTAGACTAAAAATCAAAACCAAGGAGATAAAAAATGACTAGTCAAGAAGTTTCTAAAGAACAAACTTCAACAGAAGAAGTGACAATTAATACTCATGAAGATATAAAACATTGCGGTATAATTATGCCAATTGCTCAGATGGGCGAGTATTCTTCCGACCATTGGAAGGAAGTAAAAAATATTCTTGTAGAAGCAACTCACCAGGTAAATGGATATAAGTTTCGAACTGAGATCGTAAGTAATTCAGACGGAGAAATAGATGTAATCCACAAGAGGATCATTCAAAACATATATAATGCAGATATTGTAATTTGTGATATAAGCGGGAAAAATCCGAATGTTCTTTTTGAATTAGGAATGAGATTAGCGTTTGATAAACCAACAATTATTATTAAAGATGATGCTACTGATTTTATGTTTGATACTGGAGTGATAGAGCATCTGTCTTACCCGAAAGACCTTAGATTTCAAAAGATAGTGGACTTTAAAAAAGAATTAGCACTAAGGATCAAAAGAACATATGAAAGATCAATACAAGACTCTTCTTTTTCAACCTTTCTTGGCAATTTTGGAGAATTTAAAGTGCCAAATTTAAAACAAACTCAAGTCTCAGACGTTGAACAAATAATATTGGAAGAACTTTCAAACATAAGAACAGAATTTTCACTAATAAAGCAAGAAATATCTACAAAAAGAGGAACACCTAAAAAGCTATATACTCTTTCAGCTCACAATCTTAAAGAAATAATTCATAGTTATGTAGATACAAACCCCTTTAATAATAAAAATGCATTTGGAACACCAAAAGATTTAGCAACTGATAAACATTTTGTTACTTATCTACGCCAGAAAGGTATAGACCCAGAAAGTATTCCTGAAGAAGCATTATTAACTATTATTGAGGACGTACAACAAAATGCTTTGCCTTTCTAAATAAAAATAAAAGACTTAGAAAAGTTCTCTCAGCCATCTGAAGGACACTGAACAGACACGAAAATTCGTGTGCTGTTTGGTGTCCTTTTTTGTTGTTTCAACGGCACCCGTCATTGCAACTAGTCTACAATTTTACCCCTATCTTTGCAACCGAGGAGCGATGAGGATGAAATCGATGAAAGAGCAGCTGGTCATATGGTGCAAGGTGAACAATGTGCCCAGGCCGGTGAAGCCAAAGAAAAGGCCGAAGAAGAAACAGCCCGTCAGACAGCCGGAGAAGCTCACTGAGCGGGATTTGCGGGACTTAATGGGCACGAATAGGCAAATACTCAAGCGCGGCAAGGGCGGCGCATTTAGATAGAATAAGGAGGCTTTCCAATGACTCATCAAATATCTTTTTTACCGGAAATCGACAGAAAAGAGACACAAAAGAAAGTTGAAGAGGTGCTGGAAAGCGTCCGTATTTACAAGCAGATCGGATTTGTTAGACGCGAAATGAAAACAACCCCAGCATACACACCTCGTTACCATGGCCAAACATACGATGTCGGCAGCCCAGCAGAAGATACAGCATTATGGAATGTAGAGCATGAGCAAGAAATTGAGAACCTTGAGATGAATGTTGATCGTGCGATGAATCGGCTATCGCGAATCGAACGGGAAGTCATTCAAAAACGGTATCTTGAGGACGAAAGTGCATATGACTATACGGTTCACGATGAATTAGGAATGAGCAGCCGGACTTATAGCAGAGTGAAAGCAAGAGCGTTCTACAAGCTGGCCTTCATGCTGCGGCTCGAAGTGGTGAAAGGAGAAGCAAATTAGTGGCGAACTTTTGGCGTGATTTTGGCGGAATAATGGCACTCATTTTGCTATCGGAGGTGTTAGTATGGTAATACGAAAATATATTAAGTGAGGCATTCGCTAATGCAAGCGGATGTTTTTCTTTTGCAGGAAATTATCTCCTTTTGTCGAATTACGTAATTAAGAGAGGAGATGGATCGAAGTGAAACCAGTATTTTTACACCTACATTCCCCGAGCGATCACGATTGGGTAAATAAATATTACGAATTTCAAAGGATTCCCCAGCAAGGTGAATACGTATCTGTAGAGGTAGATGCAGAATGGTACGAAATAGAGCTGGTTGTCCATACACCGTCTTCTGATCAAATGAGCGCCGAAGTTTATGCTGTTAAAGTTGATCACCTAGAAGTCTCAAAAAGAAAGTTAAATATCTCTAGAGAGTAGGGGTTTTGTGGAAATTTGTAAATATTGCAATTCAAGAATGATGCAACAGGATACAGACCCTCTTCCAGGAGGGTATTGTACATTGTTTGTTTGCAGGGAAAGTAATTGTAAGGCTGTTTTTGAAAAATGGTATGATAAGCGGCAAAAAAGAACCCCCGAAAGAGACCGGTGGTTTAATCCAGTTACAGGTGAATTTGAAGAATAATTAATTGCTTTTTAAGCACCGATTGTAGGTGCTTTTTTTATTGCTGTAACGTTAAAAAACTGTAACGAAACAGCTGCTAAAAAAATTACTTCATTTAATAGCCTGATGGTCGTATCGCTTGTAACGCTAAAACTTAGCGTTACAGCCGTTACAAAAGGGAGGTGTAACGTTACATGGCACGGCAATCAAAAATCGAAAAATTTGGCTGCGAAGAGATTGTCTTGAATGGCATCCGCTCTGATCCGCCGAAGTCCACGAGGGAGATTGCAAAGGAATGCTCTGAATGGGCAGGCGAAACCATTTCTCATACCGCAGTAGCTCGCTTTGTAGAATCCATGAACCAGATAGAGCAGAAGAAAGAAGTCGTGAAGCAAGATCAGCGGCGGGTGCTAAAACATGTCAATCAGGAATTCGACATTATTCAAATGCAGTACCGTACCACAGAGCGTCTGTTAAACCGCTTCGAGCTGCTGGATGACCTGCCGGAGTATTTCAAAGATCAAATAGATGAGCTCATAAACAAAATCGCCACCATCCATGAGGACGACGGTGTGGTGCCGCTCGAATATTTAGAAGGATGGCAGGAAGCATTTGAAAAAGAAATGAAGCGGAAAGTGCTTGAAATTGCGACTCTTAACAGGGAGCTGAGGGAAAACAGCAAATTTCTTGCGGACATGAGAGGGAAGGCTTTTGAATTTAGTTTAATTCAAGAGTACCTCTCTATTTTTATGGACATTTTTAAAGATGCTTCCCCGGAAGCATATACGGTGGCGGTCCGGAAAATAGCCGCTAACCCTCGAATGCAAAAGATTGTTGAGCAGCAAGAACTGCTAAGGGGTGATGGCTAATGTGTTAGCGCAAATTCATAAACAACTCTTAGCGGATGCGCATATATCCGCTCCAAAAGAAGAAAATAAATGGAATGACTTGACGTACATCCGCTTGGCAGAAGAGCACGAGCGGAGATTGGCCATATTAGAGCCAGCAAGTGTGAAAGAATTAAAGCTCACACTGAATGATTTTGAGCGTTTTTGTAATAAGTGCTTAAAGATCAAAACCAAGAGCGGGGAATTACTACCGTTCTTGCTTAATGAGGCGCAGAGACAGTTTGCAGACATCGTCCTGAAAGGATTGATAGACGGCAAGCCTGTACGTGTCATCATTTTGAAAGCCCGCCAGATGGGCTTCTCAACCGTGACAGAGGCAATCATTTATTATCTGTCGTCCCTGCAGGAAGCGAAAAATGCTTTCATTGTTGCGCAGGACTCATCCGCTTCTGAAAACCTGTATGATATGTTCCGGCTCTACTATGAGAATATACCGGACAATATCAAGCCAATGCGTAAGCGGAACAATGCGCGCCGCTTAACATTTGAAAATCCTACTATCAAAGAGGACGAACGGAAAAAGAATCCCGGGCTGAAGTCAAAAATTACAGTGGCATCCGCTGAAAATAAAGTCCTGGCCCGTTCTGAGACGATTCATTACCTGCATGCCTCTGAGTATGCGTTCTGGCCAGCCAGTAAAAAGAAGAAGCATTCCACTTCCCTCTTTGCTGCTCTCTCGAAAGAGCCAGGCACAATCGGCATTATAGAGAGCACCGCAAACGGCATGGAAGACTTTAAACAGATGTGGGATGCAGCTGAAAAAGGCGAGAATGAATATACACCGCTCTTCTTCCCTTGGTTTGCGATGCCGACTTACCGTATGCCGGTACCAGATGATTTTGAACTGACCGCGGAAGAAGAGGAACTGAAAAATCTGTACGGGGTGGATAATGAGCAGCTACAGTGGCGCCGCTATACCATTCGAAATGATTTTAACGGCGACGTTCGGCAGTTTCGTCAGGAATATCCGTCAATACCTGAAGAAGCCTTTTTGTTATCTGGTGAAGGAGTATTTGATAACGAAGAAATTCAAAGAAAAATGAACCGGATCAAGAAAAAGCCAGATCATTATGATATCGACATACCAAAGAAGCGGGTTTCCGATAACAAAAACGGAAAGCTGCTTATTTTCCGTCTTCCAGAAAAGGACAAGCGGTACGTGATCGGTGCGGATACCTCGAAAGGGACATCTAAAAAAGGAGATTATCAAGCCGCTTATGTACTTGAATGGAGAACCGGCGAAATGTGCGCTGTTCTTCATGGACACTGGGACACGGACCAATACGGAAAGCGTCTGGACATATTAGGCCACTTTTACAATACGGCTTTGTTGGCGGTAGAGGACAATAATACGGGCCATTCGGTGCTCAATACCTTAGAAAACACTTGCCAGTATCCGCTTATGTACATACACAAGCAGGATTATGGATGGCATACCGATAAGGCATCTCGTCCGATTATGATGAGCGACTTCAAAGAAGCTATACGGGATGAGTTGTATGCCGTTTACGATGTAGAGCTATTTAAAGAGTGCTTGACGCTCATCGACAATAACGGCAAGGAAGAAGCAGATACAGGCTGCCACGATGATCGCATTATGGCGTATGCGATCGCCCTGCAGGTCCGCCAAGTGGCTGCAAGGTACTTTGAATGGTACGACAAGCGGTATGGAGGCAAAGAGGAAAGCGGACGGCCTAGCCGCAAAAGACCGAGTCGAGAAAGGAGGTAACGAACATGGCAAGTCAGATGAAAGCCCGTGTGATCAAAGCGGAAAATGTTTCTTTCACAACGAAACAGATTTACGATGATCCGTTTACCTATGATGGCGAGATTATTCCGCCACCATATAATTTAGTTGAATTGAAACTGATTGGAGAGTATTCAACCATTCTTCAACAATGCGTAGAAGCTTACCGCGTCAATATTTTAGGATTCGGTATGGTCCCGAACTATCGATTTGACTACAATGCGAAAGATACACCGGACGAGCGGAAGCAAAAGGCTGATGCTGAATGGACGAGACTTGAAGAATTTTATCGGTATCTTAACTATGATGAAGAAGCGGAAACCATTTTGGGCTATGCCTTAGAGGACCGCGAAAAAACAGGTAACGGATACGTAGAAATACTACGGGATGGCTTGAAAAGACCGGCGGGCATGGAATACGTAGACGCTCAATACATGCGTGTCTGCAAGAGGACTGTCGATGAAGAGGTCGAATACACCATTACTGAAAATGGACAACCGAAGAAAATTAAACGGTGGCGAAAGTTCCGTAAATTCGTTCAGATGATTAACGGCAAGAAAGTCTATTTCAAAGAGTATGGAGATCCGCGGCCAATGAATCTTACCAATGGGAAATTTGATGAGAACACGCCAGTTCATTTACTGGCCTCTGAAATTATTCATTTTAAGATAGGGAGCGGAACATACGGCATTCCACGCTGGATAGGGCATATCGTTCACCAATACGGTGCCAGGAAAGCTGAGGAGCTTAATTACCTGTATTTTAAGCAGGGCAGGCACACGCCGGCAGCCATTACAATATCAAATGGTATGCTTACAGAAGAGTCATATACTGAGCTGCAGGAATACATGAATGATATTCAAGGTGTCGAAAATTCCCATAAGTTTCTGATTCTTGAGGCGCAAGGTATCACTCAAGAAGGAATTAAACCAGGGGATGAATCCACTACGCCGGTTAAAGTTGAGATCAAATCTTTAGCTGAGATCCTGCAGCAAGATGCGCTTTTTCTTGAATACGATACAAAAAGCCGTGACAAAATGCGCTCTGCCTTTCGATTGCCGCCAATCTATACCGGCGAATCTAAGGATTATAACAAGGCAACTGCAGACACGGCCCGTAAAATTACAGAAGAGCAGGTATTTGAACCGGAACGACAAGCCATTACTGGAAAACTGAACACTCTTTTCCTTCCAGACTTGGAGATTTACCACGTCGAGGCTGCTTTGAAAGGACCGAATTTTGGTGATTCGATTGAAACAGCTAAAGCGTTAGCGCCGATTATTAGCGCAGGAGGGGCTGCTCCTAACGATTTAAGGGATTTACTAGGGGAAATGTTAGGGAAAGACCTTGAAGCCCTGCCAGACGAGTACAACGTGCCGTTTCCTGTTGTTTTAAATAACCTGCAACAGCAATCAAATCCATTCATGACCTTTGCGAAATCAAAGGACATATCAAATAGTGAGTTAATCAACATCATGAAAGATCTACGCGACGTGATTGAGGAAATGAAATCATGAGCAAAGCGGAAAATCTGTTGCGTAGTCTGAATGCGTTTATTGCCAAAGCGGAAGAGGACGAGGAAGAAAAGTTAACTGACATCGTTCCCGACTTCCCTGGTCTTGATAAGGTACCGGTCTATGTCGAGGATTATGAAAAGAAAGTGGCCAAGCTTTTGCGCAAACAGCGGAAGCTTTTTCTTGATGGTGTGAAAACATATGTCGGGAAAGACATAACGCTTGAAGGTTTGCTGATTTACTTGACCAGTAATCTATTTGCCGCTGATGAATTTGCAGAAGAGATGGAAGAAGAAACGTCGGAATTTCTACAGCTAACTGTATCTGAACTGGCTACTGAGCTGATGGAGTCGATTGATAAAGACGTGCCGTTTGAGGTTCTATCTAATCCAAGCCTTACCTGGATAGAAGAATGGTCCGCGCAGTTAGGAAAACTGATGAAGCTGTATGCACATGAAGCACTTGAAAAAGAGATAAAAAAAGTGATTAAAGAAGGTGGATCCATTCAAGACGCTGAGCTTGCCATAAAGGACTTGCCGCAGTTTGACAGGAAACGCGCACGTACAACCGCTATTACGGAAATACTGACTGCTTCTTCTGTTGCACAAGCGGAGTCTTACCGCCAGAGTCCAGCCGTTGAAAAGAAGCGATGGCGGCACTCTGGCGGGAAGAAGAACAATCCACGTAAAGAGCATCAAGACTTGGACGGGGAAGAGATACCGGTTAACGAGAAATTCGATGTAAACGGTCATGAAGCGGACCATCCACGTGATACCGCTTTGCCAGCAAGTGAAAGAGTGAATTGTCACTGTACCATGTCACCGGTTGTCAGTAAATCAATTCTCGGACTGAGCAAGGAAGAGAAAGAGGAGTTGCGGCGGCAGGCGTTGGACGAAATGAACGCTAATTAAAAAAAGTAAGATGACACTTTAATGCCATCTTACTTTGGCTTACCAGCCCATTCGTTCTCTCAAGCTAGTGATATGAGCGATATGGTGATTACCATGCCACGCATAAGTGGCAATAAGTTTTTCCAAAGAAACTATACCGTTCTCGGGATGAAACACGGTTTTTTTTAGGTCTTCTTTGTTAAGGGATTCTAAAAGTGTAACCATTCGTTTATGTACAGATGACAACAAGGTAATTGAAACATCGATTGGTAGTCTGCTGTCAGGTAGGTTTACCCAAGCTACTTCATTGAACGTTTTAATAGTCGGTTGTACTTCCGTTAACCCAAGCTTAAATCTGGTAATCCCATTGAGGTGAGCATCCGCTAGATGATGAACGACCTGACGCACTGTCCATCCATTAGGGCGATAAGGAGTATCTAGTTGTTCTTCTGTTAATTCACTTACAGCTTCTTCTAATTTAAGGGGCGCTTGTGCAATTTCGTGAATCCATTGTTTAATGTTTTCTTCCGTTATATTTTCGGTAACTTGGAGTTGACCGATAGGAAAACGCAAATCCATTTCTTTCCCTCCCTATTTTGATAGTTGACAAATTTATTATATCAGCAATTCAATTTATTGTATCTTTACAAATACAAATTTTAAAAAGGTGGTAGGAGTATGAATTACGTCAGAAAAAGAATTGATTTAACTGAGGGGAGGTGAATAATAAATGCCAAGAGAATTATTAAACGCAACGATTACACATGTTTCATACGTTGATAAGGCAGCCAATCAAAAGCAATTTTTCTTTACAAAGTCAGCTAATCAATCGGTACCCACATTTCAAAAAGAAGTAAAGGTCTTTATCAATAAAGAGGAAGCGGCACAGCAGCTTGTATATGGCCTTGTATACGAACCGGATGTTGAAGATGCTCACGGCGATTATATGACCGCTGAAGAGATCGAGAAAGCCGCTCACGGCTTCATGAAAGATGCCCGGAACATCGATAAGCAACATGACTTTAATGCAGGTGTCGGGGAAGTGGTGGAGTCTTATATCGCACCAGCTGACTTCACAATTGGTGAGGAAACAATTACAAAGGGATCATGGGTAATGGTCACAAAAGCATCTGATGAAATATGGGAAGAGATTCAGAAGGGGAATATCACGGGTTATTCTATGGCTGGTACCGCTGAAACAATTGAAAAGCAAGAATCAAAGCCTGTTGCTCCTTCAAATAACGAGGAAGCCGGGCTTTTTAATTTGCTAAAAAACTTTTTTACTGGCGGCGAGAAGATTCAAAAAGGCGAGGTTGCGGATAAATATAATCGTGATCGTCGTCGTCGAGAATTTTGGGCCGCTCAAGACGCACTCAATTCAGTGATCTTTAACTGGAATGATTGGTACAGCGAAGAAATGGAGACTGATCCGGATAAAATCCGTGAAGCGCTTCAGGATTTTGTTGATATAGCGCAATCTGTCCTGTTAGAAGAAAATATTGTAAAAGCTATTGGCAAGCCGCCAGAAACCATTGAAAAAGCGGGAAAGAAAATTTCTGCCGCTCGCATGAATAAAATAAACGCTGCTTTTGATGCTCTATCTGAATTGAAAGCAGAAGTTGAAGAGGAGGAAGAAGAAGTGAAAGCAGAAGATATCTCAAAAATGCTTGATGAAAAGCTGACGCCGATCACAAAGCGTCTGGATGAAATCGAAAAAGAAGAAGGTACAGGTTCAGAACCAGCGGGTGAAGAAGCAATCATGAAGCAGTTTTCAGACATGCTTGATGAAAAGCTTGAACCGCTTAATCAACGTTTGGACACTGTTGAAAAAGCCCGTGGTATTTCGAAACAGTCTGCCGATGATGCGCAGCCAGCTGGGATTCAAAAATCAGATGGTCCGGCTTACATGCGTCATTTCGGTTAATCAATTTACTTGAAGAAGGGAAGAAAAACAAATGCAGAATCAACAAATTTTAACTAAAGAAGCAGCAGTGGCCACAATCAAAAAGAACCTTGATATTCCAATGGCTGTCAGTGACGCAGAAGCGTTTCTTGTCGATACAATCAATACTGCTACAACATTGCCGAAGCTACAGCCGATTTACCGTGATGTAGCCGCAGGTAACCTTGATGCTCTTTCTGTTGGTCGCCGTAAATTGCGCCAGGCTGGAAAAGAAGACACTCCAACTGGAACAGGATCTATTGCTAATCGTCAGATTCCATACGCTGTACGCAAGGTGAAATGGGATGAGTGGTTGCAAAACGACGATGTATTTTATGCGCTTGAAGGACGTGGCGATAATGTAGAAGCGAAAACCATTGCCATGATTCAACAGCAATTTGGTGTGGATTTGCAAGACCTTATCTTTAACGGAGATACAGCTGCAACAATCACAGTTGGAACAACAACAAGTCCGGATCCATTCTTGTCCATCGTGGATGGTTTCATTAAAAAGATGAAAACATCTACTCATAAAACTGATCTTGCTGCAGCCGAGCCAACGATTTTGGATTTTGTGAATCATATTCAATTGCTTCCTGAAAAGTACAAAAGCTTTTCTGATATCGCCTGGTTCATCACGCAAAAAACAAATGACAAGCTTGTCGCTTTGGTGGCAAACCGTCAAACGGGATTTGGCGATGCTGTACTGCAGGAAGGGAAAATCACTCGATTGGCTGGCTATCCAGTAGAGGTTGTCGCTGAAATGCAAAGCGGATTTGCTGCATTAACTCCACGCAGCAACTTGAAACCTGTATTTACTCGTAACCTCCGCTACATCCGTACAGCAGATGGCGCAACAGCTGCGGCAAAAGATGCAACATACCATGTTCTTTACGCTTACCTTGACGCAGTTGTACGCGAGGTAGACGGTGTTGCATGGATGTCTGGCGATAAACTATAAGGAGGGAGTTTCAATTGCCAAAAATTCAATATAAACATAAAACAGGCGCACTTCACGTTGGGGGAGGGCGTTTTTTCTATGCCAATGAACCGGTTGAAGTGACATCGGAAGAAGCAGCAGAGTTGATCGAAACATACGAGGACCTGGAAGAAGTTGAAACTGTGCAGGAAGAAGAAAATTCACAAGATGTCCTTCACACAAAAACATCTTTGAAGAAACTCAATGCTGATCAGCAAAAAGACGTTATCACTTCACTAGGCGGGGATCCGGAAGCAACCGGAAATGAGGAAGAGCGGATTGCGCTTATCCTTTCTCTGCAAGAAGAAGCGGGAGAGTGATGATAAATGCAAAAAATCCCTAAAGATATCGGGCACGGCGGTGCACACGTTAATACACAATTAGGACCTTTGCTGTCCTCTTTGGTAGACGATATAAATTCATTAAAAAATCAGGTAGATGATTTGCAAACGAAATACAACCAGCACATCGTGGATGGAAAACACCAGGTAGCCACTGTTGCCGATGCTACTGCGCCGCAGTCTACTATCTCTTCTACAATTACCACGACTAAATAAGGGGTGAATGTATGTGATCACACCTGCTGAATTAAAGGCATACACGGTTTTTCCTAAAGTAAAAAACCGGACAGATGCACTGTTGGAACAGGATATCTTAGAAGCGGTAGCGGAAATTCATGAAATAGCTGGTCATGACTTTACCGCACCCGCTTATTCTCCGGTACCAGAAAAGGTTAAGCTGGCCACCAAGAAGCTGGCGCAATATTACGCCTTATTAAATATGGATGAATCCCTTATGAAAGGGCTGAAAAGTGAAAAGATCGGTGATTATTCGTATACGGCCGCTGAAGTGAGCGGATCCGCAAAACCTGACATTCGATCATTGTTAAAGCCTTTTGTCCAAGTCAAACAAGGGACTGTCAGAATGAGGATGCGAGCAATATGAGTTATGAAAACTTATTAGTCCACCGATGTGACGTTTATCGCTTGGAAGCACCGGTTCCTTCTACTGGTGCATTTGGGGTTCCAGTAGACCAAATAGCAAGGGCTCCTGTATACGACGCTGTACCTGTTGCATCGGGCGTCCCTTGCTATTTTACTGAAAGGTCACAATCAGTTGTCCAAGGAGAACCGAATCAGACGATTTTTCAAAGTTATCTCGTTCATTTCCTCGCAGAAGCAGATATTCGAATTAATGACAAGGTTGTGTGGGATAACACCTCATTTATTCTGCAAAAGCCAAGGCTTATTAGGGACCATCACAAGGAAGTCACAGCCATTCGGAGTGATAACTTATGAGTGTGAAAATTAATGGACTAAAGAAGTTCCTCAAAGAAGTAGAAAAGGCAGCCGATGGAGGGTTTAAAAAAGACCTGGCATTATGGCTTGAAGGATCCGGAATGGAGTTTCTTGCGATTATACAGGATGAAATCATTCGGACTGGAACTGTTGATACTCGTCGTCTTCTTAATTCATTTCAGCGAGGCGATAGTGACAGCGCATGGAGCCTGAAAAGCGGTAGCCTTACTCTTGAAGTAGGAACGAACCTGACCTACGCCTCTTTAGCAAACGATGGTCACACAACCGTTGATTTGTCATCCGGTAAAGACCGCCGCTGGGTACCTGGTCGCTGGAAAGGTGATCGTTTCGAGTACGATCCAAACGAGCGGGAAAGCGGTATGCTGCTGAAAGTAAAATGGGTGGACGGATCCGGCTACTGGGATAATGCTGTTGCCATTTTCGAAAAGATGTTTGATAAAAGCCTTGAGCGCCGTCTGCAAGGATGGATGGACTCTTTAGGGGGTGCTTGATTGAATCAAGAAGTTGGTTCGATTATGGCGAGTTTTCATTCGGTTTTTCCGGTAAAAGTTTATGATGAGAAAATGCCAGAGGATTTTGTGGTACCTTCCATGTATTTTCCGCCGCCATTTTCGTTTGATGGACCCGATACTGTCTCAACATTTATGAAGACCTTCAGCTTGTCAGTAAAACTATTTCACCAAAGTTCACATCAAGCTTCGGATGAAGCGGAGCGAATAGCGGATACGATACGAGCAAAGCGCCATCTCGTACCGCTCCTTAACGCCGACGGCACCGCGACAACAGAATTTATCCGTATTAACCGCATTGATACGCGAGTAACTGGGGAAGTAGCTACAATCATTGTGACGTGGGATAGCCGCTATTACTACGAGCGAGAAACATTCAAACCGCTCACTAACATCACAATTATAAGTGGGGTGAAATGATGACAACGAAAGCAAAAGCAGAAGAAAAAGAGCCGGCATTCCCTTTGTACCAACTGCGTGAACACACTTATGAATTATTCGGTGTAAAGCCGGAAGTATTTGACGGTGTGTTTGCGAAAGCAGAAGAAGCAGAAGTCACAAAAACAGAAGCAGAACGCCGGATTAAGGCATTTTTAAAGAAGGAGGTTAAATAATGAACAGCGGAACATTTACTGAAGGTGTAGCAAAAGAAAGAGCCGGTATTTACTTCCGGTTTAAATCAGCGGCACAAAGCCGTTTAGCAGCAGGGACTCTAGGGCGTGTTGCTCTCCCGCTTTCTTTATCATGGGGACAGGCAAAATCCTTTCTTGAAATTGAATCCGAAGAAGATTTCAAGGCAAAACTTGGCGTGGATTTAGAGGATCCTTCTGTTTTGTTGATTCGGGAAGCGAAAAAAGAAAGCCAAATAGTTCTTGTGTACCGCTTGAATACAGGGACAGCCGCTACTGGAACGGTTGCACCTGCTGGCACTAACACAACCGCAGTAACAGCAACAGCCTTGCATGGCGGTTTGGTAGGAAATACGATCCGGATTGTTGTCCAAGTGAATGTTTTAGATGCTGCCAAATGGGACGTGTCCACTTATTTAGGTACAGAATTGAAGGACAGACAGACTGTCGCAACAGCGGCAGAATTAAAAGCGAATGAATGGGTGACTTTTGCAGGAACAGCCGCATTAGCTGCTAATGCAGGAGTCACATTGACTGGCGGGGCAGATGGAACAGTCACAAATCTGGACTACACAGATTTCATGACCGCTGCTGAAAGTGAATTCTTCCATACCATCGGACTTCCTGTGGAAACAGCCGATGACCTGAAAGTGACGTTTGTGTCTTTCATCAAACGCCTTCGGGAAGAGCAGGGCAGAAAAGTCCGCGGTGTTTTGGCGAACCATGCAAGTGATTATGAAGGGATCACAAACGTTACGAATGGTGCTGTATTGGCGACAGGACAGACTTTGACACCTGCCCAGACTGTGGCATGGGTGGCAGGCGCAAGCGCGAAAGCAAGCATGTTCCAGTCCCTCACGTTTGTTCAGTATGAAGAGGCTGTTGATGTATCGCCACGCTATGACAATGACGAAACCATTTTCCGTTTGAAAAATGGAGAATTTATGTTGACATTCGATGCAGAAAGCAAAACGGTATCAGTCGAAAAAGACATTAACTCATTGGTCACGCTCACAGCTGAAAAAGACAGTCGTTTCCAGAAAAATAAAATCATCCGTATCTTGGATGGCATTCAGAACGACTTGAAAAGTGAAATCACAGCGCTGATTAAGGAAAAGAAAGCGGCAGGGCAGGATATTCCAGCTAACGGTGATGGGATGCAGATCATCCGCACGGCTGTCACATTGTATTTAACAACGTTGCTTGAAGGTGGAGCTTTAACAAACTACGATCCTTCAACAGATATTCAGATTGCATTGAACACAGATGAAGATGGATTCTACATCAACATCGGCGCTCAGCCGGTGGATGCCGCTGAAAAATTCTATTTCGGCGTGGAAGTACGTTAATAAAACATTTTAATTGGAGGTGCAATAACTAATGACAAAGGCATTCCGTTCTGGAAATACAATTAGCGGAAAAGAAGGACGTCTTTTCTTAGACGGTGAAGAAATGGCTTACGTTAAATCATTCAATGCCAACTTTAACAAAAACAAAGTGACAGTGGATGTTCTTGGCCGTCGGATGCAAGGACATAAAACCGTCGGAGGAAGCGGCGACGGCACACTGGTTGTCTACAAAGTCACATCGAAATTCGTCAAATTGGCGGCTGATTACATCAACAAAGGAATTGACCAATACTTCACGTTTCAAGAAGTACTGGATGACAAATCATCTGGCCGCGGCACAGAGCGCGTGACGATTTACGATGTAAACTTTGACAGCATCCCTGTCGCCGCTCTTAATGCAGAAGGAGCGGTATTGGAAGAAGAATTGCCTTTCACTTGGGAAGGAATCGACTTACCGGAAGAATTGGCAGCAGGCTTCTAAGCCTGCTCTTCCCCTTTTTGGGGTTAAAAAATCATTCAATTAACAGGAGGAACCTTAAAATGGCAGAAGTAAAACAAACAGTAGAAGCAACAGAAACGAAAGCAGTAACATCGAAAACACGTGATATGAGCTTTTTCATCGGGGGCAAAGCGGCGCCGGTAACAGAAGAAGAAGTTATTGTATCACGACGTTTCAAGGATAATGAAGGGAAGGTCATCCCGTTTGTCATGAAGCCTATTCCGACAGAACGTATTGAACAATTAGAGAACGAATGTTACAAGCCGAAGTATGAAGGATCTAAAAAAGTCGGGGAAGAGTTTGACCGTGCCCGTTGGATCGCCCGCATGTCGCTTGAATCAACGATTTATCCAGACTTCCGTGATAAAGAATTGTTAAAAGCTCATGGGGTAGTTGATCCAGTGGACGCCGTAAAAAAAGTGTTGTCTGTCGGCGGGGAATATGCAGAATTTATGAGAGCGGGGCAGCGTATTAACGGCTACTTTGACACATTTGAAGACTTAGTGATTGATGCAAAAAACTAATTTTGAGCGGCGATCGTGATGCGGTCTACGCTCATTTTTTAATTCATGTGAGAGATTGGAAGCCGCGGGATCTGAAAGACCTGTGGGATATGCCTGAAGGACTGAAGGCGTTTATCTATGGTTCTATTGAAAAGTACCTCGAATACGATGCACCGAAGCCAAAACCGCAATAGGGGGGTGAGGACTTGGCAACATTAACCGCTACCTTTGATCTTAAGGATAATATTTCTCGTAAATTAAAAGGGATTTCCCAAGGATTAGACAATGTACAAACCATTACAGAATCAACGAATAAAGCAATCGGCAAACTGGATCAAGCCCAAGCCTGCCCGACTCTTTCGGTGATTGATGGAGCTTCCAGAAAAATCAAAACCATCCGTGGAGAGCTAGGGGTTTTGGGTGAAGTCAAGGCAAAGCCGACCGTGGCGGTAGATGACCAGGCATCAGAAAAGATGGATGCTATTCAGAAAAAAGCAGATGGCATAAACGGCACGACAGCCAATGCCAAAATAACAGTCGATGATCAAGCTACTTCTCAAATTGAGGCCATTGAAGCCCGTTTGCAAGGACTTCAGACAACAGCCTTAACCATTACGGCAGGTGGAGTCCTTGCTGGCCGCGCATCGATGGCAGTTGGCAGCTCGACACTTGAAACCAATGCTAGAACAGCCGCTACCACAGGTATGTCTGCCGGTGAAGTAAATGGCATGGTCAATGACATTTTTTATGGAAGTAAGGCGGGAAATTCCCGTGAAGAAGTGGCCATGTCGGTTCAAAACTTTGCACAGCAAACGGATCTTAGTGGCGGGGCATTGAGAAACGCCGCTTTAAATTCAAATCAAATTGCTCAATTGTACCAAAAAGATGTGCCAGAAGTAGACCGTGCATTAGGCAGCATGATTAAAAATTTCAATGTTGATTCTGCCCGTGCTGGTGATAACTTAGCGTATGTTTTCAAAAACGCAGGGGACCAGTACGACGATTTGCTCGACACATTTAATGAGTATTCTTCCACTTTCGCTGATATGCAAATGGCACCGGAGCAGGTATCGGCTGCGTTTGTGGCCGGAACAAAAGGCGGAGCTCGAAATTTTGACGACATGGCCGATAGTATGCGGGAATTCAACATTCGCCGGAACGAAATGACAGACGATCAAGTAGCTGCATTTAAAAAGGTGCTTGGTGCAGAAGAAGCGAAAAAAATGTTCAAGGGCTTTGAAGATGGTTCCTACACAGGCGAAGAAGCTATGTTTAGACTGTCTAAGGGATTATCAGAAATTGAGAACGAAAGCCAACGAGCGGCGATTGCAACAACCCTGATCGGTACAAAATATGAGGATTTAAAACAGCCGATCCTTGACATGGCCGGAGCTATGAATGATCCGATTAATGCAACAGGTGAGCTAAACAAGCAGTCTGATACCCTGAAAGATGCCAACCCGATGACGCCGATTAACGATGCCGGACGGGAATTGAAGAGGACTATCAGCGAAGTAGGCGTAGGGATCTTAACAAGCCTGGTCCCTGCTGCTGAAAAACTGAACACATGGCTTTCTTCTTCAGAAGGAAAAGCCGCTATTGAAGATATGACCACTTCTATTTCCGACTTTGCTGGTTTTTTCAGTGACAAATTAGTGCCAGCTATTCAATTCGGTGTCGATCACTTTAACATACTTGGTCCGGCCATCGGCATTGGAACAGTAGCAATTGGCGCTTTAGGTTTGGGCGCTTTAGTCGTTATCCCTACTCTTAAAAAATTAGGAGAAGCACTGGACTATGTAAAAGGCTTCGGAAAAGGCGGAAAGGGCAGCGGCACCAAAGGGCTTGATGATGTAACAGACAGCATGAGCCGGATGGATCGAAAAGCAAAAGATGGTGCCAAATCAGCCGGTTCCTTATCAACCAAATTAAAAGATCTGTTCAAGATCAAAGCGCCGAAGGACAACCCTATTTTCGGCACTGGCGGAGGAAAAACCACCAAAGGCGGAAAAGGCGGCAAAATGCTCGGCACACTCGGTAAAGGGCTCGGAAAAGCTGTTTTGCCATTAGGTCTTGCGATAGGCGCATATGATATCGCCACATCAGCCGCAGGAACAGAACGAAATCAAGCCATAGGCGGCACAGTTGGAGGCCTGGGTGGAGCGGCAGCAGGAGCGGCAGCTGGTTCACTTCTCGGACCGCTTGGCACATTGGCAGGCGGCGCACTCGGTTACTTCGGGGGCGATAAGATCGGCAGCTGGATAGGCGGCATGTTCGGCGGCGGAGAAAAGAAAGAAGCTGCTTCTGGACAATCCGGACAATCGGGTTCCGTGACTGCAGGTGTCGAAAAAGAGTTAAAAGCCTTATCCAAAAAAGGAAGCACATATGGAAAAGCCTTTGCCACGAATTTTTCTAATGGATTGAATGGGGCAACAGTTTCAGTCGTCACATGGCTGTCAGCGAAAGTCTATGCGCCAATGGGCAACGCCGCTACGAGTGCTAATCATTTCGGTTACGCCTTTTCATACGGTTTTGTACAAGGCATGAATACTTCTCCAATCAATGTGACTGAATGGCTTACTGAAAAGGTGTATGCGCCAATGGGCAATGCAGCCACAAGTGCGAACCATTATGGCTATGCCTTCGCTTATGGATTTATGAGCGGCTTGAATGCATCGCCATTGAACATGACTTCTTGGATCAGCACGAATATTTATCAGCCACTCAATTCAGCGGCAGCTGGATCACGGCCATATGGATCTGCTCTTGTGTACAACTTTAAAGAAGGCATCAAGGCGATTCCGGTCGGCATGAGTATTTGGCTGAGAAACCATGTAGAAACACCGACAAGAGCATTCGTTCCGAAAGCTTATGATTGGGGTTCTGGCATGATTGGCTATTTCGTCACCGGAATGAACAGCCAAGGAAGCAGTATCACAGAAGCAGCGAAAGATCTGGCAAACAGAGTTGATTCCGCATTCCGACAAGAATTAGGAATTGCGTCGCCTGCAAAGAGAATGATAGAGAACGGTTACTGGTCAGCTATGGGGGTTGTCAAGGGGTTCAGCGGTGTGGATGTATCAAACATCGCCAAAAGCAAAGCAGATGAATTAATGACGGCATTCAGCGGCAATTTTGGCGGCGGCGGGGCAGGCATGGCGCAACAAGCCATCATGCAGGCCTTGATGATGTTAGGCAAGCCGATGAGTTTGTTGAACCCATTAATGAGTATAGCAAAGCATGAATCTGGCTTTAATCCAAAAGCGGTTAATGATTGGGACATCAACGCTCAGCGTGGAGATCCTTCGGTTGGATTATTCCAAATTATAGGATCAACTATGAGGAGATGGCAGTACCCTGGAATGGGAGACAGGACCAACCCGCTTCATTCTGCACTTGCTGCTATCCGATACATGGATGGCCGGTATGGCGGCGTAATGAATCATCCTGGTATCAAGTCCATGACGAAAGGTGGAGGATATAAGCCATACGAAAAAGGCGGCGTCATCACACATGATCATATTGCCCGTGTAGGGGAGAAAAACAAGAAAGAGGTTATTATCCCTCTCGAACAGCACCGAAACCGCGCTTTGGGCTTGCTCGAGTATGCTCAAAATGCTTTAGGTGTATCACGGGCACCGGCAGCAGCAGCAAGCGCACCGGTCATATTGCCGGAACAGCAAGTAAACAATGTCCAGTCTGCCATGAGCAGAAGCGTACAGGCCTTAACAGGCGGCATACGTGATGTGATTGTACAAATCATGGGCGCAAGCCATTATCACAACGATATGGATGCAGAAAAAGTCGGCGTGATTGCCGTTCAAGCCGTGGAAAAGAAAATCGAAGAAGAATACAATGCGATGGGAGGCCTGGCAGTCGATGGCTAAAAAAAGCATTTATCAGTTTTGGTTGTCACAGGGCAAAGAAAAAATACGCCTGCCGATCCTGCCTTCATCTATTGATTTCAGCAGTCCCTCCAATAATGAAAAGATTTATCTGCCGAACCTTGGCGAAGCAACCGTTTTGCAGAAAACAGGGGCGAAAACATTCTCGTTTTCGTCCTATTTTCCGTATTACGCAAACATACCGCTAGTGGATATGCCGGAATCAGAAGTATTAAAGCCGTGGGAATACATTAGTACGATTGAACGTTGGAGGAACAGCGGGCTTCCGTGCCGCTTTATCGTAACGGGTACACAGATTAATTCACCTGTATCTATTGAGGAATTTCCCCATGATGAAGCCGGAGGGGCAATCAGAGATCTGAATTATTCGCTCACATTGCACACGTATATTTTTGTCAAAAACAGAAAAATTGACACAAAGAAGCCGGCAAAACCGAAAATAACAAGCTCCAGCCGGCCCGATCCAAAGGCAGCCACAAAGCCGAAAACCTACAAGGTGAAAAAAGGCGATGAGCTATGGAATATTGCCAAAGACATTTACAAGGACAGCTCACAGTGGAAAAAAATCTGGAATGCCAACAAAGATATGCTCATCAAACGCGATAAGCGGAACATCCGGCAGCCGGGACGCTGGATCTATCCTGGCCAGGTGCTGACAATCCCATGATGGAATTATTTTTGATGAAATCAGGCTATATGTTGGAGATTCCTGCACAAACCATCACATGGAGCGGCCAGCGGTTCCAGGCTGCCAGAAAGATCGAAGCGACGATTTTCAAAGACAAGTCGGGCTATCATGATCCGCCGCAAATCACAGAAGGCGATACCGTTTTATTCAAATGGCGGGGCGCTGAATTGTTTCGGGGCATTGTGATGGATCGGGGGCAGAACAAAAGCGGCCTAATGACCATTACAGCTTTTGATCTACTGCAATACCTGCTTCTGAATAAAGAAGTCTATGGAGCTTCATTTGCAGGAAAACGCTTGGATCAAGTCGCCACAAGGATCTGCAAAGACTTTGGGATTCCGCATGTCACCTTTCCGAATACCGTTCATAAAATCAAGACACTTCTGGTGGATCAAGAAACCGCCCTGTACGACATTTTACTTCGGGGCATGGTACAAACCCACAAAGCCACGAAAAAACGATTTCACATATATGCACGGCTTGGTAAAGTGCATTTGCATGAATTGAAGAAGGACGACATTCAGTGGATATTGGAATTCGGGCATAACATGACAGACTTTACCTACAATACATCCATTCAAGAAACCGCTACAAAGGTGAAAATGGTATCGGGTGAAGGAAACAAGCCGGTCACTGTTACGGTGAAGGATCCAGTCGGTCAAAAAAAATTCGGGATCCTGCAATATTACGAAAAAGTGTCTGAAACTTTGAATAAGGCGAAATTGACCGAACGGGCAAACAAGGTATTAGCAGAAAAGAAAGGGGTCAAACGGACATTAGACGTTGAAGCTGTTGGGATCGAATCGGTCACAAGCAATCTTGCAATCTACGTTAAAATTCCAGAAATCAATATGATCCGCACTTTCTTTGTTGATACTGATACGCACACTTTCGTCGGAAACAAGCACACGATGAGCTTAAAATTGATCGAAACCAATGAATATCCGGACATAGAAGAGCCAGCGGCTGCCACTTCTTCTACGTCGGTTGCCACATCAACACCGGTAAGCGGAAAAGCGGAAGAAGTAGTAAGTTTAGCAAAATCTTATATCGGCGATCTCAAATATCATTACGGCGGAAAAAACATTGCAGGCGGATCCGGTGACTGTTCCGGCTTTACAAAGTTTATTTACAACAAAGTCGGCGTGAATATCGGGGATGGCACTGCTACTCAAGTGAAAAAAGGGCGGCAAATTGCCACATCAGATGCTCAAGCAGGCGATTTAGTCTTTTTCAAAGGCACAATTAAAGAACGTGGACCGAATGGCATCAGCCATGTCGGAATCGTCACTCGGGCAGGCTATTGTGTCAGCCTTGCCAATAGCGGATGTAAGGAACACGGCTATTTACTATCGACAAATTCTCATTGGGGAAAACATTTCGCTCATATTCGAAGGGTGCTGTAAAGGAGGGATAAGATGCTTCGGGAAATTTTATTAGCGGCACAAACCAATAATGAAGCCAACAGACCTGTACGCTTGATCCCTGCCGATGTGGTCACTCCTGCACCCGATTTGAAAATCCGATTGTGGAATGATGACAAGCAGATTTATAAATCAGAGCATTTTATTATTCCAGAATCGCTCACTAAGCATACAAAGCAAGTGACGATTGACGGAGTGGTTAGCAGCTGTACCTTTAACGACGAATTGCAGGCAGGAGACGAATTGATGGTGGTGTCCCTGCAAGGGTTGGATTCAACCAAATTTTTTATTTTAGATCGTGTCATTCAATGGGAATAGGAGGGATTTAGATGGCATTGACACCGGAAATCGACATTGAAGAAGTGGATAGCGACGAAGAATTATCCTTAGAAGCCGTTCGGCTGTCACAAAAAACATATAGGTTTGATTTTGAAACGGGCCGGCTTACATCGGAACTGATCACTGGGCTTGAAGCTGTACGTCAGTTTGTAATGCTGTCCCTTCGCATTCCCCGTTATGCTCATGCCATTTACTCAGCCGATACCGGAAATGAATTACAAGAAATGCTTTCGGATCCGGACACAACGCCGGAATACAAAATGATGGAGATTGAGCGGCTTGTGACCGAAGCGATTATTTATGATGATCGGATCAATCGGGTGCATAGCTTTGAAATCCGACACATTGATGATACCTTTCATACGTCTTTTATTGTGGACACAGCCGCAGGCGTATTGGGCTTTGAGGAGGTGCTATCAGCATAATGTTTGAACAATTTACCTATGAAGCCTTGCTTGAAGAAATGCTTCTGGACACCGGAGATGACTTCGATACAACGGAAACATCCCCTATTTATGCGTCTTATGCCAAAACAGCGACACAAGCTGCAAGTGCATACCGCTCATTAGAACGGGTGCTTGAGCTGGTCTTTATGGCAACAAGTGAAGGCGATTATTTGAAAATGAGAACGGCCGAAATGGATGTAATAGCAGAAGTGGCCACGCCTGCGATTCGGTCTGGTACGTTCAATTTGCCGCCGCCGCTTGATAGCCGCTTTTTTGTTGATGATGTGTATTTTACCGTTATTCAGTCGGATCCTCCTTTATTGGAATGTGAAACTGCCGGAATCATCGGCAATAAAATCCCATCCGGTGCCGCTCTCCTACCGCTTGAAACCATCACAGGATTGGAAACAGCCACTTTGGGCGATGTTGTCATTGCAGGTGAGGAAGCGGAAACAGATGATAATCTGAAATTAAGGTATGAGGAACGTGTGACGGATCCCGCTGCCAGTGGAAATGCCGCTCATTACAGACAATGGGCTCGGGAAGTCAGTGGCGTTGGGGCGGTCAAAGTATTCCCGAATTGGGATGGACCAGATACCGTGAAAGTTGTCATTGTTGATGGGGATTTTCAGCCTGCTTCCACTTTATTAGTGGAAAATGTGCAGAATTATATAGATCCAGTGCCAGGGGCGGGGCAAGGGACAGCGCCTGCCGGTGCATTTGTAACAGCGGAAAGTGCCATTTCCGTCAGCGTCAATGTAGATGCGACTATCGTGATTACGGCCGCAACAACAGTGGACACGGTGAAAGCCGCTTTTTCAAGGGCTTTGACTGAATATATGAAGAAGCTGACGTTCCAAGAAGGCGTAGAGCCGGTCATCCGTTTAAGGCAGGTTGGATCCCTGCTGCTTGATATAGCAGGCGTAGTCGATTATTCCGGCTTAAAAATCAATGGGTTAGAGGATAACCTAATCTTGAAAGATACAGAAGCGCCAGTCGTTGGGGTGGTGAATTTCGTTGTTTAGTGAAGAAAAAATGCTCAATCATCTTCCAGAAGTTTTTAGGGATTCTCCCGATTTTAAGGAAATGTGCCGTGTGGAAGGCAAGATATGGGACCGGTTGGAACAGCATATTGCAGACGTTTTGAATAATGCTTTTATTGATCGGGCAACGTGGGGGCTTGCCAAAATGGAAGATGAGTTTAGGATCCCCGTGGATTTAAAGAAATCGCTCGTTCAACGGCGTGGTGTGATAAAAGCGAAAAAACGTGGATGGGGAAAATTAAGCGACACGCTTATTAAAAGTATCGTCGAATCCTTTCAGAATGGCACCGTGGATGTTCAGCCGATTAAAGGGCAATCGAAATTTCTCATCACCTTTAAGGATGTGATCGGAACGCCGCCAAGCATTGAGGACATTGAAGAAGCGGTCAGAAAAGTCATCCCATCCCATCGGGTTATCCAATACCAATACAGATACTTAATCATCGAAGAAGTGGAAGCCATGACGCTTTCTCAACTGAATGCCACGCCTTTAAATAAATTCACGCCGGGGGGTGCTTAATTTGCCGACATACACAGAAAGATTTAATTTACTCAAGAAAGACCCAGCTACAGAAGGCGGGGATTTATTTAGTTTAAAAGATCAGCTTAATGACAACTTGGACAAGCTGGATGGTGCAGCTAAAAAGACGGAGCTTGATGAAGAGCTGGCAACAAGACAAGTCGAAAATATTGGTCACGGGGTGAGCACGGGGTTAAACGTACTTGCCTCTGCAACACCGGATTTGAATGCTCACGTCCAGCCCGGCGTCATTTACATGCCGGACGGCAAGCGATACAAGTTTAGTACAGCCAAGCCGTTTACGGTACCGGCCGCAGACGCAACCAATCCCCGACAGGATATTATTTATGTATCATCAGCCGGAGCAATCGAATATTTAGCGGGAACAGCAGCGGCAACACCTGCAGAACCTGCTTTACCTTCCGGTGCAATGCCGTTGTATGCAGTTAATGTACCGGCTGGAGCAACGGCGATTGATCAGTCTATGCTTATCGATAAGCGAGGGGCGCTAAAAAAGACGCTTGCGACACATTTGTCCGATACTGTGTCGCACGTAACACAAGTCGATAAGGACAAATGGAATGCGGCTTCTCCGAAGTCGAACGATTTAGAAATTCTCTATTGGATGGGGGCGATTTAATTGACGGTAACACCAAAACAACTAGCAGGGTGGAATGGGGTTCCTGCAACTGAAACAACCATTTATACTGTTCCAGCCAGCACGACAACTATCATTAAAAATATTGTTATGTCTAATATAAACACAGCAGACCAGACAATTACAATTAAAGTAAATGCCATCCCTATAATTTATCAATATACAGTCAAGTCAAAAGATACAGTAGTGATTGATTTATCAACTGTAGCGACTGCTGGTTCAACATTTACGGCGCAAGCAGGAGCAGCTACATCAATTGCTCTCATTATTTCAGGCGTGGAGGTGTCCTAATGGGAATACAACGCTTACAGCCTGATAGTGGCGGTACGGATTTTCTAAAATCAACATTTAGTAGTGAAATAACTACTACGTCTCACTATTCCAATCCTATTGTAAATATTACAGGTAAAGGTATTCTAATAGGAATTCGTATTACAGCAACTGGTAATGATTTCTCTATACAAGTCGATAACGGATTAATATTTAATGTACCAGGTGTCACACCATCAATACCTATTAATTTGTTTCTGCCTTTCAAAGAAAGTTTAACAGTATATGCAGCCAGTAACGCACCGGGAACAACCGCTGTTGATAAAATCTTATTCTAAAGGGGTGATGTTATATGAGTCCAAATATATTAAAAGAATATATTGAAGGAGATTTTCAAGTAACCGAATATACAAGGGATGGTCAAAGCGTATCTCATACAGTCAAAGTTCCTGTTCAAGTACAAATACCAGCAGGGGAAACTATTCCAGTACCACCAACATTTGAGCAGCGATTAGCTTCAACAGAAGAAGCTATAACAGCATTACTAGGATTATAGGAGGGATAATCATGTATAACTTTATTATGATCCAATGGGTATTAGGACGATATACAGAAGAACAAGTAAAAAATGCCGTAACGAAGGCTTATATTAATCAAGAGCAATGCGATACGATTATAAATACTCCAAAGGCGATTTAAGGTCGCTATAGGACCAAAATGCGTAGTAATGTTGTCGCTATTTGTAGAACGATTCCTGTAGGATTTCAACTCCTTTTGCCGAATTGCA
>NZ_MSDU01000028.1 GCF_001936625.1 Domibacillus antri | reverse complement strand
GGATGCCCCAACGTTACCGCAGGGTTTTTATGATTGCCGATTCCGGCAGTTTCGAACCTTTATAAGTCCCAGGAGGACGTATATAATAAGAAGAAAGACGTTGATTTAAAAGAGTTTCTTTCATTACTTGTGTAAAATTTGTGTAAAAATAATCATAGATGAAACTTTTCTATTCATTTTAACCTGTCCAGTGTAAATATGGGCGGGTTTTCTTTTTTGTCGAAAGGTGTCGAACAATTGCTTGTTTTCCGAAAAGTTTTTTATAGTACAATGGTTTTATACATATTTAGAAAGGTGTGGGTAAAATGGGTAAGTTTTTTAAAATTGGATGCATTGGACTTGTCGTTATTTTTCTACTGCTCGTAGTCCTTGTTATGTTCTCAAGCAGCGATGAAGATTCAGAAGTTACGGTAACGGATAATTCAGACAGTCAAAGTGACACGGCTAGTACAGAAATAGAAACAACAGAGGAAGAGCCTGCTGAAAGCAAAGAAGTTGGATCTCGTTCTAATCCGGTTCCGCTTGGAAGCACAGCGACAATCACTGGAAACATTTATGATGAGGAGTCAAATTCATTTGACGCAACAGTCGATATTACAATCAAAGAAGTAAAGCGCGGCCAGGAAGTATTGGATATTTTAAAAGCTGAAAATGAATTTAATGAAGATCCTGCTGATGGATTTGAATATATGATGGTAACAGTTGAGGCGAATGTGAAAGAAGCTGGAACCGAAGATTTCGCTTTCTTAATTTCAAACGGGGATTTTGATTTTATTTCAGAGGACGGAAAAACATACGAAATGATATCGGTTGTTACTCCTGACGAATTGTTCGAAGAGATTTATAGTGGTGGTACATCTGGCGGTAATTTTGTTGGCCAAGTTAAAATTGGCGAAAAAGTTACACTTGGATATGAGGATGGGGATTTTAAAAACGTATTCTTTGCAACTCAATAATGAAGAATAACCCCGGCCGGCACCGGGGCTTTTTGCTGTTTACTCCTTCTGCCCCTGGATTAGTCCGCGCTCGATCGCCACAAAGATTAGGCCCAACGCATCCGATTCTGTAAGCTTGCCTTCATCAAGTTTTTTAATCCAGGACGGATCAATACCACCCGGATCTTTTGCAACAAGTCGGTTTAATACTACCCTAGTTGAGTTTGTAATAGCTTGTGCTGAAGGTTGATACAATTTGGTTTCCTCCTCTTTTGGTACAGTACTTGTGGATGAAGTACAAACAGCCGGCTCATACGTTTGTGTAAGGACAGCAAGATTCGTCCGCCGCTTCGCTCCCCGATTTTTTAAACCGCTTGCGTCGCTGATTGCCTTTGCGATTTTGGCGGCAAGCGACTGCTCACTATAGTAGAGTACTTCCGTGCCGATATTCCCCTCAACAACGCCGGCAGTCGCGTTAAAATGTACGGAGACAATTAGGTCGTCACGGTCCTGGTTATGATGCTTGACGAGCGCATTAAGATTCTGCTGCTGATTGCTTGAGGTGTTATCCTCAAAATAGGTTGCCGGAACCTTATGCGCCCGCAAAATCCCATACACCCGCTTTGTCACCTTGCGTGCTTCCGTCACCTCATTGATAAGTCCATTCGCCCCGGAACCGGTGTTTTTCCAGTGACCGGGGTGTAACTCAATGCCTTTTGGATTCATTTCGCTTCACGCTCCTGTTCTTCCGGCTGGATCGTCGTTTCGGTTGTCACTTTGACGATCGGCGCCGCGGCCTTTTCGTTATCCTCTTTAAGCTGAGCGAACACCGAACTAATCTGTTTCGGCACCTTCACACCGAGATGGCCAAGATTCTCGATGATGCTGATTCCCTCCATGCCGATTAAAAACATGATCATGGTATTCCGCATAAACTGACCTCCGGTGCCCGAAATTAAGTCCAGCTGTACTGCTACGATGACCGCCAGAATCATGCCTGCCTTTTTCATAAGGCCTTTAAATCCGATCTCACTGGACAGCGTTTTATTACCGACGGCAATCATTAAGCCCATAAGGTAATCAATCGCCATAAAAATGCCCAGTGCCGTAATCAAATGATCAACTCCTCCAACAAAATAAGCGAGAGCCGCTGAGCTCCCTCCGATTACCGTGCTATATAAAGTGTCTGTATTATGCTGCATAATGCACCTCTTTCTATTTTGTCAATTCCTGTTTCATCCCGCTCAGCTCCTGCTTGATCTTGTCAATCAGCGTCGGGCGTCGGTTGCCAAACACAACTTCAATCTGCCTGCCAGAACGCTCATAAATCTCCTTCACTTCAGTAATTCTGGCATCGAGCGTCACGCCCCATTCCCTGTTCTGCAATGTGACCACATCTCCCAGGTCATAGTCCTCTTCATATATAAAAGGTGACTTCGTGAGCACCTGCCCATCCAAGTAAATTTCAGCGGCATGTTCCGCTAATTTTTGATTGCCGCGATTCTGCAGATCTGCGATAATATCCGCTTCCGGACGCGCTGTCGCCGCACCCCCTGCTGGGTCTTGTATTTCTTCCTCCACATCTCTCGCATCGACGAATAACTCATGCCTGGCTAATCCGGTGTCCATGCCAACCTCTATAACTCGGCGTTCTATGCCTTCACCTTGTCCTGCCACATACGCCATGCTTTTGTAATTGAGGCTGGATTCGACATATGACATGTTCTTCAGACTGTTAAAATCCGGACTAAAAATAACAGGCGGGTTGATCGACTGTGCTGTCGTCAAGTCCCGCCCTGTTTCTACGTCAAAAACAAATTTTTTATTTACGACATCCAGCGATATGTTCCATCCAATTCCGGATAAAAGTGATATTTCCGCCATTTCCTCTGACAACACTTTGAATCTTGACTGCCAGCTGACTGTCGGGCCTCGTAATTGATTAGCAGCAATCACAAGATACGGAATGATCCTGCTTATGTCGTCCGGATTAACCGCGTTGCGGTCCACGTAATGTTTTAAAACTGTCTCTGCATCACCCTGCTTGTTGTCGTATGCTGTTGTGGATGGAGGCAAGGTAATGCGACGGGACAGCCAAGCTTTGAGTGGTAGAGCACGCACGATCCAGTTTTCTGTGGCTTTTCCCTTTTCGTCCAGTTCGATTTCTCGGTGAAGAATGACATAACATTTGTGTAATTGATTGTGTGGAAAGATGATCCGGTCTTTTAATAGCTGATTGGCACCGCGAATGTACCGGTTGATTTTGAGTTCAAGGACACCAATACCATGCCATCTGCGTGTGATCTGCAGGGATTCGTATCGAGTGATTTCATCGATCAGGTTAAAACTTGTATCGATGATTCGTAATGGCAGCATGTGCTCACCTCGCTTTCTGGACATAAAAAGAGCACCCAATTAAGGATGCTTAGCAATCGGCATTATTTGATAGGTTCGTATTTCTCCTTATTATAGAATGGAGGAAACTCCAAACATGAAATATCGCAAAAAGAGGAAATTGTACTTACTAATAGTTTGGCACCCGTCGAAGCGGCAGCGCCTAGTTCTTTTTCATAAAGAGTCGAGAAGTTACTGTGTGAATAGTGAACAATCGCGTTACGAAGTTTAATAATGTCTTTGTTAAAAGTCATAAACTCAGTGGTTTTGAGTTCCCCATTATTTAATCCTAAGAGTTTCTCCATAAGCTCTAACTTACTATCAATTGTCCTCAACTCATTGGGGAGTTTAGAGAATTCGAACCCTTGATTTAAGAATCCGAGCAGATATTCCCCATTATCCACTTTGTTAATATCATCTACTAAAATCCTTTTTATTTTCCGATTGAGAAAAGACTCAAACGAAGAGGCGAAGCTTACCACCGCAAAACGATAGCACCTCTGGATGTCTCCAAAATGAGTCTCTTTGGTTGCCTGTTCTGTAAAATACAGCCCGTCATTGTACATCTCATGATCCATATTTACTACTCTGTTTATCATACATAATCCACTCCCTTCACCTATTCAATTCGGCAAAAGGAGTGTAAATCCTACAAAGATCGTTCGACAAATAGCGACAATACTAAGACGCATTATGGCCCTGCTGTCAGCCAATCGTTCCGATTAAATCCTGCCGACCCTCTGCGATTAGAATAGCGTCCACATCTCCTTGGTAACGTTGATACACCGAAATGCTAAACACATATTTATAATCCTGTTTTCCGTCCATGATTTTTTGCGCAATATACATAGCCATCATTAAATTCCTCCTCCTGTAAGTTCAGGTATGATGATAAACATTAATTCTTCAATAACTGTTTCTTGTTGTGCTGCCATTATTTTTATCGCTTCTAACTCCTCTGCTGGCAGATTTACATAAACAACTTCTTTTTCGGGAGAAACATCCGAAAAAATCAAAAAGTTACCCTCGAACAATCTTTGTTCTTCAATTAAAAACATTGCTGATTTATTGAAAATAATTTGTTGTTTTTCTTCTTCAGTTTCAAACTGCACTTTTTCTACCATTTTTCAATTCCCCCTTAACTGAATGTAGAACGTGGATTTATCTGCCATTGAATATTTCTAACATCCACTTGTAAACTCCCGATGCACCAAATATATATTTCCAGAACATCATTAGCAGAAAAGATAATATCTTGCGTGAATTTTACCCATGCACTTGTGCTACTAGGGTTATACGTGAAAGTAGTTCCCGTAGGCGAGCCATTTTTATAAACTTGGGCCGCGACAGGATTGTTAACATTACTTGCTCTTAATTCTAAGCTAACCCTTATTGTTCCTGCGGCGGTTGGTCTAAATGCTTTCCCTACTTTTGTTGGTGTGGTTGTTGTATTGCTGTATTGACCACTATCTAAATATAAAACAGCATCACCAGCTAAAAAAATGGGAGGCACATTCCCTGTAACACCAAATATAACTGTCCCTAATTTAATATTTTCCGCAATCAAATCAGGATCGCCAGCCACTATACCACTCCCATTATGAAAACCTGCCGGTATGACTTGGTTTACTGTGTTAGGCGTGATGTTAACGACTCCTCTGTTCGTCATAGTTCCAACAATATCACCTGTATCCGTACTTGCTGTTTTCCCGCTTAATAGGTCCGCAGCTACCGCGTTACCACTCCCCCCTTCACCCTGTAAGATAAAATTTCCGGTTGCGGCAATGTATCGGAAGGTGTAGACTCCATTCAGTTTTAAATTCGTCACGTCATTTCCGTTTGCTTTTTTTAGCGGAATAGCGCCTAACCCATTTACATTTAGTGTTGAGGCACCTGTAGAATCAGCATGAATAGCAACAGAAACGCTCATTCCATCCACATATGCAGTCGGTGCGGGATTTAAGTTTAATTCGTAGGTGTTTGCTGTTGTTCCTGCTGTAACGCCAAAGCCTGGATGCTTCACATAATCCGCAACGTGTGCGTTAAAGTCCGGTACAGGGGTAAATCCTGATGCCTCAATCCCGGCCATAAATTCATCCCATTCCTGCTGAAACTGCGATGTGGGAATACTAATCAATGAGTAAACCAAGCCACATAACTGCTCGTCCAGCCGCTCATCGATAAGGTCAGCAGGGTCTAAGACGCTCGTGTTGGCTCTTACTCTTATTTGCGCTAACGACAACTCATAGATAAACGCATCCCGCTGTAAAGCTGTCGGTACGGGTGCTTCTGCCGCTAAACCTTGCTTGATAAACAGCTTGATATAACGATTTGCATTGGTTTTATCTAACCGCAAAACGATGCGGTCAATACGGTCGAGTGTTGCCTCAGGCAGAGCATGTGTTAAATACTCGTTAGCTGTATTTTCATAGGCGTATCCCTGCATGAGTGCTTTGCCCGGCTCCACATACGTGCGTAAGTCTGTCCCCTCACATTTAACTTGCAAGGCAGGGATATTGTCGGTGTGCAACAATCCCGTGGACAGCACATCTCCGAAATAAGACGCAAAGTCTGCGGCTTGATACGTCCGGGGGTCGCCCGGGGCGCTGTTAAATAGTTTATAAATCTGCATTTTCTCACCTTCCTCTTAAACCGCTGTATACAGTTTGCTGTAGCTGATATTGACGATTGCGCCTTGTATGTCGCTGTCAGCTGTATATTCAATATCGTTTTCACCGATGACTAATTTAAAAAATGTGCTGTTTAGGTCGATCCAGTTGAACACATTCCGCACAGATCCGTCCACGCCAATAAACACAACCGATTTATTCGTATCGCTTGTGTCGATTTTCATGATTTCACCTTCTAACAAGTTTTGGTTCACCTTGATGTATTCGCCTGTCGTGTTATTAATGATTTTAGGGTTGAGCGCAGGTCCGAAAAACTCCACCTGCAAAGGAGCCGGGGCATTGCCGTCGTTGTTGATAATCCGCCGGTCGCGCTGCATGCCCATCTGAAATTCGCCCTCGAAAGGAAAAGAAAACAATCCCTCGAATGCCGGTTCTTCTGTGACGCTGAGTGATTTCCAGTAGGGGTCGGGGCAGATTAAATTGACTATAGAGCGTTGATAGGTTCTACCTCTATTTTCTGTACCACTTGGAAAGGTTGGAACGCCGTCCGCAACAGCTTTAATCTCTTTTATGCCGTATTCATTTTTGAATCTTAACAGTCCCTCTCCTAATTTCGGATTGAAAACAGAAGCAAGATACACTCGTTTTTCTTCTACATCTGCTTCGTTATCACCAATTATCGCGACTTCAAAATTCAAGATTCTCTCATCTAATACAGAATCAATGAAAGTCGATCCGTCCTGCAATGGGGCTTTCTGCCGTTGAATATCCGCATTTACGTCACCTAAACCATTAGGGTTCGATAGGAGATACGGGGGCCGATTTGCGATGTCAACTGACTGTCCTCTTGAATTAGTAAATGTAATTTTTTCAGACATTTATCTCATCCCCCACTCCATCGCCAACTGTCTTTGAGTTTGTAATGCTTTTCTTGCGATTTCAGACGGCGATGCGTCCGAAGCTTGATTTATGATCGTGATGCTCGGTTGATATGTTTTAGACTGATCATAGCTGTAGTTACTTGATTGGACACCTTGACTCATCATTTTCTCAGCACTTCCGGCTATACTTCCGTAGACATTACTCATAACGCTATTTAGTTTATCAGTAGTCCCTTCAATCCCCAATACCAGACCTTCACCAACATTTTCCCCTATTCCTTTCATCACACGGGAAGGAGAATTAATGTCTAAAGCTGTTTTGATTCGTCTTGTGATACCATCGGCAATTTCCTGTGCCTTATTCCACACTGAAGAAGCCATTGATCCCATTCCGTTAGCTAAACCCTTAATAATATCCGCCCCTATGCCAGCCAAATCAATACCGGATAAATACGCTTGTGCCTTGTCCCAGCCCGATGACACCTTATCTTTTACCTCGGCCATTTTATTTCCGACAGCCGTTACGGTTGCTGTAGTTTTACTTATGGCGGTGATCCTAATTTCTTCTGCTTTGTTTCTCGTAGCTGTTAAAGCATCATTCCAGCCATTTGAAATGTTTGTACCCAGTTCTTGCGTTTTTCTGGAGACATCATCTTTCATTACTTGCCATTTAGACTTAATTTGTCCGGTTTCCCAATCAACCTTATTAACGTGTTCGTCAGCTTGAGCTTGGGCTTCTTTTACTACATTCTGATGAGTTTCTTGCGCATTTTTAACCGTTTCGTCACGCTGTCGTTTTGCTTCTTGAATAAGCTTATCGGCTTGATCTTTACTAATCACTTTCGATTCGTCCCGCATGCGGATGATTTCAGCAACTGAATCTTTATATTGTGAATTCGCTTCTTTCACAACTTTATCTTTTTGATCAGTAGCATTTTTGACCACTTCAGCCGCTTGTTCGGCCGTAATTTTACTTGATTCTGATTTCAAGCTTTCAAGGATCGCCTTTTGCTCTGCTTCACTTTCAGACATGACCTTGACAGCTGTTACTTTCATTTCCTCTTGAATTTTATTAATTTCCAAACGTTCGGCATCGGTAATCGCTCTTTTTTCCTCTTTTGCTAACGTTAAAATTTCCTTTATTCTTGCTTGACCTTCTGAAATGGCTGTTTGCTGTTGCTGTTGCGATTCTTGTACTTTAGCTACAATTTGTGCTTCTTCCTGCTCCGTCAACGTTTTACTGGTCGCAAAAAAGGTTTGTGTAGCAGCTAATTGTGCAGCATGATTCGTTTGCATTTCCGTTAAAATCTGCGTACCCATTTGATTAAAAGTAGCGATGATATTTGTAGCCATTTCGCCAGTAACGGTCTGACCGCTCCACGACAGCTGATTTAATGCGGCAGTCGCTTGTTCATTCAAATTCAAAAATCCGCCTACCGCTTTTTGCGTACTCTCTGATACCTTATTGCCGAAAATCTCAACCTCAAGTGATGGTTTTTTAAGCTCATTGGCAACTGCAACTGCACCTATGCCGAGTCCGGCCAGTGCCGCAACGGTCAGTCCGATAGGACCTGTTAAAGCCGCTAACGCCCCGCCAAATAGAGCCGCCGCCCCTCCTGCCCCGCCAAGAGCGGTGGATATGGCGATAAAGGTCGGGGCCAATGCTATACATGCCCCAATTAAAATACCGATAGCCGTTCCAATTGCTATGATAGTAGCCGCCAGTTTTGGATTTTCAGAGGCCCATGAAGCAAGGCCGGATACAACGTTAGCGATGATAACAAGCAGCGGCTCCAGTGCCACTTTCAGGTCTGCCGCAGCTTGCTTTAACTGGACAACAGGATCTGCCTTTAATTGTGCAGTAGCCGCATTCAATTGATCTTGGCTCGTTTTTAAATCGACTGTTGCATTTTGAGCATTTAGCAGAGTGTCGATGATGTTTTTTCCCTGATCTTCGTACATGGTCCCGAATATTTGGACACCGATAAGATTCCTTTTTGTTTCATCATCCACGTCCTGAAGAGCTGTAGCGATTTCTGTCATGGCTTTGGATCCGCCCTCGCCGCCAGCTGCTACTGCTTTCCCCCACTCTTTCAGCTGTTTGGCGGAGATGTCCGTACCGGATATAAGCTCTTTTAAGGCTTTCGGGACTTCTTGGCCGAATTCAGCAACTCGAATACGTCCTTCTTTCAAACCATCTAAAAGATTATCAATATTCCAAGTTCCGGTATCAACCCCTGCCGCCATGATCGCCTGTATTTCTTGTGCATCATAGCCTGCCATTTTAAGCTGTGTACCATATTCGGCGATGATGTCGATCTGCTCCGGCGGGAATCCCGCTTTTAACAGTGAATTTGTGAGAGCCAATGCCTCTTCATTCGATATGTTTAAAGCTTTTGAAATTTCATTCGTCTCTTGAATGAGTTCCGTGAAGTCAATTCCTGCATAAGCAGCCGCAATTGAGGAGGCCCCTTCTACAACAGCGGCATTGGATTCATCAGAAGCATCTTTATTCAGCGCCCATTGTCTGCGGACGCCTTCCAGCGCCGCTTCCGCATCAACCCCGTATGCCTCCACGCCGCGAATCGCTTCTTTCACGGCGGCTTTCGATGCTTCGGGCACCTCCATCGAAATTTCTATTTTCGTATTGAGGCGGGAAACATCCAAAGCTTGGTCAATTGCACCGGCCAGACCGCCGCCTGCTACAAGAGCACCCGCCACGTTTTGGATTTCGGAACCCATATCACCGATGGCTTTTTTAGCTTCACCAGCCTCTGTAGAAAGGGCATTTAAGTCCTTTTTGACAGATTTTAAAGAAGCCCCGTCATCTATTTTTGACAGGGCTTGCTTCATTTTATCTATATCCACACCGGCGCCAAGCGCTTCTTGTCCAATTTTGCTGATTGCTTCATCAAGTTGCTTGGAGGACGCGGTACCGTTTTTAATCGCATTCGTGAGCCTTGAACCAAGCGAATCCGCAAAATCATCAACACTTTTTCCAGTGGCATCAAACAGTGTATTCAACTGACGCGTGGAGCTTGCCATACGCTCCTGTTCAGCTTGCATGCCAGCCATTTGATTTTTCAGCTTTTGGAGAGTGCCTTCCGTAAACTCAATCTCCCGGCGAAAAGCCCGGTACTGCTCTTCCGATATTTTCCCGGATGCAAACTGCGCTTGCACCTGCTGTTCGGCCTGTTTTAACTGATTTAGTTTATCCGTGGTGACGGACACTTGATCAGAAAGAAGCTTTTGTTTTTGTGCTAAGGCTTCTGTGTTGCCAGGATTAAATTTAAGAAGCCGTTCGACGTCTCTTAATTCTTTTTGCAAAGCTGTGGATTGTTTATTAACACCAGATAAAGCCTTCTGTAAGCCGACCGTGTCAGATCCGATTTCTATCGTAATCCCTTTAATTCTATCAGCCATGTTTTCACCTCACTTTTAAAAGGAGTCAAAATCAGCCTGACTGGCTTTTTTCGCTTTTTCTTTTGATGGTTTCTGCAGTTCTAAATATTCATCGATGTAATCAAGGCACATACCAATCGTCATTTCTTCTAAATCTTCATGAGATAATCCACACTTGCGACACAAAACAAGGAACGTTTCGATAGAAAATTCCCCATCGGACGTTCCCTGCTTTTCATCTATTTTTTTTTAGTGCCGATCGACGCCGTAACCATCTCGGTTAACTCCGGTATGATGTCCATGAGAGGAAATTCTTCAAATCCATCAAGCCACGTGATCGGGTCCGAAATATTCGGATCAGCAGTTTTAGCAAGAACCCATGCAATGTTATACATGACCTCAAAATCAATTCCTTCCAGATCATCTGATGTTACGCTGTCCCTATTTAAATTCCCAAGCTTTTCTAATGATGAAAGCTTAATAATGTCGGTTAAATAGTCCTTGCGAAACTGTGCTTTGTAGCGCAAAGCCGTAGCCGCTGTTGACTTAAACCGTACTTCTTTTCCGTCAATGGTTAGTGTTTTTTCCATCTATATCACCCTTTACGCAGTTGTGAAGTTTGTTACACTATTTTGAGCAAGTGAGTTACCCGCAAGGTCTTTGATGTTTTTCGTCGCGATCGCTGTGTAGGCAGTAAGAGCTGTAAGGCTGGCTGTCGGATTAAAGGTAACAATGGTTTGATCAGTGCTAACAGTAAGTGCCCCGGCAACTTCCACACCTGTGTTATCTGTGACAAAGAAGTTCGCTCCTGTAACATCAGCTTGTCGAATTGCTTCCGAGAATGTCCAGACGATGTTAGCGTCAACAGCGACTGCTGTAGCTCCGTCAGCAGGCGATACAGTAACGGTAGGCGGAACTGTATCAGAAATCGAATTAAATACTGAAGTGTACCAAGCATCGTACACAGCTAGCGGTGTAGTCGATGTTGTTTTTGTTTTAACCATCATTTTACCGTCAATCGAAATTGGACTTGAAACAAAAGTTAATTCGTTCGCATTCGGTTCGGCTGTATTCGTTTTTGTTGTGGACGCGACGGTTGGGCGATTGGCTGTACAGTTGTATAAAACGTGACGAGTCGCTTTTGCATCGCCGTCAAATTCAAACATTAGCGCGAAAGGTTTCCCTTTTGCTGTCGCAATCTCATTTAAGACGCCGTTTACCTCGTCCTTTTCTTCGCCTAGTGCATCAATAGCAAATTGCGCCGGGATGTTAGCGAGTGACAACGTGCCGTCATAACCTTGATTGTTTGATGCGGAGTAAAAAAGCATGTTATCGGCATAAAACTCTACCATGTCGCCGCGTGGCTCTAATGACAGTTCAATCCCGCCCGGAAGAGCAATAGGTGTATCGTAAGTGATTACACCGGTATTTTCTGTATATGGGGCATAATGTACATTTTCTAAACCAAACGTTACTTTATTTTCCATCTAAAACAACCTCACTTCATATATTTTTTGGAATAAATTTTCAGATTCGATGAACGTTTCCGTGGATTGGTACGGAATGTCATTACTGTCTAAAGCCGTTTCGAGATTACTTTCAGCTGCAAGATCTTTTTTGACAGTGTAAAGCTCAATTTGAGCGTTATCTATTTTCTTATGGACCTTATTGTCCGCGATGAAGTTTGACGAATAAGAGACAAGATACGTAATATACGGCGGATCGGGTATCGGTTTCGTCGCCGTTGCCGTGAAATGCGAATAAGCCACAGGATAACCTGCAGCATCTAGTATTTTTTTTAATTCTGCCAGTGTCATGATCGAATCGCCTTCTCGACACGATCAACAAACTCATTAATCGCTTTTTCTTCTGCCGGTCTAATGTGCACACGCGCCGGAACGCGCCCGCCGCCGGCTTTCACATGGCCGAATTCAAGCAAATGGGTAAGCTGTCCATCAGTCCGGTTATAGATAACATGACGGCCGTCCACTTTTTTAAGAGCCCAGCCTTTCGCGTAACGGCCTGTCAGTTTAGGGCTTTTTTCTTTTAATTCAGCAACCGCATTTTTCGCTACTTCCTCTTTTGCTACTTCGACCGCATCCTCCACATCTTTTGTGTATCGAGACAGCTGTTTAGCAATCTCATTTGACAAGTCGCCAATCTTAACCACCGGCTTTCACCTCACAGTAAAGCTCGATTTTTTCATCTGGACGTTCATACGTGCGGTAAATACTGTATTCCTTGTCGCGGTATTTTACTTTTGTTTCCTCTTGGTAGTCCATCGTGTAGACAATCAATACGACAAAAGCCTTGATGCCGCTTTGACCTGCCTGAAAAAATTCACTCTGCGGAACACTTTTTTTCTCACAAAAAACTTGTCTGCTGAAAACTTCTGTTGCAGTTTCCTGGCCTAACTCGTCTTCAATGGTCGTGACGATCGGAAAGAAAGTAATGTCGTTCATTTATAATCACCTGCTAATGACAGGTGCATTTTGAGTAAATCGTACGATTTTTGAAAGCGTTCAGAATCAGCATTGTCAGCAGTGAAGTTTGCTTTGCAATAAGTGATAATTGCTCGCTTGATCAAAGGGTCAACGTCGACTGTCTCATCAACTTTTAAAGCGGAAACGCCCGACACTTTTAAATCTTGTCGGGCAGATGCGATTAAATCGTTTATTTCACCGTCCAATGCTGTGTGGGATATGCGTAGCGATAATTTAATATCGTCAAGTAACATCGCCTACACCACCAGGTACACGTCTACTTTTGTGTTGTTTAACGGGCTATTCAAAGTAAATGTGTTATCTTCAATCGCTACCGAAGATGTCGTGACCGTCGGCGCTGTTGCTTCCTTGACGTTATCTCGGTGAGCAAACAGTACAGTATCTCGATCAAGCTTATAAGGCATCCCTAGTTTTTCGCCGAAACCAATAGATGTCGTCGCTCCTGGCCCATCATGTGCAGGAATGGTGATTTTCGTAACGGTCTTAAAAGCTTTGTTTCCTGTAACGGTTCCGGCAGTGTCAAGAGTGAAAGCAGGAAGTGTTTCTGTAATCACTTCATCGGCAAAATTAGTGCCCTCCACAATAACTTGTATAGCTCCGATATCAGTCGCGGTGCCGCCGGCTGTCGCTGTAATATTTCGCGGTACAGACGGTTGGGTAATGCCATCTGTAATTTCCTGTTGAACTCCGCTGTCAACTACCGCTATATGGATTCCATCGATATCCGCTGCTGTCGCGTCAGAAGCCGCTACTTCATAATGAGCAACGAAACCACGGTCTATATCCATCGATGTATCGGTCTGTAATTTACCGCCTTTTGGGTTATAACCGATCATGCATATCACCTTCCTTGTTAATTACTACTCTTTTGTTCTGATTCTTTTGTATTTTTAGCCGTCTCTTTCTTTTCTTGGGCCTTGTTAGGCGGTTTACCCAAAAAACCTTCTTTCACAAGAAAAGCGACACGCTTTGAATCGCTTGATTCGTATGTGTCGCCTTCGTAATAACCTTTTCCTGATTCTTTATCAATAAAAGTTTGTAAAACTAAGCATTTCATCATTTACGTCACTCCTTAAACTGTTGGAGCTTTCTTGATCAACAACACATTTTGCGGATCCGCAAGCTTACCGTCTGCAATAAGTGTAGTTTTGTGGATGTATTCGTCAGTATTGTCGTCAAAGTATTTCTTGTAAGTGTATTGCAGGTTTGAGTTGAGCATGTAATCTTTAAGGTCAGCAAAGAATGCAAAGACCTCGTTGTCAGCTGCACCAGTAGCAGTTGGGAGGTAATCCTCAACAAGAATAACTTCATAACCCAAGAATCTTCGTTGCGGTTTACCTTCAAGCCCGTACGTCACGCGGGCAATAGGTTGTCCGTTTGCATCAACCATGCCAAGGATGTTTTTATCCCAATCAGTCTTAGTTATGACGAGAGCAACTTTTCCTTCTGCAGAAAGAGGTAATTGAGAAATAATTTCTGTCCATTTTGTGTATTTCGCTACATCGGCAGCTAATACAGAAATTGTATTTGTTACGCTCGGGTCAACCGTAATGCCGAGAGGTTGTTTGACGCCCGTTCCTGAAACGATTGCTTGCTCAAGAGCAACAATGATAGCTTCATAGATGTTATCAACTAAAGCAGATTCAAAGATATCCATTGAAACTGTATCCGCTTCAAGCGTAACGGCCACGCGGCATTGCAGTTTGTGGTAAGAGAAAGTAACTTCCCCTGTAGTTTTCTTTTGAATAGCGGAAACGGAACCTTCATCAGTCCACGTGGCGACAGGTTTAAGGTTAGATGTCGGAATGGACACGCCGCCCTTTACATTTGTTTGTGTGATACGTGAGTAAATTTGTCCGTAAGACTTCATTTTCTCGACAATGCGATTAATCACTGTTTGTGGAATAACCGTTCCCACATCAGCAAGTCCTGTTCCGGAAATAGCGCGGGTTTCTAAGATGTCTGATTTTTTACCGCGTAACACAAGGTCCATGAATGCTTTGCGATATTCATTCGAATCAGTTGTTGAGACCTCTTCGCGTTCTTCTCCTGTAGATTTGCTGCTGAACGTTTGAATAGTACGAGTTTCTTGAGCAGTACCGTCATTAATTTCACCGGCTTCTTTGAGTAGACGCTGACGAGTTTCAATTTCCTTTTGTTCTTCGTCAAGCTCACGCAATTCTTTTTCAAAAGCATCCAAATCAACTTTCTCGCCACCTTCAAGTGCTGCGCGGATTTCCGCTTTACGTTTTAAGATTTCTTGTAAACGTTTCATGTTATCGATCTCCTTTATAAGTAAGTTTTTAAAATTAACTTCTTGCGTAATGCCTCTTGCTCTCTTTCCTCCACATACTGTTTATAAGGATCATAGCCCCTCGCGCTCACTTCCGAGTCCGGATAAGCAGGAAATGCTACGGCGCTAACTTCTAACAATTTAGCTTTTGTTACAGTTCTGAGCATAAGATCGTCATCGGGTTCTTCGATTTCTTCCCCACCAGGCAGAATACTAAATCCAAAACTCACGCCGTCAACGTCACCGCGTTTTATTGTTTCGTATGTGTCGTTACCTAAGGTAGTGTTCGGTAAAGCTAGCTCAAACCGTAGCCCGATAGTATCCTCGACTAGACGTAGTGTATTGTTTTTTGTTCTGCCCAATACTTTTGAAGTGTCATGAGACCATAAAAAACGCTGATCATCTTTTTGCAGGGATTCCGAAAAAGCGCCTTGTCTAAACTGTTCACGGAATTTACGATAATATCCCATAACGACGGATTTCTTTTCCCACTTAACCGCATATCCAGTAAGTGTTCTGTTGCCGTTTTCATCCTCTCTGATCTCAATCGCTTGCGTTACCAGTTCCCTCGTTTCCGTCTTGTCCATTGTCCTCACCCCCTTTAGCGTTAACATTTACAGCGACCGGCGCTGTATCCAACCTTCTTATAGGCTTGTCGCCGCCTTCTATTGGTCCTAACGATAAAATAGAACGCCATTCATTAGGCGTCATGGCTCCACGATCCACCATTTGAACAAGATTCATTTTGGTGGACATGGAGGCGTATTGAAGACTGGAAGCCTCAAAGATAATTTTGTTTCCGAACCCTCTTTCGCGACGAGAAAAAAGCTTGCGGGTCATTTCACCTGCAAACTGCATAGCTAAGGGTTCGATTTCTGATTCGTAATAGGCGTTCCATTCATCCTCAGTGTATTTGCTCTGAATTATCTGCTCGTTTGTGTTAAAGAAGTTATAAATCCTTTGAGTTGTTTCTCGCATTTGCTCGGAGCTAGGAACAAAAGCATTGTTCGTCACCTGCTCCAAGTCATAACGTGGGTCAGTCGCAGCTGCCCCGCCACTAATGTTATCGATGCTTAGATAATTTTTTACAAAGTTTCCAACTTGAGCATCTATATCCTCTTGTTTTAAGACGGACTTGAATTTTAATATCCATTTCACCACAGCACTATTTTTGATCGCTTTGACAATCCCTTGGTCGGTAGTCGTAACAATATCCATCAATGATGACAATGCTTTACCTGGGTGCTCACCAAAGAAATCATTCTCATTGAAATCTTTTCTAAGATGGATAATATCTGTGTAAGGAACCGTCATTTGCTTTCCATTTCTAAAATAGAACTTGAGGAAAATATCACCTTGACTACCTTGTACAACTTCAACTGTTGTACAAGGTATGGGGTAAATCTCCGAAGCATAGCCTAATTCATCACGCTTAATATAAGCAAAAGCATTATGATTCAGTTCTAATTGAACTGTCATTTTTTCCTGGAACATTTGCCCCGTCATTAACGGATTCGGCTCCTCTAGGATAAAGCGAATATAAGGATCAGGATTCACCTTAAATTCAGTCGCGTTGTCTCTAATATGCTTAGCGATTAGTTTACCAACAGCTTTTGCTTTAGGGCGTATACAGGCCCTGATAATATCACTCTGATAAATGTCGCCATTCCATGAAAAAAAACCGCCTCCATTGTCGTTTATCATTTCAAAACGAGTAGTGGTAGGGGCTTGCTTCCTGCCAAATATCTTATCGAATAATCCCAATTTCTCACCTCCCTTAAATCATGTTTTGGTATTCATCTCGTTTATCCCTTAGTACGATATAGCCGCATGCTAACGCAACAGTTCCGTCAATCCGTTTGCGCGGGTCCATCCCTTTCACAAGTTGTATATTGCCGTTTATATCCGATTTAATTTCGACATTCGCCAGATTCCACATGTCGATAGGATTTCCGTTGTGGACAATGCGGTGAGCTGCTAAATCCGCTTTCAGCTCTTTGAGGGGTTGTGACATTGTGGCAGGTCCTTGTCGTATTGGAATCATGGCATTCGGGCCAAACTCCGCTTTGAATTCCCGCAGTAATGTGTCGTCAATATGCCAAGGATCGTACCCGATATACAGCACATATAAATCGTGTTCGTCCCGCAGTTCCCTGAACCAATCCAAAAACACTTTCTTGTCCACTTTGTTGCCTGGGTACGTTCTGATTAATCCTTTTCTCTCCCACAACAAATAAGGAACGCCGTCTCGCTCGTTCCTGTTCCCGTCTTGCGTCATTTGATTGAGCGCATCTTCCGGCATCCAGTACATTGACTTCAGGTAAATATTCGGATCATTCGGGCGCATGCACAACGCTTTTGCGGCGTTTAAGTCCACCGAGTCGGCTGCATCGAATCCGCCGATGCAGTAGCGGAAGCCCATCTTGTCAAAATCAAAGCGTGTTTCGTTTTCGATTTCTTCCCATGTAAGCCATGTACTTGCTGCATTTTCTTTCATGTTAAAATCTTTGACCATGACCGTCGGACGGAATGATGGATCATCTTTCGCCTTCTGGACCATCTGCCGTAAGTAGTCCACACTCTTTATTGTGCCGAGTCCGGGATTGGCTTTGATCCATGCTTCTTCATTGTCCCATTCATCACGAGAATCCAACTCATAAATAAACGGCAAGAAACGCGAATTCGGTTCTTTTAATTTGCCATATAGCAAATCTGTCGCGTACTGATATTGAGCGTCAAAGATTCCTTCGCGCACAAATCCATTTGTCGTAATTGTAAACAGCAACGGTTGACGTCTCGCGCCCATCGCCTGTTTAACCAAATCGTACACGTCGCGGTTTTTAATCGCCGACAGTTCGTCAATCGTTGCACCGTGAACGTCTAACCCGTCCAAGCTGTTGGTGTTGCTGGCGAGCGCTTTGATAAATCCAAAATTGTGCGGAAAGTATAAGTCGTTTGAACGCTTGCGGATGTGTTTACTGAGTAGCGGCGACTGCTGAATCATTTTGTGCGCCGCATTGAATCCCAGTTTGGCCTGCTCGAGCATTGTGGCTACATTATAGATTTGTGGAGAGCCTTCATTGTCATTCACCAGCAGATCAATCTCGACAGCTGCGGTTTCTGTCGTCTTTCCGTTTTTCCGCGCTTCGATGATAAGCACTTCGTTGTATTGCCGCAAGTCGTTGTCATCCACAAAACCAAATGTTGCTTGCAAACGTGCCTTTTGGAATAACTCCAACTTCAACGGCTGCCCAATCTTACCGCTAGGCAGTTTGCAAAACCGCTCGATAAATTCAATATGCTTATTCGCAATGGACAGATCAAAGTGAAACTCTTTCGGGTTTTGATACTGTTCGAGTAGCATTGCAGATACACGTTTCATCTTTTCGCACGCCACAATCTTTCCGTCGTAGATTCCACCGAAATATTCTTCGAACTCGATCATCGGCGCGCACCTTCAGTGAGAAATTGCATGAGCTCATCCTTTTTATTCCCCGCGCCATCTTTCGGCAAAAGATCACTTAATTGTTTCATGATTGTCGCATATTGTTTCGACCAGGATGTATAAAGTTCAGCCTCCGGTGATTTTTTCGTGCCATATTGATTTTCGCCATTCTTGTATTCTGCTACAACGCCGCACTCGTCCATCGTTTTTGTCAGATCATCCAGAGATACAGCCAACCAAGCTGCGTTGTAAATCAGCTTTTCATTGATTTTCTTTAGTTCCGGATTCATCTCTTTGAGACTCCGCCTAATTTTGTTCACTTCTTTTTTAACCAGCTCATCTTTGGTTAAATTATCGTTAGTCACTGTAAATCACCTCATTTCCACCACCTAAAACGAACCACACCCCTTATAGGATGTAGCGCGCATAATACTTTAGCTCCCCCATCGGTCCCAAAATAGTTGCCCCATACTTTTTTAAAGGGGGGCCTACCGGAAGGATTGTTCAAGCCGCTTTCGCTCTCGAAAGTTTTTATTTTCTGATTCTAGTTTTTGTTTCAACAAAATCATTTCGTTTTTTATTTTATCTTTGAGGCTCAGGCCTTTTCTTTTTTCTAACCAAGAAAGCTTGACCTTTTTCTCATACTTGTAAGCGTTGACTACATATCTTTCATAAACCAAGTAAGCAACTGATTCAGATTCAACTCTTACTTTCATTTCATCGACAGCCCATTCACCTGCATGACGCAGCCGCTTGCCGGGATCATGTCCCATCCGTTCCCACTCCTCTCATAATCAAATCACCATTCTCATCAAACATAACATCGTCCCTCACTGCTTCTGCCTGCTTGAAGTGTTCCTGGTTATGACAGGACTGACATAGCAGCTCAAGGTTATCGTGATTTAATGTAACAGCCGGATCGTTTATATTCTGCGCATCAATATAAACCTTGTGGTGTACGATCAACCCCGGCTGACTACATCGCTCGCACAGTCCGTGCTGTGACGTAAAATAAGACTCTCTGCATTTACGCCATGCTGCGCTTTTGTAAAATCGCTTAGCTTCTGACGTATGTTCCAGCAATCTAATCACCACTTTCATATGACAAAAAAACCCCCGACACAAATGCCGGGGCGAAAAAGGAGGATGAAACAGGTTGAAGCTGCCAAGGTAATCTAGGCTTACCCGTCAAATAGGGTATTGCCATTTTGGCTTACTACCATTTTCACACACCCGTATTGCGCGGTAAATGTCTAAAAAGTGCCCTCGCTGTCAATCAGTGAAATGTAATACTATCAATACCGAATATCAGTCCTGACAAGGTTTTGCAGGCGCTATCGACATCTTTGTACACGGTTCTAATATTCGTGTAGTGCCTCTCAGCCAGTTCCGCGGCCGTCTTTTTATCTGGAGAAATATACATCTGATAGATGGTCTGGAATCGGCGAAGGTCCTCCTCCTTGCCGGATTGTTGGCAGACCGTTTCGTAGACAGCTAGCATGCGGTCAACGAAGCTAACCATGGCCAGCGTCCGCTTTTTGCTTCTTCGAATTGATTCAATTGCAAATGCGTCTGTGTCCAATTCATCTGCCTCAAGTACTCGGTCAAGTTCTTGGTCCAGGTCTGCAATTTCCATTCGCAAATCCGCACAGTGCAGCTTCAGCGATCGGTAATTCCGAAGAAGCAACTTCGTATTTCGAAGCCGGCGATCCCGTTTTTGCTTTTGCTGCCGCTTCTTTTCCTTTTCCAAAAAGGTCAGCGCTTCTGATACCGCTGTCTTTGACGCTATTTCAATGACCTGTTCTAATGATAATCCTGTTTGATTCTTACCCATCTGCTTCACCGCCATATTCGTCAATTTTCGCTTTCAGCGCCGCAAGCAACGCTTCCTGTCCTTTTTCTTTGCCCTGCAGTACATCCAGTACGCGCTGGTCTATCGTATCGCTTGTTAAAATATGGTGCACGATTACCGTCTGCTCCTGCCCCTGCCGGTGAAGTCGGGCATTCGCCTGCTGATACAATTCAAGCGACCATGTCAACCCAAACCATACGATGATATGCCCACCATACTGCAAGTTAAGCCCGTGTCCTGCTGATGCCGGATGTGCTAGGAGAAGTTCGATTTCACCGTTATTCCACCGTTCAATGGCGTGGTCCGCGTCGATCGACACCGCCCGCTTGAATTTTTTCATAATCCGGTCACGATCATGCTTAAAACTATAAAACAATAAAATCGGCTGTCCTTGTGCGCCTTCCACAAGGTCTTCCAGTGCATCAAGTTTCCGGTCGTGTATGTGCTGTACTCCTTGATTCTCGTTATAACACGCCCCGTTCGACAGCTGCAGAAGTTTCTGGCTCAAAACACCGGCAGTAGAAGCGACGATGTCCCCAGACACACATTCCAAGATACGTTCACGTTCCAATTCGCCATACTCCGCTCTTTCTTTGGCAGACATGGTCACGGTGACAATGTTGTCAATGCGTTCAGGCAGTTGCAAGTGGTCTTTCGCTTTCATCGACACACAGATGTCATCGATCAATTCGTAAATGTTCTTCTCTGCTTCCGGTCGCGGCTCATATTTATACACAACACGGGGATTTACAGGATCCGTCTGCGCCGGATAAAAGTATCGGTTTCGGTACTGCGTCATCGTTTTTCCAAGTCGCTCACCCCGATCAATTAAATACACCTGGCTCCACAAATCTAGTAAACTGTTCGGTGCAGGCGTGCCAGTCAATCCAACAAACCGTTTAAACGACGGCCGAATTTTACGCAGTGCTTTAAACCGGTTCGACGACGGCGACTTAAAACTGGACAGCTCGTCCACCACCAGCATGTCAAATGGGATCGGTTTCCCCTGATACAGATTCACTAGCCACTCGACGTTTTCTCGATTGATCACATAGATATCGGCATCCTTCTGCAAGGCCTGCCTGCGCTGTTTTTCTGTGCCAAGCACTTTCGACACCCGCAGGTGTGCGGTATGGGACCATTTAAATACTTCACGGCTCCAGGTATCTTCGGCAACACGTTTCGGTGCGATCACCAGCACCTTCGAAACTTCCAGATCGTCGAACATTAACTTTTCAATCGCTGTTAAAGTGGACACTGTTTTGCCTAAACCCATATCTAGGAAGAGACCATAACTTTTATTTTTTAAAATCTGATCGATGGCGAAAGCCTGGTATGGATGGGGTTGAAACTCAATAGTCATTCCGGCCACCTCCCTGTGACGTAATCGATAATCTCATCGACTTCTTTTTTACAATCGGCAACAAATACGGTATGTCCAAGCTGCATGAACTGTTTTTTCACTTTTCGCTGAAGAGCTGTCAGCTTTTTCCCTGGCGCTTTCAATTCAACAAAAAATTGCCGTCCATTCGGTAAAAGGCAAATGCGATCTGGCACTCCAGATTTTCCTGGTGAAACGAATTTAAGGCACATGCCGCCAATTCGTTCAATGTTCGTTTTTAAGTAGGATTCGACGTCCCGCTCTCTCATGTTCGCTTTCACCTTCCATTTTTTAGGTGTGGGCATGTGGGCATGAAAACAAATGGTCTTATAATATATTTGTATTAGGTATATTAGGTACGTGATACGTGTGTATCGTGCGCCTAATTCTCTATTTTTCTATTTTTATTAAAATTATGTTTACATTGCCCACACTATCTATTCAAACCCTTGATACGCTTGGCTTGAAAGCGTGGGCGAAAGACGTGGGCGAAACAGAAAATTATGCCCACAACGCCCACACGGTAAAATTTGTCACACGCCCACACTAAAACATTTCGCCCACACTAAATCAGGTCTTCTTCTCGGATATATGCCCTTTGAACCCCATACAGTTTTCCGAACCTTAATGTACCTTTCATGTTGCTATCGTTCGGTTTCCAGCCCGGCATTTTCCGCAGGATGTCGTTGATCTCCCGGCGCTCCAGCGGCGAAAAACGACGTGCATCATTACCTAGACACTCGCACCACACTTCCAGTGCACACACCCGGTTGCGGGTTATGGTGCCTTTCGACTCGCCAAAATCGTCGCTTAAAAACATCCGACGTTCTGCCAGGTCCTTCTCTTCCCAGTCCTCCGGCAGCTTTCTTTCTAGGTATTCCTGTACCAAGCCGAACCATGGCGATTCCTCCGTATGCGCTTCCTGAATCAATCTCATCTCCGCTTCCATGCGGTCATTCAAATAAAGCGGCTCCCCTTCCTCGTAGTAATGTTTGGCTTCCGCCCACAGCTGTCCGATTTCCGAATCTGTCAGCTCCGACCACCGCTTTTTCCGTTTTTCCGCATTGACGGTTACCGGCCAAAAGCGCCGTCCGCCGGTCTTATCCTTTAAAAAGTTCGCATCATTCGTGGTGCCAAAAAACACGCACTGCCGCGGAAAGTCCTCGGTGTGCCGCCCATATGCGACGCGGAACCGGTCTTCCCGCTTAGAAATAAAATGTTTAATGGACTCCACATCCGCTTTTCGGGTAGCTGACAGCTCACCCATTTCGATAATCCATGCGCCCTGCAATGCCTCAAACGCTTCTTTCCCGCTGACTGATGTGATCGAATCACTAAACCACTCACGTCCCATCCGGTCGAGAATCATCGATTTTCCGACCCCTTGCGCACCGTAAAGTGTGAGCATGTAGTCAAATTTAATACCTGGCTTCATCACTCGAGCCACCGCCGCTGTAAAAGCTTTTCGCGTCACGGCGCGGTTTAATTCAGTGTCGTCTGCACCTAAATAGTCGATAAAAAGCGTGTCCAGCCGCGGAGTACCATCCCACTCAAGCGGCTTTAAGTAGTCACGGATGGGGTGAAAGCGATGCTTTTCGCTGATCACTTTTACCGCGTCTTCTGTTTTGCCCCTGTTATACATGTGGTAAATACGTTCTAGGTAATCTCTAAGCCCTGCGTCATCGCCATCCGTCCAGTTTTCACTTTTGACCACTTTGCGCCAAGGCACGGAGCCTCGAAGCATCAAGCGATTACTAAATTCGTTTGTGGCGATTTTTCCTTTTAGCAGCGGGTCGTTTTCCAGGACAAGTACGATATTCGGCACCGTGGACTCGACTTCGCCGGACTTGTCATACGTTAGTTTGCGCGTCCATTTCAGGTCCGGCTTCTCTTCCACATCAATCTCAATCTCGTCAAACTCTTCCACGGCACTGTCTAATCGCTCACGTGCCGCTGCCTCTTTGACACCGGGATCCTTCCGGACAAACTCCCGCATGGCTGTGTAGCTTGGCAGGCGGTTTACAGGTGTCTTTGGATCCGCATCCTCGTCCTGCAAACCGAACAGGTGTATCCTTACTAGGTCAAACGCATTGACAAGCTGACTGCTCACAGGGTCCGTGCCGTGGTGGGAATACGCAAATTTGCCGTCATCATAGATGATTAAGCCGCCGGCGGTGGAGCCATGCACATAGGTGTATCGCCCTTCCTGGAATTTCTCATAACGGTCGGAAAGGAACGTTTCAATCGCTTCTTCTATGGTGTATGTCCGGCAGAATGCGCCGACAAGACCGGCTTTCTCATGTGGATCGCCCTGCTTATCCGCCAACTTTTTGCGGTCCAGCTGCTGGCGTGAAGATTCTGGCCATTCGAGAGGGTCGCGCCAGTCCGTGTACTTTGCAAGCACCTTATCCGGATCCAGCCAAGGTGCATCCTGGTATGAGAAAACAAATTCGGCATCCGTTGACGTACTTGGCCAGTACATTAACCGGTGCGGCTGGTAGCTGGTATCGTCAAAATAGTCGATGCCGATCTGCTCCGCGACTTTTTTCCCGATTGCGACATACTCTTCTGCCGTAACGGGTCGGGTAAATGGAACGAGAAACCGCAGGCGCGGCTTCTCGCTTGTGTGCTTATGCGTCGAATACAGGGCATAGGCGTGGCTGAATAGCATATCAATAATGTCTGCCATACCTTCTTCCCCGTAGTCGATGTCAAGGGTCAGGATGGAGCGGTTAAACACTTTATCCGCTTTTCGCCTGCCGCCTTTTAACCGTCCGCCGACAAACCCGCCCACATCCTTGATCTGGTCTTGCTTGGTTTTCGGCATTTTCCGGTATTCCGCTGCTGTTTCCTTCGTCCGTACGGTAGTAGAGAGCTTGTCCAAAAAATCAGACCAAAGCAGCTCTTGATTCTGCCATTTGATGGATGTCCGGCTGCTGGCAGTGGCAATGCTGATCGTGCCATCATGCTGTAAGTTTTTAACGGTTTCCGCATGTTCCATGTTCTCACCACTCTTTGCTGCTTGGATTTTCTAACTTTACGATTCATAGCATTCTAGTGTTTCGAACGATACTATCAATCTTGTTCATTCCAGTCGTGTTCGCTCGCTTTCATAAACTTAAATCCCGCTTCTTCAAGCAGATAGTCCGATATATTCGCGTGATTAATCACTTCACCGTTCGGTTTAATCCAGATATAGTCATGCGGATACACCTCATCTCCTCGACAGTCGATTCCCACCGCTTCTGCAGCGTTATATATTACTTTTGTATTTTTTTATCAAAAAAATAAATACAGCTCATTTTATTCCCTCCTTCTTATTGCACTTAATGTGTCTGTTGTTCAGTATGTTCGAACTATTCAATATTTTCATCTTCACCTAATTGAAAATACTTAACATAATCATTCCAATTATCTAAGTCTAACCGCTGTTCTTTAGCCTTTTTATATTCTTCTTCTGAATAAGGTTTTACCGGGTTCATATAAAATCCTCCTTCGTATTATGTGTCTACCGTGACGTTGTTTGGACGAAATACGACATTACATCAATATTCAAAAATTGTTTCTTCAAACTGCCCCGCATATGTTTTATTTAATGACCAATTACTGATAAATTGTAACCCGCAAGAATTTCTAAACGCTGATTCTAGCTCATTAATAGGGTAAATATCATAACCTGTCTCTACCGCATCTCTTTTGTCGCTTTCGCTTTCAATTATATAAATCTTGTGACAGCCATCATAAGCAAATTCTTTACCTACTACTTCCATTTCATTGATTTTCATTGATATTCCTCCTTAATTTTAGTTCGCTATATGTGTCTGTTGTGACGTTGTTTTATCGGGTATTTAACTTTCAGTTCGGTTTATGAGGTTTTACGTCTTCCGTACCATTCTTTTAACTTTTTCCATCTCAATAGCTTTCCAAGGCGTTCTTCGCAAAATGTCAACATATCATCCCTTTGTTTTCCCCAATGAGATTCATCAAAATTTTCCTCTTCATCTCTTATTGTACCTACATCATAATGGTAAATAAGGCCTATTAAGTGTAGGAGAGTATCCTCCTCGTTTAACGAGTCTAACCATTCTCGATTGTTCTTGTTAGTCATAAGCAGCCCATCTTCAAAATGTTTATGGGGGCTTATTTCAGCAATTCTTTTTCTTAAAAGCTCGTTTTCTGCCTTCAACTCGTCCCGCTCTTTCACAAGACTTTCGATCTGCTGTTTCACTTCGTCTGCTTGACTCGACTGATCAATCGCCTTAGCTGGTTTCCCCTTAGCTGCTTTTCGACCAGGCTTGTTTTCAGATATAATTTTCTGGGCAGCCGCTGCCTGCTCGGCTATATTTGTCGTTTTCTCCACTACAGGTTCCTCCTTTTTCTTTTTTGATAAAGACATCTGATTCAGCTGCTGACCGCACTCCTGTAGCTGGTCAAACACCTCGCACCCCGCGCATTGCTTTTTTGGATTTTTATGTTTTGGACGGGGGCACGAACGGCAATGCGTATCCAGCAAAATACCGATTTTCTGTGTAATTTCTGACCTTTTTTTATATTCATGGTGACCTCGCCCCCAACGGTTTAAACAAAACGTCATTCGTGTTTCGGAAAGGCGATTCCGCCCATGCCCGCTTGAGCGCCGCATCCCTAGACATGACGGGTGTGCTGATCGCTTCTTCCACACTCCAGCCGAGTTTTGCGACCCGGTTAAACGCTGTGTTGTATGGGGTGCCGTTCTGCTCCATCACGATCAACTGTTCTTCCGTAAAGCGTGTGCAGTTTACCTTTCTTGCTATTTTGCCCGCCTGTTCAAGACTCATAGCAGGTGTAGTGACCGCTTCTCGTCGGTCCCAACCTCTCCGGATGCGACAGTAAACCGTGTTTAATTTCAGGCCATTTTTATCCATCAACTCTTTTTCTTCTTTTGTGAATGCGTAGCGCTTGATAGGGTTCGCAGGAGTCGTTACTGCCCGGTCAATATCCCAGCCGTATGTATTCACACGGCTTCTAACGGTACTTCGATTCAGGTTGTTTCGCTCTGCCGTTTCCCAGTCGTCTGGTGTAATGTAGTAATAACGCTTCTCCATCACACGTGCCCTCCGAGTTTTTTCACAGGCAAGATCAGTACGAGAATCCCTTGTACTGGATCTTCGATCACAAATGGGCGCACCCCACTATCCGGAAACCGCATGATGACTTGTTCACTGTCGGCATCGCGAAATACTTTTAGCGCCCGGAAAAAGAAAATCGGATTAAAGGCAATGTTAATATCGTGGTGAGTACAGCCGAACGATACTTTCGCTGACACGCCCATGGTACGATCTTGAAAGCTCATCTGCAGCATGGCGAATTCATCCTGAACAAGATCGACAGCCGGCGGCTTCGTTTTACAGCAAAGTTCCGCCGCCTTGCTCATCAAATCTGCCGCTTGAAGTGCTTCCTGAATACCACTTTCGTCCAGCGTCACCGTATAGGGATTGAGGACATCATCCGGAACAAGCCGTTCAAGGTTTTTCGGCGGCTCGTCCCCTTTTTCCAGTTTGATCGGCTTGAATGTTTTCGGATGGAGTAGCTGCCAAGGATCCGCCGGCTGAAAAAACCCTCGAACCATCAGCAGTTGGTAGCTGTCCGTCACCCACGCTGTGCCGGCGCCGTCTACAATGACGCCGGATAACTCCTTTCTCGATAAGCTGACATATTGCGGCGCATAGCGTTTCAGTAGCGCTTGCTTATCCATCGACCAGCACCCCTTCCGGTACCAATTTCTCTGGATAGTGATTGGACAAGTCGTATAGTTCGAGTGACCCTTCCCCACCCGGTGCATCATACTGTAAAACAAGAACGTCTTTATCAACTGTCATCGCAATAGGCAGTCCTTCAATCTTTTTAAGCATTTGCACTAGCAGCTTGCCGTTGACAACCACTGCACCGATCGCAATCGGTTGTATATAGCGCGTATCGCAAAAACGTTGCGCTTCCTGCCAGCCCTCAATCCGCTTTACCTCTGACGAGGTGAGGGTTGGCAGCTGAGCTTGTGGGTCTTTTTTCCGCATTTCCTTCCGCAGCGCGTTCCGTGCTTTTTCAAACTGCTTTTCTGCCTTGACTGCCCGCTTCTTCTCACTATCCATCCAATTTTTCAAAGCGACTGTGTCGCCACTGATCTCCAGCTTCATACGTGTTCTCCTCCTAGTCCTTTTTGTAAAAATGTGTTTCAAAGCCGTCGGCTGAAAGGGGCAGCCCTGCCGCCCATTCAACGGGCTGTGCCATGATGTCTTCCACTTCCGCCAGAGCGTTTTCGTTTTCCACAGGTACTTCGCACACCACTTCGTCGTGTACGTGCATGACAACAGGGTAGCCCGCTTGTTCTAGCCTCATCATGCTGACCGCAAGCAAGTCACGTGCCGTTGCCTGCACAATGTTCTCCACCCATTTACCGCCGTATGCCTCAACGCGTGACCACTTGTTCCGCTCGTCCAATCCAAAATGGGCAACCGCGTCACGTCCGAATTGATTTTTAACAATATGGGGCTTGGCGTATGCCAGGCTTCTGCCGCTTGGCAGGTCGATCATGAGAAAGCCCCGATCGCGCCGGAAGGTAATGCCGTGTGTCTGTACCACTTTTTTGTCACGTACCGCTTCAATGGCTGCCGCGTCACAGGCGTACCAAAATTTCACGATATTTGGGTTGGCTTCCCGCCAGGCATTGACCAGCGGCTTTAGTTCGTTTTCCGCAACGCCCATTTCAAGGGCGCCCATACTGATTAATGCACCGGGCCCGCCTTGATAGCCAAGGGCTAATTCCGCGACTTTGCCGCGCTGACGAAGGTCAGAGCCTTTCCCGATCTGCTCAATTGGCACGTTAAACATTTGTGATGCCGAGGCCTCATAAATCTTTCCATGCGTTTCAAACACATTCAGCCGCCACTTTTCACCGGCATACCAGGCAATGACGCGCGCTTCAATGGCGGAGAAGTCGGACACCACAAGCTTGTGTCCCGGCTCCGCAATAAAGCAGGTGCGCACCAGCTGGCTCAAGATGTTCTGCCGGCTTTCGCTAAACAAAAGATCCAGACTTTCAAAATCCTGCTGCTTGATCAATTCACGGGCATCATTGATGCGGGAAAGGCTCATTTTGTTTTTTGTCAAATTCTGCACCTGCACGCCCCGTCCTGCCCAGCGCCCTGTTTTGGATGCGCCATAAAACTGGAATAGCCCTCGCACTCGGCTGTCTTTGCAGATCATATCCTGCATTTTGGCGTATTTTTTAACACTGCTTTTCGACAACTCCTGCCGAAGCTTCAGTGCCTCGTGAACGGGTCCTTCTTTACACTGCTTTAAATATTTCTTGATTGTATCTGCCTGCATATTAGGGATGTCCACCCCCTGCGCCTGCAGCCATTCAAGAAGCTGCGTAGGGCTGTTCGGGTTGTCCAGTCCTGTCAGTTGCCGTGCCGCTTCCATCGTCTGCTCTTTGGTCAGGACGTCGCACGCTACCGCACCTTCTACCAGTTCCGGATCCAGCCGGACACCCCGGTCGTTAATCCGCTGATCAATCGACCACAGCTTCTGCTCAAATTCCGGAACGGGAAAAACCGAAATACGATTCCGGATTTCCTGTTCGACTTCTACATCCCGAATACAGTAATTTAAAAACTGCTGCCACTTTTCCGGATCGTGTTCAGGCAGATTCCGTGTCCGCCCGCCATTTGCTTTCGTCGGCTTGCACGGCTTTGAGAAGTAGTTGATTAGCGCCGTTCCTGCTGTATCTTTCTTCACGTCCATTTTTAACACTTCCGCTACCTGACCAAGCGCAGCGGGCAGACCAAGCCTCGTCGAATCCACCATCGTGCAGCGCCACTGATCCGGATCCATCTCAAAGCCGAAATGCTTGGCAAGGCATGTCCGTTCAAACGCTGCATGGTGCGCTGTTTTAATGACGTTCGGGTCTTTTAGGGCTTCCCGCACACTTTCAGGCGGGTCAGTCCACCCAGCCGCAAAATCAATGATCTTGACGGGTTCGCCGTCAAATGAATAAGCAAGCATCAAAATTTCAAAACTGTCGTGCTCGACGTATCGATATACGCCCACGTCTTTTAGTTCCAGTTCGCAATAGGTTTCGATGTCGATACCCAGCGTTCTCACTGCTTCACCGCCTTTTTAGATAGAGAAAAGCGGGCTTTCACCCGCAAGGGTTTAAATCAAATCGTCATCATCAGTTTCAAGCTCGTCGAAATCATCTTCAGCACTTGCACGACCGCCCAGGAATTCACCGTCTGCCCACTTTTGCACGTTGTTTAGTCCTGCCGCAATACCTTTGTTACCGTTAGTGTTAAACGCGTACATGTTAAGCGACACGCGTACATAGCATCCGCTGTAAATCGCTGTTGAATCGGTCAGTTTGATCTTGTTTTGATCCACGATGCCGGGTGCCGTCTTGCTTGTAAGGTTGATAAAGTAGCTGTCCGCATACGCAGGATCATCCTCGCGGTCCAAATCGCCGTCACGTAAAGGTGTTTTCAAGTTAGCCGGGATCTTGCCGCCGAATTTCGCCTTACCCTCCTGCTTCGCCCGCTCAATAGCTTCTTCGATTAACTTAATCATTTTCGTTTCGGATTTAGGGATGATGATGGACATGCTGTATTTCGGTTCACCTTCACCGTTGATCGCTTTTGGTTCAAAAATATTCACATAGCTCGCACGTACTTTTCCTGTAATAACCTTTGTTCCATCACGTTTCATAAAAATTCACTTCTCCTTTAATAGTTAGTTTTGGATGACATCAAATTCATTAGCTGCCGCTTCCGCGGAGCCGATCGCCGGACGCTTGTCCGATTCAGGGACGAGAGCAGGTTTGCCTGGAGGCTTCACAATCAATTCGCCTAATAGGTCTGATACTGTTTTCTTTCCAAGCCGTTTTTCAAGATTCGAAATAGTCAGAAGTTTTACTTCTGTAAACTGGTCAACATCAAATTCTTCTTCAAGCTTCTGCATGACTTTCTCTTCATCGGTGTACTTCCGGCTGCTTCTCCCCTCTACAACTTTCCAACCTTCAAACACCGTACCGGACCGGGCTTTTTCAAGCGCGTAATCCTGGACGTCCTTCGCCCATTTCTGCAGCTCATCCGCCTGGAACAGAATGTCTGAAATCTCTTCCGGTGTAAGCAGGTCCGGATCCACAAGTTTCTGCGGCACGTTCAGATTCGCTTCCGCCCGTGCCCGACAGGTGTGTTTCACCTTACAAAAACGGCAATGGTCGCCCGGTACAAACTCGCCCTCACCGTTCCACGCCATTTCCGCACGAGGCTTTACATAGTCAAGTCCCCAAGCTTTCAATTCGTCTGCCGGCAATTGTTCTGTTGATATGTTGTCCAAGCGGGGCTGAATAATTGTCATGACCACTTCTTCCACGTCCTCGAGCAGGTCGAACAGCGATAAGGCTCCAAGCGCATACAACCTAAGCTGGGCATTGTTTTCAGCGTTGACCTCAATGCCTTTGCCGTATTTTAAATCGATGATTTCGAGCACGCCGCCGGACATGATAATGACGTCACCTGTCCCGAACGATTCCGGCACATAATCAGATAAGTCCAGCCGCTCTTCAAACATCAGCACGGCTTCACCCCGTGCACGAGCCGCATGCACTCGCTCCTCTACCAAATCGACATATTCCCGCACATACTCGTGCAGCTCTTCCGTGTAAAACTCGTTCTGCTTCATCTTTTTCAGTCGGCTGTTAAACGTCCGTTTTGTCATACCTTGAAACAGATGGGCGAAATGCAGCTCTGATAATTCGTGAGCAAATGTCCCTTCTTTTGCAAACTCGCTTGTCGTATCGGCAATGCCTTTCTCTTTGCTTGCTGATTTTGTACATTTCAGCCATCGGTGCGCTCCGCTTGCGGACAAGACGGCATGATCTCGTTCAGCATGACCAGCCATTAGACACTTTCTCCCATCAATTCGAGTGCCGCCGCATATTCGCTTTCGGGCAGCTCTGTCACCTTGCCGACACCTTTTTCCGTCAAGAAGTCTTTCAGCTTCTCCCGATGGGCTGGGTTGCTTTGGATAAACTCGCGCGTCTTGGTCGTCAGAACGTCTAACGTGATGCCAGGTTCTTCACTTCCTCCAGAATCAGCCGGCGGATCTACCTCCGATTTCCCTTCTACGTCCGCTGGTGGCTGATTTTCTGCTTTTGGCGTTTCTGCAGGAGTTTCTTTTTCCGTTTCATCCGGTTCGGCTTTTGGCTTGTCCTGTGTTTTTTGTTCTGCTGCTGAAACATACTGTCCGCCCCCCTGAATAGCATCAGCCAGGCGCAAAATTGCTTTTTCAAGACCTGGCGCTTCGATCGTTAATTTAAATTCCATGTGAATGATCATCCTTTCGTGATAAGATAACAGTGTAATAGTTTTTCAAAAGCTCACCGTTGGCGCGGTGGGTTTTTCTTTTTCCAAAAACGGCGCGGTCTCACTTGCTTCTGGCGAAGATCTCTTTCACACTCGCCGCAAAGTTTTGCATAACCGGACTCCTCTTCGTCTGTGAAAGAGCCGCAACGTTCACAGATTAAGCCGTCCAGAACCATTTCTGCCATATCGCCCATGTCTCGATCACATCCTTAAATGAATTTTGCATATATCTACTTGTGTTCATCTGACTTCTTCCGCGTTGGGCTTGCGTACTCCCAGGCACGGCCGCAGATGAAGACGATGCCTGTATAGCTTCCGACGGCAACAGCCCAGACGACAATTTCAGCGACTTTAAAGAATTGCTGAATAGTGGAATCTACCATCATGCACCTTCTTTTTTAACTTAATTGCTACCCGAGAATATTTGACTGAAATACTTATCTAAAAACTCAGCCATTTTGACTGCTTGAAAGGACCATGTTTGACCTTGATTTTTCGGGTAGTATACGAAGCCCCCATTTTCGCTATCAAGTTTCTTTCGGAATTTTTGAGGATAAAGAATGTTTTCTTTGATCCACTTATCACTTTTGTTAATTCGATTCTGCAAATCTTTCATATTCCAGTAGACACCCGACAATTCTTGACGTTTTAATTCCTGCAATTCCACTTTTGAAATAAGTACTTGATCCTGTGGAATTACTATTGATAAGGAAACCTCTAATTGCTGCATTTCTCTCCCCCTCCCTTGCATTCTGATGTTGCTGCCGTCTTATAAGCTATAAGTTCCGGCTGTACCGTCATTGGTTCGGTACCACAGCGCTTCATCTTTTCATTGATGTTTCCAATCGGTCACCCAATTCAAATTACTATCGTTTCCGAATCGGAAACATTAACCGTAAAAAAAATGTTTATAGTCTCTCTCGTAACTCCTAATTTACTGGAAATGACAACGAAGTCTTCTACAGTAATTGGCAGTTTACCATTCTCTTTTTTTGAGTAAGTTCCTTTCGAAACCCCTAAAGCGTCCGCCATTTCTTGAACGGTAAGGCCTTTCGCGATGCGCTCACCTTTTAAACGATTGTAGTCGAAGTTCATTTTTCATCACCTCGCTTCCTTGTACCTGTATAATATCACCGATGTTTCCCGAATGTCAACAAAAACATTTAAAAAATTACAAATTTTTATTTTCAAATTATATTGTTTCCTATTAGGAAACATGATAGTATATGAAGGGAAGGGAGGTGAAACGATTGGTAGATTCGTTAGAAGTGGCCAAGAGAGTAAAAGCGATTGCTTCTCGAAAAGGTATTACCGGCGCGGAGCTCGCCAGAAGGATCGGCACCGATAGAAGCACCATCAATCGGTATTATAAGGGAACAAGAAAGATTTCTATTAATGATGTCGGAAGGTTCGCTGAAGCGCTTGGTGTCGATGTTGCAGAGTTGATGTTCGGGGATGACAGTCCTTCTAATTTAGTTAGAAGCACTTCTAAGATCGTCAAAATCCCAATCCTCGGCAAAATCGCCTGCGGTGATCCGATCTATGCGGAAGAAAATTTCGACGGGTACCGTGAAGAAATCGCAGAATTTGTCCCGAAAGGTGAAATCATGTTCCTGGAGGCGCAAGGAGACAGCATGGAGCCGACAATCCCGAATGGCGCCTGGGTGATGATCCGACGGCAGCCAGACGTTGAAAATGGGGAAATTGCCGCCGTGCTGATTAATGGTAATGAAGAAGCGACATTAAAAAGAATCGTGAAGCAAGACGGCTTAGTTGTTTTGATGCCGGACAACCCGAAACATAAACCTCTCGTTGTAAATGAGCAAAACCCGGCTTACATCATCGGCAAGGCGGTTAAATTTTCGCAAGATCTTTAATTACTACCGGTAGCAATTAAAAAAAAGCAGCTCCCTCATTCGGGTCAGCTGCTTTTTTCAAAAGGAGGAACACACATGGCAAGTTTCCAAAAGCGCGGAAAGGTCTGGCAGTATACGATCAGCCGGACGGTAAACGGAAAATCAAAACCGATCCGCAAGAGTGGATTCAAAACGAAAAAAGAAGCGCATATAGCGGCAGCAGAAGTGGAAGCAGAGTTAAGTCGGGGAGTAGTCCCTCATTTGCGACCGGAACCTTTTGATAAGTATTTCGAAAATTGGCTGAAAACATTTAAAACGGACGTATCAAAGAACACGTTACAGCGTTACGAAAACAGCTTGGAAACGGTCAAAAGTTATTTCGGGGATCAACCCCTTCAAAACATCACGAAACGCTCCTATCAGGCGTTTCTGAACGAATACGGACAAACTCATGCGAAGTCTTCCACACGTAAATTAAATACGCATATTAGGGCGTGTGTGAGAAATGCGGTAGATGAGGGAATCATTCGTGTGGACTTCACGCGGGATGCTGTACTGTCGGGTGAAAAAAGCAAACGAACAGAAGAAAAGCATTTAGAGTATGGAGAAAGTCAGAAACTACTCAAAACGGTTTTAAGCCGGCTGGATCAAACACCTACGTATTATTTAATTCTGCTTGCCTTAACATCCGGTATGCGATTCGGTGAGCTTGTCGGGCTGACGAGAAAGGATTTTGATTTTTTTAACAGCACAATCAGCGTCACAAAAACGTGGGGTTACACGAACAAAATGCATGAAGGTTTCGGGCCGACGAAAAACGAAGAGTCTATCCGGGTCATAAAAATGGATAAACGAACGATGAAGCTGTTTGAAGAGTATTTTGAAAATACACCCGAAAATATTAAGAAGCTCGTCTTTTACAGTCCGGCCTCAAAATATAAAGTGATCACAAACAATACAGTCAATAAGATGCTCGGCAGGCTGTCCACAGAATTAGGGATTAAGCGGATAACAATTCACGGATTGCGGCATACTCATGCCAGTGTTTTATTATACCAAGGAGTTTCGATTTATTATGTATCAGAACGATTGGGCCACGGCGACATCGAAACAACACTTAACACATACTCACACGTTCTCAAGGAATTAAGAGCCCGTGACGAAAAGAGAAGCGCTGATATTTTCGGTAAGATGATTGTGTAAAAAATGTGTAAAATGATCTGAAAAACACTTCCGACTCACTCCAATTTCTAAAAAATAAAAAACACCGCTTAACGCTGATGCACCAACGTTTCCGCAGTGTTTTTATGATTGCCGATTCCGGCAGTTTCCAACCTATATACGTCCCAGGAGGACGTATATA
>NZ_MSDU01000027.1 GCF_001936625.1 Domibacillus antri | reverse complement strand
CTACCAAATTGCGGTCATTTCCGATGCGATTTTGGAATCTGCTGAAAAAGGTCAATGGGTCAATTTGTCAAAATAGGAAATGTAGACAAAATAGATGGAGGCTGCAGCTGCAGCCTCTGTTAAAAAGAAGGTGAATGAGAGTGGAACAGTCAATGCTTTCAATGCGCAATATTTCAAAAGCATTCAATGGAATTACCGTTCTTGACTCAGTTGATTTTTCTGTAAAAAAAGGTGAAGTTCATGCGCTTATGGGCGGGAACGGAGCAGGGAAATCGACATTGATGAAAATTTTAACAGGTGTATACACAGCCGATCAAGGTGAAATTTATATCGATGATCAGCTTGTTGAAATTAAAAACACGGACGACGCACGAAAAAATTATATTTCAATGATTTTTCAGGAGTTTAGTTTAATTCCTACCTTAACCGTTGCACAAAACATTTTTCTGACTAGAGAAGACAAGACGTCAATTGGATTATTAAATGATAAAGAATGCATAGCGAAAACAAGAAAATTATTGCAAGACCTCGAAGTGGACATTGATCCGAATGAACTTGTCGGCAACCTTGGGGTTGGATACTGGCAAATGACGGAAATCGCGAAAGCGTTATCACAAGAGACAAAAATATTGGTAATGGATGAACCAACTGCTTCATTAACAAAAAAAGAGACAGAAATCTTATTTTCCTTTATTAATCAGCTTAAATCAAAAGGCTATGCGATTATCTATATTTCACATCGCATGGATGAAATTCTTGAAATTTGTGACCGCATTACGATTTTACGCGACGGAAAACATGTCGCTACTGAAGATTGCAAACAAATCGATCTCGACATGGTGATTCAGCACATTGTCGGATCGGGTATGGATAAAGCATTTGAATGGGTAGAGAGAGACTACGATAAAAACACTGCACCTGTGCTGGAAGTGAAAAATTTAAGCCTTGGCTCAAAAGTCCAAGATGTGAGTTTTAACCTTTTCCCAGGGGAAATTGTCGGCATTGCCGGATTAATGGGAAGCGGACGCACCGAAACTGTAAGCGCTATTTTCGGTACCGGCCCGAAAGACAGCGGGGATATCATTGTTAAAGGTGAAAAGAAAACGATTAAAAACGCATCTGACGCAGTGAAAGCGGGTCTGGCGCTTATTCCGGAAGACCGGCGCGTACAAGGATTGGTCCTGGAACATAGTGTTAAAGAAAACATTATGCTGCCTATTTTATCAAAAATGCAAAAAGGTCTGCTTATTGATGACAAAAAAGCGAATAAAGTAGCGAATGATTTCGTTAAAAAACTCAACATTAAGACAGATGATATTTACAAAACGACCAACTTGCTGTCAGGAGGAAATCAGCAAAAAATCGTTCTGGCTAAATGGCTGGCGAATGATCCATCGGTGCTTATGCTTGATGAACCAACGATTGGTGTCGACATCGGCGCTAAGACGGAAATTGTTGATGTCATCCGTGAATTAGCGGACAGCGGAAAAGCCATTTTGGTTATTTCTTCTGAGCTGCCTGAACTGCTTGCTTTAAGCGATCGTGTACTTGTGATGCATGAAGGAAGAATTGTGAAGGAGCTGCAAAGAAGAGAGATCAATACAGAGGAGGAACTACAACATGCAATCCAAGGATTCTAATGCAAATGGGGCAGTTGCTGTGGGAAGCCATACAGTTACACGTAAAAAAAGTTTTGACTGGCGCAACTATATTGTATATTTGGCATTTATCGGCGTTATCATTTATTTCTCGGCTACATTATACGATCAAGGCTTTGTTTCCACGGATAACTTACTGAACATTATCCGCCAAACAGCCATGATTTCATTAATGGGACTTGCGATGACGTTTGTTATCAGTACCGGGGAAATTGACCTTTCTGTCGGATCAATTGCCGCGCTGTCTTCATTGACAGCAGCTTTAACATTGCAGGCTGGTTACGGATTGATCGGCGGTGTGGCTGTCGGTTTAGGAACTGGGCTTCTTGTCGGATTGGTCAATGGATTGCTTGTCACAAAATTAGCCATTCCATCATTCCTTGTGACGCTTGGTACAATGGGAACCGTGGCGGGGCTTGCCATGTGGATTACGGATACAGCACCGGTACCGATCGTCGATTCAACATTTAATTTTGTTTTTGGTTCTGGAGACATTGGACCGATTCCTATTCTTTTAGTTTGGACAGTAGCGGCAACAATTATTGCACACATCTTATTGCGTAAAACATCGTTCGGCAGACAGACGCTGGCAACAGGCGGTAATGAAAGTGCAGCAAGATTTTCCGGTGTTAAAACGCAGCGCATTAAACTTCTTGTTTTCCTAGGTTCCGGTTTCATGGCTGGATTTGCAGGACTTCTCTATGCAGGCCGTATGCACGCAGGCCGTTTTACATTCGGTGAAGGGGATGAACTTTCTGTTATCGCAGCTGTTATTTTAGGCGGAACAAGCCTATTTGGCGGCGTTGGAACAGTTATCGGAACCGTCATTGGCTCACTAATGATCGGAACCATTAATAACGGCTTGATCATCATGGGTCTTGATGTCAGCCAGCAAATGATTATTAAAGGATTAATTATTATCCTGGCGGTGGCATTCGGTAAAAAAGCAATTAAACGATAAGAGGAGGGGCATTTATGAAGAAAGTGAAGGTCGGTGTGATTGGAACAGGCTTTATTGGTCCCACTCACATCGAAGCAATCAGACGGCTTGGTTTTGTCGAAGTAGTCGGTCTGGCAGAGCATGGACAGGAAGCAGCGGAACGAAAAGCGGCTGAACTTGGCATTGCAAAAGCATACGGTGATTACCGTGACATGCTGAAAGATGATGAGATTCAGGTTGTGCATAATTGCACACCGAATCATCTTCATTTTTCCATTAATAAAGAAATTATTTTAGCCGGTAAGCACGTCTTATCGGAAAAGCCTCTAGCGATGTCCAGCAAAGAGTCAGCAGAATTGCTGGCTCTTGCAAAAGAACATAATGTGGTACACGGTGTGAATTTTAATTACCGTCAGTTTCCAATTGTGAAGCAGCTAGCTTCGATGATAAAAAATAATGAGCTCGGCAAAATCAACTTAGTACACGGAAGCTATTTGCAGGACTGGTTACTATATGAAACAGACTTCAACTGGCGTTTGGCGCCCGAAGCCGGCGGCAAATCGCGGGCAGTTGCAGATATTGGTTCTCACTGGTGCGATACGGTTCAATATGTAATCGGTAAGAAAATTGTCGAAGTATTCGCGGATCTGGCGACGGTCATCCCAGTCCGAAAGAAAGCGTCATCAGCAGTTGCCACATTTGGCGGTCAGCAGTCAGACGAAGAAACATATGAAGAAGTGCCGATTAACACAGAAGACTATGCATCTGTTCTTGTACACTTTGAAGATGGGTCCAGAGGGGTCTTCACCGTTTCGCAAGTCAGCGCCGGCAGAAAAAATCGGCTTAGTTTTGAAGTAAACGGCAGCCAAAAATCGGCACACTGGAATCAGGAAGAGCCGGAAAAATTATGGATTGGTCATCGTGACAGAGCGAACGAATTACTGATGGCAGACCCGGCTTTATTCGCACCGGAAGTCAAATCATCCATTCATCATCCAGGCGGACATAACGAAGGTTGGCCGGATGCACTGAAAAATATGATGATTAATTTTTACAGCTTTATCCGCGACGGAAAAGATCCATCTCAAGATGAAACAAATTTTGCCACATTTGAAGATGGACATATTTCGATGTGTATTACCGACGCCATTTTAGAAAGCCATGAACAGCAAAAATGGGTAAAAGTTTCTTCAGTACAGGAGGGGTCATTGTGAAACTAGGTGTCTTTACCGTTTTGTATCAAAATCTTCCGTTTGAGGAAATGCTGGACAAGCTGAGTGAAATGGGTGTCGAAGCTGTTGAACTCGGAACAGGAAATTATCCCGGCAACAGCCATTGCAACCCGGATGAGCTGCTCGACAGCCCTGAAAAAGTGAAATCATTTCAACGTGCGCTTGAAAGCAGAGGAATGATCGTCAGCGGATTAAGCTGCCACGGCAACCCGCTTCATCCAAACAAAGAGCTTGCGGCAGAGTCACATGAGGTCTGGAAGAAAACAGTAAAGCTTGCGGAGCGTCTGGAAATCCCGGTTGTCAATGGGTTTTCAGGCTGTCCAGGAGACCATGCTGGAGCGAAATTTCCAAACTGGGTCACATGCTCATGGCCTCCGGAATATATGGAGGTGCTGGACTGGCAATGGAATGAAGCCGTTATTCCGTACTGGAAAGAAGAAGTGAAATATGCTGCTTCACACGGCATTAAACAAATTGCATTGGAGATGCATCCGGGATTTGTTGTGTACAATCCAGATACGTTGTTAAAATTGCGCGAGCAGGCGGGAGAAGCCATTGGAGCGAATTTCGATCCGAGTCATCTTCTTTGGCAAGGCATCAATCCGGTGGAAGCGATTAAAAAGCTAGGAAAAGAAAATGCGATTTATCATTTCCATGCGAAAGATACGTATTTAGATCAGGCAAACATCAATGTGAATGGTGTACTCGATACAAAACATTACAGCGACATCTTAAATCGTGCTTGGACATTCCGCTCAGTCGGCTACGGCCAAAGTGAGAAAGCGTGGAAAGATATGATGAGTGCGCTGCGGTCGGTCGGCTATGATTACGTTGTGTCGATTGAACATGAAGACATGCTTGCTTCAGTTGATGAAGGATTAGGCAAAGCCATTTCGTTATTAAAAGATGTTATGTTCAAAGAAGAAGTCGGCGAAATGTGGTGGGCGTAGTCTCTATTAAAATAATGGAGGGATATTAATGACAATGCAGGCGGTAATTTTTCCAGGAGATAAAAAAGTGGAAATACAGGAATTTGATATTCCGACACCTGGTCAAGGAGAAGTATTAATTCAATTAAAGGCTTCAGCGATTTGCCGCAGTGATATGAGTTTGTATTATGGAACATCTGTTTTTGGAGATGGCAACAAAAAGGCCTCCATTATTCCAGGTCACGAACCGGCTGGCGTTATCACAGAAGTAGGACCGGGTGTGACAACGTATAAAGCCGGTGATCGTGTCGCGGTTTATTTAGCTCTTGGATGTGGTGAATGTGCACATTGTAAAAGCGGCTACAAAATGTTTTGCAAAGAATTTAAATGTATAGGATTCGATTCTCACGGGGGAGATGCAGATTACATGGTGGCCCCTGCAGAGAATTGCATGAGACTACCGGACGATATGAGCTTTATTACTGCAGCTGTCTCAACGGACGCTGTTGGCACATTGTATCATGCACAAAAACGATTGAATATTTCAGGAAGAGACACACTAGTTATGTTCGGTCTTGGACCAATGGGCAATGCCGGGGTTATGATTGCTAAAGGTCTTGGTGCAACAGTGATTGCTGTCGATATGCTGGATGAACGATTAGAAATGGCGAAAGAGCTTGGCGCAGACTATACGATTAATGGAAAAGATGCGAATGTATTAGAAGAAATTGCGCGCATCACAAACGGCCAGGGAGCGGATGCGGCAATTGATTGTTCCGGTAGTCCATACGCTGAAAATGATGCACTAAGCTGTGTACGCCCTCATGGACGAGTCGCTTTCATTGGTGAAAGCAAAGAAACGACGATCAAGCCGAGTGAGCAGTTGATCCGCAAACAAATTATGGTGATGGGATCATGGTATTTCCCGATTCATGAGTATGAAGAAATCGCCAATTTTATCGTAAAAAAAGATTTACCAGTCGAAAAATTGGTGACACACAAGTTTCCGCTGACAGAAGCAGAAACAGCATTCCGGTTATTTGATGAAAGAAAGACAGAAAAAGCCGTATTTGTTTGGGAATAAATCAAAAGGGAGAGAGAAGATGAAAGGTATTGCTTTTAATACGTGGCCGTACAGCGGTTTTCCGGTTTGGGTTCCTTCTTATCCATTGGATGATGTCATTAACCGACTGTCATCATTTGGCTACGACGCGATCGAGATTGGCTGTGCCAGTCCGCATGCGTGGCCAGACTATTTGTCAAAAGAGCGCCGACAAGAAATTTTGGCGCTATTGAAGCAAAAGAATTTAAAAGTGGCTGCAATGCTGCCTGCTCCTGGTGGCGGCCCGGGGATGAATCCGAGCTCTCCATTGTCTGAAGAAAGAGCATTTACAATCAATCACTATAAAGAAGTGGTACGCCTTGCCCATGAATGGGAGTGTCCGACAGTCATGTGGATTGCTGGCTGGGTTGTTCACGGCACGCAGCAGCAGGATGCATGGAATTATAGTTTGGAAGGTCTCGGAGATGTAGCGAAATATGCAAAAGAGCTGGGCGTTACTATGGTAGTCGAACCGACTCCTGCTGACAGTAATTTAATTGAAACAGCGGATGATGCTTTGCTTTTAAGTGAACAAACGGGCGCATCGAACGTTAAGGTGATGTTTGACACATTCCATGCGTTGTATCGTAACGAAGTAGCCAGTGATTATGTGTACAGAATGGCGGACAAACTGCATCATGTTCACATTGCTGACAGCGACCGTCTTCCTCCTGGACAAGGAAGATGTGATTTTCCAGCTGTTTTAAAGGCATTAAAGGAAATTAATTATGATGGTTATTTATCGATGGAAGTCGGGTTCCATACGAGACAGGCAGAGCCTGACTGGTATGCGAGAACATCCATTGAATATTTGAAAGAGGAATTAGCGAAGTTAGGTTAGCAGTAACGTTGTATTAGGAAGTTGAGCCGCAATTAAATGCGGCTCAATTTTCCACAAATGGAGGATGACCAAAGGGCCGTATCAATTGTACATTCAATATAAAAGCCGGCAACATTTATCCGTCCGATAGGAGGACTCACTTGTGATTATTATCCATGCATTCCTAAAGGTCGATCCAACACACCGTGATGATTTTCTGGAACAGGCAAAAAAAGTAACGGTTCTTTCCCAAGCAGAAGAAGGAAATATCAGCTATCAATGCTTTGAAGATCCGGAACAGCCAAATGATTTTGTTTTTCTAGAGAAGTGGAATGATCAGGCGGCGGTTACGTATCACGAGGAAACAGCCCATTTTAAAACATTTGTTCATAATGTTCCAGGTGTTTTACGCGAGCCTTTACATGCAGAAATATTTGATGCAACTGAAAGGCAATAAAAGATAGAAGACGAAGGCTATCTGAAGGAACACTCTTTTAGAGAAATTAAGAAAACGGTTTCAAATAAGATAATGGAGGGGTTAACATGAAAAAGACATTATTATTATTTATGACAATCCTATTTGGCGCAATTTTTGCCCTTGCAGCGTGCGGTAATCAGGATTCTTCATCTTCGCCGGAAGGAGAAAACGAAGAAAAAGCAGCGGAACTTCCTGAAACAGGTGCCCTAACGATTAACGAAGATATTCCAAGTGACCGTGATATTTTAAGTAAGGGACCAAATGGTGAGCTTGCGATTTCAGCGAAAACACTTCGTTTGTCTGAAGAAGAAATTGCGAAAGTAAAAGAAGGTAATTATAAAGCGGCCATTGTGATGCACTATGCCGGAAATGACTGGTCTAAAGCACAGATTGATGGATTAGAAGCAGCCTTTGATCGAATGGGAATTGAAGTGATTGCCGTAACAGATGGTCAGTTCAAAGCAGAAAAGCAAGTATCTGATATTGAAACAGTATTAGCGAAAGACCCTGATATTATTGTGAGTATTCCAGTTGATCCTGTTTCAACAGCGGCAGCGTATAAAAAAGCGGCGGATGCAGGTGTCAAACTGGTATTCATGGATAATGCGCCACAAGGTTTAACAGCTGGCACAGATTATGTCAGCGTTGTTTCAGCGGATAACTACGGAAATGGTGTAGAAGCGGCTGAAATTATGGCGGCACAGCTTGAGGAAAAAGGGAAGATCGGTGTCATATTCCATGATGCGGATTTCTTCGTTACACGCCAGCGTACAGAAGCGTTTGAAAAGACCATCAAGGAAAAATATCCGAACATTGAAATCGTGGCACGCAGCGGGATTACAGATCCGAATGCAGGTGAGAAAATTGCCTCTGCCATGCTGACGAAAAATCCGGAATTAGATGGCATCTTTGCCGTATGGGATGTACCGGCTGAAGGCGTTCTAGCTGCTGCCCGTACAGCAGGAAGAGAAGATCTTGTCATTACAACGATCGACCTTGGCACAAACGTGGCGCTTGACATTGCTTCAGACGGAATTGTTAAAGGTCTCGGCGCACAGCTTCCTTATGATCAAGGAGTTGCGGAAGCCATTCTGGCAGCTCAATCGTTACTTGGAACGGAAACACCGCCATACGTGGCTGTTCCTTCACTGAATGTAACAAAAGATAATATTTTAGAAGCGTGGAAAATGGTTTACCATACAGATGCACCTGACGTTATTCAGCAGGCGGCTCAGTAAAAAGAAGTTAAATAACGCCCCCGTGTTCACTCGGGGGCGTTAACTTTTTAGCTTTTAAACTGGCTGACCGCTTTTTGAAGCTCGTCCGCAAGATGGGCAAGTGACTGGGCGGAAGCCGCGATTTCTTCTGTTGTTGCCAGCTGTTCTTCTGCTGCAGCGGAGCTTTCCTGACTGGCAAGCACACTGCGTTCAACCGCTGTATTGGTTCTGTCGATCGCCTCGACAATACTGGAACTGCTGTTTGCAATTTCCTGAGTAGAGGCAGAGGCTTCTTGAACATTTCGTGTGACAATATCCATTTTTTCATGAATATCTGTAAAAATGGCTGTAACGGCATCTGCTTTTTGAATTCCCGTTTCAACCGCCTGAACGTTTTTCTCCATCTGGATGGAGGTAGATTGTACTTCTTCTTGAATTTGACGGATCTTCGTTTAAAACAGCCTGCAGCATATTAACCCGTGTGTTTTCAGTCATCGTTGATAATCTGACTAAATTGTTTGACACCGCAAGGCCTTCATCATGCATTTCATTAATTGATTGGCTGAGCTGGCTTAAGGCGATAAAACTAAAACCGATAAGTAAAAGTAAAGGCAAAAGCGCCGCTGTAAAAGCAACTTGCAATTTTCCGCGCAGTTTCATCATACATCCCTCATTAGTTATGAAATTGAATCGAAAGTCATAAAACTATCATACTATGGTTAGGAAGGTGTGGCAGTATTTTCACTGAAGAAAATTGTGTGAATTTTTTGAAAAACTTTACAAAATGGCGTAATTTGTCAGAATTCGTCTTTATTTAATCAAAACCGGGAATGATGCAAAAAGTACAGGATATTCGTCATAAACTTTTCTATATCAACTCCGTAACAAGGAGAACGATAAATAAAGGCATATTGATCATGCCTTCTAATATCCATTGATTTTTACTAGTGGTATACTGGATGCAAAAAAGAAAGGGCTGGTGTAAATGGGCGAAGCGGCTCTGCAGGTTATTGTTTTTGCCATCGTGTTTTTTGCGATGATTAAGTTATATCCGATTCTGCAAAAGTTATGGAAAAAATAAACGGCAAGGTTTTTGGAAAGAGGTTGAAATTTTCTGAAAACCATGCTACTCTTTTTATGTATAATTTGAAACGCTGTTGCGTAATAAGAAACAAAGGGGATGTTTTTTATGGGGAATTATGTGAAAGCGGGTTCATTACAGGTAGATCAGCAGCTGTTTGATTTTGTGAACAGTGATGTCCTGCCGGCAGCGGGTATCGGTCTCGATGAATTCTGGAATGGTTTCAGCGATCTTGTCGCTGATTTGACACCGAAAAACAGAGCACTGCTGGAACGCCGTGATGAAATACAGGCGCTCATTAACAACTGGCACAAAAACAATGAATTTCAGTTTGAAAGCTACAAAGCTTTCTTGGAAGGGATCGGCTATTTAGAACCAGTTGTTGATGACTTTTCCATTTCGACTGAAAACGTCGATGATGAAATTGCTTTGCAGGCCGGCCCGCAGCTGGTTGTGCCGGTGAACAATGCCCGTTATGCGATCAATGCGGCGAATGCGAGATGGGGAAGCTTGTATGACGCCTTATACGGAACAGATGCCATTTCAGAAGAAGGCGGCGCGGAAAAATCTGGGGGCTATAACCCGGTGCGCGGTGAAAAAGTCATTTCATTTGCGCGTGAATTTTTAGATAAAGCGGCACCGCTTGAACGCGGCTCACATAAGGAATCAACGAGCTACAGTGTTGAAGGCGGTCAATTAACTGTCACGTTAAAAGACGGGACAACAACACTAAAAAAGGCGGAACAGTTTAAAGGAGTTTCAGAGTCTGGTATTTTATTTGAGAACAATGGCCTTCATTTTGAAATTCAAGTCGATCCGAATCATCCGATCGGTCAATCTGATCCTGCCGGTGTGAAAGATATTTTAATGGAAGCGGCGATTACAACGATCATGGACTGCGAAGATTCTGTGGCAGCGGTCGATGCGGAAGATAAGGTACTTGTCTATAAAAATTGGCTGGGACTTATGAAGGGAAGCTTATCGGCTTCATTTGAGAAAGGCGGCAGACAGCTTCAGCGGACATTAAATCCTGACCGCCAATATACAGCGCCGGATGGAAGCACGTTCACACTGCACGGCCGTTCAATGATGTTTGTCCGCAACGTCGGTCATTTAATGACAAATAATGCGGTACTTGATGCAAATGGACAGGAAATATTTGAAGGTATTCTGGATGGCGTGATCACAAGCGCCATTGCAAAATGCTCGCTTAACGGCCGTTCGTCTCTTCATAACTCAAAGAAAGGGTCCATTTATATTGTAAAGCCGAAAATGCATGGATCAAAAGAAGTTGCGTTTGCCAACGAACTGTTTGACCGGATTGAGGATTTGCTCGGCATGCCGCGCAATACGCTGAAAATTGGTGTCATGGATGAAGAAAGACGGACGTCTCTTAATTTGAAAAATTGTATCGAAGCTGTAAAAGAGCGCGTCGTCTTTATTAATACAGGTTTCCTTGACCGGACGGGCGATGAGATGCATACGTCGATGGAAGCAGGTCCGATGATCCGCAAAGGAGCTATGAAAACATCTACATGGCTTGCCAGTTATGAAAAGTCCAATGTTGTAAATGGACTTGCAGCCGGTTTCCAGCACCGTGCTCAAATCGGAAAAGGAATGTGGGCGATGCCGGATTTAATGGCGGACATGATTGAACAGAAAATCGGTCATTTGAAAGCCGGCGCCAATACGGCATGGGTTCCATCACCGACAGCAGCTGTCCTTCATGCCCTTCATTATCATGATGTAAACGTGTTTGATGTTCAAAATGAATTAAAAGAAGAGAATGCTGACTACCGTGACGATATTTTACAAATTCCAGTTGCGCAAGAAGCGAACTGGAGTGCAGATGAAATACAACAAGAGCTTGATAACAACGCGCAGGGTATTCTCGGTTATGTAGTCCGCTGGGTGGAGCAGGGCGTCGGCTGTTCGAAAGTGCCGGATATTAATAATGTCGGGCTGATGGAAGATCGTGCAACGCTCCGAATTTCGAGCCAGCATGTTGCCAACTGGCTGCATCACGGCATTTGCACAGAAGAGCAAGTAATGGAAACATTGAAACGGATGTCAAAAATAGTTGATGAACAAAATGCAGGAGATCCAGGCTATCGTCCGATGTCGCCGAATTACGATGATTCTGTTGCCTTCAGTGCCGCATGTGACCTTATCTTTAAAGGATATGATCAGCCAAATGGCTACACAGAGCCGATTTTGCATCGAAAACGTTTAGAAGCGAAAGAAAAATACAGCATCAAATCATAAAAGAAAAGGCTGGCCGCGGCCAGCTTTTCTTTATGGAAAGAAGGCGATTCAATTGGAACGTGAAAATGTAGTAAAGTCTGTTGCCCGCGCACTGGATATTATTGCGCTGGTCAGTGCTTCAAGGAATGGGCTCGGCGTTACGGAAATTGCGAATCAAATGGACATTAATAAAAGCTCCGTTTTCCGGACGCTCGCAACGCTTATGCAGTACGGATACATTGAGCAAAACGAAGAAACCGGACGGTATAGAATCGGGTACGCGTTTCTCGATGTCAGTTCCAGGCTGCTTGATTCACTTGATGTGCGTTCCGAAGCTCAGCCGGTTTTAAAGCAGCTGGAGGATGAAACAAATGAAGTGGTTCATCTTGTTGTCTATGATCGCGGGGAAGTCGTTTACATCGAAAAACTGGACGGTCATGAAGCGCTTCGAATGCATTCGAAAGTCGGAAAACGGGCACCCGTCCACTGTACATCGGTCGGAAAAGCGATACTTGCGCATTTGCCGGCAGCTGAAGTCATTGATATTCTTGACCGGAAAGGGATGCCGGTGCATACAGAACATACGATCACGTCAAAACAAACTTTTTTAGAGGAATTAACAAATGTCAAAAAGAACGGATATGCCCTCGATTTAGAAGAAAACGAACCGGGAATCCGCTGTATTGCCGCTCCAGTTTTTGATCATAACGGCAATGTCGCAGCAGCTGTTTCCATTTCCGGACCTACACTGCGCATGACAGATGATCGGATTAAAACGCTTCAGAAACGAATGATTGAAGCAGGTGCCCGAATATCGAAACGGCTCGGATTTTTTCGTTAAGAAAATATTCATATTTTGGAAAACAAGCCGATATTACTAGTAACGTTAAGAAAAGAAAGTAGTGATGATGATGACTGTGATGAATGCACTTGTGCAGGCGGCTCCGTATATCCATTTATTGATGAAAGAGGATATTAACCTTGGGATTGTTGATAAATCGTCTAATGCATTTTTATGTTATATGCCCTCTAAAGAAATTGATTTCCAGATAAAAGCGGGGGACCCGATTAATCCGGATGATCACAATGTGCAGACGGCCCTTCGCGGACAAGTCTCCCATACATACGTATCCGAAGATGTGTACGGTGTGCCGTTCGGTGCAGCAGCTTTTCCTGTATATGATGACCAAGGACAAATAGTCGGTGCCATTGCCGTCGGTTACCCGATGGACAAAGAGCAGAAATTGGATCAATATATGGAACGAATTGAACGGATTGTCACTGATTTGCAAGAGAAAATTCATACCGTTGCCTCGCATTCGGAAGAGCTGGCAGCGGCGAGTGACGAAGTAGCCGCACAATCGAAAAACGCGCTGGAAAACTCGGAAAAAACGCAGGATATCACGAATTTTATCCGCTCTGTTTCACGTCAGACAAATTTGCTTGGGTTAAATGCCTCGATTGAAGCGGCACGTGCCGGACAGTATGGTGCCGGATTTAATGTGGTCGCACAGGAAGTCCGCAAGTTGTCAAATGAAACATCCAATGCGACGGAATCCATTGAGCAGGCTCTGTCCATCATCAGTACGAACATAGGCAGTCTAATGGAAAATACTTCTCACATTCATCAGGCATCGAAACAACAGGCTGATCTTGTTCAGGATTTCAGTTATATAATGGACAGCTTGAGCACGGTCAGTGAAGAAATGAAGCAGTTTATGAAACAAGTGATGAGATCGTGAATACCGGGAAACCGTTTTTTTTTGAGAATATCAGGATATTGTGTCTATCGAAAAAAATAGTCTTGACAGTAGAGGGATTGAATGATAGATTTAATCAATCATGATAAACGTAACTTAGAACGTTTCATATAAAGAATTTTTGGCATTCTGCTAGTGTTGGTAAGGCTTATTCACACTGGAGCGGCTTCGGAGCCGCAAGGACTTAAGAGAAGGCAGGGCTTAGGTCGTTTAGGTACATCATAAACGACGATGTGGAATAGAACCGCGGCGGTTTATTTTAGATGAATGGTGTTTTCATTCTAAAAACGTTGTGAGTTACAAAATTAATGAACAAAACCGGACTGATTCATTAGTCCGGTTTTTCTATGCCCATTTTTGCATAGTATGTAGTAAAGGGGGCATGGAATGTGTACAACAGAGAGGCGGCTGTTGATTATGCACAGCAATGGTGGAACAGCTACAATCCCGGTTTTCCTCGTTTTGCAGTGGACTGTACTAATTATATATCACAATGTTTGCTGGCAGGCGGCGCACCGATGCGCGGGTATCCTAACAGAGGAAAAGGATGGTGGATCAGAGGAGGTACGTGGAGTTATAGCTGGAGTGTTTCTCATTCATTGAGGTGGTATTTGGAGGGATCAACGCTGGGCTTAAAGGCGAAGAAAGTATCATCACCGGATCTTTTAATGCCAGGAGACATTATTTTTTATGATTTCGCGGGGGACGGCCGTATAGATCATTCTACAATTGTCACGGGTAAACAAGGAAACTCTCTGCTTGTTAATGCGCATACGATGAATAGCCGCAATCGATTGTGGAGTTATGAAAATTCGACCGCCTACACGCCCAGTATCAAATATCTTTTTTTTCATATTGAAGATAACATGACATTGTAAGGCACCTTTTTCAGGTGCTTTTTTTTGTAACGTTCATGATACTATATTACAGTTTTGTTACCTCAAAAAATATGGATAAATTTTCATATGCTCTATGCGGCATTGGAGCAACGATTAGAAGGGTGGCGATTATAGGAAACTACCATTTTCAATTGGTAGGGAAATTTGCCATGCCAAAATCCATTGAGCCCAGAAAAAATTCATGCAACAATGAATGGGCAACCCGGGAAGACATTCGAATGCACCAATATAAACAACTACCTTTAGGAGGAATTTTCATCATGAAAAAGAATATTCGTATGGCCGCCATCGCCGGTGCCGTTACATTAGGACTCTTCACTGCAGGACAAGCTGAAGCTGCAGCACCTTCATGCAATGTCGACGTGTATAAGCAGACGCAAAATGTACAACAGGTCAATTTAGAAGAATTATTAAAGAAATATAATATTAAAATTCAACAGCCATCCGTACAAGCAAAAGCGCCTGCTGCTCAAGCAAAAGCACCAGCAGCACAGCCTTCACAGCCGAAAACAGAAACACAGCAGCCGCAGCCAGCTGAACAAAAAGCAGAAGCTGGCAGTGTGAGTGCTTTTGAACAGCAAGTGTTCGAACTAGTAAACAAAGAGCGCGCGAAGCAAGGGGTTAAACCGCTTCAGCTGGATAAGAAGTTGAGTGACGTTGCGCGTACAAAATCACAAGATATGAAGGATAAAGGCTATTTCTCTCATCAATCACCGACATACGGTTCGCCGTTTGATATGATGAAACAATTCGGCATTACGTACAAAACAGCCGGTGAAAATATCGCAAAAGGACAAAAAACGCCGGAAGAAGTAATGAATGCCTGGATGAACAGCGACGGTCACCGTAAAAATATTTTAAGCTCCGACTTCACACACATTGGTGTTGGTTATGTAGACGGGCACTGGACACAAATGTTTATAGGAAAATAATAACGAGGGCTCCCTTCCAATCTATTTGGAAGGGGCCTTTTTATCGTTAAAAATAGCTTCTCCAATAAGATGGACAGAGAAATTTTGAAAGACAGTATCGGGGACAAGTTTAAACAGTTCGCAGCCTGCTATCGCATTTAAAATGACTTAGTTGCGCCGGACCGATAAACCAAGATTCGTGGCGCCTGTTCCGGCAGCGAGTTCGAGGTTTGTCAAAGTGAATAGTTGATTCGGCCGGTTATCTTTAAACACGATTCGATAATCATCATGGATACGGAAGAATTTCTCATCCTCCCATTCTATTTCTTCCTTCATTGCCATCAGCCAATCCGGAAGATGTGGTTTGTATCCGGTCGCCATTACAACGCGGTCGACCGGGTATTGAAACGAAAGGTCTTCCTGCCATTGTCTGCAGTCGAGCAAATAGCCATCCCCATTACGGTGAATCCCATTTATTTCGGTCAACGGCTGTATCAGCACATCTTCCTTTTTCCCTTTAATAGACCGGTGATACATTTGATCATAGGTGGCTTTCAGCGTCGCCGGATCGACGCCATTTCGCAAATGCTCTAACTTTTCAAGCGATTTTTTGATGAAAAAGAATCCGAAAAACGTGAATCACACGTCCGTAAAGCGCTTGGCATCCCGTATGACCGCCGTATTTTAGCCGTTATCGGGATCGGTCATATCGGCGCGGAGCCAAAACAGAAAAAACATTTACCGTTTAATGAGATTGCTCATATTGGCCGCTTTGGTCATCACAATGATTAAATAATCAGAAAACCAGACAAGGCTGTCCCCGCAAGTAATGGGGGAAGGCCGATTCTGTGCGTCATTTAAGCCGATCTATCGATATGAAAGCCGGATTCCGCTTCTTGAAGACCGAATGGATAGGAATTCGGCCAAAAACTAGAAAATCCGGCCCAAAGTGTAAGAAATCCGGCTGAAAAATGAGAAAGGGGTCTGTCTCGATAATCTTTTGAGACAGACCCCTGTTTTTTTATCCGGCAGACTGTTGTTTGATTGGTTCTTTCGATGGAGTTACACGTTTCATAAAAAAAGAAAGGATCAGCGCGATAATGGCAATGAAAATGGAAATCGTGAATGAGAAGTTAATGCCGTTTAACATCGCTTTATTTGCGATATTTGCCATAGCGGCAGGGTCAGCAGCTGACTCGGATAACCTTTCCATTTCTGACTCGGTCCGATTTTGCATAAGTGTGACCAAGAAGGCAGAGCCGACCGCACCGGATACTTGCTGCAGCGTGTTATTCATCGCGGTGCCATGAGGGTTCATGCTTTGCGGCAGCTGGTTCAGCCCATTTGTCATCACCGGCATCATCACCATGGACATGCCAAACATCCGCAATGTGTAAATAAACATAATATAGCTGTATTCCGTATCCATTGTTAAATTGCTGAACATAAAGGTTGTGGCAATCATAATGGATAGACCGGTCACGGCTAAAATGCGGGCGCCGAATTTATCGAACAATTTCCCGGTGATCGGCGACATAATTCCCATTGCGAGCGCACCCGGCAGCATTAAGAGACCCGAATGAAGCGGTGAAATACCGCGGATGGTCTGCACGTAAATCGGCATTAAAAGCATCGCTGAAAACATCGCCATAGCCAGCACAACAGAAATGGCTGAAGATAAAGCGAACATGGGATACCTGTAAATGCGGAACTCAAGCAGCGGTTCGTCCAAACGCATTTGGCGCCAAATGAAGAGTACAAGACCAATCACGCCGGACGCAATCGCACCGTATACGTGAATAGAGTCCCAGCCCTTTTCACCAGCTGAACTGAATCCGTACAAAATACCGCCGAACCCGATACTCGATAAAATAAGCGAAGAGACATCTAATTTAATATGGCGCTGCGTCGTGATATTTTTTAATTTGAAAATGGCAAACAATAGCGTCATGACAGCAATTGGAATGACGACGTCAAATAATGTACGCCATGTATAATGTTCAATCAGCCAGCCGGACAGTGTTGGACCTATAGCCGGTGCTGTAATCATGACAAGACCGAAAATCCCCATGGCGGCCCCTCGTCGTTCTATCGGAAAGCTGGCAAGCATGACGTTCATTAAAAGCGGCATCATAATCGCTGACCCCGATGCCTGGATCATACGGGCTGCAAGCAAAACACCAAATGATGGCGCCAGTGTCGCGAGAACAGAGCCGAGAGTAAACAGCACCATCGCTGTAATAAACAATTTCCGATTCGTGAATTTTTGGATAAAAAATGCGCTTGCCGGAATTAAGACACCGTTGACAAGCATATAGCCGGTTGACAGCCATTGAACGGACGATGCGGATACATCAAAATCTTTCATAATCGATGGAAGTGCCACGTTCAATAATGTTTCATTTAAAAGAGAAACGAATGCGCCGACGAATAAAATGGCAATCATGGCGTATGGCGGCTTCCCCGTCATTCCCTGTGTATTCAATATAAGACCCTCCCATACCAGGTGTATAATTTTTGTACTGTTGTTTCAACAGGTACTTATATTATACCGATAGTATAAAAAAATCAACCATTAAATAAACGGATTTATCAAAGGTTGAAATAGAAGAGAATTTTAGATAATCTATACTTAGACTGATAGTCCAAATTAGAGGAAGTGTAGTCATTTGAATGAACGAAAACAAAAGGTGATGGCCGCCGCGCATGCTCTCTTTGTTGAAAAAGGGTATGCGGCGACGTCCGTACAGGATATTTTGGAGAAAAGCGGCATTTCCAAAGGGACGTTTTATAATTATTTCCCGTCAAAAAATGAGCTGCTGATGAGCATCTTTGAAAAAATCAATCTTGAAACGAATGAGCGGCGGGCTGAGGTGCTTGCAGGGCGGCCTGTTCACGATAAAGAAGCATTTGTAGAGCAAATTAAAGTGAAGCTGGAAGTGAATAAGGAGAATAATTTGTTTGTTCTTTTTCAAGGTGTGTTTGTGTCGGAGGATGCGGAACTGAAAAAATTTGTCAAACAGCATCATTTTAATGAACTGCGCTGGACGCAACGAAGACTCATTGAATTGTTTGGTGAAGATGTACGCCCGTATTCAGTGGATTTAGCCGTCACGTTGTATGGCGTTGTTCAAAACACGGTTCATTTTCTGATGGCGGCTGAAGAACAGGTGGAATTGAATGCGATTATCCGCTATGCAATGCGCCGCGTGGAAACGGCAGTAAGGGACATCGTGCAAACGAAAGACCGCCTCCTTGATTCACGCATACTCGAGAGGTGGCAGCCGGAAATGGCTTTGAACAGAGAAAAGAAAAAAAGTGTGCTGATGCAAAAAATCGGCGCCATGCAAGAAACAGCTGCAGATGATCAGCAGGAGCTTCTCTCGTTTTTGCAGGATGAACTGCGGGCGTCTTCTCCGCGCCTTAATATCATTCAAGCAGTACTTAATAATGTGACAGATAGGGAAGAACTCGTAACATTAATACACGATTTTGTAAATGATTAATGAAAAGGACGGTCCATGACGGGCGGTCCTTTCTTTTGGACAAATGACACCATCGCGCCGATAATAAATATAACGAAAGGGGAGATCGAATCATGGCTGAAATCAAGAAATCATGGAGTGTTCAATTTAATGAGAGGTCATTTCCTCATGTACAGCAGGCTTTTGTCCTGCCGCCTGATAGGATGCAGGAAATGGACCCGTTTATTTTGCTCGCAGAAGACTGGTTTAAGCGGGGTACATTCGGGGATCACCCTCATAAAGGGTTTCAAACGATTACCTATGTGATCGACGGCCGTCTTGAACATATTGACAATAAAGGCGGACGCGGCATTCTTGGTGCCGGCGATGTGCAGTATATGAATGCGGGATCGGGTGCGCGTCATGCGGAGGAGCCGGTGGAAGGTGATATCGTTCACTCACTGCAGCTGTGGCTCAATTTGCCCGCATCACAAAAAAATTCAGATCCTTTTTATCAGGACATTTATGCAGAAGATGTGCCGGTGCAAAAAATCGGCACGGCCCATGTACGCATCTTTGCCGGTGACGGTGGGCCGATGAAACCGCTTGTTCCTTTCACAATGGCCGAAATCAGCATGCCGGCGGATGGACAATATAACCATAAGTTAAATCCGGACCACAAGGCATTTGTATATATGCTTGACGGCCGCTGCGTCTTTGGAGAGAATGAAAGCGTGCTGGAAAAAGGACAGGCGGCAGTGTTAACGAAAGGGCATGCCATTCAAATGAAGGCAGAAGAACGCTCCAAAGTGCTTATTTATACCGGTGAACCGCATGGGGATCCCATTGTCGCCCACGGTCCATTTGTTATGAATACACAGGAGGAGATTCGCCAAGCTTTTTTGGACTATCAAGCTGGCAAATTTGGTCCGGAGGCAAAATAAATAAGACGGCCTGAGACAGCGGCTGTTAAAATAGCGTCGAAATTGACGCTTTTTTTACTATATTAATGGCTGTGTCGTTTTGTTTTGGAAGAAGTACTTAATTTTCACTTGTCAAACTAGTAAGTTTCCTGCTAATCTTGAACATAATAACAAAACTGCATATCGAACATTAAGAGTGCCCGGAGTGTTTACGTCCGGGATAATAGGGAAATCGGTGTGAATCCGATGCAGCCCCCGCTACTGTAAGCGCGATGAAATCATCCAATAACCACTGGCCTAAGAACCGGGAAGGGGATGAAAGTAAAGTGATACGCAAGCCAGGAGACCTGCTTTTAATGCCTGAACATCATTCTTCGGCGGGAAGAACGGGATGAATGCGCATTGCTGGCTCTTTTTTTGCGATTTATTGCCCCTGCTTCCACTGAAGAAGCGGGGGCTTTTTGCATTTTTAAAAAAGGAGTGATCGCATTGGCAACGTGGAATTTAACCGAAATGAACCGTCATGTATTAATTTGTAATGGCTCGACTTGCATGAGAAAAGGCGGCGAAGAGGTGACGCAGGCGATTCGGGATGAAATCACAAAACTCGACCTGGATGCAAAAGTACATACAACGAGAACACGCTGCAACGGGCGCTGCAAAGACGGCTGTGTCGTCATTGTATATCCGGAAGCGGACTGGTATTTTGAAATGGATGAAGAACGGTCAAAAGAGATGGTGGAAAGTCACTTGCAAAACGGCAAGCCAGTGAAAGAATGGATTGCTTATGAACGTTCAGGGGACGGCATGAAGCTGCTAAACAACCGTTTTAAAGGAACAGAAAAAGGTGAAAAGAAATGACGGGAACATTATATGTTGTCGGATTTGGACCTGGTCATGAAGACCACATAACCGATCGGGCAAAAAAAGCATTAAAAGACAGTGATTATGTCATTGGTTACAAAACGTACATGGAACTCGTTGCGCCTCTGATCGAAGGAAAAGAAGTGATCAGCACCGGGATGAGTGAAGAAGTAAGCCGCGCGCAGGCAGCAGTGAAACAGGCAGAACGCGGCAAAACCGTTTCGGTCATCTCAAGCGGCGACGCGGGGGTATACGGAATGGCCGGCCTCGTCTATGAAGTACTCGCTGAACAGGGCTGGAATCGGAAGACAGGTATTAAAGTTGAAATTATTCCGGGCATTTCTGCGATTAATTCCTGTGCATCGCTTCTCGGTGCACCTATTATGCATGATGCCTGTACGATCAGCTTGAGCGATCATCTGACGCCGTGGGAACTGATTGAACGCCGGATTGATGCAGCCGGCGCCGCTGACTTTGTCATCGCTTTGTACAACCCGAAAAGCGGCCGCCGCACAAAGCAGATTGAAGAGGCGCAGCGTATTTTACTAAAATACCGGTCACCGGAAACACCAGTCGGCCTTGTCAAAAGTGCGTACCGTGACCGAGAGGAAGTCACGATGACTACGCTGTCCGAGATGCTCGATCACGACATCGGCATGCTGACAACCGTTATTATCGGCAACTCCACGACATTCTTTTATGACGGACTGATGATTACACCGCGGGGCTACACACGCAAATATACACTGACGGAAGAAAATCAGCCGCTTCGTCCGCATGAACGGCTTCGTCCGGAAAATGAGCCTTGGGCGCTCCACGGCGGACAATCCGAATCGGCCGAAACAAAGAAGCCGTTGCAAGAACTTGGATTAAAAGCACTCGCGGCTGTTGAAAAACAAAAAAATGCGCCGCCGGAAGTGAAATCGATCTTTGAAGCGGCTGTTAGTCCGGGAGTGGTGAATAAGCACTTTTCTCCGCAGCAGTTAATCGCTTTGTCAGAAGCAGCAGGTGAACAAGGCACCATTGAATATACGCCGCACCATTACGTGATCCTGAAGACAGAAGTAAGCGATCCGGCGCCAATCATTAACAAATTACGTGAAGCTGGGCTTGATCTTGCACCGGTCGGTGATGTTGTGACGATTAAAGCATGTGATTTCTGTAACGGCGAAAAAAGCGATGCGATTCCTTATACAGAGCAGCTGCGGGAGGATCTCGGCGGCATGAGTGTGCCAAAAGAATTGCGCATCGGTGTGAATGGCTGCGGAATGGCCTGCTATGGAGCGGTTAATGAAGATATCGGCATTGTGTACCGGAAAGGCGCATTTGATTTGTTTTTAGGTGCAAAAGTCGTCAGCCGGACCGCGCATCCGGGCGTTTATGTGGCAGAAGGCATCGCGCCGGATAAAGTCGTGCCGATGCTGACGCGCATTGTTGAAGAATACAAAGAGTCAGGCCATCCGAATGAACGATTTTTCAAATACTTTAAGCGGGTTGGAGTGGTCGAAGGGTTTGAGCATAGAGAAACACCGGTGCCGGACGTTGAACCGATGCCGTGCGGTGAATAAGGGGGAGAAAAAATGAAAGCAGTACTATTTGTCGGACACGGAAGCAGAGACCCGGAAGGAAATGAGCAAATTTTACAGTTTGTGAAGGAGTTTTTGCCTGAATTGAATCCATTAGTCCTATACGAAACGTGCTTTTTGGAATTTGCGCGTCCGGGTATTGAAAAAGGCATCCAAAACTGTGTGGAAAAAGGGGCGACATCAATCGCGCTTATTCCGCTCATGTTATTGCCTGCCGGTCATTCGAAGATTCATATTCCGGCTGCCATTGATGCGGCGAAAGCGCAGTATCCTGATGTTGCCTTTACATACGGAAAACCGATCGGCATTCATTACGAAACATCGGTGATTTTGCGTGACCGCCTGCAGGATGCCGGGGTGAACCCGGATGAAGCAGCGGAAGATGATGCGGTCATTTTGCTTGGACGCGGTGGAAGTGATGCGGATGCGAACAGTGATTTATGCAAAATTGCCCGCATTTTGTGGGAAAAAACCTCCTTTGAAACCGTTGAGCCGGCTTTTTACGGTGTAACGAAGCCGTCACTTCCACAGGCGGTTGAAAAAGCAAATAAACTTGGTGTGAAAAAGATTACGATATTGCCGTACTTTTTATTTACAGGTGTGCTTATTAAAAGAATTGAAGAAGATATTGTCACATTTAACACACAATATCCTCACATCGAATTTACATTAGCGGATTATTTCGGCTTCCATCCAAAGCTGAAAACGATTATTGCGGACCGGATGGATGAAGCGCTCGGTGAGTCCGTTGCCATGAACTGTGATACGTGTCAATATCGCTTCGAAGCGGGTGAACACCACCATCACCACCATCATCATGATCACGACGGCCATGATCATCATCACCACGATCATGACCATGACCATCATCATGAGGAAGAGGCGGTTCGATGATTTTTCTTTTAGCCGGAACAAGCGATGCGCGTGCACTGGCCGTTACTCTGCAAAAAACCGGCCGGCACGTGACCGCATCGGTCGTGACGGAAAATGCGGCGGCAGAACTTGAATCAGCACGGATCAAATCCAGAACCGGCCGCTTAACGGCAGATGAAATGGCCGCGATGTTAGAAACAGGGTACACGGCTGTCATTGATGCCAGCCATCCGTTTGCAGAAGAAGCGTCGAAAAATGCGATTGAAGCAGCCAATAAAGCAGGGCTGCCGTACATCCGCTATGAGCGCGCCGGAACGGATATCGATGAGCATCCGCTTGTCACCCGTGTCGATACGTATGAGCAGGCGGCGGACGCCGCAGCGGAAAAAGGCGGCGTCGTGATGCTGACAACCGGAAGCAAAACATTGCAGGTGTTCACAGAAAAACTGCTGCCGCGCGAAGATATCCGGCTGATTGCGCGCATGCTGCCGCGTCTTGATAACATGGAAAAATGCGCGGCGCTCGGGGTCGCACAAAAAAATATCGTTGCGATGCAGGGGCCGTTTACGAAAGATCTTGATCTGGCTTTATACCGTCATTACAAGGTGACCACGACCGTTATGAAAGAAAGCGGGGCGATCGGAGCAGTCGCTGAAAAGATCGAAGCGGCCGTTTCGCTTGGAATCGAAACAATCGTGATTTCCCGCCCGCCGGTTGAATATCCGAATCAATGCGAAACATTTGAGGAAGTAATCGATACATTAACCCGTCTGGAGGAAAAATAAATGGATTTTAAAACAGCGTTTGTGCCGGAAACAGTCAAACCGATGGAAATTGAGTCGTTAAGTTTTTCAATGATTGATGAAGAATTTGGTCCGCACGATTTATCATCGGAAGAATATGCGGTTGTTCAGCGCGTCATTCATGCATCCGCTGATTTTGAGCTCGGAAAGAGTGTCTTGTTTCATCCGGATGCGATTGAATCAGGAATCCGTGCGATTCGAAACGGTGCCCGCGTCATCTGCGACGTGCAAATGATTCAGTCCGGTGTATCGAAGCCGCGCATTGAGCAGTTTGGCGGCTCTGTTAACGTGTATATATCAGATGATGATGTCATGAAAGAAGCGAAAGAACTTGGCTTAACACGGGCGATTGTGTCTATGCGGAAAGCAGCTGGACTTGGCGATGGCGGCATTTATGCAATCGGAAATGCACCGACGGCCCTTTTGGAAATTATCCGTCTGGCAAAAGAAGGACTTGCTAAACCGGATTTAATTATCGGCATGCCGGTTGGATTTGTTTCGGCTGCTGAGTCAAAAGAAGAATTGGCGAAACTTGATATTCCTTTTATTACGAATATCGGCCGTAAAGGCGGCAGTACGGTCACGGTTGCAGCACTGAATGCATTGTCGCTGCTGGCTGTAAAATGAAGCCTGTACCTGACAAACCGCTCCGTACCGGCTACACAACCGGCGCGTGCGCAACAGCGGCCGCCAAGCTGGCACTACAGACACTGATTACCGGTACCAGTCCGGAATCGGTGTCGATTTATTTGCCGGCCAAACAATGGGCCGTCTTTTCTCCGGAGTTTGTCGAAAGGAAAGAGAATAGTGTGAAAGCGGGCATAAAAAAAGATGCCGGCGACGATCCGGATGTGACGCACGGTGCGGTCATTTGTGCAGAGGTGGCATGGACGGATGAACTGGGTATTCATCTGGACGGCGGAGAAGGGGTCGGCCGCGCAACGAAACCGGGACTTGATGTGGAACCGGGAGAAGCGGCCATTAATCCGGTGCCGCGCCGGATGATAACAGAGGCGGTGAATGCACTGCTTCTTGAAAATGGAGCCGGCCGAGGGGTATCCGTCGTCATTTCGATTCCAGGAGGAGAAGAACTGGCGGAAAAAACGTTGAATGCCCGGCTCGGCATTATAGGCGGATTATCCATTTTAGGGACAAGCGGAATCGTTCGTCCGTTTTCGACGTCAGCGTTTCGGGCAAGCATTGTCAAAGCGATTGAAGTGGCCGTTGCTTCGGGATGCAAGCATGTCGCTGCCACAACAGGCGGACGGAGTGAAAAATTTGCGATGCAGCATCTATCGCATTTGCCGGAGGAGGCCTTTATTGAAATGGGTGACTTTGTCGGTTTTACGTTAAAGCACTGCAAGCGGCTTGGCATTGAAAAAGTGACACTTGCCGGTATGCCCGGGAAATTTTCAAAAGTGGCGCAGGGCGTCATGATGGTTCACTCGAAAAGCGCACCGGTCGATATGAACTTTTTAGCGGACATGGCAAAAGAAGCAGGGGCAGCGGAAGCGGAAATAGAGGCAGTAAGAGAGGCAAATACGGCGACTCATGCAGCAGATATCATGGCCGGTTATCCTGATTTTTTCACCATTTTTTGCCGAAACTGCTCGGAAAACGCGGTACGTGAAGTACGCGGGGGACTTGTCGTCGATACTTTGCTGTTTGCGATGAAAGGTCCTCTGCTCGGAAAGGCGGAATACAGTGAGTAACCTACATATTATGGGCATCGGCGCGGACGGGGCAGCGGGCCTGCACCCGCGCCAGATCGAAGTGATTAAGCAAAGCGATTTTTTAGCCGGGGGCGAGCGGCAGTTGTCGTATTTTCCGGAGTTTCAAGGAGAAACATTTGCGATTAAAGGCAATTTGCGCGAGTTAAAAGAACGGTTAAAAAAAGAAACGGGCCAGGCAGTCGTGCTCGCATCGGGCGATCCGCTTTTTTACGGAATCGGCGCTTATTTATCCGGCGAGATGAGTGCGGTCATTGAGCCGCAGCCATCAAGTGTACAGCTGGCTTTTGCCCGCATGAATGAATCGTGGCAAAACGCGAAAATCATTAGCGTGCACGGACGGCCGATGACAGGTCTGGCGCAAAAAATAGACGGGGAAGAAAAAGTGGCGCTGTTAACGGATGAAACGAACTCACCGGATACGATTGCCCGTTACATGCTCGATTTTGACATGACGGAATACGACGCATTTGTGGCGGAAAATATCGCCGCATCGGATGAGAGATGCCGTCATTTTACCCTTGATGAAATGGCGGAAGCGTCATTTTCATCTTTGAATGTCGTCATTTTGAAAAAGAACCGCCCGTCCAAAAAGTGGGCAACAGGCATTCCTGATGATGAATTTGATCAGCGCAAGCCGGATAAGGGACTTATTACGAAACGGGATATCCGCATTCTGACCATTGGCCGGATGAACATTAAACGTGACAGCGTTGTATGGGACATTGGTACATGCACCGGATCGATCGCCATTGAAGCAGCGAAAATCGCTCGGGATGGCGCTGTTTTTGCAGTGGAAAAAAATGAACCGGATCTTGCCAATGCCCGTGCGAATTTTAAAAAGTTTCGGACAGATGTCACCCTTGTTCATGCGAAAGCACCAGATGGATTGGCTGACTTTCCGGACCCGGACTGCGTCTTTATGGGGGGGACGGCCGGCAACATGGACAAGCTCATTCAAACGTGTGCGGATCGTTTAAAACCGGGCGGCACGATGGTGCTCAATGCCGTGACGATTGAAAACATGTCAAAAGCGTATCAGCTGTTAAAAGAAGCGGAATTTGATGTGGATATTGCGCTTGCGCAAGTGTCCCTTTCGAAACCGATTTTAAATATGACGCGCTTTGAGGCGCAAAATCCCGTCTACATTATTTGTGGAACGAGAAAAGAGGAACAATCATGACAGGTATTTTATATGGAATTGGAGCAGGACCGGGCGACCCGGAACTGTTGACTGTAAAAGCATTTCGCATTCTTTCCGAGAGCAAAGTGATCGCTTTTCCAAAAAAGCGCTCCGGAGAAAAAAGCTATGCAAGACAAATCATTGACGCGTATATCGACCCATCGGAAAAAGAGATGCTTGGTCTTGTCTTTCCGATGACGAAAGATCCGGTCATTTTAGATCGTGAATGGAATAAGGCCGCGGATGCCGTTGCGGAAAAACTGGAAGCCGGCCACAACGTCGCATTTGTCACAGAAGGCGATCCAATGTTGTACAGCACGTTTATTCATATGAAAAATGTGCTGCTGAAAAAAATGCCGGATGTAAAAACAGAAGTCATTCCTGGTATTTCCTCTGTAAACGGAGCGGCTTCAAGGCTGAACATCCCGCTCGCGGACGGCGACGAACACGTTGCCATTATTCCGGCAACCGATGACCGTGAGGCATTAAAAAAGGCGATTGAACAGCATGACTGTGTCATTTTCTTAAAAGTGGCGAAAGTGGCGCCGCTGATCTCCAGTGTGATTCGTGAACTCGGTCTTGAGCAGTACGCACATGCGGTCACGAAAGTAACGTCAAGTGAGGAAGTCATCTGGACATTGGATGAATTTGAACGGGCGGAACCAAATTATTTAACGCTGATGGTGGTGAAAAAGAAATGAAAATGTACATTGTCGGAGCAGGACCGGGGGCGCCGGATTTAATTACGGTGCGGGGCTTGAAATTAGTCCAGGAAGCAGATGTCATTTTATATGCGGATTCACTCGTCAATGAAGAGCTGATGAACGGCTGCAAACCGGGTGCGGTCGTGCTCAAAACAGCGGGCATGCATTTAGAAGAAATGGTCAGCACCATGACGGAATATGTGAAAGCGGGCAAAAAAGTCGTCCGTCTTCATACGGGTGACCCGGCTATTTACGGTGCTATCATTGAACAAATCGCACTCTTGCAGGAAGAAGGCATTGAAGCGGAGATCGTGCCTGGAGTCAGCTCTGTTTTTGCCGCTGCTGCTGCAGCGGGTGCCGAATTAACAATTCCAGATGTGACCCAGACCGTTATTTTAACACGTGCGGAAGGCCGTACACCGGTGCCGGAAAAAGAACAGCTGAAAGATCTCGCGAAACATGAATGCACGATCGCTTTTTTCTTAAGTGCGACACTGACAAAAAAAGTGACGCGTGAGCTTGTGGAAGCAGGCTGGTCAGAAGATACCCCGGTTGCTGTTGTATATCGTGCAACATGGCCGGATGAAAAAATCGTCCGCACAACGATCTCGGAGCTTGATACGGCCATGCGCGAAAACGGAATCCGCAAGCAGGCGATGATTTTAGCGGGCAAAGCACTCGATCCGGAAATCGGCCAATCAGGCCATCGTTCGAAGCTGTACGATAAAACATTTACGCATGGCTACCGGAAAGGCGTTTCACAATGAAGACCGCGATTGTGTCCATTACAAAACATGGAACGGAAACGGGCCGGAAACTAGCAGCGTCTATTTCAGATGCGGATCTGTATTACATGTCTAAATTTGAACATGGTGATGAAGCTGAAAAAGGAATTACACTGTTTGAAGGATCGGTCCGCCTTATTTTGCCTGAACTTTTTCAAAAATACGACGGTATCGTGCTCATTATTTCACTTGGTGCCGTCGTGCGGATGATTGCGCCGATTTTAAAGGATAAAAAAACCGATCCGGCTGTTGTTGTACTTGATGACCGGGCCGAACATGCGATCAGCGTCCTGTCTGGCCATATTGGCGGGGCCAATGAGCTGACACACAAGGTTGCGGCATTGACAGGAGCGCGTCCAGTTATTACAACCGCATCGGACGTGCAAAAAACAATCCCTGTTGATATGTTCGGCCGGGAATTTGGCTGGAAATTTGAATATGACCGGTATTTAACACAGGCGGCAGCGGCAGTCGTAAATGAAGAACCAGTACTGGTTGTGCAGGAATCGGGCGAAAAAAATTGGTGGAAGCACGAGAGAAAGATGCCGGCTCACATCGGCACCGTTTCATCCGTTGAAGAAGCGATTCGCACGGCTCATAACGCGGCACTGGTCGTCACGCACCGGCTATTGACAGAAGAGGAATTAACATCCCTTCGCTATCCTGTTGTCTACCGCCCGAAGTCGATTGTGATCGGCATCGGATGCAACCGCGGGACGGAGAAAGCGGAAATAGAAGCGGTCATTCATGAAGTGCTTGATACGTTATCATTTTCAAAAAGCAGTGTGAAAACACTCGCGTCCATTGAGTTGAAAAAGGATGAAGCAGGTATTTTAGAAATGGCAGAGCAAAATGGCTGGCCATTTGTCACGTACACACCGGAACAATTGAATGAGGCGCCAATGAGCGAAAAATCGGACACGGTCTATAAATTTACCGGTGCATACGGTGTGAGTGAGCCGGCCGCTTATCTTGCATCAAACGGCGGTGAAGTCGTTCTGCCTAAGCAAAAAAGCGGCAACGTGACGATTTCTGTCGCGGTGTATAAGGGGGACCCTGTAAGATGACAAAACGCATAGTCATTGCTGGAACGGGGAGCGGCTCGGGCAAAACGACGGTGACGCTTTCGCTGCTCGGCGCATTAAAACGGCGCGGGCTTGCTGTCCAGCCGTTTAAATGCGGGCCAGACTACATTGACCCGACGTATCATACGGCCATTTGCGGCCGTCAGTCACGCAATCTCGACAGTTGGATGGGAGATGCGGATACGATGACTGCTGTTTTTCAGCGTGCGTCGATCGATGCGGATATTTCAGTTATTGAAGGGGTAATGGGCATGTTTGACGGGAAAAATCCGTTGAAAGATGACGGGAGTACCGCACACATCGGCCAAATTTTAGATGCGCCGGTATTGCTCGTCATTGATGCGTCCGGAGCAGCGAGAAGTGCCGCCGCCGTCGTCAAAGGATTTCAATCCATGGCCCCGGGGCGCATTAAAGGTGTTATTGCCAACAAAACAGGCAGTGACGGTCATTTTAAAATGATCAAGCAGGCTGTTATGCAGGAGTGCGGCATTCCGGTTATCGGTCATTTAACGAAAATGCCAAATGTCAGCGTGCCGGAACGTCACCTCGGTCTTGTACCGGCTGTGGAACGCGGCGATCTTAATGAGTTGTTTGACACGCTGGCAGAAGCGGCGGAAAAATCAATTGATCTGGATCAGCTTTTAACCATTGCGCAGGCTGCGGAACTATCGCCCGCCCAGTCTTCTGTTTTCAGCCATAAACTTGGGTCCCCTGTCACGATTGCTGTCGCCAAAGATGCGGCTTTTCATTTTTACTATGAAGAAAATTTTGAGGTGCTTCGCTCATTAGGCGCAGACATTCACTTCTTTTCACCGCTTGCAGGAGAATGTGTGCCCGAAGAAGCGGATGCCCTTTATATTGGAGGCGGGTTCCCGGAAGAATTTGCGCCGGCACTCGCTGCGCAGTGTGCTGTCCGTAAATCGATTAAACAGGCCATTGAATCCGGCATGCCGGCACTCGCTGAATGCGGCGGCTTTATGTTTTTAACAGAAGAACTCATAACTGTCGACAATCACGTTTATCCGATGTGCAGCGTTATTCCGGGCCGCACAGTCATGAAATCGATACGCGCAGCGCTTGGTTACCGTGAACTGACGGCGCTTACCGGCGCTTGGCTGACGGATGGCCTGCAGGTAAAAGGGCATGAATTTCACTATTCCATCTTCAAGCCAAATTCAAACGTCGTTCCGGCTTTTCAATCAGCGGGACGGTTTGGAGCGAAACCGGACGGCTGTATTGCCCATAATGCCGTGACTGGCTACGCGCACTTTTATTTTCCGTCCAATACAGAATTTGCGGCCGCATTCGTTGAAGCTGCCCGCTTATTTAAACAAAAAGAGGTGACAGTTTGAATAAAATCATCCTTATTTTTTCGCTTTCTGTCTTTTTCTGGATTAATTCCTTCACCGAACCTGCAGCGATGCACATCATGGAAGGTTTTTTGCCGGTCTGGTGGACTGTTTTCTGGTGGATTGTGACCATTCCATTCATTATATGGGGATTCAAAACATTAAAAAAGGCTGTTGATGAAAATCCGGAAGCAAAGCTTATGATCGGCTTTGCCGGCGCATTTGCCTTCGTTTTATCCGCATTGAAAATTCCATCTGTGACCGGCAGCAGTTCACATCCGGTCGGAACGGCGCTTGGAACGATGTTATTCGGTCCCGCCGCGATGACGGTGCTCGGTACCATTGTATTGTTGTTTCAGGCATTGCTGCTGGCACATGGCGGTATTACAACGCTTGGCGCCAACGCTTTTTCCATGGCGGTTGCCGGTCCATTTGCGGCGTATGCGGTGTACCGTTTATTGAAAAAAGCGGGGGTCAAGCCGGGTGTAAACGCGTTTTTTACCGCATTTGCAGCCAACATTGTCACATACACGGTCACATCGCTTCAGCTGGCGCTCGCGTTTCCATCTGAAACGGGAGGAATTTATGCATCGTTTCTCGAATTTGCCGGCATTTTTGCGGTAACTCAAGTTTCGCTGGCCTTTTGTGAAGGGTTATTAACTGCGGTTGCAGTGAACTGGCTTGAAAAGCACCGCACATCGCTAAAAGGAGTGAATTTTTCATGAAAAATTTGTCATTAATTCTTTTAGCTGCGGCGATTGCCATCATTCCGCTGTTTATGTGGCAGGATAGCGAATTTGGTGGAGCGGACGGCCTTGCTGAAGAGAAAATTACCGCGATTCAAACAGACTATAAACCGTGGGCAGCTCCTATTTTTGAACCGCCCGGCGGCGAAACAGAAAGTCTTCTGTTTTCCTTGCAGGCGGCCATTGGAGCGGGCGTGATCGGATATGTGATCGGAACCGTTCGTGCGCGGTCGAAAAGGGATAAGTCATGAACGTCATTGACCGCACAGCGTATAATAGCCGGTTTGCCCGCATTCACCCTGCTGAAAAAGCAGCTGTTTGTCTGCCGCTGCTTTTTCTTTCAATCATATGGAGAGAACCGGAAGCGGCTTTTTTTACGGTGATAGCGGCCTCGTTATTTGCTTTTTTAGGCGGTGTATCGCCTTTTTTATATATTCGTCTTTTATTAGCGCCGGCCGCCTTTATTTTGGCCGGCGTTTTGCCGATTGCTTTCTCATTTGCCGGCTGGCTGTCTGTTTATGCTGACAGCTATTCCATTGATAAAGCAGTCACGACGGCATGTGCGGCATTTGCCGGTGCTGCTTCTCTTTATGCGTTTATTTTAACGACACCTTTTACACAAATCATCTGGCTCATGAAAGCATGCAAACTGCCTGCACTCTTTATCGACATTCTGGCACTTGTGTACCGGTTTATTTTTCAGCTCTGGGAAAAAAAGAACGAGGTGATCATCGCTCAGACACTTCGTTCGGGCCGTCCCGGTGTTCAAATGGCTGCAAGAACCGCTGTCCATATTTTTACCCAGACTTTAATGGAAATGAATGAGCGTCAGCACGCCGTGGATATGCGGGGCGGTCTTGACTATATCGCAGCGGCTGAGTGGCAATCGTTTTGGAGGAAAAAGAATGATTGAACTAAAAAACATCCACTCTTCGTATCCGGATGGTACGGAAGCGTTGAAAAGAATTGATTTAACCATCCAAGCAGGCGTCAAAATAGCGCTTCTTGGTGCGAGCGGCTCTGGAAAATCGACCCTTTTTCATCATTTAACCGGTTTAATGAAACCGGATGAAGGCACGATTTTCATGAATAAAGAGCTGCTCACCTACAAAAAGAAGCAGCTGCGGGAATGGCGGAAAAAAATCGGCTTTGTCATGCAAAATCCGGATATGCAGCTGTTTGCACCGTCCGTAGAGGAAGACGTCATGTACGGGCCGCTTCAGCTCGGATGGTCGATGAACGAGGCGAAAAAAGCTGCACAGGATGCCATGGATAAGTGCGGAATTTTACCGCTTCGCCATAAACCGCCGCACGCGCTCAGCATGGGGGAAAAAAAGCGTGCGGCGATTGCGGGTGTAGCCGCGATGAATCCGGACGTGTTTATTTTGGATGAACCGGAAGCTGGACTGGACCCGGCTAACGTAAAAAAGCTTATTGCATTGATCAATGATTTTCACAGCAGGGGTAAATCGGTTATTGTCTCCACACACCATGTTGATTTTGCATATGAGTGGGCGGAGGAATTTATTATTTTAGACAAAGGGGAACTTGTAAAACATGCAAATTCCGCTGTCGTATTCAACGAGCCGCTTCCAAACGGACTGGAGGTTCCATGGGCATTTGAAATCGGCCGTCTCACTGGAACAAGACCTTTTACAAAAAAGGACGCTTTTCGTATTTTCGGGGAATTAATGTCCAAAATGTAACATTATTTTTATAAAAAGGGTTGTGCTCTTCTTCATGTTTGATTACACTTAATAAATGGAAGTAACCACCAATATATATGCTTATTAGCAGGGGATACAACATGAAGCAGAGAAAAATGGTTTTTGCTGTGCTTGCTAGTCTGACCATGTTTATCCTTGTTCTTGCGGTCAATTTGATGGTGACTGCGGTGAACAAGGATGATCAGACGATTGTATGGGCGACGGATGTAAAAAAATCAAAGTATAATGGTGTAGACATTAAAACAAGAGTGGCAGAAGAAGCGCTCTATAATATGGCTGTTCATTATCCGGTTTTTTCCGAAGCGGAATTAGATGAGCAAATTGAACGGTATGTACGGACAAAAGAAACACAGTTTTTTGCGGAGTTGGACTCCATCGGCACAGAAGCATTGTCACAACAGCCGGCATCGTTTTCACTCACGTTTCGACTTATCCCGGCGGGTGAAGGGTTTTATTGCATTACGTTCATGACCGATACATATACGGGAACCGGAGAAAACAGCGTTACACAGGATACAGTGATGGCTGATGCGGCGTCGAAAAGGTTTGTCTCCGGGCGCGAGTTGTTTATCAATCCCGACAAAGCGGCCCGTGCTTTGCAAAAGCCGGTATGGGATTCACTTTCGGAGGAGGAAAGTGAAAATGAACAAATAGCCCAACATTTTATGGGAGAACAGGCCCTTTCAAACGTGTATATAGAAGAAAATAATGTGATATTTGCGTTTCCTCATGGCCAGACAAAACAAGTAAGGCTGCCGCTTAAAAAAATATCGCCTTATATGAAAAAAGAATGGCGGGAGCGTTTTGCATCGAATGTGACAAAAGAGAAGCCACAAGCACCGGAAACAGCTGAGGCATCAAGCAGCGGCCAAAAGAAAAAAGCTGCCCTGACTTTTGATGATGGACCGAATCCGGACAGTACAGCCGCTATTTTAAACGTCCTGAAAAAATATAATGTAAGAGCAACATTTTATGTGCTCGGCAGCCGCGTTGACTTTTATCCGGATCTGGTCGAACGAATGGTACTCGAAGGACATGAAATTGGCAGCCATTCGTGGAGCCATAAAGATTTTACGAAATTGTCACCGGAAGAGATCAAAATGGAACTTGACAGGACAACTGCGGCAGTTGAAACAGCGGCCGGTGTTTCGCCTTTATCCGTCCGCCCGCCTTATGGGGCGACAAACGAACGTGTCAATCAAATCATTGGTACATCGCCGGTTCTCTGGTCAGTGGATACACTAGACTGGAAAAACCGTGACCCAAAAGCCATTACGGAGATCGTCAAACAGAATGTACGAAACGGCTCTGTTATATTAATGCATGATATTCATAAAACAACGGCCGATGCGCTTGAAGAAGTGATTATCTATCTTCAAAAGCAAGGATACGAACTTGTCACCGTAGATGAACTTTATTAACCGTCCGGTTCAGCATGTGCTGAGCCGGACTTTGTGTTAAATGGAAAACGAACGTGGTATGATAAGAAAAAAAGCCTGTTTATTTCTACATATAGGAGGTGTTTGCTCCGTTTAATCGGAGCTGGCCATTGGAGATCATCAATTTACTCGGTATTGTCTTATTAATTGCGCTGACAGCTTTTTTTGTGGCGGCGGAATTTGCCATTGTAAAATTACGTTCATCGCGAGTGGATCAGCTTGTCGCAGAAGGAAAACCGGGGGCATCGGCTGTGGAGCGCGTGACAACGCACCTCGACGAATATTTATCGGCCTGTCAGCTTGGGATTACCATTACCGCTCTTGGGCTTGGCTGGCTTGGAGAGCCGACTGTGGAACGGCTGCTACATCCGCTGTTTGAACGATTTGAACTGGCTTCCTCCCTGGCGGCTGTTTTGTCGTTTGCGATCGCCTTTTCCCTCGTCACGTTTTTACATGTGGTCGTCGGTGAATTGGCGCCTAAAACCGTTGCGATTCAAAAAGCGGAAGAAGTGACCTTGGCGCTCGCGGTTCCGTTAATCTGGTTTTATCGCATGATGTATCCATTCATTTGGCTGTTAAATGGTTCGGCCCGTGTTTTTGTCGGCCTGTTTGGGCTGAAGCCGGCATCTGAACACGATGTCGTTCACACGGAGGAAGAGTGGCGGCTGCTGTTATCAGAAAGCTACAAGAGCGGCGAAATTAATCAAAATGAGTTGAAATATGTCAACAATATTTTTGAATTTGATGAGCGGACTGCAAAAGAAATTATGGTGCCGCGGACGGAAATGGTCAGTCTCTCGATTGAAGATGCGAGGGCGGATGTATTTTCGGTGATTAAGGAAGAAAAATATACGCGCTATCCGGTCATTGACGGCGACAAAGATAACGTCATCGGGATGGTAAACTTTAAGGAGATTTTAACGGCTGCTGTGAGAGAAGAACGGCTTCCGGACATGGAACCGCTCCGTCAGTTTATAAAACCTGTTATCCGTGTATTTGAAAACATCCTTATTCACGATTTGCTTGTGAAAATGCAAAAAGAACGGACACATATGGCGATTTTGATTGATGAATACGGCGGCACATCCGGCCTCGTTACGGTTGAAGATATTTTAGAGGAAATTGTCGGAGAGATTCGTGATGAATTTGATGCAGATGAAATTGCCGAAGTGCGCAAAGTGAAAGATGGACATTATTTATTTAACTCCAAAGTACTGATCAGCGAGGTGAACGATCTTCTCGGAACGAATTTGAATGATGAAGATGTTGACACGATCGGCGGATGGTTTTTAACAAAGAACATTGATACGAAAGTGCATGATGTGATAGAAATAGATCAGTGGCTGTTTGAAATTTTGGAAATGGATGGTCATCACATCCTGTATATAGAAGCAAAAAAACTCGCATAATGCGGGTTTTTGTTTGTTCACGGCGCAAATTGTCCCGGAAACGGTTGCCGGAGCGCGTAAAAAGGTGTAAGATGACAAGAATGAAGTGCGATGGAAAAGCAAAGGGAGTATAGAAATATGTCACGATATGAAGACGACAGTCTTGCCTTGCATACCGACCTTTATCAAATTAATATGGCTGAAACGTACTGGCACGACGGCATTCATACAAAAAAAGCAGTGTTTGAATTATATTTTCGTAAAATTCCGTTCGGTAATGGGTACGGTATTTTTGCAGGACTTGAAAAAATTGTGGATTATTTGGAAAATTTTCGTTTTACAGAAAGTGATATTGAGTATTTACAGAGTCTTGGATATGAAGACGATTTTTTGTCGTTTTTAAAAGAGATGCGTTTTACCGGGACATTGAAGAGTATGAACGAAGGTGAACTCGTTTTCGCAAACGAGCCGATTTTACGTCTCGAAGCACCATTGGCAGAAGCGCAGATTATTGAAACGGCACTTTTGAACATTGTGAATTACCAAACATTGATTGCGACAAAAGCATCGCGGATTAAGCAGGTGCTTGGTGAAGAACCAGCGATGGAGTTCGGTTCCCGCCGTGCGCATGAAATGGATGCGGCGGTATGGGGGACAAGGGCGGCATACATCGGCGGTTTTGACGCGACAAGCAACGTCCGCGCCGGTAAACTATTTGGCATTCCGGTATCTGGCACGCACGCTCATGCATTAGTACAGACGTATAAAGATGAATATACGGCGTTTCATAAATATGCACAGCGGCACCGAGACTGCGTTTTTTTAGTCGACACATATGATACGCTGAAGTCGGGTGTTCCGGCTGCTATCCAAGTTGCCAAAGAACTTGGTGATCAAATCAATTTTATCGGCATTCGGCTTGACAGCGGCGACATGGCCTATTTATCAAAAGAAGCCCGAAAAATGCTGGATGAAGCGGGATTTCCCGATGCACATATTGTCGCATCGAATGATCTCGATGAATATACGATCATGAATTTAAAAGCGGAAGGCGCAAAAATTGATATTTGGGGAATCGGTACAAAGGTGATCACGGCTTACGATCAGGCGGCACTTGGTGCAGTGTACAAACTCGTGTCGATTGAAGACGAAGCGGGGGAGATGAGCGACACCATTAAATTGTCAGCGAACCCTGAAAAAGTGACAACACCGGGGCTGAAGCGGGTGTACCGCATCATAAATAAACTAAACGGGAAAGCGGAAGGCGATTATATTGCGCTCGATCATGAAGAGCCGCAAAAAGCGGACAAGCTTAAAATGTTCCATCCGGTGCATACATTTGTCAGTAAATTTGTGACAAATTTTGAAGCACGCGAACTGCACGATCTTATTTTTATAAACGGTGTCCGCGTGTACGATCTGCCGAATATTGAATCGATCCGCCGGCTCGTCAATGATAACCTCGAATTGCTTTGGAATGAATATAAACGAGCATTAAATCCGGAAGAATACCCGGTTGATTTAAGCCAAAACTGCTGGGATAATAAGATGAAAAACATTGAAGCTGTCAAAGCGAAGCATCAACGTCTGGTGTAAAAAAAATGACCCCTTGTGCGGGTCATTTTTTTGTTGTAACCTTTGCCGATATAAGCGGTAACGATTATAATAGAAGATATTCACGATTTAGGGAGGTGCTTGTTGTGCAACAAGAATTGAGTGAATTTCACAGCATTTTCACCGGAACAAAAAAAGACATCGAAAGCTTTATGGAGATGTTGGATCCGGTCATTCATAATGCGAGTGACGACCATGAACGGCTTTATTATCACCATATTTATGAAGAAGAAGAACAGCGGCTTGCCCGCCTTGCCGAGCTTATTCCGCTTATTGAAACATTTCAGGCAGGAAAAGGCGGTGATTTTTCCCCATCCAATAACACATTTAACCGGCTGCTGCAGGAGCTGAATTTAGAAAAGTTTGGTCTGCACAATTTTGTCGAGCATCTTGACCTGGCTCTGTTTCAATTTAAAGATGCCGAAAGACAGGCGAAATTGTCTGAAATGCGCGGAGCGAACCATACGAGTTATCAATTCGTAAAAGAGAAATTAGCCGATATTAATGAACGGTTTGATACCGGTTACACAGATCCGCACGCACATCACGATGAACATGGTGATCATTTAGCCGAGCATTCTCACGCAGCACCGGCCGCAAAAGCAGTTATTCAAAAACCAAAACGTTCATTTACAGTTGGATCACTCATTTCAAAATAAGGAGAGATTTTTATGAATAAAGCTCAATTATATCCGGATGCGCCACTATCAGCAGGTGATTTTGACGAATTGGACCGCGTCATTATCGATGCGGCGAAAAAACAGCTGACAGGACGACGCTTTATTGAATTGTACGGTCCGCTCGGCCGTGGCGTACAAAGCATCCACACAGATATTTATGCTGAAAAAAGCGAAGCCCATATGGACTTTCAAGGATCGTTTGATACGGAAATCGAATCAGCGAAACGCGTTAATTACACGATTCCGCTTTTGTATAAAGATTTTGTTTTATACTGGCGCGATATTGAACAGGCAAAAACGCTGGATATTCCGATGGATTTTTCCTCCGCTGCGAACGCGGCGCGCGATGTGGCTCTTCTGGAAGATGAAATGATTTTCCACGGCGCAAAGCAGTTCGATATTCCGGGACTGATGAATGTAAAGGGCCGCCAGACACATTTAATCAGCAACTGGTATGAATCCGGCACTGCATTCCAGGATGTCGTAGAGGCGCGTGGAAAGCTAATGGAAATGAACCATAACGGCCCATATGCGCTCGTGCTGTCACCTGAGCTATATGCATTGCTGCACCGGGTTCACCGCGATACGAATGTGCTGGAGATTGAACATGTGCGTGAGCTTGTGACAGACGGGGTTTTTCAGTCACCTGTGCTGAAAGGCAAGACAGGTGTACTGGTAAACACAGGCCGTAATAATCTTGACCTGGCGATTTCAGAAGACTTTGAAACAGCTTACCTTGGCGAAGAAGGAATGAACCATCCATTCCGCGTGTTTGAGACGGCTGTCCTTCGCATTAAGCGTCCGTCTGCGATCTGCACATTCGCTGATCCGAAAGACGATGAATAAAAAATGGACGGTCGGCTCCCTCATCCCAGGAATGGAAACAGTGAGAGAAATGACCGATCACGCTGTTATAACAGATCATGTGGCGCCTGCAGCTGCTGCGCCGGAAAAGACGGCTGTTGAAATCCGGCAGGGAACAGTCACTTGTTCTTTCCCGGTTCAGACAGGTGTCCTGCTCCTCGATGCCGCTCTTGAACGGGGATGCGGCATTCAGTATAAGTGCCGGAAAGGAACGTGCGGCGCCTGCACAGTCGATGTTGTGTCAGGCAGTGAGCATTTATCGGCCCGTAACCGTGCCGAGCAAAAAAAGCTTGGGGCGGCTGCGAAACGACTCGCCTGCCAGGCTGTAATGAAATAAAGAAAATCCGCCTTTTTTACCCGGGCGGATTTTTATGATGATGAGGAAAAGATCAAAGGCTAAGAAAACGGCGTCCTGATCATTAAAAAAAAGCCCCCAAATTGGCGGCTGTCAGGCATATCGGCGTTTATCCATTATGACGAGATTGTTCTCGATCGTAAATGGAAGGATGACTTCCCGTTTTTCAATTTCACGGACACTCACATCGCGGACGATTTTAAGCGCTTCTTTTTTGAAAGATGATGTAACAAATCCTTCATTCACCTCGCAAAGCTTGCGCAAGTACCGGAGTGTTTCTTCTGTCATCATTTCACGCACAGACACGTTCTCAAGCTGGCAAATGAGCTTGTGACGAAGCCCTCTCATCACACCAATTTGATCCACGTGCGCCGTGACATTTTCGCCATTATCATCAATAAAGCTGAACGAAATGTATCTTCCCTGTGACAAATCGACATTAGTAAAGACCGGATTCTTGTATGTTTCACCGGATGCAAGTGTGATGGACTCGGCTTCCGCAGCACCGCCCAGCTTGCGGCTGTTCGCAATGACCATGTGGATATCCTTGAGTCCGTGCAGCATTCCATTCATCAATCTTCCCTCTTTCCTCGTCGTTGTTACCCTTATTTTAAAGGGAATGAGAATCATTGTCAACAAGAAAAAAAGAAAGGCATAGCATACTTTATTCTTCAATAATATCTTTTAGAACGGTTACATTTGCTGAATGCATAGAACTTCAATATAAAATAAACAGTGAATCACGTTTTTCACTGCTTGTTTTTTCATAAACCTGTTATTCGTTCCGGGTCTGAGAAATGTTGCGAGCTGCCTATAATCAACATGTGTTACAAGGGATGCAAGGATAATTTCTTCATATAAAAAGGCGGCAGGCAATAGATTTCGCCGCATGGCTCCACTATTCTGCCGTTCTTCCATACACTTCTCAAATTCATTATTTTTTGCTAATTATGCTTGTATTTCCCTTTTATTATTTATTAATCTGAAAATTCCTTCTTTATTCAAAAGTTTATTCAATTTAACACAAAAAATCACGAAAATATGTCGATAATCATGAATATTAATGCATAAAAATAAATTTTTCGACAAAATCTATTGAAATTCGATTGGCAGCACGCTATTATCTTAGTATATAAAAAAGCAGAGGAGTTTTTATCATGACATTTACAATCAAAAAAGCGGCAGCTGCTATGGCTGTCAGCTGTGCACTGCTTTTATCTGCCTGCGGCGGCAGCGGAGAAGAACAAAGCACGGGTTCTGAAGATAAAAAAGTATTAAACGTTGGTACGGAAGCGACTTTTGCACCGTTTGAATTTATGGATAAAGGAGAAGTGTCCGGTTTTGATGTGGATCTTCTTCAGGCAGCAGCGGCAGAGGCAGGTTATGAAGTGAATATTCAAAATACAGGCTGGGATGCCATGCTTGCCGGTTTGCAAAGCGAACAGCTGGATATCGGGATGTCCGGTGTGACCATTACCGATGAGCGAAAAGAAACGTACGATTTTTCCGTTCCTTATTTTGAATCAGTGAGTATGATTGCTTTCAAAGAGGGTACAGATATAAAAACAGCAGAAGACTTAAAGGGCAAGAAAATCGGTGTTCAAAATGGGACAACAGGTCAAATTGCGGCAGAAGCGATTGTCGGCAAAAATGACAGCTCGATTTCCAAATACAAAACATCCGCACTTACGTTCCAGGCTCTTCAAAGCGGTGATGTCGAAGCAGTTGTAACAGATATTGCCGTAGCGTATGAATTTGCGAAAAACAATCCGGATGCGGGCATTCAAACTGTCGGCGATGACCAATTTGTCCCGGAATATTACGGAATTGTGTTCCCGAAAGGCAGCGAATTGAAAGCGGAATTCGATGAGGCATTAAATACCCTTTATGAAAATGGAACATACGCAGAGATTTATAAAAAATGGTTCGATGAAGAACCGAACATCGATTCATTAAAAGCGGCACAATAAAAAATAAAAACGGCTGTCCGATGATTAAAGGACAGTCGTTTTTCGCGAAAGGAGAAATATGTTATGGATTTTCATTTTGAAATCGTCCAGGATTACATGCCGTTTTTCTTAAAAGGGATGGCGTTAACCGTTGGTGTGTCACTTGCGGGCGTTCTCATCGGTCTTCTTTTGGGCTTGCTGATCGCCCTTGGAAAAATGTCGTCGAATCAATGGGTTCGTCTCCCGTTCAACATATATATTAATGTTTTCAGAGGTACGCCATTACTTGTTCAACTTTTAATCATTCATTTTGGTATTGTCCCGTTATTTATGGCGCAGTCCAATCCCGTCGTATCGCTTGTAATTGGACTTTCATTGAATTCAGCAGCTTATATCGCCGAAATTTTCCGTGCCGGTATTCAGTCGATTGATAAGGGGCAAATGGAAGCGGCTCGCTCTCTTGGCATGACACGTGTGCAGGCAATGAAGCTCGTTATTTTGCCGCAGGCGGTCAAGCGAGTCATACCGCCGCTTGGAAATGAGTTTATTGTGCTATTAAAAGAATCATCGCTCGGATCGGTCTTGGCAGCACCTGAATTGATGTACTGGGGACAGGCGGCGGCCGGTCAGTATATCCGGGTATGGGAACCGTATTTGACAGTCGCGCTCATTTATTTAGTATTAACACTTTCACTGACGTATTTGATGAATTACATTGAAAGGAGAATGAAGACTGATGATCTCCGTTAAACATTTGAAAAAATCGTTTGGTGATAATGAGGTATTAAAAGATATATCCATTGATGTCAACCCGCAGGAAGTCGTTGTGGTCATCGGGCCGTCCGGTTCGGGGAAATCAACGTTCATCCGTTGTTTGAATATGCTGGAAAGCATTAATGGAGGGCATGTCGTGATTGACGGAAAAGATTTGACAGATAAAAAAACCAATATCAATGAAATCCGCACGAATGTTGGGATGGTCTTTCAGCATTTTAATTTATTCCCGCATAAAACCATTCTTGATAATATCACATTGGCCCCGATAAACGTTCGTGGCATGAATAAAAAAGAAGCGGAAGAAAAAGCAATGGTTCTCCTCGCCAAAGTTGGCCTTGCGGAAAAAGCATCAGCCTATCCGGATTCGCTTTCCGGCGGGCAGAAACAGCGTGTAGCGATTGCCCGCGCGCTGGCAATGGAGCCGAAAGTAATGCTGTTTGACGAACCGACATCTGCTCTTGATCCGGAAATGGTCGGAGAAGTTTTGGAAGTCATGAAGCAGCTGGCGAAAGATGGCATGACGATGATTGTCGTCACCCATGAAATGGGTTTTGCGCGTGAAGTAGGCGACCGTGTTGTATTTATGGACAACGGCTATATTGTGGAAGAAAATGAACCGAAAGCGCTGTTTGATGATCCAAAGCATGAGCGGACCAAAGCTTTTTTAAGTAAAGTATTATAATTAACATTCAGCAGAATTGGCGGAGGCTGTCCCGAAACTCAGTGGAAATGGACGGCGGGGCAGCCTTATTTTTGCACACACAAAAACCGCCGGACCGTAACAGTTCATCATATGCAGGATCATCATGGCCGGTTTTAAAGAAAAATAATTGTTGTTCTTATATAAAATAGATTGACTTAAAACCTACTTAACATATAGGATTAATATAGGTGTCGAAAGCATAATCGTTAAATGTTGTTTTGCAGAGTAGTTTCCTCTTGTTTCAGCGTTCAGTAAAATGGTAAAACAATGATGTCAAAAGATCAAGTATCGATCCGCTGGCTGCCATAAACAGAAGCAGTATGGATCAACTATTCTATGCACATACGAGAATGTACCAATATATTTTTTGTGAGGTGGATATTGTTGCAACTTCAGGTAATGAACAGTCCGTTTAATCAGGAGCAGGCAGAGCTCCTCAATCGTCTTCTGCCGACGCTGACAGAGTCACAGAGGGTTTGGCTCAGCGGGTATCTTACCGCTTCGCTGGCCGTTTCCTCTTCCGCAGCACCTGCTGCTGCCATTATGCAGGAAGCGCCGGCGGCAGAAATTCCTGCGGCGAGCTCCGGGCAGACAATTTCGAAAGAAGTGACCATTCTTTATGGATCACAAACAGGAAACGCGCAGGGTCTTGCGAATAAAGCAGGCAAGACACTTGAAGGGTACGGTTTTCAAGTAACCGTCTCATCCATGAGCGATTTTAAACCGAATAATTTGAAGAAAGTTCAAAACCTTCTTATTGTTGTGAGCACGCATGGAGAAGGCGAGCCGCCGGATAATGCGCTGTCGTTTCATGAGTTTCTTCATGGCAGACGGGCGCCGAAATTGGATGATCTTCGGTTTTCTGTATTGTCTCTTGGTGACAGTTCTTATGAATTTTTCTGTGAAACAGGAAAAGAATTTGATAAGCGTCTTGAAGAGCTTGGCGGCGAACGCATTGCACCGCGTGTCGATTGTGACCTTGATTTCGAAGAACCGGCAGCGAAATGGATTGAAAGTGTCCGAAATGGTTTAAGCGAAGCACAAGCGGCTGTGGTCGCTGCTGCTCCGTCTGCAAAAACAACCGCAGCGGCTGGCGAAACCGTTTATTCGAGAAAAAATCCGTTCCACGCGGAAGTGCTCGAAAACCTAAATTTAAACGGACGCGGCTCGAATAAAGAAACGCGTCACCTTGAAATTTCACTTGAAGGCTCTGGCCTTACCTATCAGCCGGGCGATGCACTTGGCATTTACCCGCAAAACGATCCGGAACTCGTGGACAAACTCATCCAGGCATTAAATTGGAATCCGGATGAAACGGTTACGGTTAATAAGGAGGGTGACGTTCTTTCATTGCGGGATGCCTTTACATCGCATTATGAAATTACCGTTTTAACAAAACCGCTGATGGAAAAAATAGCTCAATTGACCGGCATCGATAAACTGCATGAATTAATCGGTTCCGGCAATGGAGAAAAACTGAAAGAATATATAAAAGGACGCGATTTGCTTGATGTTGTCCAAGACTTCGGTCCATTTGGCGTGTCCCAGCAGGAATTTCTGAATCAATTGCGCAAAATGCCGCCCCGTCTTTATTCAATCGCGAGCAGTTTATCCGCAAATCCGGATGAAGTCCATTTGACGATCGGTGCTGTCCGTTACCATTCGAACGGCCGTGACCGGAACGGTGTATGCTCGATTTTATGCGCAGAACGTCTGGAGCCAGGTGCTACGCTGCCGGTTTACATTCAGCCTAACCAAAACTTCAGGCTGCCGGAGAATCCGGATACGCCTATCATCATGGTTGGTCCAGGCACAGGTATCGCTCCGTTCCGTTCCTTCCTGCAGGAGCGTGAAGAAGCAGGAACAGAAGGGAAGTCGTGGCTGTTTTTTGGCGATCAGCATTTCGTGACGGATTTCCTTTACCAGACGGAATTACAAAAATGGCTGAAAGACGGCGTGCTGACTAAATTGGATGTTGCCTTCTCACGTGATTCGGAGGAAAAAGTATACGTTCAGCACCGTATGCTGGAGCATAGTAAAGAATTATTTGAATGGCTTGAACAAGGCGCATCATTCTATGTCTGCGGCGATAAAACAAATATGGCGCGCGACGTGCATAATACACTGATTGATATTATTGAAAAAGAAGGCCAGATGAGCCGCGAAAAAGCGGAAGCGTATGTTGCGGAAATGAAGAAGCAAAAACGTTATCATCGTGATGTATACTGATTTTGGAATGAAAGGAGTTTTTTCAACATGGTGAACCCAATATTAAAAGCGCCGGAAGGCCCCCCGAGTGATGTCGAGCGCATTAAAAGAGAAAGCAATTATTTACGCGGCACACTGAAGGAAGTAATGCTGGACCCGATCAGCGCCGGAATTCCCGACGATGACAACCGCCTGATGAAGCACCACGGCAGCTATTTACAGGATGACCGGGATCTTCGCAATGAGCGTCAAAAACAAAAATTGGAGCCTGCTTATCAATTTATGCTGCGCGTCCGCTTGCCGGGCGGTGTGGCAACGTCAGCTCAATGGCTTGTCATGGACGACCTCGCCCAAAAATACGGCAATGGCACGTTAAAACTGACAACACGTGAAACATTCCAAATGCATGGCATTTTAAAATGGAACATGAAAAAGACGATTCAGGAAATCCATTCGACGATGCTTGATACGATTGCGGCTTGCGGTGACGTAAACCGGAACGTTATGTGCGGATCTAATCCTTATCAATCCGAGCTTCATTCCGAAGTATATGAATGGTCGAAACAATTGAGTGATTATTTATTGCCGCGCACAAGAGCGTATCACGAAATTTGGCTGGATGAAGAAAAAGTGGCCGGCACACCGGAAACGGAAGAAGTCGAACCGATGTATGGACCGCTTTATTTGCCGCGGAAGTTTAAAATCGGTATTGCTGTTCCGCCATCAAATGACATTGATGTCTTTTCACAGGATCTTGGCTTTATTGCGATTGTGGAAGAGGGCAAGCTTGTCGGCTTTAACGTGGCGATCGGCGGCGGCATGGGTATGACGCATGGCGATAAAGAAACGTATCCGCAGCTTGCAAAAGTAATCGGCTTCTGCACGCCGGATAAAATCCTTGATTTGGCGGAAAAAGTCATTACGATTCAGCGCGATTACGGTAACCGCTCAGAGCGTAAAAATGCCCGGTTCAAGTACACCGTTGACCGTCTCGGACTGGAAACGGTAAAAACTGAACTGGAAAACCGCCTCGGCTGGAGCCTGGATGAAGCGAAGCCGTATCATTTTGATAATAACGGCGACCGTTATGGCTGGGTAAAAGGCATGAAAAATAAATGGCACTTCACATTATTTGTTGAAGGAGGCCGAATCACAGATTATGAAAACTACAAGCTTATGACAGGTCTTCGTGAAATTGCCAAAGTTCATACCGGCGAATTCCGTCTAACGGCTAATCAAAACTTGATCATTGCCAATATTTCAAGTCAGAAAAAGAAAAAAATCAGTGAGCTGATGGAGCAATACGGGTTGACGGATGGCAAGCAGCACTCAGCGCTCCGCCGCAGTTCTATTGCCTGTGTGGCTCTTCCGACATGCGGACTCGCTATGGCGGAAGCAGAACGTTACCTTCCGACGCTGATTGATAAAATTGAAGAGATCGTCGATGAAAACGGTCTTCGTGATAAAGAAATCACGATCCGCATGACCGGATGCCCGAACGGCTGTGCACGCCATGCGCTCGGAGAAATCGGCTTTATCGGCAAAGCGCCGGGCAAATACAACATGTACCTTGGCGCTGCGCACGACGGAAGCCGCTTAAGCAAAATGTACCGTGAAAACATTGGTGAAGCAGAAATTTTAAGCGAACTGCGCGTGCTGCTTTCCCGCTACGCAAAAGAACGGGAAGCAGGCGAGCATTTCGGTGACTATGTAATCCGGGCCGGCTTTGTCAAAGCTGTTCATTCCGGACTGGATTTTCATGATTAAAATAATGATTGAAAATAAATAAGTTGAGAAAGCTCCAGAACGGAAACAGACAGATTCATCGACAAACAGGGCATGTGCCGCTGCGATGGACTTTATAAAGAATATACTATGTATGGGTCAGAGATGGCCCCCTCACATTTACTACACCTGAAAAAGGTGTAGTTTTTTTATTGCAGTCTTTTTGCTCTTTTAAAAGTAATCGGTTCATTATCAAAAAGAGGGAGTCGTCATTAGTCAATAAAGTAGGAAAACTATGTTATGATGGAAGCAAGCGGATGAGGAGGTATAGTGTTTTTTGATGCTCCATACAAAAAGGCATCTGTACATACCGGCTTCCACTCTGCGATGAAGGAAAACACTCGTTTAGTGTTCCAGCGCTTTAATTGTGAGTGAAAAAATTCGAGGTTTCCAGGGGGATGAAAACATGAATTTACCACTTGTGTTAACACAGTTTCTTGATCGTGCGGTGACTTATTATGGAGACAAAACAGCGGTGATCACAGGAACAGGTTCCATCACGTACCGTGAACTAAATGGAAGAGTGCAGCGTTTGTCACACGGTTTGCAATCGGAAGGGATTCAAAAAGGCGACAAAGTGGCGTACCTTGCACCTAATTCTCTTGAAATGCTGGAAGGGTTTTATGGCTTGTTTCAAGCAGGTGCTGTGATGGTTCCGCTGAATACCCGATTAAAGCCGGAAGATAATTTATTTATTTTGGATCACAGTGAAGCAAAACTTCTTTTTGCGGACGAGGAACTGTATTCGCTTATTAAACCCATTAAGGACAAGCTCAAAACAGTCCGAAAAATAATCGTACATGCCAAGTCGAAAGAATGTCCGGAGACCGGTTATGATGAGTGGATCATGAAATTTCCTGAAACCGCTTACCAAAGGGCGGGCGTTGATGAGGAGGATCTTGCCAGCCTTCTTTATACGAGCGGGACAACAGGAGATCCAAAAGGTGTTATGCTCACGCACCGCAATAATTACCTGCATGCAATGTCATCCATGCATGCGCTCCGTGTTTCTGATCGGGATGTATATTTACACGTGCTGCCGATGTTCCATGTAAATGGATGGGGTTCTCCTTTTTATTACACTGCCAATGGAGCAACGCATGTTTGTTTGAAAAAAACGGACCCGAAAACGATTTTTGATGCATGTGCAGTGTACGGTGTAACCGTGATGCATATGGCACCGACTGTTTTAAACAGCTTACTTCAATATAATGACGAAAATAAACCGGAAATTCCGAAAAATGTGCGTGTTATGATCGCCGGATCAGCGCCGCCTCCTTCTTTTGTTGAACGTGTAGAGACGGAACTTGGCTGGGAGTTTATACAAGTATACGGGATGACTGAATCATCCCCGTACAGCACGTATTCAGTCATTCGCCCGCAGTTGGATGATCTTTCATCGAAGGAACAGTATCGCCTGAAAGCGAAAGCGGGTTTCGGCATGATTGGCAGTGAAGTGCGGATTGTAAACGAATTTGGAGATGAAGTGCCTCATGATGGAATCTCGATAGGAGAAGTGACAGTACGAAGCCATGGCGTAATGAAAGGCTATTGGAAAAATGAACAAGCGACAAAAGAAGCCATTCAGAACGGGTGGCTTTACACAGGAGATATGGCTACTGTAGATGAACATGGGTATATCGATATTCTAGATCGGAAAAAAGATATCATTATCAGCGGTGGTGAAAATATTTCCTCCATTGAAGTGGAAGGCGTTTTATACGAGCATAAAGATATTGTCGAAGCCGCTGTTATTGCTGTTCCGCATGAGAAGTGGGGAGAAACACCGCACGCCTTTGTTGTAAAACGGCCATCTTCTGAAATCAGCGAACAGGAAATCATTGATTTTTCAAGAAGCCGCCTTGCACATTTCAAAGCGGTAACAGGTGTGACTTTTGTGAAGGAGCTGCCAAAAACGGCTTCAGGGAAAATACAAAAAGTGCATTTGCGAAATGAATATTGGGACAAAGCAGGAAAAACGGGGCGTTTTGTTAATTAATTGTGATCGGTATTCACCCCAAAAGGATCGTTCTAAACGTATGATTGACGAAAAGGAACGATCCTTTTTCTCGGCGGTGGATCATAAGCAATGAAGAAAAAGATGTATAGTAGGAAAAAAGAGAGATCTTATCAAGTATGTATATGATCCGAGCATGTCTTTTTTTTGTTTTAGGTTATAATTTAATCATTACAGTATTAAGGGTGTGGGAAAAATGGCGTCGATGTCCAAGGTTGCTGATTACTTAAATAAAAACGCGAAATTTTTGTCTGTTGAAATTGTTGAAGCTGTTCTTCAAAAAATGAATTTACAGATTCCTGATTGGGAAAAAGAGCAGGCAGTGAATATGTATATTGATTTTATTGGTTTTTTGGGAAAATCCATTATTTCTGAAAAAGAGACAATGCCTAAGGAACTTATTACATGGAGTAAACAAAATGGAGAACGTGAAGCCTCTTCAGGTGGAAAGATATCAGAGATTATTGTCCGTTATCCGCCCACCCGAATGATCTTTACTGAAATCATAACGAGAATTAGTTTGGAGAATAGGCTATCCATTGAAGGAACAGCTTTTCTTATTAAGCGGGTGAACGCCATGCTGGATATAAGCATCAATGAAACGCTTTTTGCATTTGAGAGACTTAGTGAACAACTGAAACAGGAGACGCAAAAAGAGATGGCTGAATTATCCGCACCTGTAGTGCCGATTCAAGATGGTTTAGCCGTTCTCCCATTGATCGGTACAATTGATTCGTATAGGGCTGCCTATATTTTAGAAAAGGTTGTACCGAAAATTGCCGATTTTCAGCTTAACTATCTGATTGCTGATTTTTCGGGCATTTTTACAATTGATACAGAAATCGCCCAATATTTATATAATATTGAGAATATCCTTCGTTTGCTGGGCGTTCAGACAATTGTAACAGGTTTACGCCCTGAAATCGCTCAAACGATTGTGAAGGCGGGAATTGATATGTCACCGATTATGACTTTTGCCCATGTAAAGCAAGCATTAGAAAGCCTAAAAGCAAAATCTGTGTGAATGTCTTTCAGATTAATCGTACGATCTCCTATTGCTATGATAAGGCTCCAGTGAATAGTGCATAAGAAGCATCAAAAATTCTCCATCCTCATAATTTAATAAACGGCGGGCATAGACCCATGCGTTTGTTTCAATACGCAAAGCGATCCGTTTTTTCTCCAAAGGGTCTATGCTCTGGTCGAATTGGCCGGCCAGAAGCGTTAACTCTTTATCTTCTGCATGGCCAAGTTCGTGAGCAAAAACAGCGGCAAGGTGCTTTTCAAACGGCTTAAGGGAGCCGTACAGCACTTTGCATTGCTCTTGAATGCCTTCAAGATAAAGGGTGATACGATGATGCAATAAACTGTATTTTCCGCCGGCAATGGTTTTTCCGCTCAGTGCCTGCCCGATTTCAACGGAAACGGAGCTGCCTGAATGGGCAAGCAATTGCTGAACAACAGGCGGGAGAGAAATCGTTTTTACTGTATCAGTTTCTTTGAGCTGGTCCTCATCAGTTAATGTTCTTTTCACTTTTTCTCCTTTTAATAGATCGTTTTACATGTTAAATAGACAAATAAAACCCTTCTAGTATGGGTCGTTAAAATGGAAACTCATTTTGTACCGTAGTAAGAAGGAATCAACCATTAAATCCATTATACAACAATTTTTCCCCGCAGCACCTGCGATATATGTATTCTTTAAAGAATGATAATTTAGTCCTTATTTTTCAATAAAATAAAATACAAATTAAAAATAAATAATTATTAGGAATTTATTACTGAATTTCAAAAAAACGTTTACTTTTCCTCGGAGCGGGAAATCAACCAGTGTGTCACAATCATACCCATAAGGAGGAATGCAAGATGGCAAACAGAAATAACGACAATGGTGGAAAAATGAGCCGTGAGGAAGCAGGACGCATGGGTGGAGAGGCAACTGCAAAAAAACATGATAAAGAATTTTTCCAGGAAATCGGTGAAAAAGGCGGAGAAGCAACAGCAAGAAACCATGATAAAGAATTTTATCAGGAAATTGGCGAAAAAGGCGGAAAGTCTAACAATAACCGGAACAACAACTAATTGAACCATCAAGATGTGAGTAATTTGATAATGGCACCCCCGAATAGCGGACATTACCTATTCGGGGTTTTCGTTTTTCAGCGGCCAATCTGCCTGCGATGAATAACGGAGTATGCAGAAATAGCAATCATCTATTACTTTCGGGTGTTATAAAGAGACTGGACGCGGCGGGTATATTGTTCAAAGCGAAGTGCAGCAAAGGATGGTTCAACACCAAATATTTCGGAGATGACCAGGATCGCCGCTTGTTTTTGAAAAGGGAGATTGATTCGTTCAAGCATAAAAGAAGGTATACAAAAATGGAGAGCAAAATTATTTGCCTGCCGTTCCTGCAATTCGAGGAAAGCGGAAGGGAGAGCATGCTGATTTCCGGCATGGAGAAGGAGGTGGCACAGTTCATGGGCAAATTCCTGCCATTGTGCATGAGGAGAGAGATGCTGATTAAGCAGAATGACGGAACAGCACTCAATCTTAAAGCATTTGCTGACACCATCTACATAATCAACAATAACACCCATTCGTGCAGCGATTCTTTCAATGCCAAGCTCATTAGGATCTTGAATGCCGATTGAGGTGTAAAATGTTTCAATAAAATCTTCTAAATGTGTTTTTGTGAAATCCAAACAGATCCCCTCTTTCCAAATGACTGGAACAGAATATAAGATTGGAATTAGTTTAAAACAAAGCTCTGCCAATTGGAAGACAGAGCTGCTGCAAAAAGGAAATTATTTTTTGTACGATCGTCCTTAGGCGATCAGCAGGGAGATCCCCTGTATTTATTTTGTCAGTCCGCGTTTTTTAATAATCTCCCAAATTTGACGCATTTCCTCAAGCTGTTCCTCTTTAGATTGAGCCATTTCTTTAAAGAAAAGGTTCAATTCAGGGTTTTTAAAGAAAGCCAGCATTTTTTTTTCATCATCGGATAGGTCAGTGTCCGTCACATTCCTTTCTTTACCCTTAATTAAATAATCCGTCGTTACCTCAAAAAAATCGGCTAATTTTTCAATCGTAGAAAGGTCAGGCTGCCTGCTTCCGTTTTCATAATGCCCGTAGGCTTGTCTTGTAATACCGAGAAATTCAGCCATTTCCTTCTGCGTCTTTTGTTTATTTTTGCGCAATCTCTTTAAAATATCAGGGAACATAACAATACCTCGCTATCCGTTGCTATATAAGAATTATACAGCAACAATAAGTTGCTTAAAGAGAAAGATACAAATTGTTTCGCTCATACATTGACAGAAACATTATGTTTCGTATAATGGGAAATATAAGGAAACGAAATGTTGCTTATCGGCAGGCAAGGAGGTGATGATGATGAGAATATTTTTGATCGATGCCAGAAAATCTTTGAACTTGACTCATCAGGATGTAGCGGATTATGCCAAGATTAAAAGACAGTATTATGGAATGATTGAAAGCGGTGATCGTAACCCAAGTGTAAAAGTGGCGAAGAAAATTGCGGAATTATTAAAGGTGGACTGGGCTCTTTTTTTTGAAGAAAAAGGAACCAAAACGTTTCGTTAAACAAATTCAGCCGAAAAGAAGCCGATGAAGGAGGCAATGATTTGAAAAGGAACTTTATTCTTTTACCTGACGTACAGATGATAGATGAAGTGAGTATTTATATTGATGACATTCAGTTAAAAGCGGAACATGCTGGCGGTATTGTCGAACTTGATTTTCTGGATAAATTGTCTTCATATGAAAATGACTCGCTGGGTGGTTTCGCTACAGACATCGATAATATTAAAGCAATTGGAGAAGCCTTGCTGGAGTTTTATAGCCGCATGACAAAAAATAGATGCCCTTAAAAAGATTTCAGTAAAAGGAACTGAAAAATGACATGGAAATAAAACATGTAAAAAACAATAGTTATATAATGGCGAAAGCCTCAGCTTATGCTGGGCTGTTTTTTTGCATATAGAAATAAATTTTTTTTTTACAAAGGATAAAAATTCATTTATTATTTCGTAACTTGATATCTTACAACCTTTTTTGATAATTTATATCATTTTTTCAAAAAAAGTATTGAAATTTATTTTTTAAAAATTATAATCGTATTAAGTTTAAAATTAATGATATTAATTATCGAAATTACGTTTTTTATTTTTCGAACGGTATGAAACCGTTTTCTTATTGGTGGTTCTAATGAAGGAGAGGGGAAGATGGAATATCGGCCATTACATGAGGTTGAATCGAAGACGGCAACAGACTTTTGGAATGCTCATCTCTCACAAAGCTTTCCGATGACAGAGAGATTATGGGAGCAGAATACGAAGAAAAATAAAAATCTGCTGAGACATGGTTCCATGGCATTGTATGAGAAAGAACGGATCATTGGCTTTGTGTCTGTTAAAGTTGTCCATGATCCATTAACCGCTGACATGGATCAAGGAGCCGGTTCTATTCAAGCGCTTCTAGTAGATAAAGAGTATCGTCATCGATCTATTGGTTCGAAACTGCTCGCTCATGCAGAAAAAGAATTGTTTTCCTGTCATATTAGTGAAATCCGATTGGGAAGAGATGTGGAGCATTATTTTCCCGGGATTCCAGTAGAACAGACAAAAACGACAGAATGGTTTAAGAAAAAAGGGTATATTCCGCAATCGATTGAAACAGATTTAACCAAGCATGTATCCGATGCCAACTTTTATACGCTGCATAATAACGAAATTGAACAGATAGAATTTCGTGTGTTAACAGAAAAAGACCTTGATGCTCTGATTTCTTTTTTACGTTATTCATTTCCGGGGCGCTGGCATTACGAGGCGGAATTATACAGAAGATCGGGCGGGACAGGCCGTGACTTTATGGGGCTGTTTGTAACTGGTGAATTGAAAGGCTTTTGCCGGATCAATGACGGGACATTTCCTATAATCCCTCAAAACATTTACTGGGCCCCGCTTCTTAAAGGAAAAGCAGGAGGAATGGGACCTCTTGGTATTTCAACGGATATACGCGGGAGCCATATGGGATTAGATCTTGTCAAAGCCGCTGCTAATGAATTAATAAGGCGGCACATGGATCATCTTGTTATTGATTGGACGCAGCTTGTAACCTTTTACGAAAAGCTTGGCTTTAAACCTTGGAAATCATATGTTTCTATGAAAAAAATAAACACTTGAGAGGGGGGATGCACGATTTCATGCAACACATTTGTACATAAAAACAGGGAAGGGGAGGAAGTTAAATGAAAAAATTTAATTTATTTGTCTTTTTGCTTACGTTCATTCTTATTTTAACGGCATGCAATGGAAATGAAGGGGATCAAACAGGCGCGGGGACAGATAGTGAAGGAAATGCTGACGAAGATGTAGTAACCGTTTGGACATATCCTCATTATGAGGGGAATGAGGAAACCGGACAGCAGTCGTATGAAGAAGATTTGAAAGATTTGATTGCTGAATTTGAAGCGGAAAATCCAGGAGTCAAAGTAAAGCACGAAATTTTATCTTGGGCGGAAGGCGGCAAGAAATTCACAGCCGCGCTAAACTCTGGTAATCCGCCGGATGTTTTCTTTAGCTTATTTGATGAAAAATATGTCAATACAGGCCTTGCTGTACCGCTTACAGACTATGTAACAGAAGAAGATTTAGCAGATTTAAATGATTTCGGCGAACAAATGTACACATATGAAGATCAGCTATGGGGATTCCCGCATTATATCTCTGTTCACACGTGGGGTGGAAACCGTGCCATGCTTGAAGAAGCAGGGGTTGATGTAGAAAAAATTCAGCAAGAAGGCTGGACATGGGATGAGTTCTACGAGATTGCGAAAAAAGGAACAAAAACAGTTGAGGGCAAAGAAGTGTACGGATTTGTTACTCAAGGTCAAAATGAAGAAACATATACGCAGCTAATGATGCAAAACGGAGTGCGCAACATGGTTTCTGAAGATGGCGAGTTTATGTTTAAAGGTGATAAAGCGCTGGAAACACTTTCTTTCTTAGAAAGGCTTCGAAATGACGGCATCATGCCGAAAGAAACGGGAGGAATTGATCCGGCGAAGGCTGACGTAATGTTTAACAATGGCCAAGCGATGATTTATGGACGTACAGGACCTTACAAAATTCGTGAAAATGAAAACCGTAATGCAGATATCGACGCGGGTAAAGTAGATGGCGAGAAGATCGACTTTGTGCTGCTTCCGCTTCCGCATAACGATGGTGAAAAAGAAAATGCTTTCGGTGGTGCAGGCGGCTTAATGTTATTCAAGCAAAAGGATGACAAAGGCGAGGCGCATACTGAAAATGCGGCGAAACTATTATTAAAATTGACAAGCACAGAGTCAGGAAAATTAGGCGCGACATTGTTCATTCCGCCTTCTCGCCAGTCCGGTCAAGAGATGTACAAAGAAGAATTGAAGTTAGATACACCAAACGGTCAATTTGTTCAGCGATATATTACAACGTTAACTCCGGGAGCGAAACTTCCTGAAGCTATCGTGCAAAATGCAGGGAAATTAAAAACAGAATCGGTGATTCCTAACTATCAATCATTCATTATTGGCAATGCAACAGCTGAGGAGACAGTAAAAGCATGGGAAGACTATGCCAAAACCCTTGGCTTTAAGTAAATCACTATGTCCAGGCCTTTATAAAGAGGTCTGGATCCTCTAAATAAAATTCAGGAAAGGAGATGAAGGTATGATTGAATCAAGTCAATCATCGGGAATAAAGACAAAGCGGTTCACTTGGGAAAACACGAAGCAATTTTTTAGAGATTACGGCTGGTGCTATGCGTTTATTTTGATTCCTTTAATCTTGTTTGTACTATTCACGGTATATCCACTTGTAATGGCGTTTATTTACAGCTTTCAACGGTATAGCGTATTAGGATCAGAATGGATTGGTCTTGATAACTATAAAAGCTTAATGAACAGTTCTGTTTTTTGGACGGCAATGAAAAACACACTTATTTATACAGCGGCCACTGTTCCTGTTAACATATTGATTACGCTGTTCCTCGCTTTGATGATTTTTCCGTTGAATAATAAATCACAGACCTTCTTTAAAGCGGCATTTTATTTACCGGGTGTAACGTCAGGTATTACGATGTCACTTATTTGGCTCTGGATTTTTGACCCGACAGGTGCAGGGCTTTTGAATGCTATATTCAACTTATTTGGCCTTGATTCGGTTATGTGGCTTGCCAACCCGGATACTGCATTGTTTTCATTGATTTTAATGACGTATTTAGGCGCGCACGGAGCAGGGATTCTGCTTTATTTGGCAGCAATGGGCGGCATTCCGAAATCCCTTTATGAAGCCGCAGATATTGATCATGCCGGCTGGTGGTCCAAATTAAAGAACATTACGTGGCCGTTATTAAAGCCAACAACGCTTTATTTGCTTGTGATGGGAATTATTAGCTCCTTTCAAGTTTTTGAGCAGGCATATGTCATGACAATGGGCGGTCCGAACCTGGCGACTACAACGATTGCTTATTTAATTTATGACCATGCTTTTCAATCATTTGATTTTGGACTGGCTGCTGCTGAATCGTTTGTATTGGGATTCATTATTATTGTTATATCTGTCATTCAATTTAAATTTATGTCAACAGATATTGAGTACTAGGAGGTACAGACATGACGACAAATCAACAGCAGATCCAACTCCAGCTGGATGAGAAAAAAGATAAACAGCGGAATCTATGGAAAAAGACAGGTCTGGCCCTCATTTATGTCGTGCTCATCATTTGGGCTGTCTTGACGTTTATCCCGCTTATTTGGATGTTTGTATCCTCACTAAAAGATTCAACTGCCATCACACAAGTGCCTCCTCAACTCATACCAAAACAACCGACGTTGGATGCGTATCAACGAGTATTCGAAGTAGGTGGATTTGCACGCTGGTTTTTGAATAGCTTAATTGTCTCAACGATTTTAACCATCTCAAACGTTGTATTGGCTTCGTTGGCTGGCTATGCTTTTGCTAAGTTAAAATTTCCAGGTCGTCATACAATCTTTTGGATTTTGTTAGGGTCCATGATGATTCCAGGACAAATTACGCTCATTCCGCTTTATATTTTGATTGTAAACACTTTCCAAATTGCGGATACATATTTCGCGCTGGTTATTCCAACTATTGTTACAACAGCTAATATTTTCTTGGCACGTCAGTTTATGGCTTCCCTTCCATCTTCATTAATTGATGCTGCAAGGATTGATGCCTGTTCAGAACCGAAAATCTTTTGGAAAGTCATTCTTCCGATGGCGAAACCGGGTCTTGCTGTGCTCGGTATCTTCACATTCGTAGCTAATTGGAATAGTTTCTTCTGGCCATTTCTTGTTACAAGCTCGAATGAAATGCGTACATTACAAGTCGGGTTAACAAGCTTCCGTTATCAATATACAGCTGATTATGGAGCGATGATGGCAGGTGCTGTCTTGACGGCAATTCCAATGTTTATTGTCTTTTTAGTATTGCAAAAATATTTCCTGAAAGGCATCACAATAGGTGCTGTAAAGGGGTAAGGAGGACGAATCCATGTCTGAAGTTCGATTTGTGCAAGTTTCAAAAGAATTTGAAGACAACAATAAAGGTAAATTTATGGCAGTCAAAAATGCGGATTTTACGATACGGGATAAAGAATTTATGGTGTTTGTCGGACCTTCAGGATGCGGAAAAACGACATCACTGCGTATGATTGCAGGTCTTGAAAGGCAGACATCAGGGGACATTTATATTGGTGACCGGATCGTGAATAAAGCACATCCGAAAGATCGCGATATTGCGATGGTATTTCAAGACTATGCGCTCTATCCGCACATGACAATACGTGAAAATATGTCATTTGGACTGAAAAATTTAAAGCGTCCGAAATCAGAAATTGATGAAAAAGTAACAGAGGCTGCGCGCATTTTAAGCTTGGAAACACTGCTTGACCGCAAACCGCGTGAACTAAGTGGAGGACAGCGTCAGCGTGTTGCTGTAGGACGTGCCATCGTCCGAAATCCAAAAGTGTTTTTATTTGATGAGCCGCTAAGTAATTTGGATGCGAAATTACGTGTGCAAATGAGAATTGAACTTTCAGAGCTTCATAAACGGTTAGGTGCTACCATTGTCTATGTCACACATGATCAGGTGGAGGCTATGACACTTGGGACAAGGATTGTGGTCATGAATCAAGGAGAGATCCAGCAGATTGATACACCGGAAGAATTATATAAAAATCCTAAGAATATGTTTGTCGCCGGTTTTATCGGTTCTCCGCCAATGAATTTTGTGAAAGGACGGCTTGAAGGTAATACCATTCAAACTGCAGAGCATGTTTTTTTTGTGCCTGAGCACATGCTTAGCACCTATAAAGCTTATCAAGGAAAAGAGGTTACTCTGGGGATTCGCCCTGAAGATATTCTAAATCTTGAACAGCTGACGGTCCAGCCGGCGCATAACATCATTGAACCTGTTATAAAAGTAGTAGAGCATTTAGGTTCTGAATTTCTTGTCTACTTTTCGATTGGAGAAGAAACGATTGTAGCGAAATTTAACGCAGATTATCCTGTAAAAGCATTTACGAAGCAGCAGTTATACGTAAACATGGATAAAATGACATTGTTTGATCCGGAAACACAATTCAGAATCAGCTGATTTTGTACTGAAAAGAGGGTGGTTTAGATGAAATCTGTAAGCCAAATCCTGCTTAAATCAGGAAGCTTAATTTATCTCCATATAGTCGAAGTACTGCTTGTCAGCTTGATGTGGTCTGTGCTTATAATTCCCGCTGTTGTCATTTTGCCGATTCAAACAGCCATTCTCTATTTAGCTGTTATGGTCATTCCGGCAACAACAGCTGCCATTTATGCCATAAATGAACGCTTCCATCATAAGAAGAAGCTGGTTAAGCTCTTTTGGAAAGGATTTTTCACTCTTTATCGTAGAAGTGTTGGAGTAAGTTTGATATTAAGTTTAGCCATTTTGATTCCTGTATCCACATGGTGGTATTACATACAGTTTAACAGCGGATACGGCTTTTTCTTGTTCGCTGTCTTCCAAACATACCTTTGTGTTATGTTTTTACTGACGCAAATGTACGCACCAGCACTCGTAGCTGTGCACGGAATGAAAACGATTGAAGCGATGAATCAGTCCATTCGCTATTTCTTAAAATATCCATGGTATACAGTGGTCTTTTTTATTCAGGTCCTCTCCATTACAGGATTGCTTGCTTTAACTTTTATTGGATTTTTTCTGCTTTATGCTGGAATGATTTCTATCCTTATTCGAACCAGTACATTCAATATCCAAGAAGGTTCTCAAGAAAATAAAAGAAAACAAGAAGAAAAAACCTTCGTAAATCATACGCTTCATACATAGAAAGGAGCGTGAAAAGGTGGTGTTCAATCAAGTGATCTCAGAATTGCAGACAGAACGAAGAAATACGCAGTCGATGAATCTTGATCAGTTAACGACAGATGAAATTGTCCGTTTAATGAATCAGGAAGACCAGACAGTCGCTCAAGCTGTTCAGAAAGTGCTTGATTCGATTGCGAAGGCCGTGGAATTAGCTGTAAAAGGAATGAAAAACGGAGGACGACTTATTTATATTGGTGCCGGAACGTCAGGTCGAATCGGCATAATGGATGCGGTAGAATGTCCGCCTACCTTCAGTACATCTCCATCATTTGTTCAAGCTGTAATTGCAGGCGGTGAAGGGGCTATTAAAAGAGCTGTAGAAGGTGCCGAAGATCGTGATTTTGAAGGTGCCGAAGATTTGAAAAAGATGGGGATCGGGCCGAATGATACAGTCGTTGGAATCGCAGCAAGCGGTCGGACACCATACGTAAAAGGTGGTCTTCTTTACGCTAAAGAAGTAGGAGCAGGGACGATCGCGATTTCAAACAATGCGCAAGCGGGGATCAGTCAATGCGCTGAAATTGCCATTGAGGCTGTGACAGGACCAGAAGTTTTGACAGGTTCAACGCGCTTAAAAGCAGCAACGGCTCAAAAGATGATTGTTAATATGATTTCAACAGCTGCTATGATTCAGCTTGGCAAAGTCTATGAAAATTTGATGATTGATGTAAATGTGAGCAATTATAAGCTGAAAGAGCGAGCGAAGAAAATGCTGTCCACCATTACACATATAAGCTTGGAAGAAGCAGAAACTCTGCTGGAACAAGCGAATTTTAAAGTGAAAACAGCCATTATCATGCACCATTTAAATATTTCGTGTGAAGAAGCAGAACGAAAGCTGGCGTCTTCTGATGGCTTCGTGCGGCAAGCGTTAAATCATGAGTAATAAAAAGCCAGATATATTCTTGCATTCGCAAGAACTGTCTGGCTTTTATGTATTTAGAGCGGAGGGAAACCATGTCTTATGTCATCGGAATTGATGGAGGAGGAACGAAAACAAAAGCTATTTTGGCTGATGAAACGGGATGTGTTTATGCGCTCTCCGTTACGGGACCAAGTAATCTGAGTGCCGGTTCCTGTGAACATATAAAAAATACCTTACGTGTTTTATTAATGGATCTTTATCGCCAGGCACCGGATAAATATGATGAAGTATCCTATGGTTTTGCAGGAATGTCGGGTGCCGGTGAAGATAAAAGCTGGTCATTTTTAAATGACATTTTTAACGAACTGACGCAAGGAAAATATACGATGCGCGTACATAATGATGCGGTCAACGCTCTCTATGCGGGTACGCTGGGGAATCCGGGTATGCTGCAAATTGCGGGTACGGGCACGATAACATATGGAGTAAACACGAAAGGACAGTTTGAACGTGTCGGCGGCTGGGGATACTTGTTCGATGATAAAGGAAGTGGCTATCATATTTCAGCTCAAGCGTTGTCCGCTGTCATGCAGGCCCATGATGGTAGAGGCGAACCAACGATGTTAACGAAATTATTTCTGTCGCATTTTGCGATCCAACAAGTTACACAGCTCATTCCAGCCATTTATCGATCTGAAAATCCGAAAGTGGTGATTGCCGGATTAGCTCCTCTTATCGTGCAGGCCGCCAATGAAAATGATAATGCCGCAATGCGAATCTTAGAAGAAGCTGCATGTCACATAACGGATGCAATGGTGGCTTTACAAAAGAAATTATTTTGCAATTTGAAAGAACAGACAGTAATTTTAAGTGGCGGTTTGCTAACACATTCTCTTTATTTGCAAGAAAAAATAAAAGAACAAAGCACCAAGTTAGGCTACTCATTTGACTATCAGTTCCCAATCATTGATCCGGCTGGCGGCTCTGTCATTATGGCTTTGCACGACTTACATGAAACCGTGCATCCTGATTTTGTGACAAATTTCCAATCAACTTCAGCTATATTTGAACAAGGAGGGCGTCATGGTTAATCAAAAAATAGTGGGCCGCATGTTCATTGTTGGTTTTGCTGGAAAAGAAGTAACACCTGAAATAAAAGAGTTGATTCATGACTTTCATGTCGGCGGTATTATTTTATTTGGACGTAATATTGGAACGCCGGCTGAATTAAAGAGACTAACGTCTCAATTACAAAACGAAGCTCAAAGGGCAGGCTACGATCATCCTCTTTTGATTTGTACCGATCAAGAAAATGGGGCCGTAAGACGATTGGGTGAAGGCACAACGATTGTACCGGGTTCTATGCTGCTTGGCGCTTCGCAAAACCCGTCTTTTGCGTATGAAGCTGGTATTGTAACAGGCAGGGAATTACGGGCGCTGGGGGTGAATTGGAATTTAGCTCCTGTAGCTGACATTAATAATAATCCAGATAACCCGGTTATCGGCATCCGATCATTCGGAGAACATCCAAACCATACGGCCGATTTTGTGGAACAATCGATGAAAGGGATGCAGGCTGGCGGTGTTCGAACAACCTTAAAGCACTTTCCGGGTCATGGAGACACACATGTCGACTCTCACATAAGTCTTCCTGTTATTACACATGACATGGAGAGGCTTCAAAGGGTGGAGCTTGTTCCTTTTATCCGCTGTATTGAAGCGGGAGCAGACGCCGTGATGACTGCACATGTTTTTTTTCCGGCACTTGAATCGGATAAAGACCGTCCTGCTACTTTATCAAAAGCCATCATAACAGGTTTACTCAGAGAAACTCTTCAATTTAACGGTGTCATTACAACAGACTGTATGGAAATGGAGGCAATTAAGAATGGGGTTGGCACAGTCACTGGTGCTATAGAAGCACTAAAAGCCGGGGTTGATTTTGTCATGATTTCCCACTCTTATTCCCTTCAAAAGCAAGCTATCCTTCAAGCTGTACAAGCGCTTAAACAAGGAGATTTATCAATTGAACAAATAGAGAAGTCGGCAATAAGAATTAAAGATATGGCTAAAAAAACGTTTTTTGAAACCGGTCCCTTTTTAAAACAAGAAGAAGTGGAAGAACACCAGCGTAAAATGAAAAATATTTACCGAAAAGGGATTACGGTGTTTGGAGGACACAACATTGTTCAAATTGAAAAAGAAGAGCGGGTGTTAGTGGTTTGTCCTCAAAACGAATATGCATCTCTTGTAGAAGACCGCCGCTTTGAAACACGTATTTTTGCAGAAGTTTTAAAAAGCCATCATTCTTTAACCGGCATGATTGAGTTGGCAAATCCTATTATGAAGACTGACGTTCAAGCGGTCATAGAAAAAAGCAAAAAATTTGATCGTATCATTGTAATGACGATTAACGCATCGTCGGATGAAAGCCAGCAGCACCTTATCAAATCTTTATTAGCTTATCATGGAAAAGTCGATGCGATTGTATTGAGAAACCCATATGATGCTTCATTTTTATTGGGTGCTCATCAAGTTATTTTCACATATGAAATTACTGAAACCGCCTACGAAACGGTGGCGGAAGCTTTTACTGGCAGCACTGTTTTATCAGGAAAGCTTCCAGTCACGGTTGAAGGAAGGGGCTTTTTATGAAAAACCATGTTAAACCGGGTATTGAAGTGTTTTTAGAATTCCATGCGGAGCATTACGAAGGAAAACGCATTGGCTTAATTACGAATCAGACAGGAACAAACCGGGATTTGGTGACCACCATTCAATTGCTTCACGAAGACCGCCGTATGAATCTCACTGCTCTATTTTCACCGGAACATGGCATCATGGCATCCGCAAAAGAAGGAGAAAAAGTGGCCGATATGGTTCACAAAGAAACAGGGCTGCCTGTGTACAGTTTGTATGGAGCTACGAGGAAGCCTACTGCCGAAATGATGGACACCTTTGATGTCGTCTTATTTGATTTACAGGATATCGGAAGCCGTTATTATACGTATATCTACACGATGGCTTATATGATGGAAGCATGTGCAGCCTGTCAAAAAGAAATGGTGGTGTTAGACCGGCCAAATCCAATTGGCGGTGAAAAAGTAGAAGGTAATTTTGTTGAAGAAGGATTTCAATCATTTGTCGGCTTGTACCCTCTTCCTAATCGGCATGGGATGACTGTAGGAGAGCTGGCAGGCTATTTTAATAAAGAGTTTCATATAAATTGCCGGTTAAATGTCATCAAAATGTCAGGGTGGAGCCGTAATCAAACCGTTTTAACGACAGGTCTGCCATGGGTTCCGCCTTCACCGAATACAACGAATTACCATATGATGCTGCTTTATACGGGTACATGTTTGTTAGAAGGAATCAATGTATCGGAAGGACGCGGAACAACACAGCCGTTCGAAGTCGCAGGAGCTCCATTTATTGAAGGTATCGCCTTACAAAATGCATTTAATAAACATAATATTCCAGGAGTAAAAGCACGTGCTTTATCGTTTACACCTTCCTATCAAAAATATAAAGATGAAGTGTGTCAAGGGATTCAACTGCATGTAACAGATGAGGCAAAACTAGAACCATTAAAAACAGGAATATATTTAATCAAAACGATTTACGATTTATATCCACACCACGTTACATTTGTTCAAAATGATGACTTCGGACAGCTTATGTTCGATTTAATCAGCGGAACCGATAAACTAAGAAAAGCTATTCAAAGAGGGGAAATCGATGCGTTTTTAGAAAAAATAGACAATGACGCCTCTATCTTTGAAGAAAAGCGGAAACCATACTTATTGTATGAATAACGATGTTCGGAAGGGAATGGATAATAATGAGTATTTCCAGCGGAGCATTAGTTTTGCTTGAAGAAATGAAAGAGCTGCTGCCTCCTTCTGAGCAAAAGATTGCAGAATTTATTCTACAAAAACCTGAAAAAGTTGTTCGTATGACCATTTCTGAACTCGGAGAAGAAAGTCAGACGAGCAGTGCGGCTGTAACAAGACTCTGTAAATCATTAAAGTTAAAAGGGTTTCAAGATTTAAAGGTACGAATCAGCGGTGATCTTGGGCGAAAAAAAGAGGTTGGGACTCGCGATATTAAGCCAAATGAGCCTGTAGAGGCTACGATTCATAAAGTGACGGATTTAGCAGTTCAGACATTACTTGAAACAGCAGAGCTTCTTGATAGTGAAGAAATGCTGCGTGCTGTTGAAACGGTATTAAATTGCCGCTCTATTCACTTTTTCGGTGTTGGTGCCTCCTCTATTCCTGCAATTGATGCTCAGCAAAAATTTTTACGTATTCATAAATCATCAACCGCATTTACCGACTCTCATATGGGAGCAACCATTGTCGCAAATGCGAACCAGGAAGAGGATGTGGTAGTAGGCATTTCTTTTTCCGGTGAAACAATTGAAGTTATTAAAATTATCGAATTAGCTAAGAAAAAAGGGGTTAAAACGATTAGCTTAACGAGATATGGACAGTCCACGTTGGCAGATTTGGCAGATATTTCATTGTATACTTCTCCAACAAAAGAAGCGAATTTTCGAAGCGGAGCGACATCGTCAAGACTCGCGCAGCTTCATGTATTGGATATCTTATTTATGTCCGTTGCATCGAAGCAATATGAATCAACGATCGGCTACTTGGATGCGACGCGTGAAGCGATTGAAGCGATACAATCTTCCTCTTTTCGAAGAAAGAAAAAATAATGGAACATTATCGATATTTATATTTCCTTTATTTGAAGGCCTCTTTCAAACAAAGAAGGAATGGTAAAACGTGCTTTCAATCTGGAAAGCACGTTTTTATGTGACTGCAGAGATTCGTTTTAGGATGCATGACAAAGGGCGGACTATGTTCATTTATGCTGTATTTGCCATCATAAAGAAAAACAAAAATTTTCTTCATTACCGGTTAATATCAACCGTCAATTTGTACCGGTCAGCTCGATAGAACGATTTTACATGTTCAAGTGGTGTTCCGTTAGTTAAGTACGTATTTCGTTCAATGAACAGAACCGGCGCACCCTTTGGTACAAGCAGGTGTTCTTCTTCATTTTCAGTTGCCAGCACAGCTTCCATGGATTGAGCTGCGCGGCCGATGCTGAGTGATAATTCATTTTCAATATAGGTATAAAGCGATGCCGAAACCAGTTTTTCCGTGAGGTCTTTGACAAGGTTCACCGACATATATACTGTTTCAAGGGCCATCGGGACTTCATCAGCCAGCCTCACACGTATAATTTCATAAACGGACGCATAATCTTGAATTTGCAGCCGCTCCGCTGTTTTCACATCCGCTGGGATAATTTTAAAGGACAAAAGTTTGCTTGCAGGCGTTAGACCACGCATCCGCATATCTTCCGTGAAACTCGTCAATCCGGATAATCTCTGTTCCAGTTTTTTTTCGGACACAAATGTCCCACGCCCTTTTTGACGGTACAAAAACCCTTCGTTCACAAGGTTGGTAATGGCCTGACGGACAGTCATCCGGCTGATTCCAAGCTTTTCGGCAAATTCACGTTCGGAAGGCAGCAGTTCACCGGGCAGCAGTTCACCGTCTTCAATTTGCCGGCGAAGTGAATGCTCTAATTGAAAATATATCGGCGTCGGTGAATGTTTATCAATCATCATTGTCTTCCTTTCCAATAGCTGCTGATAGAGCTTCGTTATCTGCTAATAGTATGACATGCGGATGGTGATTCAGAATGGATGCGGGAAATGATTCCTTTATGTCTCCATCCAGCAGCCGGCGGATCGCATTTGCTTTTTTCGGCCCGGATGCCAGCAGCAAAATTTTACGGCTTTTCATAATAGAGGCAATGCCCATTGTTATGGCCTGCTTTGGCACTGAATGAATAGAGTCAAAAAAACGGGCATTTGCCTGGCGGGTCGACTCTGAAAGTGTCGTGACATGCGTTTGTGACGCAAAGGATGTGCCTGGCTCGTTAAAGCCGATGTGCCCATTTTCACCGATGCCAAGAATTTGGAGATCGATTCCTTTTGCGTCAATGAGCGCTTCATAGTGCATGCATTCCTGCTCTATTCTGTCCGTTTCACCGTTTGGAAGATGCCTATTGTGAGGCTGAATATTAATGTGCTGGAAAAGCTGTTCATCCATAAACGAATGATAGCTGTTTGGATCATGTGCCGGCAGTCCAATGTATTCGTCCAGGTTGATAGAAGAAACATGTTCATATGTAGTGCCGTTTTGGCTGTGATCGGCGATAAGCTGTTTATAAAGCCCTTTTGGCGTGGAGCCGGTTGCCAGTCCAAGTATAATATCAGGCTGCCTTCGCACATTTTTAATGACATATTTCGCTGCTTTTTGACTCATTTCCTGATAATCGCTGGCTTGGATCACCTTCATTTTTTTAGCTCCTTTCCATATGCTTTTACACCGCGGCATATTGTCATATGTACCTTCATATGATCGTCATAAATGACAATGTCCGCATCTTTCCCTGTTTTAATACTGCCGACCCTGTCGAATAACCCTGCCTGTTTTGCTGGGTTTTCGGCAGTCATTTTCACAATTTCGCGAACGCCGCAACCGGTGTATGTCATCATGTTTCGGATAGCCTCCTGCATCGACAGCGTACTGCCTGCCAACGTTCCATCTTCGAGCATTGCTTTTCCACCGACGACAGAAACGGCCTGACCGCCTAAATCGTATATACCATCCGGAAGGCCTTTTGCCCGCATGGAATCCGTAATTAAAATCGTTCGTTCGGCGGTTTTTTGACAGTAAGCAAGACGAACCATAGCTGGATGAACATGAATGCCGTCCGCGATCATCTCTATATACAGCGAATCAAGAAGAAAGGCGCCTCCCGCCGTGCCTGGTTCGCGATGGTGCATACCGCGCATGCCATTATATAAATGGGTGATGTGCGTCAATCCGGTCTGCTCCGCCTGCTTCAGCTGTTCATAAACGGCATCGGTATGTCCGGCTGAAGCCGTAATGCGCTGCTTATGTAAATAGGCTATAAGTTCGAAACTGTTATCTTCTTCAGGTGCCAGCGTGACAAGACGAATTCTTTCGCCTGACAGTTCGTTCCAGTGTTTAAACAAGGATATATCCGGTTTGATAATCGCATTAGCCGGCTGTGCACCAGGGTGTTTTCTTGAAATAAACGGACCTTCAAGATGCACACCTGCCATGAATGCCTGATCAGGGCGGCTTGTAAAAGAGGAGGCGGCTTGAAGGGCATGCTCAATCTTTTCTTTTGACTGTGTCATTGTTGTTGCCAAAAACGTGGTCGTTCCTTCTCCTGGAAGAAAAGAAGCTATTTTTGAAAGTGATTCTTCTGAAGCATCCATTGTGTCCGCGCCAGCAGCTCCATGAATATGAATGTCAACCGCACCCGGTAAAATTGAATACGATTCCGGTACTGTAATAGAAGGAATGTTTTCAGATATAGGACATTCACTGATTGGACCCAACGCGGCGATTTTCCCGCCTTTTATGTGCACAAAGCCAGGTGAATACACGTTTTGTTCAGCAAAAACAGATCCGCCTTGGATGATATTCTCATTCATTTCAGTCCCTCATTTCTTTTTATTCGTTATACTAAGTGTAACGGTGATAGGACTAGTTGTCTATACCAGTTAGGTGGAATTATTGAGAAACCATCATCATTTTTACAAAAATAATCGACATATAGTAATCAAAAAATAAAAAGGGTTGTATTTTTTTATGTAATCGATTACACTTGTTTCGTAAACAATATACTGATGTAAACAGAAAAATGTAAGGTTTAAGCTCCTATCTTTATGTAATAAAGGGAATTCCTTTGGTGATTCATTAAATAGATTACATCTTTAAAAAGTTTTTTAAAAGATATGTATGTAATCGATTACATTAATATTGAATGGATAAGGTACATAGTAAAATCCTAAATCTTAATATTGTTTGAAAAAAAATTTTAATCTATATGTAATCGATTACAACGGGTTTAATTTCTTTTACTGTTTATTTTTGCGTATATAGTTCTATTTAATGATGTAATTGTGTGGAATCATTTACTAATTGCGTGCTTACAAAAAACAAAAAAAATGGAGGAAAAAATAATGAAAAAGTTAAACGTAGGAATGATCGGCGGAGGATTTATGGGGAAAGCACATGCACTGGCTTACGCTGGGATGCCAATGTTTTTCTGGCCA
>NZ_MSDU01000026.1 GCF_001936625.1 Domibacillus antri | reverse complement strand
TGGCCAGAAAAACATTGGCATACCCGCATAAGCCAGTGCATGTGCTTTCCCCATAAATCCTCCGCCGATCATTCCTACGTTTAACTTTTTCATTTTATAGTCCTCCTATAATTTGTGTAGTGAATTATTTCATTGCATTTTGAATAAGCTCTGGCACATCTTGCCGGTAGACGAGGTTCCATGATTCAGCCAAGTTATCTTTTGTTACTTGTACAGCTGGAGTTGTCACATAGGATGGTGCTTCTTTTCCAAGCAGAGCATATCCGGCCAGTATCGCTTCCGCAATTCCTTGGTCATATGGAAGCTGTGCACCAAGCCCTTTTACTGTGCCACCAGATGCCATTTCCAATCCGACATTTGTCCCTAAGTCTGTAGTCGTAATGACAAGGTCATCCCTTCCAGCTGTACGGGCAGCAGCTACAACACCTTCACCCGGCACATCCCAAATGGCAAATATTCCATCCAGGTCCCGATGCTGTGTCAACATCGCAGACGCTACTTTTTCTCCATCATTAGGGCTTGTTATGCCGCCATGTGCAACAATTTCAATGTCAGGATATTTCGTTTTTATTGTTTCTTCAAAAGCAGTTTGACGCTGTTTTGTTACGAAGAAATCCGCGTCGTGGAACACAACTCCGATTTTTCCTTTACCGTCAAGCTCTTTCGCCATTACTTCGGCCGCTTCTACGCCATTGCCATAGTTATCGCCAGAAACAATGCTGACAAAATCCTTTCCAGGTTCAAGCCCTTCCGCTGTTCCATCCATAAAGACTAATTTAATTCCTGCATCAGCTGCTTTTTTGTAGGCAGATGCTGTTGAAACCGGATCTACCGGAACACTGACAATAACATCCGGTTTTTTTGCAATAACCGTTTCGATATCTGACACTTGCTTTTCTGCTTTAAATTGCGCATCTGTTGTCGCAATGACTTCGATACCCATCCGCTCAAAGCTCGCTTTCAATGCATCTGTCTGTGCTGTCATGTAATCCGTTCCAGAGTAATGCATGACAAGTGCAGCTGTATAATTACCTTCTTTTATCTTGGCAATATCGTCTTCTGTTAATTCCAATGTTTTAGCTGAAACTGCATCTTCACCAAATGGTCCAGTACCTAAAATTTCCTTATCCTCAATTTCAGGATTAATCGTTAATGAACCGGTATCCGGAATTTCTACCGGCTTGTTTGCCGGCTCTGCATCATTTGAAGCATTTTGTCCTCCGCAAGCTGCCAGCACAAGACTTCCACTTAACAGCATAGCTGTTAATAACGAAGATTTTCTTTTCATATAACCTTCCCCCTGTTCATGATGTTTATTTTTTATTTTCAAAAGCAGATAAATAACTGCGGCTGATTTCGGCTCCTTTTTTCGGAACGTCGTAACTATCAAGCTCAACGACAATCCAATCATCGTAACCAGCTTCATCAAGAAGGCGGATCATTTCATCAAATTTTTGATTTCCTTCCCCTAATGGAAGAAACTCGCCGTTTTTGTAATCTTTAAAATGAATGTAATGAATACGGTCTGCATATTTACGGATAACTTCAACCGGATCACCTCCGCCTGCTTCAATATGAGCTGTATCCGGACACAAGCCAATGTCTGTAAGAGGCATAAGCTTGTCCAATTGATCCGGTGCCTGAACGCAAGTACCCAAATGCGGGTGGTATGTTGGAATAAGATTATGTTTTTCCGCAATCGCTTTCACCTTATTCAACGCTTCTCCCAAATCCTTGTAATCGCTTTCTCTTATACCACCAGAGCGAACAGCTCCTCCGCCAATCACTAAGTGTCTCGCTCCAAACTCTGCAGAAAGTGCAGCCACTTCTTCAATTTTGGCTAATTCTTCTTCCAAAACATCAGGATAAATGAAATTTCCGCCTGTATATACTCCGATTAAAGTTAAATCGTATTGCGTCAATAACGCTTTAAAACCTTCTTTATTATTTTGATATTGCATCAGGTTCCCATCGAAAATTTCAAATCCTTTATATCCCGCTTCGGAGATTTCTTTCAATGCTTCTTCAGTAGATCCATTTGCAAGGTAGTAAAGATCTTTAATTGACGTAACGCCGGCAGGGTGACCAACCACTCCGCCCCATGTATTGGTTTGATAGCCAAGTTTCATTGTTAATTGCCTCCGTTTCGAAAGTATAATGTCTATTTGAATCGGTTTGTCAATGATGGAAACCCATCACCTCCTCAAATATTCCTGGTGGAAAAAGCCTATTATTTGTAATCGATTACATATATTCCTTAAAAAGATTCCTCTCTTAACGCTGTGTATATCTTCAACTCGAAATGATCGCTTAGAGAGGATTATTATTGCTTACGCATGATTGACGCTCAATCAGTTTGTCTTCCAATATATACTGATTTCGTGTTAGTTCATCTTCATTTATTAATTTCAAGAGTAATTCCATCGCTGTTGTTCCTATTTCAAACGTTGGCTGTGAAATCGTTGTTAAAGGCGGCTCAAAAATCGACGAAAATTCGATATCATCAAAACCAATGACCGAAATATCTTCAGGAACGCGCATCCTTCTGTCTTTAACCGCTTTCACTGCACCGAATGCCATCTCATCATTTGCTGCAAATACCGCAGTCGGCGGATTGCTTAATGCCAAAAACTTCAGCATCATGTTATATCCACTGTCATAAGTGAAGTTTCCTTCCTGGACTAAAGATGGCTCAACAGGAAGGTCGTGTCTCGCCATCGCCTGTGAAAAGCCTTTCAATCGATCCCGTCCGAGGACAACATTCAACGGTCCTGTAATCATGCCGATTTTTTTATGTCCCAAAGAAATTAAATATTCCGTTGCTTTCCTTGCACCGCTGATATTATCAATAGATACAGTCGGGATTGTTGAACCTTCAATGTACTCACATGCAAGGACGAGCGGATAATCAAGCGCGAACTCTTCAATCAGGCTGGTCTCCATTCTTGCGGTCAACAGGACGATTCCATCCGCCTGTTTCTGTCGTAAGACATTTAAAAACTCACCCTCCCGCGCCACGTCATTGCCGGCATCTCCGAGAAGTACTTTATACCCTTTTGACACGGCAACATATTCAATACCTCTTAATACTTTGGAAAAGAAGGTATTCGTAATATCCGGCACAATTACCAAGATTGTTTTTGTTTCCAATTTTCTGAGCTGACGGGCTAAAACATTCGGCTGATATTTTAATTCATGAATCGCTTTCATAACTTTCATCGATGTTTCTTCTTTGACAGCCTCAGGTCTGCTGATGACTCTCGAAACTGTTGCAGTCGAAACATTCGCTTTCTTCGCCACATCTTTAATGCTCACCATAGAGGCTCTCTCATTTCTTAATTAATATTTAGTTTGTAACCTGATTGTAATCGATTACATTCTAAATATCAATACTTAAGTGAAAAAATTTTTAGAAAAGAGGACCCGGAGAAAATGGACTTGCCTATACATCTGGATAACGCGCAAAAATTATTGTATACGATTACAAATGAAAAGGCAATTCATTTTCTTAGCTGTTTTTAATTAAACTTCCCAAAAAATTAATATTCCTGTATTATTCCTGCCTAAAATGTGAGACAATAGGAACGAATGACAAATTTAACCCGGGGGTGACGTTATGTCTTATTACAGCAAAAATCGCACCGAGCCATTGCCAAACGTCGATATTGAGACGTGGGAGTGTTCATCGGACGACTGCAATGGCTGGATGAGAAAGAACTTTTCAGAAGATAATTCGCCGTCGTGCCCATTTTGTGGAAGTGAGATGAAAAACGGAACCCGTTTCACGAATTCCCTGCAAAACAATACATTTCGTAAACCGGCTGAAGCCGAACAAAAAAAAGCGTGATTCCCTTCTTGGGAATCCGCTTTTTCTGCTTTTCACATCTTGCAGCCATTTTTTTCTCGAAAAATCCAGGACGCAAATTATTCTTTGAAGCAATTGATTGTACAAATGAAGGAAAGGACAGATCTGATCATAAAAATCCTAACGTCATTTACATGAACGTTTCAATAAAAAACCAGCATATCATGATTAGTTGAATAACGACTTTTGCCAGTGTCCCGCTTAAAAAAGCAACAAGCGTTGCGTAAGCCGCCAGAAATGCTCTTTTCACATTTTTTTGAATGATTAATTCCGTCACCAGCACAGCTGCAAAAGGAACAACGATAATCCCAAACGGCGGAATAATAAAAGAGCCGGCGATAATCGCTATAACTCCCACCCATTCTCCCCATTGTGATCCACCGTACTTTTTTACAAAATAGCTGTTGACAAGGAAATCAGCAGCAAAAATGAGAACAGTAAATAGAAGCATGCCGATCCAGAAAATAGCAGACAGTTCTTCTTTGCTGATGCCGAAATAAAAAAGAGCGAACCCCGCCCATAAAACAAGCACAGATGGCACAATCGGAAAAACAAACCCAATGAAGCTGGTAATGAATAATAAAATAATTCCCGTCCAAACTAAAATAGACACCCACCATCTCCCCTTTCTCTGTTATGATAGCATTGTATCATTATGCGAAAGAATAGGAAGTGATTGAATTTGATTAAAATTGACATGCCGAATGCCGACTTCATTTTAACAAGAAAACGAAATCCGGAAGATACGAGCGAAGCCCCGATTGCCCGAGAGTACGGATTTACGGATTATCATAAAATTCCGCGAGATAAAGCAGGGATTTTTATGTTTTATGATGCAGACGATAACCTGCTGTTTGTCGGAAAAGCACGCAAATTACGCATGCGCATCCGCAAACATTTTGAAGACAACGTGTCTGACATTAAAAATCACCGCGATGATGTACATAAAATTGTCGTCTGCATAGTGGACAGCCCGATGGAACGTGACATTTACGAAACGTATATCATTAATACCCTACATGCGAAATATAACACGGAAAAAGCATTTTTCAAATCATAATGGCAGTGCCCGGCATGTCAACAGCCGGGTTTTTTTGTGTTGGCAAAACGATTTCCACAGTCGTCCCTTCGCCTACTTTGCTGAAAATATTTAATTCCCCTCCATGATTTTCAATAATTTTGCAGCATGTCATTAACCCGAGCCCTGTCCCTTTTTCTTTTGTCGTATAAAATGGTTCACCAAGCTTTGGCATCCTGTCTTCGGGGATACCGATCCCTTCGTCTAAAACATAAAGCGCTACTTTACCACCTTTATGTTTCATATCGACTTTAATATCGCCGCCGGCCGGCATCGCTTCAATCGCATTTTTCAACAAGTTAATAAACACTTGTTTTAATTGGTTTTCTTCACAAAAAACGGTTGGAATGTCTGGTTCAAACGCCACTGAGATAAGGACATTTTCCATCACCGCCTGTGAATTGATCAGTGCGACAACATCCTGCAGCAACGGCTTTAAATCCTGTTCTTTATACAAAACGTCAATCGGCTTTGACAGTCCTAAAAGCTCGCTGACGATCAGATTAATCCGGTCGAGCTCCGTCAGCATAATATCAAAATACTCCTGCTTGTGCTCATCCTGCATGCGGGATAACTGAATAAATCCTTTCAATGATGTAAGCGGATTTCGGATTTCATGGGCAATCCCGGCCGCAAGCTGTCCTACAATAGCCAGCTTTTCTGATTTTTGCAAAAGACGTGCCGTTTGTTCTTTCTGTTCCGTCAAATCTTTTATAATAGATAATACGGCCTCTCCCCCTTCAAAAACGATATAAAGTGATGACACTTCACAAGCAATGACCTTCCCATCAAGCCTTTTTAGCTCTTTTTCTGATTGCATAACCGGCTGCTTTTCTTTATATACTTCTTCAATATGCTGTGTCGACAGCTGCTGATAATCGGCAAGAATGAACGAAAAAACAGATCGTCCGATTACTTCATTTTTTTCTTGAGCTGCCAGCATGATTTCCGCTGCTTTATTTACATAAAGAATTTTTTCATTTGTATAAATCATCACTGCTTCCGGCAGCAGCTCCACAAGCTGTTTATAGCTTTCCGCACTTTCCTTTCGCAGCTTTACATCGAATTTAGCCCGATCATACTGCCAGCCTAAAAAGAAAACAACCATTGTAAACGATAAAACATCTACTATTTCTTTCTGAAATGGATCATCAAAAAATTGTATTTGAAAAAATGTATAGATCACAGCAATGATTCCCGTCGCAATTCTCCCTGTTTTTTTCATCGTCATTCCCTTTTCATTTGTCATAATTCTTTATTATTTTACTGCACTTAAAAAGCGAAGCCAATCAATTCCGTCCCCGAAATCTCGACAAGTATGTATGGTTATAAGAACTTTTGTCGAATCTATTTCTTGATCGTGTAAAATCTCCTATACTACTCCCTGTTGCGTTTTCAAGCAGTATGAATATTATATTTTTGGAGGTTCTTATTCATGAATAATCATGAAAGCTTTGATGAATTAATGGTGCAAATCAAAACAGTACGCAAGTTAATGATTTCCACCGGAACAACAAAAGGACTTGATCATATTGAGACTATTCAACATAGTCAGCGGCTTGACAAGTTAATGAATCAGTATCAATTCCAAAATAAGCTTTAATTCAAATAGTTTGTTTCATTGAATTGGTAATGATTTCTTGAGATAAAAAAGGAGGGGGCCCATAAGTTGCCAATGTAGGGTCAGATTTTTCACCATTTTGGCTGGATAAACGAATATCTCAACTGAATTCAACTTCATTTAGGACGGATTACTCCGCCATCGAAATAAAAAGGAGATGTCTCGATATATTCTTGAGACATCTCCTTCCTTAATTGATATAAATGCCATACAAACGAAGATCAGGCATGAATAATTTGCTAAATTGGACAATCAGTCAATGAAAATCACGTTCATGCTGTGTTTCCCTTTTTTACACTTTAAATTTGCTGACCAGCGCTTGTAAATTCATCGCCATTTCAGCCAGCACATTTGATGCGGATGATATTTCTTCCATCGAAGCCATCTGCTCTTCTGTGGAGGCCGCTACACTTTGCGTATGAATCGAAGCTTCTTTTGAAACTGTCGTAATGTTCGTAACCGTGGCTGATAATTCCTGTGCACTGGCGGAAATTTGCTGGGCTGTTGCTGCCATATCATCAATTTGAGTACCGATTTGATCCATGGACTGTATAATTTCGGTAAATCTTTTTTCCGTTTCCCCGACGATATCCAGACCTTCTTTTACTTCTGTTTTCACTCGATTAATGGCCAGATTGGAACGGCCCATATTCACTTGAATTTCTTTTATCAGCTCAGAAATTTGCGTAGAGGACTGCTGCGATTGTTCGGCCAGTTTGCGAACTTCATCCGCCACTACTGCAAATCCTTTTCCCTGCTCCCCTGCCCGTGCCGCTTCAATGGCGGCATTGAGCGCCAGCAAATTCGTCTGATTCGCAATATCGGTAATCACTTTGGAAATTTCACCAATCTCCTGCGATCGTGTATCCAAAAGCTTGATCGCCTCTCCGCTTTCGTTAACCGAACGATCGATGGTTTCCATTTGAAGAGCTGTTTTCCCGACAAATTCTCCTCCTGTTTTTGCCTGTTCCGCCGTTTTTGAACCCGCTTCTGCAATCGTATTTGAATTTTCAGCAATGCTGCCGACTGCGAGTGACACTTCTTCCAGTGATTTCGCGCTTTCTTCTAAACTGGATGTCGTATTTTCAGCACCGTTCGCAATGTGCTGAACAGATTCCGTAATCTCTTCCGTCGCCCGGCTTGTCTGCTCCGCACTGGCAGTTAGTTGCTCGGATGAAGCCGCTACCTGTTCGGATGTTTGTAACACTTCCATAATCATTGTCCGCAAGCTTTCCCTCGTCGAATTGTAACTGTTGGCAAGATCCGTCAGTTCATCTCCTGCATGATCCTTCACCTCTGTGGTAAAATCCCCGTTTCCAGCTTTGTCGAGCGCTGTTGAAATGGCTGTTAACCGCTTTTTTAATCTTCGTGTGAACCATAAAATGACGAGAGATGCTAAGAGAATAATCACCAACAAGACAACCAAAAATATTTTTAAGAAACCGGAAATGGTTTGATCAATAATTTGCTGCGATGCGCCCACATAAAAGATCCCGATTTCCTCTCCGGCGCTGTCTTTTAACGGCATATAGGTTGTTTGATACCAGTTTCCCGCAACTTCTGCTTCACCATAATAATTTTCACCCTTTTCGAGCACCGCCTGTTCCACTTCTGGTGAAACTGCTGTTCCGATCGCCCTTTCCCCGTCCGTCATAACATTGGTTGCAATGCGGGTATTTCCCTGGAAAATAGTGACCGTATCGCCTGTATCTTCCCCGATTTTATCAACCGTTTCAAAATTTTCATTCATAACCGTATCGCCTTTATAAAGCTGGCCGTCTTTAATGGCCCATTCTCCCGGAAATTTATTGTCAATGTAACGATATGCCAGGCTAAGATCTCCTTTTGCCTTTTCAACCGCAAATTGCTTGATTCCGGCACCAACTTGCTGAATGACCACAGCTCCGACGATTATTGATAAGAACAAAATAATACCAATAACCATTAAATTGATCTTTGCGCCTAATTTTAATTTTCTATTCATAAATAATCCGGCCCTCCTTGTTCTTTTATTCGACTTCATCCGACACAAACTATGCTTGTTTAAAGTATACAAGCTTTTCTTACCTTATTACATCCTATATTTAAATTTGCTGACAAGATTTTGTAAGTACAACGATGCCGGCGAAGGATAAAATATCCTCGAATAAATGACTTTCCAAACTCATCCTCTAGGTTCTGTTTCACTTTAATCAATTTTTAAAATTCAAAAATCATTCACCTATAATTAACATTTTTTACATTTGTTATATTTCGTATGTTTAAAAAGGAAATTTATAATAATAAAAATACACAGCAGAATGGAGCCTGCCGTGTATATTACGCTGCTTTTATCACTTCAATCCTTTTTGTTTCAACACTTCTTTTTGCTTCCGGGCTTTCTTGCTGACATACGTATTTTTCCAAACTGCGTACAGGTTAATGAATAGTGCGCCGGCTGCACTGGAAAGCATTATAAACGCATCGATGCTTTTTGGTGTAAACCAGTCAAATGAGACACCGATTGTGCCAAGGAACAAGAAAAGAGAAGTCAGAAAACCTCCCAATAGCGTAACAATATCCCTTTTCATCATTTGTTCCCCCCTCTTTGTTATATATATGAGTCCCGATCTTGTAACATGTATGTGGGAACAGCGTTTCGAAAACAAAAAAATCAGCCCCAAAAGGAACTGATTTAGAAGGTCATAATGACGAAAGCCGCCTTTGCCGTATTCATTTTATAAAAAAGTTTTAAACCACCACTCCTCAAAGTGGGTGTCCGCAAAAACGTTCCTGCCTGTCCCCCTTGTCGTATCGACAGAGGCATGTCATTCCCGTTCTTATTTAAAACTCCCGATTACAGCTTAAAGGTTAAAACTTAATTATTCATTACGTACAACGCAGCTTGTATGAGTATACTACTCCATTTGATGATGTAAATCAAGTCATTTTATTTTGCCCCACGAAGTATTCCTGCTACACTTATACAAACCATACATAGAAAGAAGTGTAACCACTATGTCCATCAAATACTCCGTTCTTGACCTGTCCCCCATTACAGCAGGCGGAACACCTTCCGACTCTTTCCGCAACACGGCTGACCTTGCTCAGCATGCCGAAAAGTGGGGCTATAATCGATACTGGCTCGCTGAGCACCATAATATGCCGGGCATCGCAAGCTCCGCTACTGCCGTTGTCATCGGACATGTTGCTGCGGCTACAAAAACAATCCGCGTGGGCTCAGGCGGCATCATGCTGCCGAATCATTCGCCTCTTGTGATTGCGGAACAATTTGGAACGCTTGAATTTTTGTTTCCAGGCCGCATTGACCTCGGTCTCGGCCGCGCACCGGGAACAGATCAAGTCACAATGCGGGCCCTTCGACGCGACAGCCGGAGTGACGGTCACGATTTTCCTGACCAGCTGGCGGAACTTTGCGCTTATTTTGAACTGGGAAGAAAGCCGGTCCGGGCAATCCCAGGCGAGGGGTTGAACGTGCCGATCTGGCTGCTGGGTTCAAGCGGCTTCAGCGCCCAGCTGGCCGGACAGCTTGGTTTGCCTTTTTCATTTGCGAGCCATTTCTCACCTGATAACACTCTGCCGGCGCTCTCTTTATATCGCCGTCACTTTCAGCCGTCAGACGTGCTTGACAAACCTTATGCGATGCTCGGCGTAAATATTATTGCCGCTGACACAGACGAAGAAGCACAACACTTAGCCACGTCAATGCAGCAGCATTCCCTTAATCTAATCCGTAATAACCCGATACCGCTGCAGCCGCCCGTTGACAATATGGACAAGTTATGGAATGAGTTTGAAAAAGCGACTTTACAGCAAAAATTCTCCATGGCCATCATCGGCAGCCCCGAAACGGTTAAACACAAACTGGATGCATTTATTCAAGAAACAGAAGCGGATGAAATTATGGTTAATGCTCAAATATTTGATCATGAAGCGCGCCTTCACTCTTTTGAAATTGTGGCGGATTTACTGCAGCATTAATGTGTTTTGGAGCCGGCTTCATCGGCTCCTTTTTTCTTTTATAACACGAAAAAGAACACTTCCGAAGAAATGTTCTCATACACTGCTTATGTATTACTCATTCAAATATGAACAGCAATAATCAGTTGTTGTATGTACTTTTAATTGGAAGGTCTCATTGGCCGGGACATAAAAAACACCGCTTCCTTCGATCGTTTTCCAATCCTGACCCGTCAATTTATAGTCAAGCTTTCCAGCCAAGATATCCATTTCTTCTTTTAAATCCGTTGAAAATTCATATTCTCCGGGCAGCATAATACCTAGTGTTTTTTTCGTCCCATCCGGAAATAAAACGGTCCGGCTCGTTACTTTTCCGTCAAAATAAATATTCGCTTTCTTGATAATACTTACATTTTGCAATTGTGTCATTTCTTTCATCCTCTCCAGTTATTCACCTAATTTACCACAAAATATTATCAGATAAAACAGAAATTTTCGAATCCCTTCCTCTCAACGAAAAAAGACCCCCTTCCGAAGAAGCGAGCCCCTTGAAACATCTATTCGGTCATTCACTGTGTATATCAAATGTAATATCTTGATTCCGGTGGTCAATGCTTGCGACACTGTAAAAACGGTCATCCGCTTGAACCGCATCAGGCGTTTCGAATTTATAGTATGTCTTTTGCCGGTCCTTTCTATCTGCCAAATATCGGTCAGATACCATGTCATAAAACTTTGACGACTCACCGCATTTTATATGAAAGTGAGTGCCTTCTCCGATGTTCAATTCTTCCTCGAACAATTCGCCTTGCTTCCACTCACCGTGTCCACTTCGATAAACACACTTCATTTTGTTCGTTTTCATTGTCAGCACTCCTTCCTTGTTTGTTATTATATTCCCCGATTTGCCGGAAGAAAACATCTTAATTGTCACATAATCTTACATTGTATTCTTCAAACCACATATTCATTTGAATAAAATACGCCATCAGTTGCGGCCCTGTCATAAGCTGACCAAACCATGGAACCTGAAATGATGTTCCTCCTGAATCCACCATTTCTTGTAATATTTCACGCGAGAAAAATTCAAGAAGCGGCGAGTCTTTTGATAAAATCTCCCTCAGCATTCGGCTGACCAATGCTGTGTAGTCCGGATGATGCGTCTTCGGATATGGACTTTTTTTACGGTACAGCACATCATCAGGCAGCAGTCCATTAAGAGCCTTCCTTAAAATACCTTTTTCCCGTCCATCCGCCATTTTCATTTCCCACGGAATATTCCATGCATACTCAACCAGCCGGTGATCAGCAAACGGCACTCTGACTTCAAGTCCTGCGCCCATACTCATCCGGTCTTTCCTCTCTAGAAGCGACGCCATAAATGAAACCATATTTACATAAAACATCTCCCGGCGCCGATTCTCCATCATACTCTCTCCATCAAGCCGGGGTGTTTCAGCGGCCATATCGTCATACCGCTCCTGCACATACTCTTCTAACGGAAGGACTTTCTGCCATTTTTCGTTCAACAAGCGTTTCTTTTCAGGCAGAGACCTCATCCATGGAAATCCATTTGCATTTAACAGCTCCTCCCTGTAAAACCATGGATAGCCGCCAAAAATCTCATCCGCGCATTCACCGGACAGCCCGACCGTAAAGTCATGCTTAATTTCCTCACAAAACCACAATAATGAAGAATCCACATCTGCCATACCCGGCAAATCACGTGCGATCATCGCTTCTTTCAGCTTTTCCGCAAGCGTGTTTTGACCTATAACCGCAGTATGATGAACGGAACCCGTATATTTTTGCATTCTTTCGATCCATGGATGGTCTTCACCAGGTTGAAATAGACTTTGTTTAAAAAAACGGCTGTTTTCTTCATATTCAATCGAATACGTATGGAGCGGTCCCCGGCTATTTTCACGAAAGAAATCGGCCGCAAAAACACTGATAGCACTCGAATCCACACCGCCGGACAAAAATGTACAAACCGGTACATCCGCCGTCAACTGCCGCTCAACCGCATCCTTTAGCAAAAAACGGACATGTTCTGCTGTTTCATCGAGTGAATGAGTATGTTCACTGCTTTTGACATTCCAATACCTCCAAATAGTCAAGCCGCTCTTGTTATATGTCAACGCATGTGCTGCCCTCAATTCCTTGATTTCTTTAATCACCCCGTTTCCCGGCGTTCGCCCGGGACCGAGCGCAATCAACTCCATCAGTCCGGCGCGGTCCACTTCCGCCTTCACATCTCGATGTGCAAGCAGTGATTTTATCTCTGAACCGAATAAAAAAGACCCCTTCGATTCCTTAAAAAAAAGCGGCTTTACACCTAATCGATCCCTTGCCATAAAAAGCTCCTGTCTGGTTTCATCCCAGACGCCGAATGCAAAAATTCCATTCAAATGATATACACACTGTTCCCTCCATTCCATAAAAGCCGTTAACAGCACTTCTGTATCAGAATGCCCTTGAAACGTATATCCTTTTGTGAGCAGCTCCTTCATGATCTCTTCTGTGTTATACAGCTCGCCATTGTAGGCAATGGTATATTGATTCCGTGTCATCGGCTGCGCACCGCCCGCCGGATCTACAACAACAAGACGCGTATGACCAAATGCCGCATGGCGCGCTGTCCATATACGAAAATCGTCCGGCCCGCGCTTTTTTAAAGTCGCTGCCATGTTTGCGACGTTTCCTTTTTCTTTCGTCAAATCCCGGTGATAATCCACCCATCCGGTTATTCCGCACATGCCCATCACCCTTTCCTGCATTAATGTATTCATGAGGAAAGACGGCCATTACAATGAAAATTCTATCTGTCACATTTGCCCGATCCATGTTAGAATGTGAAGGACTTCTATCTTGCGCCGCTGGACAACCATCCAATCCCCGGGAGATGAAACCACAATGGAAAAAAATGACCTCAAATTTATGCTGCAATCCGTCTTAAAGGAAGCTATTGACCCGCTATATCACCGTTTGGAAATAATGGATCAGCGTATTAGTGAAATGGATAAACGCATGGAAAAACGTTTTTCGCAAATTGATGAACAGCTTTTACACATCGACGAACGTTTTTCTCAAATCGATGAACGTTTCTCGCAAATTGACGAACGTTTCTTACAGATCGATGAGCGCTTCTCGCAATTGGATGAACACCTCTTACAAATGGATGACCGCTTGACTAACCTTGAAAATAAAGTGGACATGATCCACCAGCAAACAGCTTATAATACTGAACAAGGGGCGGTTGTTCTTGATTTATCAACGCGTGTCAGTGACATTGAAACCGAGATCCGCATCATTAAAAAAGCCATTTCATAACAAAAAAGCGCTGGAGTGTAAAGTGCCCCGGCGCTTTTTAATTTGTTCTCTCCGTTTTCAGTGCAGCTCATGTCTAAGACTCATGTACCACTCTTATTCTTCGGATTGCCTCTGACAAAATGTGACTGAATTATAGGACGTTTTTCAAATCCGCTTCTATTTTTTCCGGATCGGTTGTTGGCGCGTACCGCTCAACAACCTGTCCATCACGGTCCACTAAAAATTTTGTGAAATTCCACTTGATTTTTTTCGATAAAAGGCCTTTTTTTTCTGTCGTTAAATAGTTGAACAATGGATCTGCATTTTCACCGTTCACGTCGACTTTCGCAAACATTGGAAACGTGACGCCATAATTTACACGGCAAAATTCCGTCGTTTTTTCAATGTCATCAAACTCTTGATTATTAAACTGATCACACGGAAATCCAAGTACTGTCAAACCCTGATCTTTATATTTTTCATATAGTGACTGAAGCCCGGCAAATTGTGGCGTGAATCCGCATTTACTTGCCGTATTCACAATGATCAACAGCTTGCCTTCGTATTCTTTCAGCGCTGCCATTTCACCATTCGGTTTTTTTACATGAAACTCATATACACTTGTCATCTATAGCCCTCCTATCAACATGAAACCAATCTTAGAAAAATGGCTTTTTTACGTGCAGCGGAGATAATTTAGTCATCGCTTCTTTTTTTGTAAAAAAGGAGGCTGGCAGTTCATTTATACCGTATTCTCTGCACAAAGAAAAAAGCCCTCCATCAATGCTCTTTCCTAACGCCGAAAATACCCAGCCATTCTTTGTCCGATACACTTCACCAGCGACAATTGCTGTCTCGCCTGCAAAATCCTTTCCCAATTCGTATCGGTACATTTCTTGTTTTGTATCTTCATTTACAATACGTACAAACGCATCTTTCATTTCACCAAATGTTTGGCCGCGCTCATCCGCATCATGAACAACAATTGCCGCCACTACTTTGTCGATGAATCCGGGTACATGAGACAGTTGAAGGAACAATTCTTCATCATCACCCGTTCCTGCGCCTGTTTGATTATCATTTGATAAAACAACCGCACCGTCCAGCGCCGTCAACTGATTATAAAAAACGATATGTTCAGGAGAACGGACAACGCCATCATCATCAACTAATAAGGCCACAATATCTAAGTCGTATCGGGGTGTCATATCTTTGCTTATATCCCATCCAAGCCCAAGACGTATAGATGTCCGGATCGAAGACTGTTTCGTCAAATCCACTTTCTGTCCTTTCACGAGTTTTATCAAATTGACTCCTCCTAAATAAGGAATAGATTCTTAAATGCCGAAAAATGGCGGAAAATGAAATGAAAACTCATCAAATCCTCCATTGATTAAATCGTATCATAGAGCAGGTGCCTCTTCAATTTTAAAACCATCTGTTCCTTCTGCTGCAAATCCTGATTTTCATAAGATGAATAAAAGACGATCATACTTCATAATCATTTTTAAGAAAAGCCAAAAACCTCCAAAACCCATAAAAAAAGCCACCTGTGCAGGTGGTCTTAAGGCTGTTCAGATAATGTTCTTGTATCCTCTCTAAATTGACTCAGCATTTGTTTAGAAATGGCACTGTACCCCATCGCACTGGGATGAACGCCGTCAAAAGCCAGATTTTGCGGCTTCTCGCTATTGATAACGGCGGTTGTCTCAATGACCACGGCATGATCCAGCTTCTCCGCCATCTGATACAGTTTCAAGTTCCATTTAGGAAGGACTGTATCAGCTATCGAATAAAACTCACTGCTTTTATCGAGCGGGTTATACAACTCCAATAAAAGCACCGTTGCTTCCGGATTAAGTGTCGTAATGCGGTTCATTATACCAGACAAATTTTGATCGAAGTTCGTTTGAAGTGCATCAAACGACTTCACCGCTTCATAAAAACCTTTTTCAAAGCCGAGGCGCAAAATATCATTTCCGCCAATATTGATGGTGATAATATCCGCATTCTTGATTTTCTCGTCAAATGCCCCTTCTTGAACCAATTCGTTCAATTCGCCGCTTGTGATCTCGTTAATTCCCTCATTTTGATAAAAAACTTCTTTTTGTATGTCCTCCTCCAGATTGACTGAAAATGATTTAACTAAATTGTCATTCGGATTCGCACCGTAGCCTTTTATAATTGAATCGCCAAGAGCCAGATGATGAATGATTGGTTTATCTACAGATCGATAATACTCCAGATACGAAACTTCGTATGCGCTTGCCCATGCAGGCGAATCGGATGCTGTTTCATTTTTCATCTGATTGATTTGATACTGTGGATAATAAATCCAAATAGAAAGACCTAACACGACTGCTGCCAACAGACCCAGTATAGATGCAAAGACCTTCATCTTCCTTGCTCTCTTCCTCCTTTTCTATATAAATACATCAAAGTATAGCCACTTAAACACGACATTAAACGTTGTTCAAAAAAGAGCTTCTTTCACATTAGTGTAACAAGAAATTACCTATTCGTCTTACATGAAGATGAAGCTGCCAGCCATTTTATTTTTTCAGGACCGCAAAGCTTCTGATCATGGAACCAATAAACATCACGCCCGCTCCCCCAAGCAACATAATAAAAAAAGTATCTTTGCTGATCATCTGTAACGGATATAGAACACTGCCTAAAATAGAGAGCGCCCCCAGACCCGATAGCATCCAACCTAATTTTTTCATCCTGAACCCGTCCTTTCCTGTCATTCTTTATTTTCATTATACATTCATTTCCCGTCATGAAGATTCAGGAATCCCTCATTTTTGTGAATGTTTAACGATGGCTGGGGCACAATAGACTGCAGGAAAAAGCATTTCCTTAAAAGAAAGGCTGCTGCTCCGGGAAACAATCAGCAGTTTATCAACGGCGGGCATTATCAAACTGGTCAGACGAATTGTCATTTTTACGGCTGTTATTGAAATCACCGGAGGAATCATTTTATCCATTCGTTTTGCTATGGATATGCCGGTTCGAAAAGCGATTTATTATGGATTTTTTCATGCGGTTTCAAACTTTAATAATGCCGGTTTCGACCTAATGGGAGAGTATCGAAGCCTCACGCTTTATGCAGAAGATCCAATTATCACGATCATCGTATGTGCATTAATCATATCGGGCGGTATCGGGTTTATTGTCATGAATGAACTTTTCGAATTACGTGAAACCCGCCGATTATCATTACATACAAAAGTTGTTCTCGTCACGAGCGTTGCTTTAACGCTTGGCGGTATGATCTTCATTTTCCTGTTGGAGTTCGGAAATCCGAAAACATTGCATCCTTTATCTTTTCACGGAAAAATCTTGGCGGCGTTGTATCAATCCCTTTTGACACGATTTATAAAGCGCTGACCGTTACGGTAAGCAGTTTATTTCTTGTTGTCACCACCATGCTGCTGACGATTACGGAAAGCGGACAAGATTTTTTATTGATTTTATTCGAAGCCGTTTCTGCCTCTTCCACTGTCGGCTTGTCTATGGGATTACCCCCTTATTTGTCACCAGCCGGGCGCCTTCTCATTACTTTTGCCATGTTTGCAGGACGATTAGGGTCTTTAACAATTGCCTATGCCATTGCGGCCAAAAAAGATCCCGATGCTTTCCGTTATCCGAAAGGAAAAATGAAAATCTGTAATTGCGGTCATGCATCAGGGAGAAATTATTTTAACTCCTCCGGCTGAACAAGTGATTTATGAGCATGATATATTAATCGTCATTGGAAAAAATGAAGATTTGTCGGTATTGGCGAATGTAGAATGAAGGGGGCGATTTCTTTTTAATCCCTGTTTATTTTATTTAAAAGCTTTTGTGTGCATCAAAATCCTGGCCAAAAATCGCCACATTTTGCCGTGCGGATATAAATTCTCTGCCGTTCCATTTCAGCACGTTCTCCACATAACAGAGCCAGTCTGCATTATATCTCCCGGCGATGTTTTGATACGCGTTGAGTTCATAAATGCCATCCCGTTCAAAATCAACAGGATACAATCCCGACAATGGAGATACCCAACCACGTATCGGCTCTTTCAGCGTACCATCACCGTTGTAGATCTCCACTAAATAGTCATCGCCTTTAAAGGTCAAATCAATGGCGTATTTCTTCTTTTGATTCAAACTCGTCACGTTTGCTTTATAGTGATTTTTGTACGTCACATCATATTGATCCTGTTTGTTAAATACTTCTGAATCAAAAATTTGCTGAAAAACGCCGTTCATAAATGAAAAGACATACGCATAAATGAGTCCCTCGCTCCCGCCTGTATTAATGACGATAAGAATATCGTTCATCTTATTACCGGTAAAATCCCCAAGAAAGATGGTCGGATTATAACCGGCATTTTCTTTTAAGAAAATCTTTTCATATTGGTTTGTCCGGCCATTGCGTATGACAAGGGTGATATTTTGCCAAAAAGGACTGTCCGGCGTTTTGTCTGCTGTCAAATATACCGTGTCAATGGTGCCGTCACCTGTAACATCTCCGCGCTTCACATCTACGACTGTATTATGTTCTGCCTGCAGCTGCCGTTTCATCTCAAGCAGTCTTTCTTTGGAGGGATAAGGCGTTTGGGAGGACAGTGCTTTATGGATGGATGTTAACGCCTGTTCCAGCATCCCTGCTTTCATTTGCGCATATGCCAAATAATACCAATATACAGGTGAATCCATCTCTTGAAGCAGCGATGTATAGTAATTTGCCGCTTTCTTAAAATAATAAGGATAGACGTCTTTTGCCTCCACAAGTTCATTCTCACTCCAGCGGAATACATCTATTTGATAGGCATTTCCCGTATCATGCTGCCAAAGCGCAATCTCATATTTGCCGTCTCTTTCCGCCCCCTCTTTCATCTCTTCCACTTCCAGTTTGCTGTATAGCTGTTTGTAGGGAGCCACATGCCGAAAACCTTCCGGAGTCCAATGCAGCAAGTCAAGCTTAGACCAAATACCGGCTGCCTGCCAGCCAATCATTAATGTATTGATTGTACTATCAATAATAGGAGCGGCAGTTAAATCGGTCATGTTATACCCGCTTCCTTTCGTGTGAGCCACCTGATACCATGTATGATAATATCTTTTTAAAATAACGACGTAATTTTCACCGTGATCCTTATAGCCCCCCACTAATTCCATCCGCCCATCTCCATCTAAATCAGACAATAAAACCGCAGGGCATTTGACAGGCTGCTGCAGCTCTAAAACCTCTGCCCCCTTAGGCAAAAACTCCTTCAATACACAAACATAATCCGTCACTGTTCGCTTCACACCACGCACCTCACTTGCATTTATTCTCAACAAACCATTTTATGCAAGTGTTTATGGATGGTGACAATGCCACAGAAGGCTGTCCTCTATGAAAAGGCCGAATTCTGAACGATTTAGGCAGATTTATTAACAGAAAAGCCGGATTTTTCCTCATGAAGGCCGAATTAACGGGAATTCGGCCCAAACGTCAAAAAAACCGACCCAAAACCTGAAAATCCGGCCCAAACTGCAAGAAATCCGGCCATAGAAACAAAAAAAGCTGTCTCCATGATTTTTTGAGACAGCTCCTGTATTAAACAGCATATTGTTTATTCTTGAGGCTCACTCTTCTCTTTTGATAAGAACCAGCCTCCTAAAGCGATCAGGATCAGCACAGCATAGAACGTGATTTTCCATTCAGGCGATTTTGCAAACCCGTACGGTAATACAGAAACCTCCGGATGGGATAACGTAAAAACGGCTAATTTGACTCCAACCCAGCCAACGATTAAGAATGCCGCAATTTCGAGACCAGGTTTCTTTTGAAGCAATCTTACAAAGAAATGAGCCGCAAAGCGCATAATAATTAAACCGATCATACCTCCGGCAAAAATGACGAGAAAATGGCCGCCGTCCATACCGCCAATTTTCGGGAGATTTGTTTCCGGAAGCGTAACCGCTAATACGACAGCCGCCAAAATAGAGTCAACCGCAAAAGCGATATCCGCCAGTTCAATCTTGAAAACCGTTCCCCAAAAGCCTGATTTTTTCTTTTCGTCTGCTTCTTGTGTTTTTTCTTTTCCCTTATGAATCAGAAGTTTTCGAACAATATGATTGATGGCAATAAACAGAAGGTAGAGAGCGCCAATCGCTTGAACCTGCCAAACGTTGACGAGGAACGAAATCGCAAACAATGATGCGAAACGGAAAACAAACGCCCCTGCCAGTCCATAAAATAATGCTTTCTTTCGTTCTTCTTCTGGCAGATGCTTCACCATAATCGCTAATACCAGCGCATTATCGGCTGCTAAAAGACCTTCCAGTGCGATTAAAAGAAGCAGCACCCACGCGTATTCTAATAAAACTGTCCATTCCATATAAAAAAATCCTCCTTTTTACTGTACCGATATTCTTATCACGAAATAATTTGGATGATATCCTGATCCTTGCTTTCTATTCCTTTATCAAACGTGAGCTTCGTTTTAAAACGGTAAGATTTTTTATTCAATGCCGGGACGGATTCCGGAAGCCTGAACGTAAGCGGTATTTGATTCGTTTCTTCTGAGAGAATCATCTTTGATGTTAATATCGTTATCGTATCAACCACTTTTTCTGTCCCGTCCGTTTCGTCAATCATGACTAGATCACACTCAACCCGTTTAATATGCTGTTCAATCGTTCCTCCTTCGATTAAGAAATGTCCTTTAATTTGTTCACCCGGCTTATATGATTCCTTAGGAAGAATAAGATCTACTCTCGCCGAGCCAATCCCTAACAGTGACAAATATTTTCTTAGTATCATGGAACACACCCTCCTCATTAATTAGAAACATTCATTTTATAGCTGGTTTTTCATTTTCCCTCGTTCTGCCTGTCTTCCTCACATTTTACATAAAGAACAAAAAACCTTTACCGGCATAGGTAAAGGTTTTTTCTACAAATAAAGACCTTTACCAGAGGTAAAGGTCTCGCTAACAGCATTATGCTGCCAACAAAGCCGAGAGTAAAAAACTCCGAAATGACGACTTTGTTGTAAAAGCTACTCCCCTTTAGGAGAAATATTCAACTATGTGGATTAATCATATGATAAGTTTATGGAATTGTCAATTTGTTTCTTTAATCAATTGAAAGTATTATGATGCCCCTTTCCCGGGAAAATCAGCAAAGACGAAAAGCCGCCTGCGATACGTACAGACAGCTTTTCGTCTTTTACTTAAACCATCCCTTTTCTTTTGATTGGGAAATGGCTTCGATCCGGTTTTTCACTTCAAGCTTTTCAAAAATAGTGGAAATATAGTTTCGGACTGTGCCCGTTTTGATGTTCAATTCTTCCGCGATTTCTTTTGTATTTTTCCCGTCGGCGACGAGTGCTAATACGTCTTTTTCCCGATCTGTCAGCGGATTTTCTTCGCTGTAAAAATCGTCCATCAGTTCAGGGGCATACACACGCCTGCCGGCCATGACACTGCGGATGGAGCTGGCAAGTTCTTCGCTCGGGCTGTCTTTTAACAAATAACCGCTCACTTTCGCTTTTATGGCACGCTGAAAATAACCGGTCCGGGCAAATGTCGTTAAAATGATTACTTTACAGTCGCAGTCCTTTAATTCTTCCGCTGCCTCAAGTCCCGATTTTAACGGCATTTCAATATCCATCATGCATACATCGGGGTTCAGCTTCCGGACAAGTTCCACGGCTTCTTCCCCGTTCGCTGCCTGCCCGATCACTTCCATATCTTCTTCTAAGCTGAGCAGGGATCCCAGCGCACCGAGCAGCATCCGCTGGTCTTCCGCAATCACAATCCGAATCATTTCACTACCTCCTCATCGCGCTGTTTCACATCATTGGGCACGTTCATTATCACCGTCGTTCCATTGTTTGAACGAATATCCAAGCTCCCATTTACAAATTCCAGGCGCTCTCTCATTCCAAGCAGACCGCTTCCTTTTCCAAGATCATGACGGTCCATTCCAATCCCGTCATCTTTTACTGTCATCCGAATCCCTTCTTCTGACTGCTCGATGCTAATATGACAGGAAAAAGCCTGGCTATGCTTGACGACATTTGTCACCGCTTCTTTCATGCACATGCTTAGAACGTTTTCCGCAAACAGTGACACGTTGGATAACGCAAATTCATCTTCGCCGGTATATTCGATCTGCGCCGCTTTCAAAATCTGCTTTACAAGAACAATTTCTTCATTTAACCGAATTCCCCGCATGGAAGAAACTAAATTTCTGACTTCATTTAACGCCGTTCTGGCTGTTTGCTGCACGTCTATCAATTCCTCTTTCGCCTTCTCGGGATCTTTTTGAATCAGCTTTCTCGCCAAGTCGCTCTTTAAGCCGATAAGAGAAAGCTTTTGTCCAAGTGTATCGTGAAGATCGCGGGCGATGCGCTGCCGTTCTTCCTGCTTGACGAGTTCCGAAATCCGATTATTCGCCATCTGCAGCTCTTCTTCCAGCTTCTCCTGCTTTTTCCGGTTATACAAATTGATCGGAAGTAAAATGACACTGATAAAGACGATCACAATAAACGGAATCTGCTGAATAAATAACGGGTCCTGCAGCACAATATTATAATTAATCGAAAAGATCGTGCCAACTAAATGAATAACGTAAAGCGTAATAAAAGCGGCCCGGCTTTTCATGCTGCCGTTATAATACGCGATATAAAAAGCAAAATAAATGAACTGAAACAAAATCGTCATCATAATCGAAATGCCGACCAATATGCATATCCAGACGTAAATCGGCCAATTTTTAGAAATAAAAGCAAAACGATAACTGATAAAAAAGAGAATGGTCAGCGAAATGCCAACAACAATTTCAATCGTCGACGAAGATTGAAAAATAAAATAAAAAGGCAAAAAACTTAAAATACTCCATATGTATGGAGAAAGGCCCGAACTTTTTTGGAGCATCGTCCATCTTTTTTTCATACTCTACCTTCTTTAAACATATTCTTCCTTCTTATTTTAACACAGCCTTCAGGCAAAAAAACCATGCTTCCGAAAAAACGGAAACATGGTTTTTTGTTATGAAATGGAGCTGTACGGACGTTTTACAGCATGCTGCTTTGCTTCTTTAAACGTGACGAACTTATCACTTTTCTCGTCCCACAAACGGAATTTCAGCGATTGAATACTCGTCCAGAGCGTAATGGTCGGCACGTTTTGCAGCGGCTCCGCGTTATAATGTGCCGCTTCTAATTGATAATTGGGCACCCGCGGGCTTAAATGATGTACGTGGTGGAAACCGATGTTGCCGGTAATCCATTGTAGCGGCTTCGGAAGCTTGTAAAACGAGCTCCCTTCTACCGCTGCCTTCACATAACTCCACCGTTCGTCTTCTTCAAAGTACGAATCCTCGAATGTATGCTGTACATAAAATAACCAGACACCGATTGAACCGGCAATCCAAAACATCGGTCCGTGCACAAGCAGGAATGACTGCCAGCCAATCGCCCAGCAAAGCAGTGCAGCACCGGCTGCAATCAAAAGGTTCGTTAAATACGTATTCAAGCGTTCTTTCTTACGGGCGCCTTTAACGTTAAAACGATTCGTAATGAGGAACACCCAAATCGGGCCGATCACGAACATCACAAATGGGTTCCGGTATAAGCGGTACGCAAGCTTCGTTTTGAACGGAGCCGCATAATATTCTTCGACCGTCATCATCCACATATCGCCCGTTCCGCGTTTGTCTAAATTACTGCTCGTCGCGTGATGCACATTATGGCTGTGCTGCCACTGATCGTAAGGGAAAAACGTTAACACGCCTGTCATCGTTCCAACAATGCGGTTCCATTTCCGATTTTTAAAGAACGAGTGATGACAGCAGTCGTGAAAAATAATAAAGATCCGCGTAATAAATCCTGCTCCGATCACGGCGAGACCTAACGTCAAAAAGTAGGAAACAGACAGGCTTTGATACGCGAGATACCAGATAAAAATAAATGGCACAATGGTGTTTATCAGCTGAAAGATGCTCTTTTTTGTATTTGATTTTTCATAAGGGGCAACTTGTTTCCTCAAAATTTTTGAGTTCTCTTTACTCATAGTGTATTTCCCTTCGTTATTTGATGTATCTCATTATATCGAAGGGAATTTCACTTGTGCAGTAGCACCCGTCACGCCCAGAGTATGACAAGTGTCATATAGGATTCATTCACCCCGTTATTTTATGGTAGTGACCTGTCAGATCACGTTCTGTTAACGGTTTTATAAGGTTTACGCAATATTGCAGAGCCGAAAGGTCAATACCTGTCTCAATGCCCATCTCATGCAGCATAAATACAACATCTTCTGTTGATGCATTTCCCGCCGCCCCCGGCGCAAACGGACACCCTCCTAATCCCCCGATGGACGTGTCGAATCGGGTAATTCCCTCATCCAGGGCTGCTAATACATTCGCTTGAGCGAGACCATATGTATCATGGAAATGAGCAGTGATCATCGCATTCGGCCTGCGGTCCAGCACTTGTTGAAATAAATCGGATACTTGTTTTGGGTTGGCTCTGCCGATCGTATCACAAAAGACGATTTCATCCGCGCCCAGCTCATCAATGAGGCCGACCATTTCCAGCACCGTCTCCAGATCCACTTTCCCTTCATATGGACACCAAAAAGCAGTGGCGATATTATATCGAACAAATATATCTCTTTCTTTTGCTTTTCGAATGACCCCTTCAAATGCTTTCATCGAATCTTTTCTGGTCATTTTCACATTTTTTATGTTAAAACTGTCGCTGGCACCAACAACGAGCGACAGCGCGCGAACACCGTTTTCAACCGCCCGTTCATATCCTTTTTCATTTGGAATTAACGCCATGTATTGAATGTCCGGGTCTTGTTCTATTCCTTCCAGCACTTCCTTTGCATCTTTCATTTGGGGGACGTAGACGGGATGCACAAACGACGTTGCTTCCATCCTCTTAATTCCGGTTTTATTTAACGCCTGAATAAGCGCGATTTTTTGTTCTGTCGGAATAAAATTCGCTTCATTTTGCAGCCCATCCCTCGGGCCTACTTCAATAATCTCCACTTTATTCGGCAGGTTCATCTTCTTTCCCTCTTTCCTGTCCTTTAAGAAGACTTTATTTTTTTCGCAAGATACGGCTCTAATCCGCCAAGCTGCACCATTTCAATCAAATGTTCGGGAAGCTTTGTCCCCTGATACTCTGTCCCTTGTGTATGGTTAATAATTCTTCCTTCCAGAAGATCAACCTCCACTTCATCTCCTTCATTAATCACCGAGGTATCTTTCATGTCCACGACCGGCAGCCCGACATTAATGGCGTTCCGATAAAATATGCGCGCAAACGAAACGGCAATAATAGCGCCGATCCGTTGGTGTTTCAAGACCATTTGAGCTGTTTCTCTGCTTGAACCCGAACCGAAGTTATGACCGGCAACTAAAATGTCCCCCGGCTTCACTTTTTTAGAAAACTCAGGATCGATGGCTTCCATCGCATGCTCCGCCTGTATTTCAACAGGCTGGCTCATATATTGTCCGGGTGAAATAATATCCGTATTGATGTTGTCTCCATACTTCCATACGCGCCCGCGAATCGTATATGACATTTATCTGACCCCCTGAAGAAGATATTTACGGGGATCGGCGATTTTCCCCTCAATGGCTGTGGCCGCGACCGCCGCAGGAGAACCTAAATACACTTCTCCATCCGCACTTCCCATCCGCCCTCTGAAATTACGGTTCGATGAAGACATCACGACTTCCCCTGCTCCAATAACCCCGCTTGTGAAGCCGCCGCACGCGCCGCATGAAGGCATATTGACGATGCATCCGGCTTCCGTCAATATTTCTAAAATGCCTTCTTTGTTCGCTTCCATCCAAATGTGCTGCGATGCCGGCACAACGAGGCAGCGAATGTTTTTGGCGATCTTTTTTCCTTTCAAAATCTCAGCCGCCACTCTTAAATCACTTAAACGTCCATTTGTACAGGAACCTAAATACACTTGATCCACGGGTGTTCCTTCTACCGCATTGACTGGATGCACATTATCGACCTCATGCGGACAGGCAACTTGCGGCTCCAATTCGGATGCATTGTAATGCAGCACTTTCACAAAAGACGCATCGTCATCACTTCGCACACTTTCAATTTCATCGGTGACACCTTTTGACCGTAAAAATTCAACGACGGTTTCATCCGGTTCAATTAAACCGGTCTTCGCACCGGCCTCAACCGCCATGTTCGATAAAACGAGCCTTTCGTCCATCGATAAGCTTTTAATGGCACTCCCCGAGAATTCAATGGTTTGATAGGTCGCACCCGCATGACCGATATCCTTTATTGTTTTCAGGACAATATCTTTCGCATATACACCATGCGGCAGTTCTCCGTCCCAGACAACCTTGATGGTTTCCGGCACTTTCATCCACGTTTCGCCAGTCAATAAGACACCAATCATTCAGCATTTTAGTTAAATTCCCGTGGCCAAATTTTATTTTTCCGTTTTTGTCATGCACATATTTATCCTGATATTCAGTTAAAAAATGATGGATTTTTCTTCTTCTTTCTAAAATATTCGTGGTTCCTTCTTGAAAAAAACATACGTCAATCGTGTTATAAACGCCGCGATTTATGCCAAATTGATCATGACAGAATTGAATGAATTGCAAATCACGTAAATGAATAATGTCTGCTTTCGTGTTCAATTTGTTCACACTCCTTCTATCCGCGCTGCGTTTTTCGCTTTCGCTTTACAAAGAAATGGTCTTCTGCTCTTCATTGTTCAGCGTTAGAAAAAGGTCTCTTGTCATTTGAGTATCTCTAGAGATTTGTTGTTTCAGCTCATCCAAATTGCTAAACTTCTTTTCTACCCGTAAATAAGTAATCAGTTCAACTGTCAAATATTCTCCGTATATGTCCTGATCAAAATCCAGAATATGAACTTCAATGGACCGTTCTGTATTTTTGGACAGCTGCAGTTCCTTTATCGTCGGACGATTTCCCACATTCATGACACCTATATATGTCTTTTCCTTATGATAGACGGAAACCGCGTATACCCCTTTTGGCATTGTCACCAGCGGCTCGATAAAATCTAAATTGGCGGTTGGCAATTGGATTGTCCGGCCCAATTTTCTGCCGTGGACGACTAAACCTGTAAATGTCATCTCCGCTTACCTTCTATCATTTTAAAGAAAGCGAATAGCGGCCAATCACTATTCGCTATTTAAAATGCTTCCATATCATTTTGAATATGCTGTTCCATTCTTTCGGCAGCTAATTCCGGATTTCTGCTTTGAATCGCTTCAAATACAGCATAGTGTTCTGACAAAAAGCTGTCGCTCCGGTTATATTGCTTAATAATTGTGTTCCGGCAAAGTTGAATCAATGTACGAATATTGTACATCATGACCTTTAAGCGATTATTTCCGCTAAAGGTGACAATGGATTCGTGAAATTGAGTATTTAAGTACACCACTTCATCCATTTTTTTCGCGTTAATGGCCGCCTGTGTGAGATCCAAAAATTGCTTTAACTGTTCCAATTTTTCATCGTCTATATGCCGGGCGGCCCAATAGGCAGCGACCGATTCAAGGCCGATGCGTACTTGATACAGCTCCAATGCATCTTGAAGCGAAGGTGTGAAAACGGTTACAATTCCATCATTGTTAAGAATAAGACCATCCTGTTCCAGCTTCCGAAACGCTTCCCTGACCGGACCTCTGCTCACACCAAATTCAGATGCGATTTTTGTGTCAATCAAACGCTCACCAGGAGCAAAACGTCCTTCTACTATGGACTGCTCCACATTTTTATAAATTTGTTCGTACAGCGGATCCACTCGTTTCAGCTGATTCATTTTCCAGATCACCTCCCTTTTCGTTTTCCTGCCACACATACAGTAATCTGAATATTGCCTTCTGTTAACTGTATACTTTTTATATTGCAATTCGTGTGCCAACTTCTTTTTGCGGAATTAACGCAATTTTTTGTCTATTTTCTTGATAATTTTAAAAAAAGCAGTCTATTTTCTGGACCGTTATATGATTTATTGACATATTTTTTCGCATATACTTTTTTCTTTAAATATGTTTAAATCCATTGTAAAGGAGTGATGAAATGGAATCGGCATTTTCTTCTTTTCATGTTGACAAAGATTTTTTATCCGTGATTTTCGATAGTATTTATGATGGGATTAAGATTGTTGATAAGGATGGAAAATTTATTTTTATCAATCGCTCCGCCGAAAAAAATATGCATATTGCCCGCGATGAATGGATTGGCAGAAGCGTAGAGGAACTGCTGCCGAACTCTGTGATAATGGAAGCGTTAAAAACGGAAGTTCCCCAAATTCATAAGCACAGTTTTGTACGCAATAAAAAATTCATTGTTCATGCTTCACCTTTAACGTTTAAAGGCAGGCTTGTCGGAGCAATCTCTACTCATAAAGATGGGGATGAAATTGAAATGCTCAAAACCTCATTCGATCATTTTACGCTGAATAATTACATTCATTTTCTTGAAAATGAACTTCATCGTGTTCAGGTACTTCCTTCAGAAATGAAAGGCTTCGTTGTTTCGAAAAACAGCACACTGGTAAATGAACTATCCAAAATAAAAAAACTGGCGCCGACCGATATTTCCGTGCTCATCCGGGGCGAAAGCGGTGTCGGGAAAGAAGTCATCGCCCGAAACATTCATGAATTGTCCAATAGAATTGGAAACCCTTACATTACAATCAATTGTGTAGCCATTCCGGAAAATTTGCTTGAAAGTGAACTTTTCGGGTATGAGGAAGGGGCTTTTACATGAGCAAAGCGAAGCGGAAAAAAGGGGAAATTTGAATTAGCCAATGGCGGCACCATCTTTCTCGATGAAATTGGTGATATGAGCTACCATCTTCAAGCAAAGCTGCTGCGTGTCTTGCAGCAAAAAGAATTGGTGCGTGTGGGCGGAGAAGAAATCATTCCATTGGATGTCCGCGTCATCGCCGCAACCAATCAGGATCTGGAATCCATGATTCAGCAAAATACGTTCCGGGAAGATTTATATTATCGAATCAACGGTATTACATTCAGTATCCCGCCGTTACGTGAAAGAAAAATGGATATCGATATTCTCATTTCACACTTTTTAAAAGAGTTTTCCTATAAATACAATAAAGAAGTTGGCATCAGCAAAGAGGCCCATGCTTTTTTGCTCAACCATCCTCTTCCGGGAAATGTAAGAGAATTGCGGAATGTGCTGGAGCATGGCTTCGTGCTGGCGGAAACAAACGAAATTGAGATGGATGACTTTCCAAAAAGTTTAACAGCAGGACATATGGAACAGCCGTCTTCCGCTCCTTTATTAAAAAAAGAAGAGAATGATCCTTTATCCGGCGCTTTTTTTGATGGCCTGGATTTTTCCGAAAACATTAAAAGAGTGGAAATCGCCTTAATTGTTAAAGCGCTCACAAAATCGAATAACAACCGGTCGAAAGCCATTAAAATGCTGGGCATCTCCCGCCAGTCTTTTTATGAACGTTTAAAAAAATATGAAAAAGAGATTGCCCAATATACCAGCCGATAAAAGAAACGAGAAACAACGGGAATGGCTCAAGAAGTCATTGAGACATCCCTTTCATTTCTATAGCCGGATTTCTTGCACTTTGGGCCGGATATTCTGATTTCGGGCCGGTTTCCTTGTCATGAAGGCCGAATTCTCATTAAATCGGCCTTCAAGAGGCGGAATTCGGCTTTCCTATCGATAAATCGGCCTAACCGGCTTAACATCCGGTCTTCGCTCCACACTTGCGGGACAGCCTCTCCTTCTTCATTTCGATAACCGAATTTATGGGACAGTCCCGGCGTACCGCTTTTTCTGATAGTTAAACGGCTCTTCTTCTTTATTCACAAACAAGAATTTGCCTGGAAAACAATCCTAATTCCCCTTTTTTAGCTAAACAGCGGTCCATAATGACAAAACCGGCTTGTTCAAGCATCTCATCCATGGTTTCTATGGTAATTACAATGACTCGATCCGCAACACGGCGGGCGTGCTGCAAAATGGCAAATTGCTCATCACGCGTAACACGTGTATAGTGATTGTATGGCAAATCGATAATAGCGGTATTATAGTGTGCCGAGACGGCTGAAATCGGTCCTAAAGTGACATCGCCTTTTAGCCCAAAGAAAGCAATATTTTCCCTTGATCCGCTTACAGCAAGAGGATTAATATCACGGCCGACGATATCAATGCCCATCGAAAGTGCTTCCACCAATACTGTCCCGATCCCACAGCATGGGTCGATTACACGAATATCCTCAGGGTGAGGTACGGCAATATTGCAAATCGCTCTGGCGGTCCGCGTGCTGAGAGCGGTGGAATATTCGCGCGGTTTTTTCAAAGGATGAAGCCAAACGGCTTTATTTTTATGATGCGTCCCAAAATACCATCGCCCGCCCATCGTCGCAATTCCAAATAAACGATCCGGATGATGAATGTCCACTTTCCCTTGAATATGCGAACCAATATCCCGTTCAATCTGAAGCCGCTCACGATACTTTATTTTCTTGTCTTTTTCCAAATCATTTATTTTAACGAAAATGATTTTAAATGTCTCATCTACTAAGTGAATCTGTCCGACCTGGTTCATGATATCCGTCACGGTTTCCCCTTCATACATGATGTCAATCCGCCCCTTTATAAACGGACTTCGGCTCGGGTCTATTTCGACATCACTTTTTAAAATAGCTGATTCGGGCTCGACGCCAAAAAGGGCGCGCATCTCCATATGGCATAAGGAGCGCTCTTCTTCGCTGTAATTATATGTATAAATAAATGTCAATCGATCTCCATCCCTTTTCAAGTTTTTCCTCTCACACCATATATGGAAAAGGACAAAAATGCAATGATTGACTCACTTGATATGTGTGAGAAAAAAAACACCTGTCAGACTAGAGAGTGAATCGTCTATTCTGACAGGTGTTTTCACGGATGGGTTACGGCCGGTTACTCAAGATCATCGGGATTTTTGTCTTTTGGCTCGGGCTCTTTTTTATCCTGTGCCCTCTGCGGTTCAATATCCTGTCCTTTTTTCCTCTTTTCCTCCTGCTCGATCGAATCGTTGCTTTTCCCTTTATTCTCCTGAAACATGTATAGACCTCCTGACAATGGTTGTTATGTATTCATACTTGCCGCTTTCAGCCAAATTTAAACATAATCAATTGATGACATGAATATCACTCTTTAAAAGGGCGTTTTTCAATGTGCCTTTGACACGATACTTTTCGAAATCAATCCCTAAACTGAACATCGTCCGGGCAATATCCGGCCGAATGCCCGTAAAGGTTGCGGCTACTCCAATAAGATTAAGGGCATTGGCGACCATACTATTAACTACCGGAACACCGGATAAGTCGATAATCAACTCACGAATCCTTAAACCTACACTTTTATGCAAGACTGTCTCCATTAATATGCCCGCTCGTTCTTCCGTCAGTTCTCCGATTAATGGAAGGACAGCGACATCGTTTGAGATGGCAACGACCGGACATGATATATCATGAACCGCTTTTTGTGCGGCTTCGATTGTTTTTGCATGATGCTTTACGTATGAAACACAGAATACGTACGTTGTTTGATCAAGAACCGCATCAATGATTCGGTTGATTTTCAAAATAGATGATGAGACCATGTTGTCTATTTCCAGTTCTTTTTCAACAAATTCCCAGATAACTTCCCGATACAATCTAATAGTTTTCATCAACTCAACAATCTCAATCCCAAATTGAACGGCCCCTTCCTGGTCCAATCTGTTACCTGCTCCAATCCAGCAGTCTCACCCTGTGTTAAAACAGCTTCCCCCACATATTGAATAAGCTTTCATCCTCAAGACCGCTCTTATTTAGAAAAGCTGTATAATCCCCCGCCAGTTTTTGACTGATATTTCCTGATAAATCAATGTTTTTTTCAATAATGAACTGTCCTATTGTCTGAAAAGAAAACATGATACCCTCCATTGCTTAATAAAGCTGCTCAATCGCCTCTTTTGTAAGCTCCCTCTCTTTTCTATATTTTTTGTCGCTTCTATATCCATGTAAGCCACAAAATCGATTAACCATTCTAAATTTTTAGCTATCCACTACCCGTTTTTCAAAGAAATTAAACGTCTATATTTCAGTCTCTATCGATACAGAATATTACTCCTATCTCAGGAAATAATAAATTGAAAAGGCGGGATAAAATTGGGGATTTTTGAAGTCATTATTAGGGTCTTGGTATCATTCCTAAGCTTACTATGTCTAACCAAACTAATGGAAAGAAAAGAAATTGCACAAATGACCTTTTTTAACTTTTCTTCGGCCATTTCGATCGGTTCCATAGCCGGAAATCTCGTTTCCAATCCGCATCAGAGCATTCGTAACGGATTAATTTCATTAGTTGCATGGAGCTTATTGACCATTATCATTGGCCTGATTGTCATCAAATCAAAGAAAGCACGGAAAATCATTAATGGCGAACCATTAATCGTCATCCAAAATGGAAAGATAATGAAAAAGCCTCTTCAAAAGGCAAGTTTAGATTTAGATGCGCTTAACGCTTTGCTGAGACAAAAAAACATCTTTTCCATTACGGAGGTTGAGTATGCCATTTTTGAAACTACCGGTAAACTTTCCGTGATGAAAAAAGAGAGCAAGCTGCCGGTGACAAAAGAGGATTTGAAAATCGCACATGCACAAAAGCAGCTATCTCCTATTATGACGGAGGTCGTGTCAGACGGCATAATCAACATGAATAATTTAGTACAGTTGAACCTTACGAAAGAGTGGCTCAACCAGCAATTACAACAAGCCGGTGTCAAAGCAATTTCAGATGTCTTTTATGCGGAAGTTCAGCAAGATGGTACACTTTTTATTGACTATAAAAAGGAACATTCATGACGAATTGGCGCATGCATAAGAACTCGTCTTCCCCGCCATAATGCATGCATCGTCATCAGTCCGTATTCAGATTGCAGAATAAATCGGGCGTCTCATCTGCATCACTTGTGGCTGTGCCGATCGCTTTGACAGCCCTATAGGAAAATCGGGCACTTTGTAAGCATTATGTCCACCTTGCTTTCGTTCGGACAGCTTGTCTTTACATTTCATTTCCTAATTCTCAACTTTATTAAATAATATTATCCTAAGCCCTCTTCCTAAGAAAAATCAGGTGATACAACAATGGTTCAAAGGCAAGAGAGTGTCATGTTTCAGCTAAATAAAAAAAGGAAACGTCTCAAAAGTACATCGAGACATTTCCTTTTCATTTCGGTGAATCCGGACTGCATGGTGCAGAATTCGACCCGCCACCACCATTTTATAAACTGATGGAACAGCCACTCTCGTGCAATTTAAAGAACCTTTTGTTCCAGCGTGACTTTATTTTTCTCACGCTCTACTTTTTTCTTCTTCAAATTCCCGGCCAGCAAAATTAATGCGACGACTAATGCTTCAAAACCATATTTGACAAATGGATTTGCGAAATAGTCATGCATGAAAGGCTCTCCCACAATCATCTTAGAAGCGGTCCATCCTAAAATTCCGGCACCCACGGTAATAATAACCGGATAACGCTCGATCAATTTAAGGATCAGCGTGCTTCCCCACATCACAACCGGAATGGAAACAAGCAATCCAATGACAACCAAGACGAAATTACCATGAGAAGCTCCTGCAACCGCCAGCACATTATCCAATCCCATTAAGGCATCCGCAATAATAATTGTTTTAATGGCTGCCCACATGGAATCAGCCGCTTTTACTTCATGCTCTTCTTCGTCCAAAAGGAGCTTATACGCAATCCATACAAGCAGCAAACCTCCGATTAAATGCAGGCCTGGTACTTCTAAAAGCCAGACAACGAGAAGTGTTGCGATAATCCTGATGACAATCGCTCCGATTGCTCCCCACAAAATGACTTTTTTCTGCTGCTCTTTTGGAAGTTTTCTTGCTGCGAGACCAATAAGAATCGCATTGTCGCCAGCGAGAACTAAATCAATCATAATAATGGCAAATAAAGCTGTAAAAAATTCCGCTGATAAAAATTCCATTTTACATCCTCCTTCTTTTTATCAAAAAATAAAGAGACCTCCGCCATAAATGGCAAAGGTCTCGCTGAACACTAAATAATTAGGCCAATAAAGCCGGTGGATTCAGTCCACGTCATGACGACTTTATTTCAGGATATTCCTGACGCTACTCCCCTTTACGGGATTAAGGAATATGAAATTGTTTTTGATGGAAGCTTTTATTATTATATATCTTCCCTTCTCTTTTCGCACTCAAAATCGTTCGACAAGTATCGACAAATTTGATCGTAACATGCTTTAAGATCAGAAAAAGACAGGTATGAACACAACCGGCCAGAATCAGGCTTTCCGGCTGTGGTTATATTTATTTCACCAATCAAAAATTCCCTTCACCACTCTCTATTCTGTACATATTCTGTATTACATCCCGAGGGATAGTTACCTATTTTAAAAATAAGGATTCGCTTGGAATCGTAAATGACCTCGGGGTGGCACTGGCCTCTGTTGTCCCATTAAGCAAGGAAATCGGCGCTATCACCTTAACAGCTGTTGGTGCCATTACAGGGCTTGATGGTTCCGGCTTCTCAGGAATTTCACTGATGGGTTCCATCGCCAATTTATTTGGTACAGCCATTGGTGCAGGTGCAGCAACCCTTACGGCGCTCGGGCAAATTGCAGCCATCTGGGTGGGCGGCGGAACACTCGTCCCATGGGCATTAATTCCGGCTGCGGCAATTTGCGGCGTCGATCCATTTGAAGTCGCCAGACGAAATGTAAAGCCTGTGACCATCGGGTTAATAGTGACAACGATTGTGGCGATGTTTTAATTTAAAATGGAGCAAAGGAAATGTTCCCTTCTTATTTCAATAGCCGGATTTTTTGATGAATCCGGCCAAAAATTATCAAGAATAACTCTTTATGAGACAGTGTTTACAAAAGAGTAACAGTCAGGCGCTAAAAAGTGTCCAGATTATCCAAATTATTTTCTTTATTACCGTCCGGTTCACTTCGAAGAATCTCCCGTCCATAACGATGGAACACATCCACGCAGGCAAGTTTCCCTTGTTTGGCCTCGCTCAATGCTTCTAAGTAATCGAGTTCTCTGCCACTGTTTGTTTTAAAGGCAATAATATCTCCCTCATTGTTTTTACGGACAGCAATGATCTGTTCTTGATTGGCTGTCTCCTGTATGCCGCTTTCGTGAAGTGTCTGTAACTGGCTTTGCTGCTTGTACTGAGCGTAGGCCTGTTCAAATCGGTCTTGTGTCATGCGGTTATCTCCTTTTCCGTATTGCGTCATTCAATTTTAAAATGGGATGAAATAAGTAGAATCTGCCACATCATAAAACAATTGCTGCTTTTCTGTTCGCTTCATTTCCCCTCACCCGCCTCTTCATTATCTTTACAAGCTCTACGGATGATTATGCTGTTCTTTTTTTACCTTCAAAGTAAATCCTTCTTATGCATGTAAAAAACAAATGAAAGCCATTTTGTATAGTCCCATTGCTTCGACGGCAAAATACACAGGCAGTGATCTTAACAAAGGAGGCGTTTTTGTTGAACCAATTTAATGAAGATGCTGGCCAGAAGATTCAATATGCGGTGGACGAATTAATGAAAAAAGGAGTTCCAGCCAGAACAGCCGCATTTGCTGCGTCGATGGGGTATTTACGAACGTTTAAAAATAAACCCGTTCCGCGGAGCCATCTAAACGAATAAAAAAGCAAATTGGATGAAAACTTCCTTTTCATTTCCGTATAAAAACGACCACTTTTTTGGAAGTGGTCGCTTTTTGTAAAAGATCAGTGCTGGTGATTCGGTAATTTTTTCTCAGGATGACCGTTCCCCTGCTTCTTTTTATTTTGCTCATCTTTTTTCTTTGTCTCAGCTAATTTCTCGACAAACTCATGTGTGCTTTCATTTTTCACCACTTTGGCCTCCTTGCTTATGAAGAATAATGTTAATGTAGCCAAAATCTTTACAAACATGCACATACGTTTTTTTCCAAATATTTCACAAGACGGCCCATGATATTTTTGTTTCTTTTCCCCATACTAATCATGCACGTAAAACGCGTGTATCTCATACGTGTCTGGAGGAAAAATAATGAGAAACAAAGCAAAGGATTTCCCGATTACCTCGATGAAAGGGGAAGCCGGAAAAGCAAGAGCTAAAGCAGAGTATGCTTCCAAGCGGGCAGATGGCACCATCAACACTCATCCTCAGGAACGAATGAGAGCGTCAACAGAAAGAACGAATTAACGGAAAGGGGGTTTTATGATGGGAAGAGATGAGCATAAAACAGGCAGCCGCAGCACAAATTCTTTGCCGCAAACACCCAAAAATTCAAAAATTACTCCGGACACCGTAAACGAAGAATATGCCCGTGAGCTGGCTGAACTTGCCATCCTGAGACAAAAACGGATGCAGCGAAATCAACAGCCAAAAAAATAAAATAAAGCCATCTTCAGGAGGTAATCTCATGGAATGGAAACGGGCAAAACAAATTGTTTCAACGCCATCATCTGATGTGGAAGTCCAATTTAACGGTGTTTCCGTATGGATTGATAAAGTCCATAACGATGGGAAAACGGCCACTGTCCATTTACGCGGACCGTGGGAAGAACGGACTGAAGTGGGGATTGCCGATCTTCAAGAAGTGACTCATTAAGAAATAAAATGGCTGTCCCATTGGCTGCTGATGGCCGGATTAAGTGAAAATCCGGCCATCAAAATAAGAAGGATGTGTCTCGATAAACGCTTAAGACATCTCCTTTTTCTATAAAGAAACAACAAACAGACAGCTCTTTTAAAAGCTCAATTGTTTTTTGGATGTCAATCATGCCTTTTTTGTCTATCTGCAAGTAGTCGTCTGTAACAAGGACAGTCATCGTTTTCCCGATGCCTGCTCTAGATGGCTTCCAAAACGACAAAGCGTTTACTTGAGGCAGACTCAGTAAAAATTCAACCGCATTTTTGCGGGGGGTCCGTTGTTTTCCCTTCTGTTCTTCGACAAATTTCATGCAGAGACGTGCTTCTTCAATTTGGAGATAATATGGACTATTTGGATTCCTCGCCCACCAAAACCCTTAAAAGCCTCCATTTTGATTCGGCACATAACTCCAGTTTCCGTGCATACCGGTCAATCGTCTCGATGTCATCATTTCCGCTGTACGGCTCCCAATAGCCGAATGGTCTAGCTGCAGGCGCTCAAAAAAATGTGGAATATCCTGTCCGCTCATCTCAAACGATAGGAGCGAAACAAAAAGCAGCCCATTGTGCCAAACAAGACAAAAAGAAAAATCGGCATTTCCCACACACCGAGCAGAGACGGCTTACCGAACGAAATTCGAACCGTTTCAATTGTCATAAATGAAAAGAACACGAGAATGATATTTTTCATCGAATTTAAAAGCAGCTGAGAATTTTTATATTGCCGCCGGGCGTTTTCTTCCGTCAGCCAAAGGTAATTATGTATGTGCGGAAACTTCTCCAGCACATGCAATCCAATCCAGATGGCAAAGCCGATCACAAGCGGAATCAACATCATCCACTTCGGCCCCCAGCCGTCCGGCACATTAAACGCATTGAAATGAGTCGGCACACGTTCCGGCAGAGAGACATATTGAACGGCCAAATACATTACACTCGCTATAAAAGAAACAATAGCCGCCGCATCCAGTTTTTTTCAAGATTCGTCTTCTTCAGGTTATACTTTGGACGTTGGTCAATCATACGTTCGCTTCCTTTCTGCTTAACCGTATTTATCCTCCAGTGAATGAGTTCAATCCGGCAGCTTCCTTTCGTATTTTGCCCGTTTTTTCAACTGTTTTTATTCAGTAACAAGGAGCACCGGATCAAGAATTATGACGATCATTTTATCATCGAATGACTTATATATTTAGCTGATGTCTCAAAAGCTTAATATGATACCCCTTTTCATTTCTATGGCCGGATTTCTTGCACTTTGGGCCGGTTTCCTGTAAATTCGGTCTTCAAGAGGTTAAATCCGGCTCTCATATGGATAAATTGGCCTAAACGGTTCAGAATCCGGCCTTCCCCCCATACATGCGGGACAGCCCCTGCGCTTTTCCGTCTCTTCATTCCATTAAAAAATAATTCCCGGACCTCCTTCCGCAATCACGATCCGTTCTACATGTAACGTGTACGCGTACTTACTGAATGTAAAAAAAGTGAGGTTCGAGGATCTCCGGTTCTTCTTCGATCATAGCCCACTCTCCAGCCGGAAAGGTTGTCTCTTCACCACCTTCTGCCGGCAAAACCGTGTCTCTTCCCCAGGAAACCCCGTGCCACACCGCTCCAAATTCATGCAGCTCGTGAAAGGCAATGGCCGCTTGCAAATAGGACATCGGCATGTGGTCTCCGTCAATTTCTTTCATAAAATCATCCAATGCAAAAAGCGGTTTGGGAGGAGATAAAAAACGGTCTTTTAAAACGATGCTTTCAGCCGGCGGCGGCAGTTCCCGATCTTGCGGGATCGCCCACACGACCCCATTGCCATTCCCTCCGCTCATATATAGTTCAAAATCGGTGTCAATACTTCTGAGTTGAGGAACAGATCCTTATTCAACTAATGGAGCAGGACAGTTGAATAACATGGTATAATTTATAACACTATTAGGGAATTTGAATTTGTTTTATAAGAACCGAAAAAAATCTTTATTAAAAAGGAAGTGGTACATGAACATTAATGCAAATATTAATATGAGCACCCAAGTATTGGATGAAAGATGTGTTTTAGCTTCACTAGAGTCTAATTTAGCCATGATAGAATTCAATCTGGATAGGAAAGTTATATGGGTAAATGAAAATTTTGCACAGACTTTAGGGTATAGCGTTAACGAAATGAAAAATATGATACATAAGCAATTTTGCACCTTGGAATTTCAAAACAGCAAGGAATATGCTGGACTATGGAATAATCTAGAGAAAGGGAACAAGTTTCAAGAGAAAATTCAAAGGGTTGGTAAAGCGGGGAATTTAATTTGGCTTGAAGCGACTTATATTCCTATTCTAAACGAAGAAGGTAAAGTAAATGCTGTGCTTAAAATTGCAACAGACGTTACGGAACGTGAAAATAAAACAATAGAAATTGTTTCTCAACTTAAAAATTTATCTGAAGACTTAGGGAAAATGGTTACGGATAACTCTAATGAGAATTTAATAGCCATTCAATCATTGAAGGAACAAACCAATTTAATAAGTGAACTATCTAAATCTATACGAAATGTTTCCGCACAAACGAATATATTGGCATTGAATGCAGCAATTGAAGCTGCAAGAGCTGGTGAACACGGAAAAGGATTTGCGGTTGTTGCTGATGAAGTTCGTAAATTAGCGAGTAATGTTGACGAAGCAATTAAAAAAATGAATATAAACGTAGAAAACATCACACAAGACGTAAGGAAAGTTAGTGAGTTAACCGAAAGTTCACAAAAAAGTGTCATTTCAACCGAATCTAAAATTAATGAGACGATGGAAGTATTTGAAGGGGTTACTAAATAGTTAACTAACAAGTAGAACCTCAACCTGTATAAGTAAATAACATCATTTGGTCGGCAGTTGTCGGCATTAAGAAACATACAGAGATTGTCGTGAAGAAAGATGTTATTTTTTTCCAAAAATAACCCCGCCAATTGTTAAACAAACAGTTGGTGGGGCCGTTCAATTACAGATCAAAGGATTTCTTTTTATCACGCTCTATGAATACTTATTTCCTTCCCTTCTCTACGCCACTCTTTATATTCAGCTGCTGCCGTGAAAAGAACGTCTGTGGATGAGTTAAGTGATGTTTCAAACGAATCTTGTAAAACACCTATGATAAATCCTACCCCAACGACTTGCATCGCAATATCAGCCGGGATTCCAAACAAGCTGCATGCCAGCGGAATCAGTAATAAGGATCCACCAGCAACTCCTGAAGCACCACAAGCACATATAGCTGCAACTACGCTAAGGAGGATTGCTGTTGGAAGATCTACTTGAATTTCTAGCGTATGAACTGCTGCAAGTGTCAATACAGAAATCGTAACAGCGGCACCAGCCATATTGATCGTTGCACCTAATGGAATGGACACGGAATAATTATCCTTATCCAAGCCTAAATCTTCACATAATCTCATGTTAACTGGAATATTGGAAGCTGAGCTGCGTGTAAAGAACGCGGTAATCCCACTTTCCTTTAAGCATTTAAAAACAAGCGGGTAAGGGTTTTGACGGATCATGGCGAACACAATGATTGGATTCACAACGAGCGCCACAAAAACCATGCAGCCAATCAAAACGGCTAGCAGTTTTCCATAGCTGAGCAGCGACTCAAGTCCGTTTGTTGTAATCGATTCAATCACTAGACCCATGATTCCCAGCGGGGCAAACATAATCACCCATGCAACCATTTTCGCTACCGCATCCGAAAAATTCGAAATAAGCGTTTTTGTTGTGTCAGCGGCATTTCTTAGCGCCAAACCAAGAACAATCGCCCAAGCTAGGATCCCGATATAGTTCGCATTCACGATGGCATTTACCGGATTATCGACAACGTTCAGCAATAATGTTTTCAACACTTCTGTCACACCGCTAGGAGGCGTGACACCTTCAGCACCGTCAGCAAGCGATAAGCTAACAGGAAAAATAAAACTGACAATAACGGCGATTAAACCTGCTAAAAACGTTCCTAAAAGATATAAGCCAATAATCGATTTCATATTCGTTTTGTGGCCGCTTTTATGCTGAGCGATGGCCGACATCACCAGGACGAGTACCAAAACAGGCGCCACAGCTTTTAAAGCACCGACAAACAAAGTGCCTAAAATCGCAAGCGGTTTTGCTGCTTCTGGAATCGTGACAGCCAGGATAATGCCAATCATCAAACCGACAATGATTTGTTTGACCAGGCTCACCTGATTCCACTTCTGCAGTATATTTTTCATAGATGTTCCCCCATTAGTTTAAGATGAAAATCACATTGCTTTCCTTATAACCAGGCGATAGAATGAAGCCGAATACAAGTAGATACGATCGAGCCATATAATCTTTCCAAAGACACAACTATTAGAAATTAGTTTTAAGATGATTTATTTCTCATTATATTCCACCTGACAAAGACAACTGTCTTTCTACTAAGTAGTATTATAATACGTTTTTGATATATTACAATACTTAGTCTGTTATTAAAAAACTTTGTAATTATTAGAACATTCCCATAAAAATAAGATTAGACATACATATCAAAAATTTCTTCCATTATGATAATTTTTTTAAAAAAATGTAACTATAAGTTAGACGCATCACCATTATGAATAAGATAACTAAAATATATTACCCTATCTTGGTGAAAATACCCATCATAAGATTAAAAGAAAAACATGAAGATTATCTATTTTGCGACTCGATTAAATGGAACTTACGAAGTTTCTTGTTGATAAAAAAGGAAACGTCATTAAGTGGTACGAAGCAACTACAGATCCACTTGAAATGGAACAAAATATCGAGCTGCTTCAAGTCAATCCAGGTTTCCGACCGTGCTTTTTTATTACGATAGCTACAGTGCTTTATTTAGTAAGGAAATAGTATAACAAGAAGGGCATCCTAAAAATATTTAGACGTCGGATGAAAGGTGATTTTATTTGAGAAAAGGCTACACCAATGCAGGCTTTTTTTCATACTATATTTTTGGGGTGAAAAAATGCCAAGAGTTAGTTACCGAAGTTCGGACGTTGACTTAATGGCAAGGATGATGAGAGCAGAAGCCGAAGGAGAAGGAAAACAGGGGATGTTATATGTTGGAAATGTAATTGTTAATCGTCTTAATGCAAATTGTCTTGACTTTAAAAATTTAAGAACAGTTCCCCATGTTATTTATCAAATACAAGGAAGCAATTATTCCTTTGAAGCTGTTCAAAAAGGAACTTTATTTTATCAAAAAGCGAGAACTGCTGAAAAAAGATTAGCAAAACAGAATTTGGATTATTGGAGACAACACCCAGCGAAATATGCTCTTTGGTATTTTAATCCATATGCTCCGTGCCCTCCAACATGGTACGATCAACCTTTTTCTGGTCAATTTAAAAGTCATTGTTTTTATGAACCAAAACCTGGAACATGTGATAGTGTTTATATTGGAAGATAAGCTTACTCTTTGAGTAAGCTTTTAACCTTTCCAGCCAGGATCAAGTACCTTCTCTGGAGTTGCAGATTCATCCATAAAGCGGCAGCTGCAATAGAAAAGCTAAAAACTGGTCCTTCATCCCAGGATTATGATTTAATTATTTGCACAGAGGCAGGAAATCCTGTTAATCCTGAAAACTTGAAAAAGTCTTATGTTCGGCTAATTCAAGCAGCTGGTGTTCCAAAAATCCGCTTCCATGATTTGCGTCAAACTCGTGCTGCTAGGCTCCTATCACAGGGGATAGACGCGAAAGAAATTTCTGGAAGGCTAGGTCACAGTAACATCAAAGCGACTTTGGACATTTTTATTCGTACGTGCTTCCTAACATGCAGGAAGAGACTGAAATCAAATTGATGCGCTGTTCTCAAAATCAAAATAACTGGTTTCGACACCAAACCCGCTTTATTACTTTAATACTTAAAAAAGACCACCTCCGAAGAAGTGGTCTTTTCCGTCGAAACCCTTGTTCCATAAGGGTTTCCGTGGGTTTGGCACCCTATGATTCCTACTGGGTTCGAACCAGCGACCTCTACCCTGTCAAAGTGAATTCCGCCTCCGGAACGTTCGGGAAATTATCTGAAATACGTTGATACATCAATGTTTTATCAAGGTGTAAATAGGAACGTTTCGGGCAAAATTGGGGACGTTCTGAGGAATTGCGTCCCCAATCCGTCCCCCGCGTCCCCAAAAGGAACAGGAGTGATGAAGTGACTGAAATCAAAATGACATGCCCTTCCTGCGGGAACATTATCAAAGACGATGAGTACGTCGGTATATCGCAAATTCATTCCGTCGTACATCTTTACTGCGGGGCGTGGCCATTATCGGGTGAGTCTGTGATTGATCAAGGGGATTTTAAACAGATGGCAAAGAAGTATTTAAGACTGGCTGCGGCCGGTCTTTTTCAAAATAAAAATGCACCCGCTAATTTCGAGTGCATTTTTGGTCTTTATCTTTTATCACTATTTATCCAAGCCCATATTATAATAACCGCAATTGCAATACCCAATAATTTAGTTAAAACAAAATTCACAAACACCATAGACAAGAAAATCAATGCAATTCCAGTGATTAAACAAACGATTCGAGATATTATATCGTCTTCATCATAAAAACTGCTACCTTGTACAGCACCTTTGATCCATGCAATCCCGTTACCGAATAACATAACACCGCTTGCTAAATTCATTCCCCATGTAGAGTATAGTTGGGTGTTGTCCTGCCCACTCATAAGATACTCAATAAAAGTCGTCAGTTTTGGCATTTCAAATTCTTGAAAAAAGAACAATGTTAGAACACCAATAATACAGAAAATTATGGTAATAAAAGTTAGCAATGGCCGATTTCTATATACTGATAAAATACCCATTGGATTACCTCCTGAAATTAATGAGAAACCTGCCGCGGGTTTCTTTTATCAAATTTTAATTCGCTTGCTCCTGTTCTAATTCATCCAACGGGATGAACCATGCTTTTTTTCCATAGGCTTTTGCCCACAAAATCTGCTGAGTTTTAGGATGCTTCCTCCAAGCACGAAAAATCCCATATGCTTGATGATATTCAGACCATTTTAGATTAGTTTTTTCCATCATTATTACCGCCTTCGCATAATTTTCTCTTGCAAAGGACCGATAAGAGTGATACAGTAATATTAAATTTTCTCAGGATTTTATATTTCTGTAGCGGCAACACTCTTGTTTTGCTACACTTTACGTCGGCCCTCTGCAAGGGCTATTTTTTTCGTTCATTTTTACCCCCCTTTTTTATTTTTTTTCTAAAAACCCTTTGTTTTAAAAAGAGGCAATGCCTCTTATTTTATAAGCGGTAGTACGGAAGTGTAAATGTATTTTTTACCTTCTTCCGTTACTTCTTCTTCTCTATCTAACAGTCCTTGCTTCCATAAAGTTAGCAATTTCGAACTTGCAGTACTTATTTTTGTACCAGTCTCATCAGCTATTTGACGCGCTGTCAGTTTCTCTTCATTGTGAATGATACGTTCTAATATTTCAGATAAGTATTCGGGTAAGTGACCCCTTATCTGAATTTCATCTTGCTCTATTTCAAGCATAGTTAACTTATCTTCAGATAAAGCAATATCGATGTTTTCGCGTTTACTTTCGTTTAGACCTTTTAAGAAAATAAACATATCAGCATCGTTTTTTAATTTAGGTATCAAACTTCCAAAAACCTCATTGGGACAAGAAAAGTCTACATAGAGAACATCTGAAAAATTGAAAACAAAAACTTTTTCAGTTGAGTTTTTTAAAATCTCCTCAAATCGTGGTGTTAAGATTTGACCAAATTCACGCGTTACAAAAAGATTAGTAGAGCACATCTCTTCAGTAATCGCTAAAATGTCAATTTCTCTCATGCACCACACCCCTTTTATAAAAAAAATAAAAACCCTATGTCTAGAATAATATAGTGTGAATTGGCTGTCAATTATTTTTTTGATGGGAGAGTAATATCTATCTGGCTACCTTTGAAAAAAGGCATATTAGTCTCTAGTGTAGAATATCCTTTTTTCCCTTCTTGATAATAACAAGCGGTACCTGATCTAATAAACAATTCTCCTTCAAATTCTTTAATATAATTTTTAATGTACTTTAGGCCCATCCCTCCTTTTAATTTGCTGGATCTATTTTCGATGACTGCTTCTTTAAGGGCTGTTTCATCATCAAAGTTTTCACTATATGTTGCTGCAAAACCAATTCCAGTGTCTGTTATCCCAATTTTTACTGGCCAATCATATTTTCTTCGTGATTGAGAAAAGTAGTAAGGGATATACTGAACTGAAACGTAGCCATGCGATTGACAATGCCTACTAATATTTTGACAAAGTTCATCTAATATATCCTTGAATTTTTTCACATCTCTATCTGTATATCCCAACTGAGCTTTTAAAATTACTCCCACTTTTTCGTCGACCTTTTGCAACACAGGGAAAACATGAGTGAAATGCTCTATTTTAGTTAATTCTAGCAATGTTTTATTATCTTCATTTTTGCCATAATCATGAAGCGATATATCATATAAAATTTCTTCTGGTAGTTCCCATGTATCTTCAAGTCTTTTGAAAAAATCCATTCTAATCAAATAAGACATTATTTTATCACTTGGAAATATAATATCCTCAAAATGCTCTACTTGTTCTAAAACATGAAGCATCATATTCAGTCCGTATGGAAATACAAATTTTATATTACTTAAATCTATAGCTTCAAAATTGCCATCACACTTATTTAAAAAAGATAATAAGGATTCAACCGATTTACAGTTTAAATACTCCGGAAAGATTAAATTCATTGCCATACCCCATGTTCAATTAAATTGATAGATCAAAAAATTCAATTTAATTGTAAAACTTAACATTTAATATTGCAAATATAGTGGTTGAAAATGACTAATATTGAAGTTTAATCCCCGTCCAAAACCGGGGATTTTTTCTGTTTATTCTTTTTGACCTTGAATCAATCCACGCTCAATAGCCACAAAGATCAAACCCAGTGCATCGGATTCAGTAAGCGTGCCTTCATCCAGTTTTTTAATCCAGGACGGATCAATCCCACCCGGATCTTTTTGCACAAGACGATTTAAGACGGTCCGCGTTGAATTTTTAATTGCTGTATTTGATGGCTGATACAATTCAGATGCCAATGTAGGTTCCTCCTTTTTTGGTGCAGTACTTGTGGATGAAGTACTCCCTGCTGCTTTAATTGTATACCCGACATGCGCCGCTAAGGTCTGTGCAATCGCAAAGCAGATTTTTTCAAAATGCTTCCGATATTTGTCCACATCCGACCGGGAATTGACAAAGCATACCTCGATCAAAACAGCCGGCTCATACGTTTTTGACAGCACGGCCAGGCCCGTCCGTTGCTTCGCTCCTCGATCTTTTAAGCCACTTGCGTCGCTGATAGCCTTTGCAATTTTAGCCGCTAACGTCTCCTGGTTATAGTAGAGTACCTCCGTGCCGATATCGCTGTCTGTCACGCCTTTTGATGCGTTAAAATGTACGGAGACAATCAGGTCGTCACGGTCCTGATTATGATGTTTAACCAGGGTGTTTAAGTTCTGCGCCTGGTTGCTTGATGTATTATCCTCAAAATACGCGGCAGGCACCTTGTACGCTTTCAAAATGTCGTACACACGCTTTGTTACCCGCCGCGCTTCCGTGACTTCATTAATGATACTGCTTGCGCCTGAACCGGGATTTTTCCAGTGCCCTGGATGAAGTTCAATTCCTTTAATACTCATCGCTCTTCATCCTTTCGTGGTTTTTGATAGTATATAACCCGGTTGCTGTCTTCCACACCCGATGTAGTCGGATCAATAATGATACCGCCTGTGATCAAGATACCAAGAATCAAATCCACAAGCAGTTGGTACCGGCCTGCATCGTACACGCCATACTCACCTAAAATAAATCCGACCAACGCAAAAATCGCCACCCAAAATGGCAGCGACCGTACTCGTACTTTCCAATTGATTTGCATGATGTTTTCCTCCCTCATCTCAAAAAAGTGTCGTAGATCCACTGTAGAGCTAAAATTAGCCCACCGCCAGTACCGAGCAGCCCTGTCACGGTCTGCCATCTAATTTTGCTGACTTCAAGCTTCCCTGTGATTTCTTGCTTTCTCACTTCATTTGTTCCATTTAATTCTTGAGCTTTCAGACTGAAATGGTGATCGATTAGCCGGCCCAGCAACTCCTTCTGTGAGTTACTTTCTGCCAATACGTTACTATTTACTTTTTCAAGCGCTGAATGAGTTTTTTGCTGCTGATCGGTTACTTCTTTTAGTTTTTCATCTACTTTTGCGTAGCTTGTTTCAAGCTTTGAAATGCGTTCTTCATGATTCTGAATTTTTTCTTCCACATTTAACGCCTCCAATGGTTTGCCCCCTCGCTCTCCTGGATTTCTATATAAAAAAGAGCACCCGTATGGATGCTCTAATTAGGCATTTCAATCATTATTCTTCTTATCAGTGTCTTTTGGTTTTCTGGAAAACCCTTCATATATCCACCTTAGCTCTGGTGGTTTCGGCTCAACTAGTTGAGTATCTTTTTTCTGAGTATCTTTTTCCTGATCAGACATCATAACACCTCCTTTTAATATCATTTTAATTGAGTATCTTCTATTTGGATTTTGTCGTTGATTATTTCTATTTTTTGCGTTGGTTCCTTTCCAGCTAACAAATCAGGAATGAAAAAACAAAAACTTATCACTAAAAAAATAACAGACGCACTTACAGCTAAAGAACTTTTTTGCAAAAATTTAGTTCTACTATCGTTAGTTCGGATATTATTGTCTGTTCCAATAATATAAGATTCTATTAAAAACTTTGATATTTTCTGATTAACATAAGTTTCAGCATCTACATCGCACTTCTCTTTAATTTTTTGATAATGTTCGTAAAGACTATCTTGATAGGTTTTAATTTCTGAAGGTAAAGGAAAATAGCCAAATTTATTCCTAAAAATACATTTGTTAATAAAAAAAATTGCAACAAATAGAGAAATTAAAGAAACAGATAGAAAGAACAAGAATGCAATTCTTCCGGATTCGGGAACTTGGTGCATACTATTAGCACAATAAAAAATTCCACTAATCAGTACTACAATGAGTCCTAGAGGAATTTGGACCCTAGCATTAATTTGTTCTTTCCTTTCCATTTCTTTGTAATACAACTCCTTATACAGTTCAGTGCCATCTTCATTCATTCGCCATTTCTCCTGTTTTTTTCTTATTTTAGCACTTACTGCTTATTATTGTAAGATCAAGTTACGACGTATTATGGTCCTATAGCGACCT
>NZ_MSDU01000025.1 GCF_001936625.1 Domibacillus antri | reverse complement strand
ATGTTGGTTTGGTCACTTACATTATATCGGATGAGGCGATTTTTTTGTGCATAAAAACAGGGCTGCCTCAAAAGTCAGTTTCCACTGACTTTTGGGACAGCCCCTTTGCATTCTGTTGAAAAATGATGTTGTCAACCAAAGCCTTTCTTAAAATCAAAACATTTATTGACATTTTAGGTTTACAACGATCCACTGCAACTGACAAAGACATTAGCGAAAGAGTGAATTTACACAAGTCCATTCAGAAAACGAGATGCGGCAAAGCAAAGAATAGGCGGCCTTCGCGGGGCTGCGCTTTCCAAGGGGCAGGCTGAAACGGACAGCGCGCAGCGGTGGCTGGTTCAGCGTTCGCCCCACAGAAAAGCGCAGTCCGGCGGGCTTCACCTATCGGCTCCTGTTCAAAAAAGACTGATCTTCCATTTAGCACTGATCATGTTCGAGTGAAAATCCCACTTAAAAAATGAACTTCTTCTTGATTCTTTTATTTTTCAACACTGTGCAAAGAGCCGCCTCCGTTTAGGGGAGGCTCTTTGCTGTTAGTAGTAACGCCATGCTTTATCATACACTTCAATTAAATTCGGACGAATCAATGTATTCGGCGTTAAAGTCACTGGATCACCATTCTCATCTTCAATTACAGCGTCCTCATCCTTGCCAAATTCCGCAAGCGCCGGCAGTATGTCTGTTGTTAAATAACGTGTGTCATCGATAATAGTTAATTTTGACAATTGTATTTCTTCACGTGATGCCATGATAAAGCCCCAGCCGCCAAAACTCGGTATATCCGCATGGAGGTTTTTTGTTTTTAATCCTGCAGATTGAATCGTTTTATCAATTGTCCAGTATACTTCTGCCGCAAAGACCGGACTGGTTGCCTGCACAATCGAAGCGCCGTCCGGATGCAAATGGTTCCTCATAAGTGAATAAAATTCCTGCGTATATAGTTTGTTAAGTGATTCATTATTCGGGTCAGGCAAATCAACGATAATCACGTCATAAAAACCGTCTGCTTTCTCCAGAAACTGAAACGCATCTTCATTCATAACCTGTACACGGCTGTCATCCAGCGATCCTTTATTTAAATCCGTCAATAAATGATGAGTACGGGCCGTTTCTGTCATCGCCGGATCCAGATCAACTAATGTCACGGTGCCGAGATCTTCATATTTAAGCAGCTCCCGCACCGCCAGGCCATCTCCGCCTCCCAGTACAAGCACGTTATCATGACGTGCCGCTGCCGACATAACCGGATGCACAAGTATTTCATGGTACCTGTGTTCATCCGACGAACTAAATTGCAGCTGTCCGTCTAAGTAAAGACGTGTATCTCCCTGCTCACGTGTCAATAGTATTTGCTGATAAGCCGTTTGTTCTGAAAAAACGACAGGATCTCGGTATAACTTTTGTTCAAAATGAAAAGCCGCTTCCTCTCCAAATAAAGCGCCGGCCATTAAAATAAACAAAAAGACAATACCTGAAGCAGCGTGCAGCTGAAACCTCTTCAACTCTTTTCTAAAACGGATTACAATCCAAAGGGCCACCGCGACATTAATCAGCGCGACAAGAAACGACGTTTTGACCAGGCCGAAATAGGGCCGCAATAAAAATAGGAATAGCAGCCCTCCGATTAATCCGCCGGCATAATCGGAAAACAGCACTTTTGCCGCACTTTTTTGCAGAGACACACCAATTTCATTCGCTTTTCGTATTAATATCGGAAGCTCCACACCTGTTAAAGTACCGACAAGCAATGTCACGCTATATAAAAAAAGCGCATCCGTCCCATCCGGCAAATACGCCGTCACGCCAAACAGCAGCATCGCCGAAAAACCTCCGACAAGACCAATCCCATATTCAATCCAAATAAACGAAGCGATTAAATGTTTCGTCATTTTTTCACTTATGTAGGCACCGATGCCCATTCCGGTTAAAAAAAGGGAGATGGTGAGCGTATACTGCTTCACTCCATCTCCTAAAATGTATGAACCGAGTGCACCGAACAGCACTTCAAAAATGATCCCGCAAATGGAGACGATACCCGATGCATAATAAATCGCCCGGCTCTGCCGGACCGATTCCTGTTCAGTCATTCCAACACCGCCTTACGAAATCGAAGCGCCGATCACAAACGCCAGACCAACGGAAACGGAAAAAGAAATTATTCCGACCGCTATATTGCCTTCTTTCAGCTGCTCTTCCACCGAAAAAGTTCTGGAGAAAATTTCAAATAAAACATAAGCCACTAATTGAAGCACCATCCCGAATAATCCCCAGTACACCGTTTCAATGATCGTATCGTTGTGGAAAATAGAAAACATTAGAATAATGCAGATACCGATAATTTTTCCACCGATCGATAACGCAACCGCTGTATTGCGCCCTTTTATTTCTTCCCAGTCTTTATACTTTTTTGTCATCAATTCAAAAATAACCAAGCCAATTACGACGACTGCAATCGCAATGGCATAATAGTAAAACGTCAGCAAAAATGAGTTCACAACCGAATCCCCTCTCTTAATAAACTATTACTTGCCTGTTCCAGGACCGCCGCCGCGAAAAACGGCACCCCGTCCATATGAACCTGATGAAAAAGAGCCGTACGCACCGCCTCCTGAATAACAGGCATCGTTATTCTGCCGGCATTTATTCGTCTGTGCACGATCCCAGTCTGAACCAAAACGTCCGTTTAAAAGCGAACCGAGAAGCATACCTGTAAAGAAGCCCGGGTTGTAATGGGTTCGGACAAATTCATCCTCTGCCACTTCTACAAGTGTTGAGCCCGGGTTATCCGGATCTTCTGTTAAAATGATAAACTCATCATCATATACGAGCACCTGGCGTCCGTCCACTTCTTCCCCAACCTGTTCAGGCTCCTGCACATCCATTAATTCGGCGGCCACATCCGCAACACTTTTATCCACCCTGTAAATAAGGGCGCGGTCATTTGTGTTCTTATTGTTTTGAACGGCGTCAACGAACGTGTAATTTTCGTCGACATAGTCATCCGCTTCTGACAGACCGCAGGCTGCAAGAAATACGACACAGGCAATCGTGCCGGCCATCCATCCTTTTTTTATCATATATGAAACACTCCAAATGAACAGAGACGGCCCGCCCAAATAAGCAGGCCGCGGTTCCTTATTCTTTTCCGAGCTTCTGTTTTAACGCAGCCAATTCGTTATCAACAGCACTGTTTTTCTTTAAGGCAGCGAGCTCATCATCAAGGCTTCTTGAGCCTGCACGCAAATCTTCTGACGTTTCGGCTTCCGCTTCATATTGCATCACTTTTTCTTCCATTCGTTCGAAGCCGCGGCGTGATTCTCCTTCCCCGATCGATGACATTGCCCGGTTCATTTTCGTCCGCGTTTTTGCGGATTCAGCCCGTGCTTTTAAAGAATCTTTTTTCAAACGCATTTCTTCGTAATTCTTTTTTCATTTCAGACAATTTTTCACGCAAAACCGCAACATCCGCGGCTGCCTGTTCGTGAGCGGTACGCATAGAATCCGCCTGCTGCGCATGCACATTTTTGTCTTCAAGCGCGCGGCGGGCCAGGTCCTCATTTCCGGCTTCAATCGCTTCAACCGCTTGCTGCTGGCGCTTCTCGACCATACTGTTGGCATCGTCGTATTTCTTTTTTAGCATTTTTTCATTGGCAAGCTGTTTTGCCACAGCTGTTTCTGCATCGCGGATATCCGCTGCCATTTCCCGCATAAATTGATCAAGCATCTTTACCGGATCTTCCGCTTTATCCAATGCTGCATTCAGTTCTGAACCGACATACGTCTGTACACGTTTAAAAAATTGAAACATGTTATTGCCTCCTCTTTCTTTAACTTCCTGCTAAGATTGTCACTTCATACTCTTCAATTTCGTAGCCATAGCTGACTTCCACATCTCCGCCCCATACTTCAACCGACAAAAAGCGTTCTTCCGAGTCGTCCGTATAGTCATAATAGTCCACATTTTTTCCGTGGACGTTCTGGCTGCGGCCCTCCGCTTTTACATACGCTCGGCCCTGCTCTTCCAAATAATACGTTCTTCCATCATGCGTTACTTTTTTTGCCCCTGGTTCAAGCCCCGGGATACGAATGGTTTCATACATACCAACTTCCAGCTCATCATCAAGCTCAACGCTTAGCCAGCGTGTTTTTCCGCTTCCGGCTAACTGATACGCATCCCACGTATAGCCGCCGTCGTTGTAATGGATTTTGCCTGTCACTTCATAATCCATAAGATCATACGTGACGAAATCGCCAACACGGAGATTAAGCAGTGTGCGTTCTTTTGTCTCCGGAATTGTTTCATCTGCTCCTTTGAACAAACGCTTAAAAAAGCTCATTCATTTTCACCTCACGTATACGTACGCACAAATTCTGCCGTGGTTTCATTTTTTTGAATATATCGAACAATAAGGCATTATAACCGCCAGAATGGCTTAAATTGTCCAATTGGCATTTGTAAAAAAACAGCACACTCGGCTGTTTTTAAGGTGTATAAATATTCAAATGACCCGGCAGCACTTTGAGATCAATGGGAACAGCATCCCCCATATCGCCGTCCACATTCGCTTTTAAATGAAAAGATGAGTTTATTCTCAATTCTTTTGACGTAAAGTAAATGACATCCGGATCATCCTGCAAATCACCTTTTAATAAGGCTGCTCCAATCCGGAGTAATTTTGGCAGTGCCACGTCTTTCACAATAAAACAATGAAAATGGCCGTCTGCTATTTCCGCATCCGGAGCCAGCTTTTCAAAACCGGCCACCGAATTCGTCAGCGCCGCAAGAAAAATGAGTGATTCTTCTTCATACGCTCCACTGTCCGCTTCCACTGTAATCGTAAAAGGCGTTTTATCCGTTAACGTTTTTAACCCTTCCATCATGTAAGCGAGGACCCCCATGGACGTTTTCTGTTCAGACGTTACTTCACCGGCCGCTTCCGCAATGCCGCCGAGCGCTAAAATATTTAAAAAATAACGGTCGTTTATTTTGCCGATATCCGCCGGCTTCGTTCTGCCGCCCAGCACTTCAATGGCTTTTTCCGGTTCAAGCGGCACGTTAAGCGCGCGCGCGAAATCATTAACTGTTCCAAGCGGCACAACCCCCATTGCTGGACGATACGGCTGTTCCGCAAAACCATTAACCGTTTCGTTCATCGTGCCGTCTCCTCCCATGGCAACAACGGCCTCAAACTTTGCATCACAGGCGTCTTTTGCAAAGCGGACCGCATCCCCTTCTCCTTCCGTCACCCGTGTTTCCACATCAAATCCTGACCTTTCTAGCTGCTGCTTAATTCGGTCCATGTATTGTTCTGCCTGTTCTTTTCCCGATGACGGATTGGCGATAATCATCGCTTTTTTCACTGTAGTCCCTCCCCGTTTATTCGATTTCCGGTTCCGATAAAAGTGTCCGGTTCCAAGTTCGTCATTTAAAAGCTGCTCCATTTTCTCAAGATGCCCTTTCGTCACAGGCGGATCTTTGTCCGACCAATTGACGATATAAATAAAATAGTAGCGGTGGATAAGCCGGAAAATGACGTTTGAATGTGGAAACTCGTCAAACGATGCTTTTATGTTGTACCGTTTTGTATACGTCCTTTTCACTAAATTCATTTTGCTTCACCTACCGGTTGTATACCCCGAAAAATGGCGAAAAGAACATAAGAATCTGTGCTTTTTCGCTAAAAGTAGTGAAAGGAAAAAAGGAATAAATGAGGAATGAGTTAAAAACAGGAAACGGAGGGGTTAATATGAATGAAAGGTACAGTGCAAAAGAAGCCGCAGCAGCCCTTGAAATCAGCCCGGCTACACTAGGAAAATATGTGATGGCGCTTGAAGGGGCGGGATTCCGGTTTGAAACAGGTAAACGAAATGCACGATTATTTGATGAAAAAGAATTGGCGACGCTGCGGCGCATGATGGATACCGCCGCTTCTGAAAATATGCCGCCTGGGCAAGCGGCCAATATGATGGGACAAAATGCTTTTTTGTCCATCATTGACAGCCGGCTTTGCGCACTTGAAGAACAGCAGACAGCCTTGTTAAAGCTGCACGCAGAACTCGATGAGAAAATCGCCCGTCTGCCTGTCCCGCAGCGTATACCTGATTACTCACCCCCGCCTTTTTTATCTTTTCCGCTCCGAAAAGCAGGATTTTTGCGCTTTTTGTCGAAATAGCACCTAGACTACGCATATATGAAGGAGACACTATTTTGAAAAAAGCTATCTTTTTTGACCTCGATGACACACTTCTGGATGATAAAAAAAGCATTCAAACCGCATTTGACGTGACATGCGGCGAGCTTGCTGAAAAATATGAAAAAGACGCCTCAGACATTGAGCATCATGTCCGCATTGCTGCACGGGCACAGTATGAAACATACGATTTTTATCCAGTGACGATTTCGATCGGGATTAACCCGTTTGAAGGACTATGGGGAAACTTTGGCGACGTCCATAACAGCCAGTTTCGCAATATGGGCGAACACATTGCCGATTACCAGCTGAAAACATGGCAAAATGGACTGTCAGCAGCCGGCATCCCGGCATTGGAAGCAGAATGGGCACGCGAGCGGTTCCGTACAGTCCGCCGTGAATCACCGTTTGTTTATGAAGAAACGTTTGAAGTGCTCAATGAATTGCGTGCAAAAGGATTCCGGCTTCTTCTGCTGACAAACGGCGCGCCTTCTTTACAGCTGGAAAAATTGACGATGACACCAGATCTAGTGCCGTATTTCGAGCATATTCTAATTTCCGGCAACTTCGGATTCGGCAAGCCGGAGCAAGCTATTTTTGACCATGCCCTGAAATTGATGGATGTGAACGCTGAAGATGCACTAATGGTCGGGGATAATCAAGGAACAGATATTCTCGGTGCAACACGCACGGGCATCGAATCCGTCTGGATTGATCACGGGGAAGGAAAAGTGATTGAAGGCGCAAATCCCGTTCATACGGTCAGCCGCTTAAAAGAAATTCTTCATCTTGTCTAAAGGTGTTTATCATTCTCTGAAAACGGGTACTTGATTTTGAAAAAGAGACAGACCTGTTTGAACAGGCAGAGGAGAGACTTTGATGGATAAGCACTTTAAACCGTCCAAGCTGGACATTAAAATTTTTGATAAAAAAGACAGCCGTCCGTTCGCCGAACAATCAATCGGTGATAAGGAAGTATATGAAATCCGTGACGATACAATGAGAACGCCGCTTGAAAAAGCTGAAGTATTTGAACAGCTGCTGCAGACGGAAGATGCGTGCGAATTATGGATTGTTCCTGTAACGGAATCAACTTCCTCATTCACGCAGTCGCTGTCAGAAGAAAAAACATCCGCCCTTTTCGGCATGCTGTCATCCTTTCACGAAAAAGTACAGCGTGATCGGACGTTTTTAGTGGTCGGTCCTGATTGCTCAGGCAATATGACCGGCAAAGTCAAACAGCTCGGCTATACCATTATGCCATGTGAAACGTCAGAGCTTGAATCGGTGAAGGTAGACTATTAACAAAAAGCGATGAACCCCTGAACAGGTTCATCGCTTTTTGTTTCATTCCTTAATTATTAATATATTTTTCATAGACACGGCCGAAATCTTTGACGCGGTATTGGTCGTTCGTCTGCTTCAGCCAGTCAAATGCGTACTTGTTTACCTTTTCGAATTCACTTGAAAGCTCAATTTGTGCTTTCGTAATGTTTTTAATCGAGTTTGCGGATAGATCAAGACTTTGCTGGGCGTAACCAAGATACATTTCATTTTCACGCTGGATTTCGGCAATTTTCAATAAAGCTTTGTACAGATCCTTTAGTTCTTCGAGATGTTTTTTATGCACATCAATTGAATACGTCTCATTGCCAAGTGTAAATTTTATTTCCACATCCAAATCTACTGTACCAGCCGTTTCAAGAAATACATTGGAAATACGATTTGTCACATAGTTGAAGCGGCGCAGCATTCTTTTTTTGCTTACGGCATTTGCACCGTCAACATGAACAAGTCCAAGGTTCGTGAAGCAGTATTCATCCGCCTTTGACTTAATTAGAAAATAAATTTTTTCATTGTCTTCATGCATAATGTAATCATCCGCGTCCACCTTGTCATAATCAGCCGGCTTGATCACCGCCCCAACATCGCTCAATCCAAGTACATCTGCTGCTACTTTTCCAAACATGAAGTGCCCTCCTTTTTAGTAACGTATGTATTTCTATACGCTGTCACTTGTTAAAAGTTTCATCTATGATTGAAAAAGATTTTCTACTTCATTCATCTGAAGCGGCCGGTAATAATAATAACCTTGAATCCGGTAGCAATCATTAGCTATAAGCCAGTCACGCTGCCGGCCTGTCTCCACTCCTTCCGCCATAATTTTTATATTCAGATTGTCCGCCAAGTGCAAAATAGATTTCAACAATGCTTCTCCGCGGCTGCTCTTTTCAATCTGGTCAACAAAAGATTTATCCACTTTAATTTTATCCAAAGGGAAATCATGCAAATAAGAAAGCGCCGAATACCCTGTACCAAAATCATCAATCGCCACACAGATGCCTTCCTGCCTTAAAAGCTGCAAATTTCGTGAAACGGCTTTTGAAGAAAATATAGGGACACTTTCGGTAATTTCAATTTCCACCGAGTCCTTTGACAAGCCCGTCTCTCGAAAAAAGCGTTTAAAGTCGGTTATAAAAGCTTCGTCTGTTAATAGCTTTGAAGATAAATTAACAGCTAAAAAGCCTTCAAACCCAAATTTTTCACGAATATTTCGGAAAAAACGAAATGATTCCTTCATCATTTTTTTCGTTAAATCCGCGATATAACCACTCTCTTCCGCAATATTAATAAATTCAACAGGCGAGATCCATCCAAATCGCCGGCTTTTCCAGCGGGATAATACTTCGAAACCGATAATGTCACCCGTTCTCCCATCCACCTGTGGCTGGTAGACAAAAAAGATTTCTTCATTATCTGCTGCTTTTTTCAACTTTTCTTCAATATATAGACGCCGTTCCAAATGCTGATGAAGTTCATCATGAAATAATATGGCCCGATTCCCTTTTAATTTTTTTGCCTGATACATAGCCATGTCGGCTTTTCTCATCAACTCGTCCGCTCCATTGCCGTCAACCGGGTAAAGACTGGCGCCAATACTCGCTGTCACATTTAAAATTGTGTTCTGGTCAATGGAAACCGGAACTCTTACAATATTCAGTAACTGTTCGGCAAATTGCAGAACATCCTCGTCATTTGTTTCACCACGGTAAATAATTAAAAATTCATCACCGCCAAGGCGTCCGACAAAATGATCAGCTCCTGCCTGATTGCGCAGTCTCGTTCCCACTTCTTTCAATAAAATATCCCCGGTGTCATGGCCGAGTGTATCGTTAATATTTTTAAACCCGTCCAAATCCATAAATAGCACGGCACAGCCCATTTCATCTTTTTTCTTCATTTGAATAGAGCTTTGCAGATTTTCGATAAAAAAACGGCGGTTCGGTAAATTGGTCAATTCATCGAAGTACGCGGCTTGCCGCAGCTGCATCTCAGTTTTTTTTCGTTCGTCAATATTTTTGAAATAAATGGACAGACCGCCTTTTTTTCTCGGATATACATACAATTCAAACCACGTTGCAAACGGCGGGTAATACGATTCAAAATGAACGTTTTCTCTTGTCCTCATAGCTTTTTCATAAACGGTCATAATTTCTGTATTTTCTGCTTCAGGTAACGCTTCGAGCAGCCGCTTTCCGATTAATTCTTCTTTACTTTTACCTAAAATACTGGCTGCTCCCTTGTTTACATACGTAAATCTCCAGTCATCATCAACTGAGTAAAAAGCATCGGTCATGCTTTCTAAAATGACCGCTGTTTCCTGTTTATACAGTTCAATTTCGGTTACATTTTCGTGCCGGACAAGCGCACCCACAACGCTTCCATCTTGTTCCACCGGCATCACTTTCATGACAAACCAGCGATTTCCTTTAGGAGAGTGGCACGAATACGGATGTTCCTCCAGTACGCTCCGCCCTTCCAATACCGCTTTTATTTTTGCGCCGGCGTCTTTTTTCCCGGATTTCTCAAGAAAATTTATATAATGGGTGCCTTGCTCAGCCGGCGGTAATGTATTATTCAACCATTGAAAATCTTTCCATGCATTATTAACGGTCACAATATGGCCTTGCCGATCCAAAATAGCCAGCTGATTTTCAATAAAGTCCATTCCATCTATCAATGTTAACTGTGATAACCACTCCGCTGCCAAGCTGCTCACACCCTTTCCCTTCTCTCTCTAAATTATACTAAAATTCCGCCGTTCAAGTAATGGGGGCGTCTTTTTCTCTACACAGACAGCCAATAGACGCTTTTTTACAACCTTTCATTGTATACCCGGTAAGGAGAGAAAAAAATACACGGCATCCATTTATACTAATCTGGCTGGTCAGGATCGTTTCAATGATAAAGTGTGTATTTGGAAAATTTCGGAGGAAAAATAAGCAATTTAGAAAAAAGAACCAATTTTCTTCACAAAAAAACTGCTCCGAAAAAACCGGAACAGCTCTTTTTTCTATTTATTCCCCAATAACAAATTCAAAGTTTACACTAAACTTTACATCTTTGCCGACAAGGACACCGCCTGTTTCAAGTGCCGCATTCCATGTTAAGCCGTAATCTTCACGATTCACTTTGCCTTCTCCATCAAAACCGGCAATTGTGCTGCCGTCCATCGGATTTTTCGATGTGCCGTTAAATTCCACTTTGAATGTTTCTGTTTTTGTTACGCCTTTAATCGTTAATTGACCTGTTACTTCATATTCGTCATCTGATACTTTTTTAATAGAATCGCTGACAAATGTAATATGAGGATGATTTTCAACATCAAAGAAATCAGCTGAACGCAGATGATTATCGCGGTCTTCATTGTTTGTATCGATGGATGCCGCATCAATCGTTACTGTCCATTTTGCTGTTTCAAGGCTGTTTACGTCGCCGTCAATTTGCACATCAAAGCTTGTGAATTCACCCTTAGTTTTGGATACCATCATGTGTTTTACTTGAAAGGCAATCCCGCTGTGTACTTTATCCATTGTAAATGATGACATGTTTCCTTCCTCCTCAAATTAAAAGTAACTTACTCTGATAACTATACATGAATTTTATCTCGAATTCAAGATATATGTTTATAAAGTTTTTGTAAAGAAGAACGCTCCGGCTTTCGCCTGGAGCGTTCCTGCGTTAATGAATATCTTTTTTCTTAAAGCGGCCGCCTCTTACTTCCGCAATGTCCGCTACGGCAAGAAATGCTCCTTCGTCCAAATCTTCCACGATTGATTTTAACTTCGCTTCCTCAAGACGGTTAATGACGCAGAAAATGACTTTCTTGTCGTCACCCGTATAGGCGCCTTTTCCGTTTAAATACGTCACACCACGGCCAAGGCGGGCAATAATGGCTTCACCAATTGCCTGATATTGGTCACTGATGATCCATGCGGACTTCGATTCATCGAGTCCTTGAATGACGACATCAATCGTTTTAAACGCAATAAAATAAGCCAGAACAGAATACATTGCGCGGTCCCATCCGAAGACGAATCCGCCCCATGTGAAAATAAAAACATTAAAAAACATAACAATTTCGCCGACGGAAAACGGCAGTTTTTTATTCATTAAAATCGCTAAGATTTCTGTACCATCAAGTGAACCGCCGTACCGGATGACAATACCGACACCGGCACCGAGCGCTATACCGCCAAATACAGCAGCTAAAATAATATCATCTGTAAAAGCGGAAACCGGGTGCAGAAGAGTCGAAGCGATCGATAAGATGGCAATCCCAAACACTGTTGAAAACGCAAATGTTTTTCCAATTTGCTTATAACCGAGAAAAAAGAAAGGAATATTTAATAAAAATAAGAAGAGCCCAAGCTTTACGCCGGTTAAATTGGATAAAATAATAGAGATTCCAACGATGCCGCCATCCATAATCAAATTCGGCACAAGAAAAATTTCCAGGCCGACCGCCATCAGAACAGCGCCGATAAAAATAAATACAATTCGTTTTAAAACCCTTTTTAAACTTAGCTTTTGATGCTGTTTCTGAATCAAACTCTCTTGTTCTATTTTTCGTTCACTATCCACATATTCACGTCCCTGTTTTCCATTTCTTTCATTATATCAATGTTCCATATACAAAAAAAGCGTCCCTCCTTGGAGGAACGCTCATTAATTAACGCCGCGCATAAACCCGCGGATTTTTGATGAAAATAGAAGCAGAATGAGTCCAATAAAGATAGAGGCACATCCGATAATGCCAAAGTATACGATCTCTGTATCTTCTCTGTAAAAACGAACGAGCTGTGCATTGATCGCCTGTGCGGACGCGTTTGTTAAAAACCAGAGACTCATCGTCTGGGCACTGAATGCAGCCGGTGCGAGTTTCGTTGTAACCGATAACCCAACCGGGGATAAGCATAGCTCCCCCAATACAACGAGGAAGAAGCTGAGAACGAGCCACATTGGGCTGACAAGTGTTTCCGTTCCGCCAAATGCCGGGATTATCATCACAAGGAAGGACAGACCAGCGAAAAACAAACCGAGTGAAAATTTTACCGGTGTCGACGGCTGACGGCTTCCAAGCTTTACCCACAGCCAGGCAAATAAAGGTGCGAGTATGACAACAAATAATGGATTTAATGACTGGAACCATGAAGACTGCAGATCCAGCCCCATAAATGACAGGTCCGTCCGCTTATCGGCGTACTGCGCTAAAATAATGGCCCCCTGCTCTTGAATTGCCCAGAACATCACCGCTGCAATAAAGAGCGGAATGTATGCAAGCACGCGGGATTTTTCGGCAGCTGATGTTTTCGGGCTGCGGTACATAACGAAAAAATATACAGCAGGAATCAAAATACCGAGCACACTAATCGTCATCGTAAAGACAGCAAGCGTTAACGCTCCCGTTATCAGTCCAGCTGCCACTAAAACCGCAACGATGATCGATCCGATACCAATTTGTGTAAATACTTTTTTCTTTTCCTCAAGCGACAGCGGGTTCGGCACATACGTCCCGGCAAGACCGAGATTTTTCTTTCTTGTCGCCAAGTACACAGCAAGCCCTAAAAACATGCCAATGGCCGCAAGTCCGAAGCCAAGATGAAAATTGTATTCCTGCCCGACCGTCCCGACGATAATCGGTGCTAAAAGCCCGCCCATATTAATACCCATGTAAAAAATACTGAATCCGGAATCACAGCGTCCATCCGTTTCTTCGTAAAGATCACCGACAATGCTGGATATGTTCGGCTTCAGTAAACCCGTACCAACGACGATAAACGCCATTGAAGTGAATAAACCCGTTGCTCCAAACGGCAATGCCAAAACGATGTGTCCAATCATGATCAATACACCACCGTAAAAAACAGTTTTCGATGTACCGATCAGACGGTCAGCAATCCAGCCGCCGATAATCCCCGACATATATACGAGCGATCCATAAATCGCCATAATAGAGGCTGCTGTCATTTCCTCAAGACCAAGTCCGCCTTTTGAGACTTCATAATACATATAGTAAAGCAGAATAGCGCGCATTCCATAATAAGAGAAACGTTCCCAGAATTCCGTGAAAAAGAGGGTAAACAATCCTTTTGGATGACCAAAAAAGCCGCGTTGCGGAACACTTTCCACAATTGCTTTTTTATCCATACTTCCGCTTCCTTCCATTCTGAAATTATTATTTTATAAAATTTTCCGAATAAAAAATAACCTAATTTAAAGGTGTTTTTTACAATATCAGAGGTAAATAAATTATTCAAGTAAAAGAAAATAGACATATTTTTCAGAATCGAATGATTTCCAGGAGGCGTTTTCATCTTTTGGAAAATCCTAGTCATTTTTCTTACAAAATAAAAAAACTCCCCGAAAAAGAATGTCCTTTTCGGGGAGTTTTATGCATATCTTATTTTGCCTGCAAAATTTCAGTTAATACAGGAACAATTTGTTTTTTACGTGATACAACACCTTTAAGAAGAGCTGTGTTATTATCAAGTTTCACATTGTATGCTTCTTCAACAGCAGCTGCTTCTGATCCAAGTGCAATGGCAACAGAGTCGCTGTTCAAAATGTCTGTCACCACCACGAGGAACAGATCCAGTTCTTTTTCAGCGATTGCTTTTTGAACGGCAGCTTCAATATCACTTTGAAGCGCTAAGACGTCAGCTGGGTCAATGGCATTAATTTGTGCAACTTCTACTTTTTTGCTGCCCATCGGGAAAACTTTTGCATCGATGGAAATAAGTTCTTCTGCCGTTTTGCCGCTCAAATCAGCGCCTGCTTTCAGCATTTCAAGGCCGTATTCCTCTGCATTCACACCAGCGATTTCAGCAAGCTCTTTCGCCGCCTGCACATCTTCCTCTGTGCATGTTGGTGATTTAAACAACAGTGAATCCGAAATGATGGCAGAAAGCATTAAACCCGCGATATCTTTTTCAATTTTCACGCCTTTTTCTTTGTACATTTTGTTCAAAATCGTCGTTGTACAGCCAACAGGCTCAGCACGATAGTACAATGGATCAGCTGTTTCAAAGTTGGCAATACGGTGATGATCGATCACTTCGAGAACGCGCACATCGTCAATGTCGTCGACGCTTTGCTGGCGTTCGTTGTGATCGACAAGAATAACCGTTTCCACTTCTGGAGCTGCTTTTTCAATTAAGCGGGGGGCTGTGGCGTTGAACTGTTTTAATGCATATTCTGTTTCACCATTCACATCGCCAAGGCGGACAGCTTCTACCTCAATGCCCAATTTTGTTTTCAAGTCTGCATACACAAGTGCAGAACAGATTGTGTCCGTATCCGGATTTTTATGTCCGAAAATAAATGTTTTTCCCATTTGTTTTCCCTCACTTTATGTATAATCTTCCGTTTTATTTTAACGCAAAACGAAAAAAGTTTCCTTACTTAATTTTATTTTAACGGAAAACTAACAAAATTCCTATATGTTTAATCAGATTAATTGTTAAATTAGTGCAAATGGCAGGATACATTTAATAAATTGCGAATTACTATAAAATGGAGGTGTTTTTTATGCAGAATAAGCAAGGCTGGAAGTTGTTTTTGACTCTTCCTGTTCTTTCATGGGCATTATATGATTTTGCGAACACCATTTTTTCATCCAACATTACGACAATTTTTTTCCCGTTTTATGTGCAAGAAGTGGCGGGCGGTGATGAACGGCTTGATCAAATCGCCAGTACCTTTTTGTCATATGCCAATGCCGTCTCCAGTTTCTTCCTCGTTCTTTTTTCACCATTATTCGGGGTGTGGATTGACCGCAGCGGGCGGAAGAAACGGTATGTTGCCGCCTTCGCACTCGCTGCCATTGTATGCACCGCATTAATGGGTTTAGTGGCCCCGCAAAATTTCGGTCTATTTGGCGGATTGCCAGCTGCGTTTGCTGTCGTCGTTGTTTTATTTGTCGCCGCCAAGTTTTTCTATCAATCGAGCTTAATCTTTTATGATGCGATGCTACCGGATATCGGGACAAAAGAGACGATGCCGCTGCTTTCCGGATTCGGTGTCGCGGTCGGCTACATGGGTACACTTGTCGGATTAACGGTCTATCCGCTTGTCAGTGACGGCCATTATGCGGATGCTTTTTTACCGACAGCGATTTTGTTTCTTATTTTCACAATGCCGATGATGTTTTTATATAAAGAAACACCTGGACCCGCGCTTGACAAACGGCCGTTTTTTGCCGGATACCGCGACGTTTTGGATACGTTTAAAGAGATGCGTCATTACCGTCCGATTTTTCTGTTTATGATCGTTTACTTTTTTATTAACGATGCGATTGCCACCGCCATTGCGATGATGGCGGTATATGCCAAAGCAATTGTCGGGTTCACATCAGGCGAGTTCATTTTACTTTACCTCGTGTCAACCGTTTCCAGTATTATCGGGTCATTTATTTTCGGGTATATCACTAAAGCCGTCGGTGCTAAAAAATCCGTCTTTTACGTTGGCTTTATTTTATTTTCCGCCCTGCTGCTCGGCACATTTGCGATCAACCAGGCGATGTTTTGGGTGACAGGAAGCCTTTTTGGTGTTGCACTCGGCGCTGTATGGGTAACCTCCCGGATTTTCATTATCGAATTGTCGCCTGAAGACAAGCGGGGACAGTTTTTCGGGTTATTTGCGTTCTCGGGCAAATTATCCGCCATTGCCGGTCCGCTTATGTACGGAACGATTACGCTTGTCCTCGCCGATTACGGAAATATCGCAAGCCGGACCGCTCTCGCATCACTTATGTTATTCGTCCTGATCGGTTTGTTCATTCATCGGAAAATTCCCGAGTAATCCGCGCAATTTTTCCATATCTGAATGAATGAGTTCCAGCAAGCCGCGATTGTAAAAAATCGAAGCCGGATGAAAAGTAGGAAACAGACAGTACTTTTTATCCGTCCACTCATACTGATCATCTTTTAAGCGCAGTACAGGCTGAATAAGCAGCCTGCCGTGAAGATCAGACACTTTTTTATCTTTTCCGGCGAGTCTTTTTAAACCAATATTGCCAAGTGTGACAATAACCGGCGCCTTTACATGCTCCATTTCATAATCTAAGAGCGGCGCATGTGCTTTGATTTCGCCGGCAGTCGGTGCGCGGTTATACTTCCGCTTTATTTTCGTTCCGTCCGGACCATTTTTCTCGCCCCATTTGTACGGGCGGCTCCGGACGGCACTTGTTATATACACATCTTCCCGTGTCACACCAGCGAGCTGCAAAAACTTCATCAGTTCATTGCCGGCACGTCCGCTGAATGGAATGCCGTTACCGATTTCTGTTTCCCCCGGTGCTTCTCCAACGAGCATCAGCTTTGCATGTTCCGGACCGCTTCCATATACAAATCCTTCCACCTGGTATGCCGCTATCCTCTTCTTGCCCAGTTCCGCAAGCTCATCCGGGATTCTCATTTCATTCACTTCTTTCTCTTTTCAATTAATGCCTTTTTTCCCGTTCTTCATCCGAAAAAACCCCCGTTCCAAAACGGGAGTTTCCCTAAACATTAAAGCTGTATTTCCTGTGTATTGTTCACAACCTCTTGCGGATAGTTTTACAATAACGATTCTACCCCATCCACATAGACAACAGAGCCTGTTACATGACTTGCGGCGTCACTTGCTAAATAATGAACGAGATCAGCTACCTGTTCCGGTTTGCCGGAACCGCCGGCAAGCGGCTGATTCCCTTCCGGATACTCAATCGGTATACGGATTTCTTTCAATTTATCATCTTCCATATTCGTACTTTCATCAATATTTGTTTCAATTGCACCCGGACAGATGATGTTCACCCGCACTTTAAACTTCGCGAGTTCAACAGCGGCCATTTTTCCGAGACCCACCTGCCCGGCTTTTGTTGTCGCATAAGCGGAGAAACCAAAATTTTTGAATGTGCGTGTGCCATTAATGGATGACGTAATAATGACGCTGCCGCCGTTTTTCTTTAAATATGGAATTGAATATTTCAACGTTAAAAATGTTCCGGTTAAGTTTGTCATCATGACGGAGTTCCAATCCTCTGGCTTCAAGTGTTCCAGCGGCGTAAACGTTCCATTCTGTCCCGCATTGGCAAACACTATATCAATGCCGCCCCATTTCGCCGCCCCTTCATTAATGGCCTTCTCCATTTGATCCGGTTTCGCTACATCCGCTGTTACATGTATTGCGCGGTCTTCCCCGATTTTTTTCACCAGTTCATCCGAATCTTCCGGACTCCGGTCAAGAAGCACGACATTGGCTCCCGCTTCTGCCAGACGAATGACCGAAGCCCGGCCAATCCCCGATCCTCCACCTGTAATGAGTGCTGTTTTCCCTTTTAGTGAATTCATTTAATTCGCTCCTTTCATAATGACACAAACTGGTGCTGAAATGGTTACTTCACTTCCGGTAAACACGGGAAGCCCGTTTGCTTCTAATTTAAATAATGTGACCTTATTGGAATCCTGATACGCGGCAATTAAGTAAGGGGCATCCGGCAGAACATAAAAACATCTTGGTGTTTTGCCTGATCCCGCAACGTGCCGCGGCTGAGACAGCGCGCCTTCTCCTTCAATATCAAATACCGCAAACCCGTCCCATCCTCGGATGGAGGCATATAAAAACCGTCTGTCCGGGCTGAACTGCAAATCGGCTCCGGTATGCTTTCCACTGTAATCTGCCGGCAGCGATTCAATCGTATCAAGATGAGTAATATCCCCATTCTGACCTGTTTTATAAACGGAAACCGTTGAATCAAGCTCATTCATGACATAAACAACGGGCATCTCCGGATGAAACAGTGCCATTCTCGGACCAGACCCCGGTGCTGTTTTTACTTCTTTCACCAGTTCCAATTTCGTTTTTTCGTACACAGCGAGTGTATCTGTGCCGAGGTCGCATACAAGCAGATGCAGCCCATCTGGAAACGGTGTCACGGAATGAACATGCGGCGCATCCTGACGCTCCTGATTCGGCCCGCTTCCTTCGCGTTTCGAAAAGGCTGCTTTCTCTATTGAATCGCCGTCCCGCTCAAATTTTGTAACAGACCCTCCGTAATTAGCTGTCCATGCAGATTTCCCCTCGGCGTAGATATGACATGGCGCCATATCACCGGCATCCGCCGTTCCTTTTAAAGCCAGTCCATCTTCGTCAATTTGAAAAAGAACGGCTTTCCCTTCCATTGATTCAGATGCTGCATACAAAAAACCGTCTGCTTCTGCCAAAAAAGATGGATTTTCTGCGCCTCTGAAACGATCCATTACTTGTATTTTTTCGCTGTCCAAATCGATCCCCACTTTATAAATGCCCGGTTCATCCTTCTTTGCGTAACTGCCGACCCATAACGAGTAATTCAAGATATAATCCCTCCATCTATATGTCTCTTCTCTTATTACCCCCAATTCTTTATTTTATACATGAAACAAAAAATCAACTCCGGCTTGTTATGTACGTTTCAGCAAAGGCATGAAATTGATGGGCCGCTGGTGACAACGGGACGTCTTTTTTCGTACCCAGCGCGACTTTTCGAGTTGCATTCATATCATTGATTTCAAGAAAATGAACAGGTTCGTCCTCGATTTCTTCTGTGCGGGGCAGCATCGCAATACCGAGACCCGCAGCGACAAACCCGACAACAGTCGTTACTTCTTCCCCTTCAAACGTAATTTCCGGGTCAACGTTTAATGTTGAACAAATTTCATCAAAAAGAAATCGAATCCCGAAACCTTTTTTAAAACAAATAAACGGTTTAGAGGACGCCTCTTTAAACGAAATAGCCGCCCGATTTGCAAATGGATGATTTAAAGGGACTGTTAAATACAGCTTTTCTTCCCGTACAATCGTCCAGTTAATATCCGCCCGCTCAAATGGGGGCGCTGTCAGACACATGTCCGCCTCGCCTGTCTGGACTTTTTTTACGTTTACTTCACCGGCGCCCTGAAATAACTGAAATGTCACATCCGGGTACATCCTTTTATATTCAGCAATCAATGACGGGATAACATGCGGCCCGAGTGTCGGTAAAAAAGAAATGGAGATATTCCCCTTACCTGGTGATGCAAGATGCTCAATTTCTTCTAATGCTTCCCCCATAAGCGCCGCAGCCTGTTTTGCTTTTTCCAGAAAAATCTCTCCAAATCGTGTTAAACCGGCTTCTTTTTTACCACGAATAAACAATGGAACACCGAGTTCCTCTTCCAAATTCATAATCGACCGGCTTAAAGCCGGCTGTGATACAGACTGCTGTTTCGCCGCTTTCGTAAAGTTCCTGTATTTAGCTACCGCAATAACGTTTTGAATTTGATGCCATTCCATCTCATCACTCCTATAAAAAAAATGCATTATATTGATAATAATTATAAATTGGATTTATAGGTGTTGGAAGCGTATAGTGAGGATATAAAATCCATTTTTAGGCTTGACGGAAAGAAGGAAGCTTATGTCTTATATTGAACAAGGGTCCATTGAACAAAAAAAAGCGAGTTTCGCTTTGTTTCTCGGCGGGTTTGTTACCTTTGCCACGTTATATACAACACAGCCGCTTATGCCGTTATTTTCCAATCAATTTGGCGTCTCGGCATCGATCGCCAGTCTGGCATTGTCTTTGTCAACCGGTGTTCTCGCTATCGCCATGATTGCAGCCGGCGCCCTATCAGATGAATTCGGCAAAAAGAAATTGATGATCATCTCCATGTTTGCGGCTTCATTGATCGGTATTTTCACCGCGCTCAGCCCCAATTTCTGGACACTGCTTGCATTCCGCGCACTGCTCGGTGTATTTTTAGCCGGCGTACCGGCCATTGCCATGGCGTATGTGTCAGAGGAATTTAATCCGAAAGCAATCGGGACGGCAATGGGTTTATATATAAGCGGAACGACAATAGGCGGAATGTCCGGGCGCATATTGACCGGACTGTTGACCGACTTGTTTAACTGGCGGATTGCGCTGATCATCATTGGTATTGTTGCCCTCGCCGCCAGCATCACCTTCTTATTTACACTTCCTGAACCGCGCAATTCAGAAAAAAAACATGCGACACTGAAAGAAATGCTGTTTGCGTATAAAGTTCATTCATACAACCGGCCGCTTCTCGCTGTCATATCACTCGGCTTTTTATTAATGGGCGGTTTCGTGACACTGTATAATTACATTGGCTTTTTATTGATGGCACCGCCTTTTTCATTAAGCCAAACGTTTATCGGATTTATTTTTGTTGTCTTTTTAACCGGCACATTCAGCGCGATGTACATGGGAAAAAAAGCGGATGTATATGGAAACCCGCGCACACTGAAATGGTCCATCGCGATTATGGCGGCCGGCGCGGTCATGACACTAATCCCAGTCCTTTCAATTATGATTATGGGAATTGCGGTTTTCACATTTGGTTTTTTTGGTGCGCACTCCATCGCCAGCGCCTGGGTCGGAGAATATGCCGGTTTTAATAAAACACAGGCTTCTTCTTTATATTTATTGCTCTATTATCTCGGTTCCAGTGTGGCCGGCTCGTTCGGCGGCTGGTTCTGGACACACCTTCACTGGCCCGGTGTTATTGGACTTGTCCTTGCCATGCTTGGCGTAACGGTTCCCTTGATCCGTTATGCGAAAAATCATAAGCCCGGCGTATATTCAACAGTCAAAAACAAAAAAAGCTCAAACGCGGCCAACAGCGTTTGAGCTTTTCACTTAATTATTTACCGCTTCATTCAAATCGTTTAAATACATCAATTCATCCACCGTCAACTCATAAAGCTGGCGGTCTCCACATTTAAAAATGCCTTGTGCCATCAGACGTTCAATCCACATCATTTGTTCTTTCTCTGTTGGTTGCATGCTGTCTTCCCCTTTTTTCTTGTTGCAATTAGTTTATTCCCCGTCTGTGTATATTATGAAACATACTTCACGACAAATTTTTACAATAATTACAAATAAGGAAGAAAGACTCACCGGCCCGGTATTATTTTTTGTTTATAAAGATGCGCGGCATCATTTGAAGACAGCGGACGGCTGAAATAAAAGCCTTGCAGTTCAAGACAGCCATTCTCTTGCAAATAGTCTGCCTGCTCTTTCGTTTCGACCCCTTCCGCCACAACGTTTAAACCAAGTGAGGAAACGATGCCGAGCAGTGCATTTACGATCGATGTATCCCGTTGATCGATGCCGATATTTTGAACAAATGAACGATCAATTTTAATGGCATCCACCGGAAAGCGGCTTAAATAATTAAACGATGAAAAGCCGGTGCCAAAATCGTCCAAGTGTACGAGAATCCCTTTTTTCCGCAGCCCTTTCAGCACCTCGATGGTCCACTGTGGATTTTGCATGGCCATTCCTTCTGTGATTTCAATAATCAGCGCGGAAAACGGGATATCATGACGGCGCACTGCCCCGCATATGTCATCCAGAATAGATTCTTTCGCAAATTGAACGGCTGAGACATTAATGGCCACGGTGACATCGGTCATACCCATATCGCGCCATTCGCGAATTTGCCGGCACGCTTCATCCAAAACCCAATCGCCAATCGGATGAATGAGTCCTGTTTCTTCGGCAACCGGAATAAATGATTCAGGAGAAACGAAACCGCGCGCCGGATGTTCCCAGCGAATCAGTGCTTCAAAACCGGTAATTTTATTTGTATGGCAGGCGCATTTTGGCTGATAAACAAGATGAAAGCCGTCATTGTTGACCGCTTCATATAAATCGTTTTTCATTTCATAACGGTCATAATCATCAACAATATCCTGAGAGAAAAAAATATAGTTGTTCTTCCCTTTTGTTTTCGCTTTATTCATCGCAATATCCGCGCAATGGACAAGCAGTGTACTGCCGCATGCATCCTCCGGGTAAAGGGCAATACCCATACTGGCTGTCATGTAACTCATATGCTCGTTCACCAGCAGCGGCGTTTGAAAACTATCGAAAACTTTATCCGCAAGCTGTTTTATCGCTTTTTCATCCGCCCTATTTTTCATAAGTACGGCAAACTCGTCACCGCTGAACCGGCAAAAAACAGCTTCTTCCTCTTTAAACACAAAACGGAGACGACCGGAAAATTGCCGGAGTATTTGATCGCCCATGACATGACCCAATGAGTCGTTAATCATTTTAAAATTATCAATATCAATAAAGAACAGCACCCATTTTTCATCCGGCTGACTGCTCAATTTTTCTTCCAGTACATCATAAAAATGATGTCTTTCCATCCATCCTGTTAACGTGTCAAAATGAGCGGCCCTGCGAAGTTTTTCTTCCATTTGCCGCCGGATCAGTTCATTCGCGGTCCGGTTCGCAAAAATGCGAAAAACAGCTGAAATGAGTTGATCAGACACCATCGGATTCGTATCCAGCACCGCGATCAAGCCCACAACATTGCCCTCTGCGTCACAAAGCGGCTCCCCTAGATAGCTTTGGGCATGTATATCGGCCAGCATACCATCATCCGGAAACAAAAGCTGTATATTTTCCGGATAAAAACACGCTTGTTTATTCACTACATTTGCACATGGGGTGGCCGCCAAATTATATGAAATATTTTCAATAATTTTATGGTCATGATACATCGCCACCACATGCACTTCTTCTATCTTTTCTCTAAATTCACCGACGAGAACAGTTGAAACTTCCAGTACTTCTGCAATTTCACGAACAAGTGATTGAAAGAAATGCCCGCCTACCTGTTCTGTCACCGCATCCGCCAGCTTTACAAGTATTTCCGCAGCATTCTTTTCCCTTTCAGAATACCTTTCTTTCATCCGTGCCCACCTCGATTCAAGAGGAAAAATACCAGTTTTCTATAATAATAAAATAATTCTGTCATTTTGTCTTGTTCTATTTCTTATTTTTCGCTATTGTTCTACTATACAAAACTTGAAAGTGAGGAATTAAGCGTTGAGCCGTATCACTTCTCTTGAAAATGCACTGCTCATTTTAAAATCCTTCTCGATAAATCAACCCGAAATGAGCGTTACCGATGTCTCAAAATTATTAGGTGTGTCAAAAAGCACCGCTCATCGGCTTTTATCATCTCTGGCTGCTGAAGGATTTGTCGTCAAAGACCATCAAACACACCTTTACAGCCCCGGTTCATCCATTTTGGCATTGACGAATATTGTTAATTCACAAATTCATATTTTAAATGAAGCGACGCCCGTGTTAAATATGCTTGTCGAATCAACAGGTGAAAACGCGCATCTGGCTATTTTAGAAGGGCTTGATATCATATATTTGCAGACGATTGACGGCACTTATCCTTCTGATGATTTTATCCATATCGGGCGGCGTCATCCCGCTTTTTGTACAAGTTCGGGACAGGCGATTCTTGCCTTTGAACCGGAGGCCGCCGGCGAATCGGCGAAGCACCTTACATCTTATACAAAGAAAACGATTACATCAATTGACCAATTTAACAAACGACTATTACAAATCCGTCAAAACGGCTATACTTTTTGCGAACAGGAATTCCGCGAGCAGATTACCGGGATAGGCGCTACTGTTTTTAATAAAAAAAAGAAAGCGATTGCGTCCATAAATATAACCGCTGATCCAAAAAGAGCCGCTTCCCCTATTTTGCAAAAACGATACATAACCGCTGTCCAAGAAGCAGCCAGACAAATGACGGACATCGTGACGTTCAGACAAAAGGGGGCGAAAAGATGACCGGCAATGAGAAAGATAAAAAAACATTATCGTCTGTGACTAATGCGATGCGGCTCCTCCGGCTGTTTACACCAAAACAGCCGGAGCTGAGCATCACGCAAATGACAAAGCTGAGCGGCATTCCAAAAAGCAGTGTTCACCGGCTTGTACTCATTTTGACGAAAGAAGGGTTTCTCTCCAAAAACCCGCGTACGAACCATTACCGGCTCGGTTTATCCATCTTGACGCTCGGCGGGGTCATTTTCAGCCACCGCGAGCTTTATAAAGAAGGCTTCCCGACCGTCAAAAAAATGGCTGAATTACTGGATGAATCGACGCATATTTGTTTGTTGGAAGAGGACCACGTCGTTTATTTATTCCGCGCAGAAAGCAGCCATCCAGACCGGCTGCTGACCCAAATTGGCCGAAAAAACCCGGTTTACTGCACAGCGGAAGGGCTCTGCATTCTCGCCTTTCAAGAAGAAAAAACGATCGAACGGGCGCTGTCGGGAGAACGGTATGCCTATACACTTAAAACCGTGACGAATAAGAAGGAAATCAAGCATATTTTAGCTGACATCCGTGAACGCGGATTTTGCATTTTGCATGGATCATATTATGAGCACTACACCAGCATCGCCGTCCCCATTCGTGATCATACCGGCTCCGTCGTTTCTTCTCTTTCTGTCATCGGTCATTCAAGCCGTTTGACCGGCGATCGTGCTGAAGAAGCAGCTTTTAAAATGATGAAAGCAGCGGATGATATTTCCAAGCATCTCGGTTTTTACGAATAATTTTCGTGCGTGACATTGTGGAAGATATATGATAGGCTGAAAAAAACTGAATATTCATCCACTGGAGGTGCCCTTTAAAAGGGCTGAGATCAAAGTGATTGACTTTGGGATTCCTGGAACCTGATCCAGTTCATACTGGCGTAGGAAAGTGGCGAGACCTTTATTTTTTTGTCGTGTTTATACAGCGCTGCTTTCCATTTCGGGATGCAGCGCTTTTTGCATTTTTGAAGATGGAGTTGATCATCATGATTCATGCGGTAACGGATGGCACCGGCTTATCCGAAAGCGTGATAACCGCTTCCGTATCCCTTCATCCGCGCGTCGATGCCCTTTGCCTGCGCGAAAAACAACTGTCTGAAATGGAGATCAGTCAAAAGATAAAAGGAATGATTGAACGGGGAATTCCTTCCGGAAAACTGATTGTTCATTCTTTTCCTGACATCGCTGTTCAATACGATTTGCAAGGGGTCCATTTCACCGAATTCGACGAACGGATGAAGTCTTTCAAGCAAGCATATCAACACATACAGGCCGGCAAATCCGTTCATTCTTTGAAAACGGCAAAACAGGCAGAAGAAGACGGAGCAGATTACATTTACTTTGGACATATTTTTGAGACTTCTTCCAAAAAAGGACTGCCGGGCCGAGGGTTGGATGCCTTGTGCGAAATAGCTGCTGCTGTTTCCATTCCGGTCATCGCAATCGGCGGCATTGATTTTGGAAATATGAAAACAGTGTTTGGTGCAGGCGCAACTGGCGCAGCCATGATTTCAGCTTTCTTTAAAAATGAGGAGTGATCTCAATGAAACAATATGATTGTCTTATTGCCGGCGGCGGTGTGATCGGCTGTTCCATCGCATACCGGCTGGCGAAAACTGGACTTTCTGTGGCAGTATTTGATGCCGGTAAGGCTGGCGTCGCATCGATGGCGGCCGGCGGAATGCTTGGCGCTCAAAATGAATTTGAGCAGGAAAACCCGCTTATGACGATTGCGCTTGAAAGCCGGGCTATGTTTTCAGATGTTCGCGATGAACTGTTTGAGGAGTCCGGCATCGATATTGAACTGCGTAAGGCGGGATTGTTGAAAGTGGCGGCAGCAATGGACGACCGGCCGGCACTTCTCGAGCAGTATACCTTTTTATCCGGAAAAGATTCATCGGTCCAATGGCTGGAGCCGGGTGACGTCCCGGCCGTTGAACCTTGCATGACAGCTGATACGGCCGGCGCGATTTATTTGGAGAAAGACAATCAAGTAAAAGCGCCTTTGCTCGCCCGTGCTTTTTTGCACGCCGCCGTGAATGCCGGTGTACATGTATATGAGCAGGAAGCCGTGCTTCAAGTGCTGATAGAAAAAAATAAAGTGTACGGTGTTCAAACAACGAACGGGATGTATCATGCAGACAGTTTCATTAATGCCGCCGGTGCGTGGAGCAGTGAATTGCTTGCGGAAACCGGATTTACACCGCCGGTTATTCCTGTTAAAGGGGAATGCGTGTCAGTGAAATTAGCGGAAGAAGCGCCGGTAAAAACGGTGTTCTCAGTGGATGGCTGTTACATTGTGCCAAAACGGAATAAAGAAATGCTGATTGGCGCGACATCATACCCCGGCTCCTTTGATACATCCGTCACAGCCGGCGGAATCCGTTCGCTTTTGAACAGAGCTGCCCGTCTATTGCCGGTGCTTGATGAAGGCGTCATCCAACGTACATGGTCCGGCGTCCGGCCGCAATCGTCAGATGGTCTGCCCATCATCGGCTCCCACCCTTCTGTTGACGGCCTTTATTTATGTACAGGGCATTACCGGAACGGCATTTTATTAAGTCCGGTAACCGGGGTATTAATGGAGCGTTATTTGAGCGGATGCGAAAAGGCAGCTGCTGCTTTGGCTCCCTTCTCCCCATCACGATTTTTAACAAAAAAGGAGGAATTTTTCGTATGAATATGACGGTGAATGGACGCGGCGTGGAACTGCCGGATCATGTGACAACGGTCCGTGATTTGCTCGACCATTTTAAGCTCAATAAAGAACTGGCTATTGTGGAACTTAATCAATCCATTTTAGATAAAACAACACGTGACGATGCGGTGCTTAACGACGGTGACCGGATCGAAATCGTTCAATTTGTAGGAGGCGGATAATATGTTAAAGATTGGACCTTATTCATTTAAATCAAGACTGCTGCTCGGGACAGGAAAATTCCCTGATTTTGATATTCAAAAAGAAGCGGTGGAAAAATCAGAAACAGAAATTTTAACTTTTGCGGTGCGCCGGATGAATATTTTTGAACCGGACCAGCCGAATTTTTTGGAAAAGATTGATGTGAAAAAATATACGTTGCTCCCAAATACGGCAGGCGCGAAAACAGCTGAAGAAGCGGTGCGTATCGCAAAGCTTGCCAAAGCATCCGGGCTTTGCGACATGATTAAAGTGGAAGTAATCGGCTGTGATAAAACGCTGCTCCCGGACCCGGTTGAAACGCTAAAAGCATCTGAAATGCTTCTGGAAGAAGGATTTATCGTCCTGCCATACACATCTGATGATGTACTGCTGGCAAAGCGTCTTGAAGATCTGGGCTGTCATGCGATCATGCCGGGTGCTTCGCCGATTGGAACAGGTCTCGGTATTATTAACCCGCTTAATATTCGTTACATCATTGAACAGTCATCTGTACCCGTTATTGTGGATGCGGGAATTGGTGTACCTTCTGATGCAGCCAAAGCGATGGAACTAGGCGCAGACGGTGTGCTGCTCAACACAGCTGTGTCGGGAGCGGATGATCCGGTGAAAATGGCCGAAGCAATGAAGTATGGCGTACTGGCTGGACGTGCCGGCTACGAGGCAGGACGCATTCCGAAAAAAATGCATGCCGCAGCGTCGAGTCCGCTGGAAGGAATGAGTATACTTTGACCGAACGGTATTCACGCCAAATTTTATTTTCCGGCATTGGAAAAAAAGGCCAAGAAATGCTTCGCAGCAAACACGTTTTAATCATTGGCGCCGGAGCGCTCGGCGCGGCCAATGCCGAAATGATTGTCCGCGCCGGCGTTGGCCGCGTGACCATTGTTGACCGTGATTACGTCGACTTTTCCAACCTGCAGCGGCAAAATTTATATACCGAGCAGGATGCCATTGACCGCCTGCCAAAAGCGGAAGCGGCGCAAAAAAGACTGACCATGATTAACTCCGATGTCGTTATCGATGCTTTAACGCTCGATGCCGATCCTGATTTTTTAGAGCGGATTTTATCCGGCGGTACCGTCGATCTCATTATTGATGGAACTGACAACTTTGACATCCGGTTTGTCATCAATGACGCAGCGCAGAAACATGGCATTCCGTGGGTATATGGTGCATGTGTCGCTTCAGGCGGTTTGTCACTGCTGGTTATTCCAGGTGAAACGCCCTGCCTGCACTGTTTAATGGATGCCATTCCACAGGCAGGCGCCACATGCGACACAGCAGGCATCATTTCACCGGCTGTGCAAATGACCGCTTCGGCACAGACAGCGGAAGTATTAAAATGGCTGACCGGAAATCGGGAATCCCTGCGCGGTACCATTTTTTCATTTGATTTATGGATAAATCAATTTTCTTCCGTTGATGCGGCGAAATTGAAAAAACCGGACTGCCCATCCTGTGGGGCAAATCCGGTGTATCCGTTTCTTTCCTATGAACAATCGACGAAATTTGCGGTGTTATGCGGACGTGATACGGTTCAAATACGGCCATCCAATATGAAGCAGCGCGATCTCCATCTTTTATCCGAAAGTGTGGAAAAAAGCGCACATATTACGCATAAAAACGCCTTTTTGATTTCATTTAAAAATGATCCATATACGATTACCGCTTTCAAAGACGGACGCGTATTTATACATGGAACATCGTCAGTGGAAGAAAGTAAAAAAGTATATTACCAATATTTCCAATAATCCCGCTGCTCCACAGCGGGTTTTTTGTTAACCGCAGTCACGCGGCTGAATCCTGCCCGGCTTGTTGTTTCTTCAGCAAAAACACAAGCGGCAGCGCAATGACAAGCGGGACAATGGAGTAAAGAAATACATCCCCTGCTGCAAAAGCCAATGCTGAATCAAAATCAGTGTTTGCAGCTGTATATTTTTTTGATTGAAACGCTAACAAGGCTGAAAAAAGCGCAATCGATAAAGAAGCAATCGACTGTCTCGCCCAGTTGTTGAGTGCCGATGCATAGCCGGCAATGTCAACCGGCACAGCCGACATGCCCACGTTCGTAATCGGCATATTGCAAAGCGCAATACCAAGGTAACGGACCGACGTCCAGATGACCATATATAAAGTGGTTGTTTCAATGCTTAAGTCCCCCATCATATACGTGCCGACAATCATAATGAGCAGGCCAGTCAAGATAAGCGCTGCAGGACCCGTTTTGTCATACAGCTTTCCGGTCACCGGCGTGAACAAAGCCATGACTAGTGCTCCCGGCATCATGATCAGCCCCGTTTCCAGCGCGCCTAGACCAAGTGAGCTTTGCAGAAAGATCGGAACTAAAAAAGCGCCCGCATACAAAGCGACAGACAGCACGGCACTTAATAGAAGGCTGTACGCATAACGGCGATGAGAGAGAACCTTGAAATTAAGAAGCGGAAACTGAATCCGGGTTTCCCTGCGGACAAACAGCGCCAGCAATAATAGAGCAATTCCTGTAACAAGCAGCGTCTTAACATTTGTAAAACCCCATGACTCCGCTTCCGCAAAAGCTGTCAGCAGTAAAATGCTCCCGATAAATGACAGCAGCAGTCCCGGGAAATCAAATGGCATTTTTGCACCGGAATCCGCACCAGGAATAAAGATGACCGCCGCCCAAACAGCAGCCGCCGCAATGGGTAAATTCATATAAAATAACGCCGGCCAGCCTGAAGCATCAATAAAGAAGCCGGCCAGTACAGGACCAAGCGCCGGCGCCAGTACAGCAGATAAACTCCACAAACTGATTCCGAATGCCTGCCGCTCCCTTTCAATGGTTTTATAGACGAGTGTCATCGTTGATGGCATAATGATCCCGCTGAACATCCCCTGTACAATGCGAAACACAATTAAACTTTCAATATTCCAGGAAAAAGTACATAATAACGAACAAATAAAAAAACCAATAAGAGCGGATATATACACACGCTTATAGCCAAACCGGGCACCAAACCATCCTGTCGCCGGTGCAACCGCCCCCGTTGCCAGCATAAATCCGGTCACCGTCCATTGGGCTGCGGGCAAATCCGATGAAAACTCATTGATAAATGCCGGCACCGCAATATTTACAGTGGAAGTATTCATCACGGCTAAAAAATTACCAAAAAATACGGCAAAAATGATCGACCAAAATGCATTTTGCTGTTTTGACTCCATCCATTACACCTGATTTCCTTGTCAATCTCCGGTTTTAGTATAACAAAAAGTTTCGTGTTTCGAAATAAGAGCTCCCTATCCCCATAGAAAAAAGCCCTGATGAACAGAGCTTTTTCATCTTACATTACTAAGGTTTGCTGAATAAATGATAGCGCTTTGTTTACAAGGGGATGGCTTCCTTCAAAACGTTTGTCCATTTCATCAGGTATAACTCGTCATCGCCGCTGAACAGTTTACGCATATTCGATTTAAATTTATCCGCTCCAATATCGGTTTTAGCTGCAAATGTTTGGCCATACTGATTTTCCACTAAGATACCGCTTTCATTTTTAGAAATGATTTGAACACTTTGATTATTAAACAAGGTAAGTTTAATGGTTTTACTAAAAAACTTACTTAGCCAATTTAGCTTTTATCTCATTAGTTGCCTCTTGATCAAATTCACTAGGCTGATTATGATAGGCAGCCCGTTTTTCAGGAACTAAAGATAATGCGATGGCCGCAATCAGTCCCGGAATAGCAAATGCAATAAAATTCAATTGAATCGGTAATGTAATAGATAAAAGGAATCCTCCTAATAACGGTCCCAGCATACCACCCATTCGGCCAATTCCTGAAGATACTCCTAAAGCAGTGGAACGTATATATGACGGGTAGTATTGTGAGACATAAGCCTGGACAATATTTTGTGCGCCAATTGTAGCAGCTCCTGCAATCGCAACCAGCAGATAAATAACAATTGTATTTCCGCTAAATCCGAGTAACGTGAGCGCGACTGCACCTGAAGCATACATAGGTACAAGCATCTTTTTAGAACCATATTTATCACAAAGACGAGCAATAATTAATGTACCGATAATCGCTCCACCTTGAAGGGCGATCAAGAAACCTAAACTTGAATTTAATGCATAGCCCGCTTCCATCATTAATTTAGGAAGCCACGTATTCAATCCATATACCATTAGTAAACAGCTAAAAAACGCAATCCAAAACATGACCGTACTCAAACCTCTTTTTTCTTTAAACAATCCGATAACTGGAACTTTTGATTCAGCCAAAGGGATACTCATCATCTCATCATCTTTATTAAAAGTAATTCCCGGGCTGACTTTTTTCAATATCCGAAACATTTCTTCTTTATTGCCCGTTCTAATTAAATGAACAGAAGACTCTGGAAGATATCTATACATGAAAGGCAATAACAATAAAGGAATACCAGCGACCCAAAAAATTGATTCCCAACCAAATTTAGGCATTATGATAATCCCAAGCGTTGGCGCAAGCATTCCACCGACAGAATATCCACACAGTACAATTGAAACGACCATGCTCTTCATCTTTTTTGGTGAATAATCAGTCATTAACGCAATAATGATCGGCATAATACCTCCCAAACCTATGCCAGCAAAAAAGCGATAGATGGAAAAAATTGTAGGGTCATTAGCAAATCCACATAAAACGGTAAAGAGACTAAACAATATCACCGATAAAGCGATTACATTTTTCCGCCCAATTCGATCAGCCAAAATCCCCAAAAAAATCGCGCCGAACATCATACCGAATAATCCGTAACTGCTCATTGCTCCTGCTTGAACTGACGATAGGTTCCATTCTTGAATCAACAACGGGACAACAGTTCCATAAACGACTAAATCATATCCATCAAATAGGATGATAAGAAACCCCCATGCTAACAGCCCCAAATGAAAGCGGTTAAATTTACTGTTACTAATGATTTCAGTAGTGTTGATTTTTGCCATACAAATGATCCCTCCAGGTGAAATTCAAAGATATTTAACAGCGTTTACTTTTCCCACCAAAAAATTCCGTTATTATTTTCCATGATTCATATTATAAAAATAGTGAACTATGTATCTTAATAAGAATATACAGGATGTTACAAATACATTTCAACAAAAATTTCGGGATGATTTCATCGTTCTGAAATCCTTCGTGTTCATTAGACTGAAGAAAGCCCTGAATTACAGGGCCATTTCATTTATCTTACTAAATTCTTATGATATCTATATAGGAAATCCGTTGCGCTGAAATCATTCGCTTCGCGTGATTTAAAGATCGTGTTGCGGAGTAAAATAGACAACTCATCTTCCGCATGTAAAATTTCGCCCCATATTCTCGCATTGCGCTGTACCTTCGCTGTCCGTGGAATACGCTGTTCCTGATAGTTTTTGAAAATCATTTCGTAGTCTCCCTCATTTTTCAACAGTTCGTCCGCGAGACAAGCCGCATCTTCAAGCGCCTGGCAGCCGCCTTGCGCCAAGTATTGAAGCATTGGATGAGCCGCGTCGCCAAGAAGCGTAATGTTCCCTTTCGTCCAATTATCAATCGGTAGACGGTCGTACATCGGCCAGCGGATTTGACGCTGAATGAATGAAAGAGCATTGACAACGAGCGGATGGCTTCCTTCAAAGCGTTTGTCCATTTCTTCCGGAGTACCCCAGTCCTCCGATCCTTCTTTATATTCAAACGATTTAAATACAACAACCTGATTGTATAATTCCCCGCGGCGAACAGGATATTGAACAAGGTGAAGATTAGGTCCAATCCACATAATCACATCATCAAGGTTGCTATCAGCCGAGATTTCATTAATTGGGATCGTACCGCGGTATGCAACATATTCCGAGCAAATAGGTTCATCATCGCTGAACAGTTTACGCATTTTTGATTTAAGGCCGTCTGCTCCAATGACCGCTTTTGCCGTAAATGTCTCGCCGCGCTGATTTGTGATTAAGATACCGCTTTCATTTTCCTCCGCTGATTGAATCGATTGATCATTTAACAAAGTAATTTTATTTGATTTTTGGCACGCTTCTAACAACACTCTATGCAAATCGGATCTGTGCATCACAATGTATGGCTGGCCGTAGCGTTCCTGAAATTCCTCTCCCAGATCAAGCGCTGTTAATTCTTCACCTGTATACACATCTTTTAATACGAGACGTTTCGGAAACACAGCCAATTTATTAATTTCTTCCACAAGTCCGAAACGATCCAAGACAGCCATCGCATTAGGACCAAGCTGGATGCCCGCACCCACTTCGCCAAACTCAGGTGCCTGTTCCAGTACGGCAACTGTTTTCCCCGCTTCCACTACACCAAGAGCTGCTGCCAGTCCGCCAATTCCACCGCCGACAACAATAACTTCGCTTACATGTTGCATGTTATACACTCCCCTTTATCAATTCCATTATTAGTGACTTATATTCATCATTAATAAACACATTAAAGCAATTTTTTCCCTTTGTCAATAAATTGTTGAATTGATAAATACTTTTCTTTTTTCATCCACTACTGCTACACTGATTGTCAAAGATAGAAACAAGTCAAAGGAGAAAATAATGACAGAACAAAAAAGTCCTCAAGGAATTCAATCTTTACAGATCGGCTTAAATATTCTCGATGTTTTTCTTGAAAAAGCACGCCCTTTAAAATTTGCGGAAGTGCAAGAATACACCGGCATGACGAAAAGCAATCTGTATAAATATTTGCATACATTTACACAATCCGGCGTCCTTTACCGCGATCCCGTGCAAAATACTTATTCACTCGGCAGCCGGTTGATTGAATATGGAAATGCGGCACTCGGCAGCACCGACATTATCGGACGCGTTCTTCCTCATTTAAAAGAAATCAGCCAGCAAACATCGTTAACCACTCTTCTTGCGGTCTGGTCACATGACGGCCCTGTTATAGCCCACATCTGGAACGCAAATTATGGCATTAACATCGGCGCGCAAATCGGTGCAAAACTGCCACTGTTATCATCATCCGGAAAAATTTTTGCGGCATTTATGAAGGGAACGGAACGACAGGAGTGGGAGCTGCGGGAACTCAGCAAATTAACAGAACTAAAACGAAAAGAATTTATAACAGAACGCGGAGAGATAGAAAAAAATAAATTTACGTATGCGTCAGAGCCGCTTATAGAGCACATTTCATCATTCAGCGTTCCTCTCCTCGACTTTCAGCAAAATCTGCTTGGTGCACTGACTGTCGTCGGGTTTACACCGCTTGTTCCAAAAAATACGGATGATGAAATCAGCCAGTATGTCCTTGAGCAGGCCCAAAAAATTTCATCATCTTTCGGCTACCGTCCATAAAAGCCATTCCTCACTAGTAAAAGCCGTCCAACCGGGCGGCTTTTACTATTAGATCATGTTCACGCGACTCTTGCTCTCGCTCACCGACTCTTGCTCTCGCTCACCGACTCTTGCTCTCGCTCACCGACTCTTGCTCTCGCTCAC